>NZ_JANUEI010000003.1:0-749398 GCF_024809915.1 Serratia sp. BIGb0234
GTGGTCCCACCTGACCCCATGCCGAACTCAGAAGTGAAACGCCGTAGCGCCGATGGTAGTGTGGGGTCTCCCCATGCGAGAGTAGGACACTGCCAAGCATCAAATAAAGCAACAAGCCCTACGTGAAAGCGTAGGGCTTTTTGTTTTATCTGCTGTATGTCGTTCTGCTCGAGCATGGGCATGCGAAAAGCCCGTCGGGAACGGGCTTTAACGCCGCTTACGGCGGCCCCGAAGGGGTGAGTCTCAGGATGAGACGAATCGTGTAGGACACTGCCAGGCATCAATTATGCCAAGAGGCCATCCGCAAGGATGGCCTTTTTGCTTTTTAGCGTCCCAAAATACGTTCAACCTCCCGTCATCGCCGCGATGAAACATTTTCACCTTTCCGTTGAACACTCGACATTACGGTAAAAAACCGCTATCTTCGGGCATCTAGAAGTCTAAACGTTTAAACGGATGTGTGGGGATTAAGCAATGCCGATTCGTGTTCCTGATGAGTTACCTGCAGTAAGTTTCTTGCGCAATGAGAATGTCTTTGTGATGACATCCTCACGGGCAAAAACACAGGAAATCAGGCCGTTGAAAGTGCTGATCCTTAACCTGATGCCAAAGAAGATCGAGACGGAAAACCAGTTTTTACGTCTGCTTTCTAACTCGTCTTTGCAAATCGATATCCAGTTGCTGCGTATCGACAGCCGCGAGTCGAAGAACACGCCGGCGGAGCATCTGAACAACTTTTATTGTGATTTTGAAGACATCCAGGATCAGAACTTTGATGGTCTGATCGTGACGGGGGCACCGCTAGGATTGGTTGATTTCTGCGACGTTGCTTACTGGCCGCAGATTGAACGCGTAATAGATTGGGCCAAGAATCACGTGACCTCCACGCTATTTGTCTGTTGGGCCGTGCAGGCCGCTTTGAATATCCTGTATGGCATCCCGAAGATGACGCGTGAAGTGAAACTCTCTGGCGTTTACCAGCACCAAACCTTGCAGCAGCATGCCTTGCTGACGCGTGGTTTTGATGAGACCTTCCTGGCCCCTCATTCGCGCTATGCGGATTTCCCTACCGAGATTATTCGGCAGTACACGGATCTGGATATCCTGGCCGAGTCGGAGCAAACCGGGGCCTATTTGTTCGCCAGCAAGGATAAACGGCTGGCGTTCGTGACTGGGCACCCAGAGTATGATGCGCTGACGCTCGCCGGTGAGTACTGTCGTGATAACGAAGCAGGTCTCAACCCGGTGGTGCCGCTCAATTACTTCCCCGACGATAACCCCGAACTTACCCCCAAAGCGACCTGGCGCAGCCATGGCCACCTGTTGTTCGCCAACTGGCTTAACTACTACGTTTACCAGATCACACCTTACGATCTACGTCATATGAACCCGACCCTGGAATAACATTTTTTGCTTTAACCGGCGGCTGAATCGAGGCCGCCGGCACTCCTCTCCCAGCGCGTTTCTCCTTATTTATCTGCCATTCTTACTAAAACTCATTATCTAACAAACACTTGATATAACCATCGACAGGAAATGGAACCGGTTTCCTTACCCTCTGGTATTGTTATTTTTAATAACCAATTGATAATAAAAGGTTAATAAAATATTTAATAATAAAATGGAAATCGTTTTTGATTTTTATTTTTAGTTGAGTATTCTTAGATCCAGCGAGATGAGATCTGACCAGTTGAGGATCATTTTATTCATCCTGATCCGCACTGATTTCTGATGAAGATGTGCCCGCCTGACTTGCAGCGGCGGTGCGCAATGATGCGAAGGAGCAAGACAATGACGCAACAGATAGCAGGCACGGAGTTAACGTTTACGCAGGGTTTTACCGCTGCTGAACGGCAGGTGTTGACGGATGACGCGGTCGAATTCCTGGCGGATCTGGTGAGTAACTTTACTCCGCAGCGCAATAAGCTTTTGGCTGCGCGTGCCTGTTGGCAGCAGAAGATCGATCAGGGCGAACTCCCAGACTTTATTTCGGAAACTGATTCCATTCGAAATGGAGAGTGGAAGATCCGCGGCATACCCGAGGATCTGCGCGACCGTCGGGTCGAAATCACCGGGCCGGTTGAACGCAAAATGGTGATCAATGCCTTGAATGCCAATGTGAAGGTGTTTATGGCGGATTTCGAAGATTCACTGGCGCCGAGCTGGGACAAAGTGATCGATGGGCAAATCAACCTGCATGATGCAGTGAATGGCACCATTTCTTACACCAATGAAGCCGGCAAGATTTATCAGTTGAAGCCTAATCCAGCGGTATTGATAGCGCGCGTACGTGGCCTGCATTTGCCGGAGAAACACGTGCAGTGGCAGGGCGAAGCGATCCCTGGCGGTCTGTTCGATTTCGCACTGTATTTCTTCCACAACTACCGTCAATTGCTGGCAAAAGGCAGCGGCCCTTATTTCTACCTGCCGAAAACCCAATCCTGGCAGGAAGCCGCCTGGTGGAGTGAGGTATTCAGCTTTGCCGAGGATCGTTTCTCCCTGCCGCGCGGCACCATCAAGGCCACGGTATTGATCGAAACGTTGCCGGCGGTATTCCAGATGGACGAGATCCTTTACCACCTGCGCGATCATATCGTCGGGTTGAACTGCGGCCGTTGGGATTACATCTTCAGCTATATCAAAACGCTGAAAAACCACGCTGACCGGGTCCTGCCGGATCGCCAGTCGGTCACGATGGACAAGTCGTTCCTCAGTGCTTACTCCCGGTTGCTGATCAAGACCTGCCACAAGCGAGGCGCTTTTGCCATGGGGGGCATGGCCGCGTTTATCCCTAGCAAAGACGCCGAGAAAAATGCCTGGGTATTGAACAAGGTACGGGCGGATAAAGAGCTGGAGGCCAATAACGGCCATGACGGCACCTGGGTGGCGCATCCGGGGTTGGCGGATACCGTCATGGAAGTGTTCAGCAAAGTGCTCGGCGAACGTCGAAATCAGTTGGAAGTCCTGCGTGAAAACGATGGGCCGATCAGCGCCGCGCAACTGCTGGAACCCTGTGATGGCGAACGGACCGAAGCCGGCATGCGCGCCAATATTCGCGTGGCGGTGCAATACATCGAGGCCTGGATCTCCGGCAATGGCTGCGTACCGATTTACGGCCTGATGGAAGATGCGGCGACGGCGGAAATATCCCGTACCTCAATCTGGCAGTGGATCCATCACCAAAAGAGCCTGAGCGATGGCCAGTTGGTCACCAAGGCGCTGTTCCGCCAGATGCTGAAAGAAGAGATGTTGGTGGTACGTGAAGAATTGGGTGAGGCGCGCTTTAACGCTGGCCGCTTCGAAGAAGCTGCGCGCCTGATGGAACGTATTACTACGCAAGACGAATTAATCGATTTTCTGACCTTACCCGGCTATGAGCTTCTGGCCTGAACCTGTTCCTGACCATTAACCCTACATTATTGAAAAGGATAAAAATTATGTCTACCTCTCGTGCTCAACAGATTCAACAACTGGAACAGGAATGGAAATCGGCTCGCTGGGAAGGCATCACGCGCCCATACAGCGCTGAAGACGTGATTAATTTGCGCGGCTCGGTCAATCCGGTCTGCACGCTGGCACAAAACGGTGCCGCCAAGCTGTGGGAACTGCTGCACGGTAAATCACGCAAAGGCTATGTCAACAGCCTGGGTGCGCTGACTGGCGGGCAGGCATTGCAGCAGGCCAAAGCCGGCATTGAGGCGATTTATCTGTCTGGCTGGCAGGTCGCTGCGGATGCCAACACCGCGTCTGCCATGTATCCGGACCAGTCGCTGTACCCGGTTGATTCCGTGCCGGCGGTGGTTAAACGTATCAACAATACTTTCCGCCGTGCCGATCAGATCCAGTGGGCCAATAAAATTGAACCGGGCAGTAAGGGTTACACCGACTACTTCCTGCCAATTGTCGCCGATGCCGAAGCCGGTTTTGGCGGCGTGCTGAATGCCTTTGAGCTGATGAAAGCCATGATTGAGGCCGGCGCTGCCGGGGTGCATTTCGAAGACCAATTGGCGGCGGTGAAAAAGTGCGGCCATATGGGCGGTAAAGTGCTGGTGCCAACTCAGGAAGCGATTCAGAAGCTGGTAGCCGCCCGTTTGGCTGCAGACGTGCTCGGTGTGCCAACGCTGGTCATCGCACGTACCGACGCCGATGCGGCCGATTTGCTGACGTCAGACTGCGATCCATACGACAGCGAGTTTGTCTCCGGCGAACGTACAGCGGAAGGTTTCTTCCGTACCCATGCCGGCATTGAGCAAGCGATCAGCCGTGGTCTGGCGTATTGCCCTTACGCCGACCTGGTGTGGTGCGAAACCTCCACGCCGGATCTGCAGGCAGCCAAGCGTTTCGCTGATGCCATTCACGCCAAATTCCCAGGCAAACTGCTGGCATACAACTGTTCACCGTCGTTCAACTGGAAAAAGAACCTGGACGATCAGACGATTGCCCGCTTCCAGGAAGAACTGTCGGCGATGGGATACAAGTACCAGTTCATCACGCTGGCGGGCATCCACAGCATGTGGTTCAACATGTTTGACCTGGCGCACGCTTATGCACAGGGCGAGGGCATGAAGCACTACGTCGAGAAGGTACAGAAACCGGAATTCGATGCCGTTTCACGCGGTTACACCTTCGCATCGCACCAGCAGGAAGTGGGTACCGGCTATTTCGACAAGGTCACTACCATCATTCAGGGCGGTGCTTCTTCGGTAACGGCACTGACCGGTTCGACGGAAGAACAGCAGTTCTGAGGCGGCAACGCTGAAAAAACCTAACCCAGAGCCTGCATATGCGGGCTCTATTTTCTGGCGGGAGGTAAGGATGGCGGCGAAACTGGAGCTGTTGATCGCACAGACGATACTGCAGGGTTTTGATGCGCAATATGGCCGCTTCCTTGAGGTGACTGCCGGTGCGCAGCAGCGTTTTGAGCGAGCAGACTGGCCGGCGGTGCAACAGGCGATGAAAAAGCGTATTCACCTGTATGACCATCACGTCGGTTTGGTGGTGGAGCAACTGAAGTGCATCACGGGGCAAAAGTCCTTTGATGCGGATTTCCCCAGCCGGGTGAAGGCGGTGTACACCGACCTGTTGCCGGAGTATCCACGCTTTGAGATCGCCGAAAGCTTCTTCAATTCGGTTTACTGCCGCCTGTTCAAACACCGGGATTTAACGCCGGAAAAGCTGTTTGTTTTCAGCTCCCAGCCCGAGGGACGCTTTCGCGATATCCCGCGTCCGCTGTCGCGCAATTTCACTGCTAGCGGTGATGTATCGGCGGTGCTGTACAACCTGCTGACGGATTTACCTCTGCGGCTACCTTGGGAAAACTTGTCGCGTGATATTGATTACATCACGCTGGCGTTGCAACAGAGCTTTAGCGTGCAGCAGCTGGCTGGGGCGACGTTCCAGATTGCCAATGAGCTCTTTTACCGTAACAAGGCTGCCTGGCTGGTAGGTAAGTTGCGGGTGGCGGATACGGTCTATCCTTTCCTGCTGCCGATCCATCACAGCGATTCCGGTGCCTTGTTTATCGATACCTGCCTGACCAGTAAGGCCGAGGCCAGTATCGTATTCGGTTTCGCACGTTCTTACTTTATGGTTTACGCACCGCTTCCGGCAGCGATGGTCGAGTGGCTGCGAGAAATACTGCCGGGCAAAACCACCGCCGAACTGTATATGGCGATTGGCTGCCAGAAGCACGGTAAAACGGAATGTTACCGTGAATACCTGACGTTTATGGCTGGCTCGCAGGAGCAGTTCATCATCGCGCCGGGGGTGAAAGGCATGGTGATGCTGGTGTTTACCCTGCCGTCGTTCGATCGGGTGTTCAAGGTGATCAAAGACGAGTTCGCACCGCAAAAAGAGGTGACGCAGGCGCAGGTGATGGCCTGTTACCAGTTGGTGAAAGAACACGACCGCGTGGGGCGCATGGCGGATACCCAAGAGTACGAGAATTTTGTCGTCGACAAGGCGCGCCTCAGCCCGGAGCTTTTGGCTGAATTACTGCGTGAAGTGCCGGACAAGCTGGAGGATCTGGGCGATCGCATCGTGATCAAGCACCTGTATATGGAACGGCGCATGACACCGCTGAACCTGTATCTGGAGCAGGCCAATGAGCAGCAGATGCGCGACGCCATCGAAGAGTATGGCAATGCGATCAAACAACTGGCTGCCGCCAATATCTTCCCCGGCGACATGCTATTCAAGAACTTCGGCGTGACCCGGCACGGGCGGGTGGTGTTCTACGATTACGATGAAATTTGCTATATGACCGAGGTGAACTTCCGCGATATTCCGCCGCCGCGTTACCCGGAAGATGAACTGGCCAGCGAGCCGTGGTACAGCGTGTCGGCGAACGATGTATTCCCGGAGGAGTTCAGGCATTTTCTGTGTGGCGATCGGCGCATTCGGCAGGTGTTTGAAGAGTTGCACAGCGACCTGTTCGAAGCCGATTACTGGCGCGGGTTGCAGCAGCGCATTCGCGACGGGCATGTGGAGGATGTCTTCGCTTACCGCAAGAAACGGCGTTTTAGCCAGCGCAGCGGGGTGGCACTGCCTGCTACCTCGGCAGCGACGTAAGGGCGCGGCACGCCGCGCCCGATAGCATTAAGCTTTTGCACTCGCAACGGCGGCACGCGCCAATTCGGTGATGCGTGCGTAGTCGCCGCTTTCCAGCGCATCCGCCGGCACCAACCAGGAGCCGCCGATGCACAGCACGCTTTTCAGCGCCAGATAGTCACGGTAGTTGCTCGGTGAAATACCGCCGGTCGGGCAGAAACGTACCTGCGGGAACGGGCCGCCGATCGCCTGCAGTGCTTTCACGCCGCCGTTGGCTTCCGCCGGGAAGAATTTAAACTCACGCAGCCCATGATCCATGCCCAACATCAGTTCAGACACGGTGCTGATACCCGGAATTAACGGGATTGAACCGGCCGTGGCCGCTTGCAGCAGATCGGCAGTCAGGCCCGGGCTGATGGCGAATTGCGCCCCGGCATCGGTCACTTCCTGCAGCTGCTGCGGGTTGATGACGGTACCGGCGCCGATGATGGCATCAGGCACTTCTTTGGCAATAGCACGGATCGCGTCCATTGCGCAGGCGGTGCGCAGGGTGACTTCCAATACCCGGACGCCACCGGCCACCAGGGCTTTCGCCAGCGGGATCGCGTGTTCCAATTTGTTGATGACGATCACCGGGACTACCGGGCCGGCCATCAGGATCTGCTCTGCGCTGGTTTTCCAATTGTTCATTAAGGGTTCTCTCCAGTTATAGCCGTCGCCTTCGGGCTGCCCGGCCATGCTATCGGTTAAAATTTAATGCAGCATGCGCCCTGTTCGGCACCGGAAAGCTGGCTGCGTAATGCGCCGAACAGTTCACGGCCGCAGCCGATATGTTCGGCGCTCAGGTCCGGTTGGTAAGGCGCTCGCTGGGCCAGAATGTCGGCATCGACCAGTAATGCCAATTCACCGGTGCGGCCGTTTACGCGGATCACATCGCCGTCCTGCACCTTGGCCAGCATGCCGCCGGTATAGGCTTCCGGGGTCACGTGGATAGCAGAAGGGACCTTGCCGGAGGCGCCTGACAGGCGGCCATCGGTGACCAGCGCGACTTTAAATCCGCGGTCCATCAGCACGCCCAGCGGTGGCATCAGCTTATGCAGTTCGGGCATGCCATTGGCCTGCGGCCCCTGGAAGCGAACCACCACCACGCAATCGCGATCCAGCTTGCCGGCTTCAAATGCCGGCACGATGTCATGCTGGCTGTCAAATATCACCGCCGGCGCTTCGATAATCTGATTGTCGGCCGGCACCGCCGAGGTTTTCATCACCGCGCGACCAAGGTTGCCTGCCAAAACCTTGGTGCCGCCGTGATGTTCGAAAGGCTCCGCCACGCTGGCGATAACCTGGGTATCGAGCGAGCTTTCCGCGCCCTCGCGCCAGGCCAACTGACCGTTATCCATCCACGGCTCCTGGGTATAACGCGTCAGGCCAAAACCGGCCACGGTGTGCACGTCTTCGTGCAGCAGGCCGTGCTTTAGCAGTTCGCGCACCACCAGGGCGACGCCGCCAGATGCCTGGAACTGATTGATGTCCGCCGGGCCGTTCGGGTAGATACGGCACAGCAGCGGTACGGCGTCCGACAGTTCGGAGAAGTCGTCCCAGTTGATGATGATGCCGGCGGCGCGCGCCATCGCCACCATATGCATGGTCAGATTGGTGGAGCCGCCGGTGGCCAGCAGCGCAACGATGCCGTTAACCACCACCTTTTCATCCACCAGTTTGCCGATTGGCAGATAGTTGCCGGCGGTTTCGGTCAGGCGAGTGACCTGGCGTGCGGCAGCGTCGGTCAACGCATCGCGCAAAGGGGTGTCCGGGTGAACGAAGGAGGATCCCGGCAGATGCAGCCCCATCACTTCCATTACCATCTGGTTGGTGTTGGCGGTGCCGTAGAAGGTGCAGGTGCCGATGCCGTGATACGAAGCGGCTTCGGCCTCCAACAGCGCCAGTCGATCGGCCTTGCCTTCGGCGTACAGCTGACGCACGCGCACTTTCTCTTTGTTCGGTAAGCCGCTGCTCATCGGGCCGGCAGGCACAAACAGCGACGGCAAATGGCCAAAGGACAGGGCGGACATCACCAGACCCGGCACGATTTTGTCGCAGATGCCGAGGAACAGCGCGCCGTCGAACATATTGTGCGACAGGCCGATGGCTGAGGACATGGCGATCACGTCGCGGCTCATCAGCGACAGCTCCATACCATCCTGCCCCTGGGTCACGCCATCACACATCGCCGGTACGCCTCCGGCTACCTGACCGACCGCGCCCACGGCATGCAGCGCCTGTTTCAGCCGCTGGGGATAGTTTTCGTAGGGCTGGTGGGCAGACAACATATCGTTATAAGCGGTGATGATGGCGATATCACTGCGCACCATGTTTTTCAGTGCGGTTTTGTCGTCCGGCTGACAGGCGGCAAAACCGTGCGCCAGATTACCGCAGGCCAGCTGTGCGCGGTGCACGGTTTGGGAACGCGCCGCTTCAATGCGTGCCAGATAGGCGGCGCGGCTCTGTTTGGAACGGTCGATGATGCGTTGCGTGACACGGGATAGGGTGGGATTAAGCATACCTTCCTCACATGGCTATTGTTATAGACGCCGCCTGTGGCGGTGCCCCCGGTGGAATATTGCGGCCCTGATGTGCAAAGGCCGGGGGCGGTGTTATGTCGTTATCGTGATTTAAAACAGGGTGAAAGCGATCATGCCGATGATGCCACCCACGCTGCCAAGGATGGTTTCCATCACCGTCCAGGTTTTTAGCGTTTGCAGCTCATTGGCGCCGGTAAATTTGCCGAACAGCCAGAAACCGGCATCGTTGACGTGGCTGAGCACGATAGACCCCCCGGCAATACAGATAGCCAGCGCGGCCAGCTGCCCACCGCCGAGCCCCAACTGGCTGGTCACCGGCAGGACCAGGCCAACGGTGGTCAGGCAGGCAACGGTGGCGGAGCCTTGGATCACGCGTACCATAGCGGATAATGCAAAGGCGGCTACGGCGATCGGCAAACCGGTGCCAATCATGGCGTCACCCAGTGCCGGACCTACGCCGGAATCCACCAGGATTTGTTTGAATACGCCGCCTGCACCGGTCATCAGCAGGATGATCCCGGCGGGCTGCACTGCAGCCGAACAGATGGCCAGCGTTTGTTCGTTGGTCATGCCGCGCGGTTTTGCCAGCCCATAAATCACGATCAGGCAGGCGATTAAAATGGCGGTGAACGGATGGCCAATAAACTCCAGCCACTGCTGCAACTGAGAACCTGGCGTGACCAGACGTGCACCAATGGTTTTCATGCCGACCAGCACCAGTGGGCAGAGTACCAGCGCCAGGCTAAAGCCAAATGACGGCAGGTTGCCTTTGTTGAGTGTCGGTTCGTTTTCGTCTGCCGGCATTGGCCAGTTAACGAAGCGGCTAATAAAGCTGCCGTACAATGGGCCTGCAATCAGCATGCCGAGGACGGCGGCGACCAGGCCGATGGCGATCATCCAGCCGAAGTCGGCTTTCATTTGCGCCGCCAGCAGCATTGGGACTGGCCCCGGCAGCAAGAAGGAAGCCGCAGCGGCGACGCCGGCGAACAAGGGAATGGCCAGCTTGACGATATTGCCGTCGGTGCGACGTGCGACGGCAAACACGATGCCGATCAGCAGTACCACCGCCACGTCAAAGAACAGCGGCAGGGCGCAGATCAACCCGGCGATACCGAGCGCGTAATGGGCTTTACTTTGGCCGAAACGTTTCAGCAAATGTGCCGCAATTTGATCGAGTGCGCCGACCTCATGCAGTATCTTGCCGAACATGGCGCCCAGCGCCACGACGATCGCCAGGAAACCCAGCGTATCGCCCATGCCTTTTTGCATGGTATCGGCGATGCGGTCCAACGGCATGCCGGAAAAAATACCGGCAGCGATAGACACCAACATTAACGCGACGAAGGCATGCATGCGTGCCTTCATCACCAGAAACAGCAGTAATAGAACCGAGCCGACTGCGGTACCGACCAGCGTTACAGTATTCACGCGCACACGTCCTGTGGCAGGAAACTCTGAATATGTCGCACGGTATCGGCGATGACGGCTTCCAGCGGCTGGTTGATATCTACGGACATAACGTCACTTTCGTCCGCGCCTGGTTGTTCCAGCGCCGCAAACTGCGTTACCAGCATCTGTGGCTTGAAGAAGTGGCCGTTACGTGCAGCCAGGCGGGCTTCGATCACCGGAAAATCGCCGTGCAGATAGATGAACGACAGGTTGCCGTTACCGGCGCGCAGGCGATCGCGGTAGTGCTTTTTCAGCGCCGAACAGACAATGACCGAAACAGTATTGGTGCGTTGCATCGCAAAGGCAGCATCGTTGAGGGCGGCCAGCCATGGGGCGCGATCGTCATCGTTCAGCGGTTCACCGGCGGCCATTTTCAGGATATTGCTGCGCGGGTGCAGAAAGTCACCGTCAAGGAACCCGGCAGACAGTTGGCGGGCCGCTGCGGCGGCCACGGCGGACTTGCCGCTGCCGGAAACGCCCATAATGACGTAAATACGGTTTTGATTATTGGTCATGGCTTAGCTCCAAAACGACAAGTGGCGTTACCTTGCATTATTTGTTACCGGTAACATGTTATCGGTAACATTGTCGAAGGAAGTTTCGCCGGTTGCAATCGGCTTCCGTTGGCAAAGTCATTATTTGTGATCGGCTTCAACTATTTCAGGCTGTCATCCAGACATGAAACCTCGTTGAAGTTGAGCAGTGCGCATGCGTCACGATGGGGATAATTGTCATGGAGAAAGGCTTGCGCAGCGACACTCTCTGCGCAAACCTGGGCATTTTTACGATGATGATTTTCGTCTGATGCGCCGGGTAATCAGCGCTGACGTTTATTTACTGCCTTGTTTTTGCGCTAACAGACGATCGACTTCCAGCTTGGCTTCGCGGAATTGTTTTTGATATTCGGGGCTGGCCTGGAGGCGAGCGAAAGCGCCGGCAGCAAGGAAACGACCCGCGTTGACATCACTTTCCCAATGTACGCCGCAGATCAGGCGACTACGACCAAACTCATAGC
The DNA here is from genome assembly GCF_024809915.1 of Serratia sp. BIGb0234. NCBI lineage: Bacteria > Pseudomonadati > Pseudomonadota > Gammaproteobacteria > Enterobacterales > Yersiniaceae > Serratia > Serratia sp. BIGb0234. The sequence continues at coordinate 11,596 of NZ_JANUEI010000003.1, forward strand.
CTTTTTTCATTAACGGGGTTGCCAGCTGTGGCTCCATAGCGGTTAACGTCATGGCCCACATCATCCCGGTGACGGCATGACCGGAGGGATAAGAGCCGCCGTCGTTACTTAACGCGCTATGTTCCTTGGGCGTGCAACTGTCGATACGTAATGCCGAGTAGGGCCGAATCCGGCTAAACGCTTTTTTGGTGTCATTGGAGGCGTAACCTGCATCGGTAAAAACACGGCTGAGGAGCAGGTGCAAATGAGGCGTATTTTTACGTGAAATAGTGATGCCCAGCGCCGGTGAAAATGCGCTGCCAATATGGTTGAAGGAGAGCTTGGCATCTTCGATCGCCAACTGGCCGCGTGGCGTATCGCGCAGTTGTCGTAATTCATGGAACGTTTCAATATCGCTTTTTGCTGCTGCGGAATGCTCTTTTGGCGGCGGCGGCAGAATTTTTGCGCCGTCAGGATAATCTGCCGGTGTCAGATAACCATTAATCCAACCTTTGATATAAGGGGAAAAACCCACGTTCGGGTAACCGATATCGCTATAATCGGTGCGCCAGGTTTCAGCAGGATCGTTATTGGGTGCGGTATCGTTGTTTGCGTGGGCCGCCGATAAAAATGCCGTAGAACCCAACAGTAATGCTAATACTGCAAAGCACTTTGAGCGGGTTGTGTTTTGATTATTCTCTATTTTCATTATTATTTCCCTGTGTTTTTATTGCGACTTTAGTCAGACATTCCGTTTAAAACATTCGGTTAATTAACGACGAACAACCCTAAAAAATACAAAATGTTCAGTAAAATACCGCATATTATGGTCGCCACTACCGGGGCGGCAATTTTCAATATAGGACGCCCCAGCGCTTCATTAAGGAAGTACAGGGCAGCGGTGATGCTAAAGCCGGTATAGCCCGCCATCTTGATAGAGGCGAAAATAGCGCCGATCAGCAAAGCAAATTCCATCAGCATGTTCATCGCATTGCGGATACTGTCTGAGGCATTACGAACCGAGGGATAGTTGCTTAACCAACGGCCGATAGTCCGCAACAACAGCACTTCCAACGTGATGGTCAGGGCACCTAAAATGGCCGCTAACCAGGGCGAGGGGGCCAGATAACCGACGGTAAAGACGAAGGTAAAACCGGCGACGGCGTACACCCCAGTGGCTAGCGCGGTGGTGGCGATGAGCGGAATAAAGCCCAAACCACGCATAAACTCAGCCAGCGCAGCTTGATTGACCAACGCAGCGGATTCTTCCGGAGATACGCCGGGGGCCCAGGCTTTTGCCAGCGTATAGATCGAAACCTCAGACCCTCCAAACAGCTTAAGGCTGGCAACCGTCGAGATTAGCGCACCGGTAATGGCGAGCAGCGGCAGATTTTTGATAATGCGAGAGGTTCTCTCCTCGAAAACAGAGGTGCCATGGTTTACTTCATGATGCTTGCGCTGTGAGATATCACGAAATATCGCAATCCCCAGCAGCATCACCATACCGACGAATATCTCAATCGACTCTGGAAAGAGTGAAGGATAAAAGCGCACGACAATGACGCGCGACATCAGTACGGCGACGGCGGCCAGCAGGCTATGGCGCCAGCCGAATTGATAGAAAATAGCCACCAGTGGGAACAGCGCGAAGGCCGAAATCACCGGGCTGGAAAGCTCGCCCAGTGAACCGAGGATATCCACGGGAAGCGCGGTCAGCAGGGTATTGATCGGCACCAAACTGGTCAGCACCAATACTCCCCAGGCCATGCCCAAAGCGAAAGCCAGGTAGCTGTTAAAGGCCAGTACGCCGATGATGTCGGTGGGTAAAAACAGCAACCAACTGTTCAACAGCCCGGTTGAGAGGGTAAAGGAGATCCCGACGGATGCGACGAAGCCGATGCTCAAACCAAATGCAATGCTGCCGGCTTCACGGCGATTCATATTCCCTTCGACCAGTTGCGGCAGAATCGGACGAATACCGTCGTGAAATACGGCAACGGAACGATGAGAAAGCAGCGAGGTCATTCCCGTTAGCAAAGCGACAATAACAATATGCAAATACTGCTCCATGGATACCCCCTTAATTCAAATGACCCATCAGCATCGGGATGGCATGTTCAACATGTTCCACCGAAAGGCCAAAGGCCACTTTGCCTTCGTTGACCCATTTTATTATTTGTTCTTCTTTTGCCTGTATTCCCGGTTTGGCAATGGTGCAGCAGCGGTTATAACCGATAATCGCAATAGCGATGGATAACGCTGCACCGGCGCCGGTATTACAGGCGCCAATAAAGTAATCCAGTTCGCCACTTTTGACTTTACTGGCCGCTTCCATGTCATTTTGAATAAAGCACTCAAATTTACCGGGGGCGGCTGATTCGATAGCTTGTTTAATTTGCTCGCGTTGTAAACCTGCAATACCGATCTTTTTCATTATTCTTGTCCTCTGAAGAAAGTGTTTGGATTGGTGCACAGCATATGGTCAATATCTTGTTGTGGTATCCCAGCTTGCAGCAGCATGGGGACGAATCTATCAATGAGATAACTGAATCCCAGACCGCCATTTGCGGCCAGGTGGGAACGTCGGGTGATATCCATGGAAAGCATTACCTGGCTCAATAGTCCGCGTTGAGAAAGTGCCAGCAATGTCGCCACGCGCTTTTCGTCCGGGTAGTAATCGTTTTTGCCGATAGTGTCGAATTGAATAAAAGCGCCGGTTTCAGTAATCCTCAGCAAGGTGTCCAACTGATCGCGTAAATCGCAGTGGCCAATAACAATACGTTCGGCGGATACACCATGGCGCATTAATAGCTGCAACTGCTCCAATCCCATGGTGCTGAAACTGGTATGCGTAGAGATGGGTTTTCCGGTGGCTAAATGTGCCAGGGCAGCAGCATGGAATACTTTCTCTTCCGTTGGGGTAATGGTGCCTTCGCTGCTGCCAATTTCTGCAATTACGCTGGCGCGAAGCGTTGTGCCGTCAATGCCGTGCTCAATCTCGTCGATCATTGCTTGCGCCAACTGCTGCGCGCTGCGCTGAGCAACATGTGGCGGATAGAAATCCTGTTGGTAGTAACCGGTTGATGCCAGGATGTTTATGCCGGTTTCTTGCATCAAATCCAGCATAAATTGAGGATTACGCCCCATATAGCGGTTCGTGACCTCAACCAGGTTCAATACGCCTTTATTGACCAGCGTTTTCATTTCATCCACGAGGAGTGCGTAACAATCCAATCGGCAATCAATATTCTGTTTGAACGGCGACAGATCAATATGCAGATGTTCGTGCGCATAGGTATAGCCACGTCGATCAAATTGCGATGAAGGATTCATGGTTGTCCCTTATTCATTTGCGGGAAGAACGAATGGCCGTTTTGAGGTGCCGGAGCGCCAAATGCGTCGCAGACCGTAGCCCCGACATCAGCCAGGGTTGAGCGTTCGCCCAAATAGACGCCTTGAACGCCGGGGCGCCAGAAGAGTAATGGCACTTTTTCTCGGGTATGGCGCGAGTGACCAATCGTCGGGTCATTTCCATGGTCGGCCATCACCACCAGGGCGTCATCTTGACCGAGTCGAGCCAGTAATTGCGCCAGGTAACCGTCAACGACTTGTAATCGCTCAGCGTAGCGATCGCTGTTTTCGGCATGGCCGGCCAGATCTGTTTCCTGGATATTGGTGCAGATAAAGGCCTGTCCCGGCAGTTCGACCGCCTGCAAGGTCAATTGCATGATCTCTTCCGAATCTGAAATGCCCTGATAATTTGTTCCGTGAGGATTGATGACGATATCTGCGACTTTGCCGATTAACACCGTGGGCACGCCTGATGAGTGCAAACTGGCGGCGGTTTGCTGGCTTGCATCGACGCCATAACCGAGATGGACAACGGTAAAGCCATGGCCATAGACGCCTGACTTGGGGGCATTGATCCCGACATAGCGCTTTGCGCGGGTTTCGGCGGCATTGTGCAAAGCGGCATTACTGCCAATGTTGCCGCCAAAGACAATCACCCGGCCGACGTGAACCTGGCTGCGAACGATGTCACCAATGGTGCGAACGGTGGCGAAATCAATGGCATCCAAATTGGCAGTCACATTATAAACCTGGCCGGGATCGGTCTCGAGGTTATCGCCGATGGCGACGCATCCGTTAATTCGCAGGTAGCATAAACCATCCTCGACCGCGACACGTTCAACCTGGTACCCGGCCTTATTGAGCGCCGAAGCCACCTGTTCCCTGACCTGAGAAAAGGGCATCAATAACGGGATGTCAGGGCGAGTGCCCATGATTTCCTGATGCCCCATAAAGGAGTCGGCCCCCTGATGCTGCAAATTTGCGTTGCCGTAGTTTGCCGCCGGATTGGGGTGCATGACATTGTCTGGCTGATATCCCAAAGCGTTAATCAGGCCCAGCTTCTCTAATGTCGGCAGCCGTAGCAGGCCGTATTTTTGCAAGATGTGGCCGCAGGTATTGGCCCCAATATCAAGAGGGCGCTGGTGGGCGACATCGTCCATGGCGCCGATACCGAAGCCATCTAAAACAATAACCACAAATTTTTTCACCGGGCATCTCCTGAATGGCTGAGTCTGTTACCTTGGCTGTCGTATACCCCGGCAAGCTGCGGGGCACCCCGCGAAATACCGCACACCATGGCGACGTCGCTGCGGGTAACGAAAATTTGTGTGCGAAAACACATGATGACTACGCTACCAATAGGGAAGGTCCCGCGTAGCCCCAGGTAATAATCAATACTGTGGTCCTCCGGCGGCACCACTTCGGTTTGGCTCATCTGACCATCAGGGGTGAACACCAGCGCGTGTTGGACGTGGCTGCGGCGATAGTGCCCGCCGCCATAACAAAAACTGAGCTCTTTATAATGATGAGATATTTCAGTCAGATATAGCATTGCCAGGCGTTCTGGCTCAGTACCAAAAACGTTCGCCGGGAAGGTTCCTGTGAATGCGTGCCCCGGCTCAATGTGGGTCACGCCAAGCTGTGCGAGCATCGGCAACGACGAGCAGCTATTGGCGGAGGGGGCATTGATTTGGCATATCTGGAAGCCGGCCTGACGCAGGCGAGCCACAGCTTCAATCAGGGTGGCAAAGTTGGGGGTTGTCTGTGGGGTATCGCCGGCCTTGTGGCTAAGCAGGCAAGGGAAATGGGTGACGCCGACCACCTGTACATGCCCCAGCTGTGCTATTTGTCTGGCGGCGGCCACGACATCATCAAGCAGAAAGCCGCCCTCTTGCCCAGGGTAGAGGAGGTCGCCTTCCTGATAGACTTTCAGCAATAAAGATTGCGTGATGCCTATTTTTTTTGCCTGTTCAGCGACGCTGCGGGCTTTTTCAACCGAAAAGACGGTGATCGCTTCTGGCCGCTGCTTCAGAATGGCGGCGATCTCACCGTCAGGGATCTGGACAAGATGCCCTGCGTGGCACAAGGGAACGCGATGCTGCATTAGCTGCTGCGCTTCTTTGAAATCGACAGCGGCGGCGCCCGGAAAACCCTGATTGATAATGCGTTGGCATAACCAAGGGTTACGGCCAAATTGTTTGCTCATGACATAAGGCGTCAGGTGATGCTGCTGAGCGATTTGCAATATGTGTCGGGCGTTTTCCTCTACGGTATCAACATCGATCACGTAGCTATCCGGGCGAAGGATTCTCTGTTGCCACAGTGATACGGCAGTGCCGATCAGCGCAGGATTCTGACGTTGTAATGCAGTAATAAACATCGTTCCCTTTACTCCTGGTTTGTCATCCTTGTGGAAAATATTCATTTATTTGAATATTTAAGAGAAATTATTCATGGCGATTATGCTTTGCTCAAGCTGTACCAATTGACCAGCAGGTAGCCTTCTTCATCGGGGTGGAGTTCGAGGGTAAAGTTTTTCATCAGGGCATTATTGAGCTCGCGCAACACTTCCAATTTCCCTGCTTCCGCTATTTCCGCCAATATTTCGTTGTCCAACGGTGAGACGGTTTGCTGCTGCCGGCAACGCATTAGTGCATTGGCCATGTGTGCGATCGCCAACCAGCCTTGCTCTGCGGGTAAGGGGCATTGGCAATGCTGTTGCAGTTGTTCGACGACGGCCAGCATTCCCTGATAAATGTCTTCATCAATCACTTTGGCTTGTCGCAGCGTGTTCAGGCCCTGGTGTATCATTTTATATCCTCATTTTTTTGAATATATAAATGAAATGGTAAGTGAGCGCATAACGGACGACAACGGGGAAGCGATTATTACTTGAACAAGATCACAAATTATAATGAGGCGCCATACCCGACGCCTGCCAAACTCATACCAGATTTACTGGTCATAAGGCGTACTGTAGCCGCCAAAATCATAGACATACTGCAATATGGCCGTTTTGTTCTCATCAGCATGATTTTCATGCTTGACCAACAGGGCGATAACGCCTTCCGCCCCACGTAAATGAGCGCCGGCCAGTAAGCCGGATAAAGTGAGGGTTACCTCATCAGGACGGCCACCGGGTGGGGCTAATTTGGGCTGGCATTCACTCCAGCATAGCGTACTCCCCAGATAATCATTCAGGGTTTTGCCATGGTCGGCTAACTGCAAAACAATATTTTGGTATTTATTGTCGAAATGGTCGAGGGCAATAAATTCTTGCTTATCCGGATCGATAACATCGGTGAAAGAATTGATGCCATGTTTGCCGGTAAATGTCCCCTTCCAGGTATTCACGTCGGTAACATGGATTTTCCCGTCCGGAAGATCCATTATTTTTTCTCGCACTCCATTGGACCAATTGCTGACGTCGACATCTGAATAGTACATGGGGAGCTGTTCATTATCATAATGGGAGTAATAACCAAGATCCCAAAGGTCATGCTCACTGAATTGATAACCGACAAAACCCAGATAATTCATCACAGCATACTGCATCTGGCGAAACATCTCAGGATCGCTGGAGCCACGCGTATAGAGTTTATCAATGCCAAGCTTAATGAAATAGCCTTTTATTGACGTGGTGCTGTGTAGGGGAACGCCATTTTTATCGCGAATTACGCGACCTGGATACTCAACTTGTTGATAGGTTACTGCTTTGTCATCTTCATAATGCTTGTCATAATAGTCGGCATCTTTAGGATCAATAGAGCATTCAAAGGTTCTTATTGCCGTTAGAAAATCAGTGTAGTCACCGTGATTATATTTATCTTCGCGTTTCATTTTCACATTCCTTATCTCTATTCCTGACACATTGGATATGATTCCGGAACAAACTAACGCGGTTATTTTATACCTCTTTAAAGGTATTAATATGGCATGAAGGGTTTTATTATCGGAAAGCTGTAAATAACGGCTGGCATTAATTATATACAAAGCCTAATCAGTAAAAAGGTTCTTCCTTTCCCGAAACGACATTTTTCTGGTGTTGCAGCAGTTGCTTCTTGTCAACCTGACGTGCCACAAGACGCTGAATGAGAGCGTCATCGCTGCGAATAAGCAGCACGGCTTCAGAGGCTTGAATATAGGAAGGGTGACCTTGCAAGGGGATCGCGCCCAGGGTGTCACTGGCAAAGTTCTGCACCAGGTTCCAGATAGCTGAATCAATATTGCCTTTTTCTATTTGGTTTAAACAGTCGTGATAAGGCGTATCGACATATTCGATCTCTTGCCCCTGGAAATAGAGTTCGGACAATTGACGTTGATCTGGCGAGCGAGGATCCAGGCCCACACGACGGATGCTGTTTTCTTCGCCACGGCGGTAAACCATCTGGTGGCCTGAAACATAGGATCCCGCGCCTAACTCCAGCGCAATACGGGCTTTGCCCTCCTGTAAGACCTGTCTGGCGGCCAGATGGGATACGACGGCCATATCGTAGATACCATCCAGCAGGCATTCGATACGTACGCTGGCTCCGCGCATATGCGCGTAGTAAAGCGGTATTTGCCCAAACTGTATTTTCAGACCGCTGGCTAAGCCCTCATAAAGTTTGGTGTAGGGCAGTGGCATCGCACAAACAATATTGCCAATATCGGCCTGGGTAAGGAGCGCCTGATAGTTTAACTGTTTTAATTGCGTCCCGTTGCGGCCGCGCCGTTCCAACTGAATGCAGCCACTGCTTTCCAGCGATTTAAGTGCGTTTTGCACAATGCCGACGGAAAGGCCAAAACTTTCAGAGAGTTCATCGATAGTGCGTAACCGGTTCATCGGCTTCTCATCCAGCAAATATCTGGCGAGTTGGATAAGCGCAATACCTTCTTTCTTAATGAATTTATCTCTCATTGGCGGCTCGTTGGGGGCGATAAAACGTCTAATATTCGATTATTTGAAGGTTTAATGCAACGGCATTGCTCCACTTTAACGTACGCCACCGTATTCCAGGCTGATCTCTTTTGCAGCATGGATCACCAAGGCGCCCAGCTCAATCACGCGGTTGTCGGTGATGCGCGATACGGGGCCGGAAATCGAAATGGCAGCGAAGGCTTCGCGGTGCTCGTCAAAAATGCAGGCCGCCACGCAGCGCAGACCCAGCGCATGCTCTTCATCGTCAAACGAGAAACCCTGCTTGCGGATCTGCGCCAGCCCTTCCTTCAGGTTGTGCGGCGTCAGCGTATGCTGGGTATAGGTTTGCATGCCTTTTTTATGCAGCAATTTGGTGACCTGATCGTCCGGCAGGGTGGACAGAAAGGCTTTGCCGGCACCGGAGGCGTGCATCGGCAGTTTGCCGCCGATGGGCGCAGACATGCGCATCAGCGCGGTGCATTGCACCTGGTCGATAATTATCGCCTGGTACTCGCTGGTATCCAGCACCGCCAGGTTAACCGTTTCGCCAGACTCTTCCATCAGGCGACGCAGCGTGGGGTGCACCATCGCCAGCAGATTACGGCTTTGCAGAAAACTGCTGCCCACCACAAAGGCGTGTGAACCTATAGTCCACAGACCCAGATCGCCGACCTGACGCACGAACCCTTGCTGTTGCATGGTGGAAAGCAGACGGTGAGTGGTGGAGTTCGGTAACCCCGCCTGTTGGGCCAGATCGGTCAGCGCCACGTTGCCCTGGGCTTCGGCAATGTATTCCAATAATTTCAGGCCACGGGTCAGCGACTGTACCTGACCGGTTGCCGCACTGGCGCTTGGAGATGCAGCGCGGGGCTTCTTGCCACGTTTGGCGGGAACGGGGGTGACCATGATTCACATTCCTTTTTCCGTATGATGGAATTCATTTTCGTTTTTTACGTGTGAAATGCAAGCCGTCAATCAGCTCATCGGATGTGTTGCCAGACAACCTGAAAAACTCTCAATAACCGCTCGCCCCTTTAGCGGCACAACCTGTGCTAGGATGACCGATACCCGTCGTCTTTCAAGCCGCAGCGTTGTTGCCTGCACGTGTTCACCCCAGTCACTTACCTTAGTAAGCTCCTGAGGATGAACAGGCTGGGCGCCTAGCCGCAACTTGAAATCCCTAGGGTATGGGTGATGGTGACATAGTGACCCGATAATTTTACATAGGGGTCAATATAGCAGTGGCTTGAAAGATAAAGGGGATAAGGGGTGGTGAATCGAGTAGAACAACTGCGCCGGCAGTTAGCGCAGCGAATTTTAGTGTTGGACGGCGGCATGGGCACCATGATCCAAAGCTACCGTCTGGAAGAGAGCGACTTTCGCGGTGAGCGTTTTGCCGACTGGCAAAGCGATCTGAAAGGCAATAACGACCTGCTGGTGCTGACCAAGCCCGAGGTCATTACCGCCATTCACTACGGCTATCTGGAAGCGGGAGCCGACATCCTCGAAACCAATACCTTCAACTCCACCTCCATCGCCATGGCCGACTACCATATGGAGTCGCTGTCCGCCGAGATTAACTATCAGGCCGCCTGCCTGGCACGTGCCTGCGCAGACGAATGGACTGCGCGTACCCCAGAGCAGCCGCGCTATGTGGCCGGGGTGCTGGGGCCGACCAACCGCACCGCCTCTATTTCGCCGAACGTCAACGATCCGGCTTTTCGTAACGTTTCTTTCGACGAACTGGTGGAAGCCTACCGCGAGTCGACGCGTGCGCTGGTGGAGGGCGGTGTCGATCTGATCATGATCGAAACCATCTTCGATACCCTGAACGCCAAGGCCGCCGCCTTCGCGGTGGAAACCGAATTCGAAGCCTTGGGCGTTTCGCTGCCGATCATGATTTCCGGCACCATCACCGATGCTTCCGGCCGAACCCTGTCCGGTCAAACCACCGAAGCCTTCTATAACTCGATGCGCCACGTCAAACCGCTGAGCTTTGGCCTGAACTGTGCGCTGGGGCCGGATGAACTGCGTCAATACGTTGCCGAACTGTCGCGTATATCGGAAAGCTACGTCACTGCACACCCCAATGCCGGTTTACCTAATGCGTTCGGTGAATACGATCTGGATGCGCAAGAGATGGCGAGGCAGGTTGGGGAGTGGGCGCAAGCCGGCTTCCTGAATATCATCGGTGGCTGCTGCGGTACCACGCCGGAGCACATTGCTGCCATGGCCAAGGCCGTGGCGGGCGTGCCACCGCGCAAACTGCCGGAGATCCCGGTGGCCTGCCGTCTGGCGGGGCTGGAGCCGCTAAACATCGATGCCAAAACGTTGTTCGTCAACGTGGGTGAGCGTACCAACGTGACCGGCTCGGCACGCTTTAAGCGGCTGATCAAAGAAGAGAAATACAGCGAAGCGTTGGCGGTTGCTCGCCAGCAGGTGGAAAGCGGCGCCCAGATTATCGACATCAACATGGATGAGGGGATGCTCGACGCGGAAGCGGCGATGGTGCGTTTTCTCAACCTGATCGCCGGTGAGCCGGATATCGCCCGGGTGCCGATCATGATCGACTCCTCCAAATGGTCGGTGATCGAAAAAGGCCTGAAGTGCATTCAGGGCAAAGGCATCGTTAACTCCATCTCGATGAAAGAGGGCGAAGAGGCCTTTATTCACCATGCCAAGCTGGTGCGTCGTTACGGTGCCGCGGTGGTGGTGATGGCGTTTGACGAAGTGGGCCAGGCCGATACGCGCGAGCGCAAATTCGAGATTTGCCGCCGTGCCTATAAAATTCTGACCGAGCGCGTCGGCTTCCCGCCGGAAGACATTATTTTCGACCCGAATATTTTCGCCGTTGCTACCGGTATTGAAGAGCATAACAACTACGCCGTCGACTTTATCGAAGCCTGTGCCGACATCAAAACTCACCTGCCGCACGCGATGATTTCCGGCGGCGTGTCCAACGTGTCGTTTTCATTCCGCGGCAACGATCCTGTACGCGAAGCGATCCACGCGGTGTTCCTGTATCACGCGATCCGCAACGGCATGGACATGGGGATCGTTAACGCCGGGCAGTTGGCGATCTACGACGATCTGACGGCTGAGCTGCGCGATGCGGTGGAAGACGTGATCCTCAACCGTCGTGACGACGGGACCGAACGGCTGCTGGAACTGGCGGAGAAATACCGCGGCAGCAAAGACAATGAAGTAGCAGTGCAGCAGGCGGAATGGCGCGGCTGGCCGGTCGAAAAACGGCTGGAATACTCGCTGGTAAAAGGCATAACCGAGTTTATCGAGCTCGATACCGAAGAGGCCCGACAGAGGGCGGATCGCCCGATCGAAGTGATCGAAGGGCCACTGATGGCGGGCATGAACGTCGTCGGCGATCTGTTCGGCGAAGGCAAGATGTTCCTGCCGCAGGTGGTGAAATCCGCCCGCGTGATGAAACAGGCGGTGGCCTATCTGGAGCCGTACATTGAGGCTAGCAAGCAAAAGGGCTCAACGGCAGGCAAAATCCTGCTGGCGACGGTGAAGGGCGACGTGCACGACATTGGCAAGAATATCGTTGGCGTGGTGCTGCAGTGCAACAACTATGAAATTGTCGATCTGGGCGTGATGGTGCCGACGGAGAAAATCCTGAAAACCGCGCGCGAGCAAAATGTGGATATTATCGGCCTGTCCGGACTGATCACCCCGTCGTTGGACGAGATGGTCAACGTGGCGAAAGAGATGGAGCGTCAGGGCTTTACCCTGCCGCTGCTGATCGGCGGCGCTACCACCTCCAAGGCCCATACTGCGGTGAAGATTGAGCAGAATTACAGCGGCTCAACCACCTACGTACAAAATGCCTCGCGTACCGTGGGCGTGGTGTCGGCATTGCTTTCCAGCGCTCAGCGCGACGATTTTGTGGCGCGAACCCGTAAAGAATACGAAACCGTCCGCATTCAGCACGCACGCAAGAAACCGCGAACTCCGCCGGTTGACCTGCAGAAAGCGCGCGCGAATGCCATGGTGCTGGACTGGGAAAATTATCAGCCACCGGTACCGAAGCAACTGGGCGTTTACCCGGTCGAAGCCAGTATCGAGACGCTGCGGCATTACATCGACTGGACGCCGTTCTTTATGACCTGGTCGCTGGCGGGCAAATACCCGCGCATTCTGGAAGATGAAGTGGTGGGGGAAGAAGCCAAGCGGCTGTTTGCTGACGCCAACCAGATGCTGGATATGCTGGCCGCTAACGGCAGCCTCAACCCGCGCGGCGTTTATGGCCTGTTCCCGGCTAACCGGGTCGGTGACGATGTCGAAGTTTATCGCGACGAAAATCGCGATGAGGTGCTGGTGGTCAGCCGCCATCTGCGCCAGCAGACCGAAAAAACCGACTTCCCGAACTACTGCCTGGCCGACTTCGTCGCGCCGAAAAGCAGCGGCAAGGCCGACTACTTCGGGGCTTTCGCAGTGACCGGTGGGTTGGAAGAGGATGAACTGGCGGCGGCCTATGACGCGCAGCACGATGATTACAATAAAATCATGGTGAAGGCGCTGTCCGACCGTTTGGCGGAGGCTTTCGCCGAGTACCTGCATGAACAGGTGCGCAAGGTGCACTGGGGCTTTGCCAGCGACGAGAACCTGAGTAACGAAGAGCTGATCCGCGAAAATTACCAGGGCATTCGTCCGGCGCCGGGGTATCCGGCCTGTCCGGAGCACACCGAGAAAGCGGAGATCTGGCGACTGCTGGACGTTAACCGTCATACCGGCATGGAATTGACTGAGTCCTTCGCCATGTGGCCGGGGGCGGCGGTATCTGGTTGGTACTTCAGCCACCCGCAAAGCAAATATTTCGCGGTGGCGCAGATCCAGCGCGATCAGGTTGAAGATTATGCGGCGCGCAAAGGCATGAGCGTCGGCGAGGTTGAGCGCTGGTTAGCGCCTAACCTTGGTTACGACGCCGACTGATCCTCTCTTGATGGGCGCAGCAATGCGCCCATGTCATTACAACGCTTCGACGTCAATGTGCAGCGCGTCGTATCGCCAGTATTCCAAATCGCAGTCAATCACCCGATCGTGCTGATCGCGGTTAACCCGAGTAATGAACAATGCCGGGCTGCCGTAGGTGACCTTCAGCATGGCTGCCGCTTCCTGCGACAGCAGGGTTGGCAGCATATCGAAACGTACCCGCCCGTAGCGAATGCCGTAGCGTTCGGCATACAGCCCGGTCAGCGACTGGGTTAAATCTTCCTCCAGAATGCCGGCAAAGTAGGCCGGGTTGAGGTAGTGCTCGCAATACAGCACCGCGCGGCCATCGATGTAGCGCAACCGACGAATGCGATAGACCTCGCTACCGGACGGTAAAGCCAGTTTTTGGCTCAGATCTTCGCGCAGCGGCACGGTGGCGCTGTCGATCACTTCGGTATGGGCATCACGCCCTTGCTGTTGCGCCATGGCGTGGAAGTGGCTGCGCTGCAGAGGGTTGTAGATCAACCGCGGCGGCGAGATAAACCAGCCGCGCCTCACCTGACGGTAGATCACACCCTGCGCCTCCAACTGACCGAGCGCTTCCTGCAGCGTAATACGGGTGGTGGAAAACTGTTCGCTCAGAACACGTTCCGAAGGCAATTTGCCGTCGGCGCTGAACTCCCCCACGGCGATCCGGGCGTTCAGCGTCTGGCAGATGGCCGCCACGGTTGTCGATACTTCACTCATGCAACAGATGCCCCATTTTAGTGCGTTTATCCCCGCTAAAGGTAGACCAGCGAAGGGCTGACGAACACGCCAAATGCGATAAAACCGCTGCTTTTTTAGACTGACATATAATTATCACATTCGTCCGTTAGATTGGCTTGGTTCTTGCTGGACTAGTCCAGCCACTCCCACACTACCACCCGGAGCATCAGTTATGAAACGTTTGTGCGCTTCTGTGTTAACCAGTGCCATTGTCCTGACCAGTCAAATGAGCTGGGCAGCCGATTCCGATCTGGCGGCGCTGGAACAGGCTGCCAAGAAGGAAGGGGAAGTCAACAGCGTCGGCATGCCGGACAGCTGGGCTAACTGGAAAGATACCTGGCAGGATCTGCTGAGCAAGTACGGCCTGAAGCATGTCGATACCGACATGAGTTCGGCGCAGGAAATTGCCAAGTTTGATGCGGAAAAGAGCAATGCTACGGCGGATATTGGTGACGTGGGCGCGGCATTCGGCCCTATCGCGGTACAAAAAGGGGTGACCCAGCCGTATAAACCTTCCACCTGGGAACAGGTACCTGACTGGGCCAAAGACAAGGACGGCCACTGGGCACTGGCCTATACCGGCACCATCGCCTTCATTATCAATAAAAAACAGGTGAAAGAGATCCCCCACAGCTGGGCAGATCTGTTGAAGGGCACTTATCAGGTGACTATTGGTGACGTCGGCACCGCTTCGCAGGCGGCCAGCGGCGTGCTGGCGGCAACCTACGCGATGGGCGGGAACGAAAAGAACCTGAAGCCGGGTCTGGAATTCTTCGGCAAGCTGGCCAAGGCCGGGCGCCTGAGCCTGAGCAACCCGGTGATCGCTTCGCTTGAAAAGGGCGAAGTGCAGGTGGGGGTGGTTTGGGACTTTAACGGTTTGAACTACCGCGATCAGATCGACAAAACCCGCTTTGAAGTGCTGATCCCCTCTGACGGATCTATCACTTCCGGTTACACCACCATTATCAACAAATACGCCAAACACCCAAATGCCGCCAAGCTGGCACGCGAATACATTTTCTCAGACGCAGGCCAAATCAACCTGGCGCGCGGCTATGCGCGTCCAATCCGAGCGGAACACCTGACGTTGCCAGACGATGTCAAAGCCAAGCTGCTGCCGGCAGAACAGTATAAGAATGCTCACCCGATCGCCGATCCGGCGGCCTGGGAGCAAAGTGCCAAAACGCTGCCGCGCCAGTGGCAGGAAAACGTCATTATGTTTATGCAGCAGTGAGTTAAACCATCATGAAAACTATCCTCGTGCTGCTGGACGGTCTGAATTATCAGGTGGCACACGACGCCATGGGCTATCTGCAGGCCGAATGTGCGGCAGGGCGCGGACGGTTGTATCAGTTGGAGAGCGAGTTGCCCTCGCTCTCCAGACCGCTGTACGAATGCATCCTCACCGGTGTGCCGCCGGTGGAGAGTGGCGTGGTGCATAATCAGGTGTCACGCCTCTCGCATCAGCAAAGCGTGTTTCACTACGCTCGCGCCGCGGGCTTGACTACCGCGGCAGCGGCCTATCATTGGTTCAGTGAGCTGTACAATCGTACCCCGTTCGACGCCGCGCGCGATCGCCATACCGACGATGCCGAGCTGCCGATCCAGCACGGCCATTTTTATTACGACGACCGTTACCCGGATTCTCACCTGTTTGACGATGCGGAAAGCTTGCGCCGCCGTCATCAACCCGATTTCTTGCTGATCCACCCGATGAACATTGACGACACCGGGCACCGCTTTGGCCTGTCATCGCCGCAGTACCGCAATGCGGCGCGCAACGCCGACGGCGTACTGTCGCGCTATTTGGCCGACTGGCTGAATGCGGGTTATCAGGTGATGGTCACCGCCGATCACGGCATGAATGACGATCGCAGCCACGGCGGCGTGTTGCCGGAAGAGCGACAGGTGCCGCTGTTTGTCTTCGGTGACGCCTTCAGCCAGAGCGACGCTAATCCGCAGCAAACCGACCTGTGTGGCACCCTGTGCGAAGTGCTGCAGATACCGCACGACAAGCCGCGTTGCCGTGCGCTGTTGGCCTAAGGGTGAGCCATGAAAGCTAAGTGGATTGCCGCGCTGTGCCTGCTGCCGTTTATCCTGCTGTTCGGCGCGTTTCAAATTGCGCCGCTGGTGTGGATTGCCGTCAGCAGCTTTTTCAGCCAGACCAGCGGCTGGGGGCTGGGCAACTATGTTGACGTACTGACCTCGCCATTCTATTTGCAGGCGTTTCAGTTCTCGCTGGAGATCTCTCTTTGGTCGAGCGTTTATGGGCTGCTGATTGCGTTAGTGGGCAGTTACTCACTGCGCAGACTCGGTCAGACGCGGTTTCATGATTTTGTGATGTCGTTTACCAACATGACCAGCAATTTCGCCGGGGTCCCCTTGGCGTTTGCCTTTGTCATTCTGCTGGGATTGAACGGCTGCCTGACGCTGCTGCTGCGCAAATATGGCCTGATGGAAAGCTTCAACCTGTATTCCAAAACCGGACTGATCGTACTTTATACCTACTTCCAGATCCCGCTGGGCGTGCTGCTGCTGTACCCGGCGTTTGACGCGCTGCGCGAGGACTGGCGCGAATCGGCATCGCTGCTTGGCGCCAGTCCGTGGCGCTACTGGCGGCATATTGGCTTGCCGGTGCTGGCGCCGGCGTTGATGGGCACCTTTGTCATCCTGCTGGCCAACGCACTGGGGGCTTATGCCACGGTGTATGCGTTGACCACCGGCAATTTCAACGTGATACCGATCCGCATATCGGCGCTGGTCGCGGGGGATATCTCCCTCGACCCTAACCTGGCCAGCGCGCTGGCTATGCTGCTGGTGGTGATGATGGCGTTTATTACTCTGATCCATCAATGGCTGTTGCGCAGGAGCTACCTCAATGCGCGCTCATAATGTTGCGGAGGGCGGCCATGTCGCGCTTTGAAACCGGTTATCACCGCGTAGTAAGTGGGCTGTTGTTGCTGATCCTGCTGTTGCCGCTGGCGGCGACGCTGATTTATGCGCTGGCCACCCAGTGGGGCGCGACTATTCTGCCGGACGGCTTTACCCTGAAATGGTTGGTGGCCTTATGGAGCGATCCCCGCTTCCTGCTGGCGCTGTGGCACTCGCTGCTGATCTGCTTTGGCACCCTGGTGCTGGCGGTGGTGGTGATTTTGCCAACGATGTTTGTGATTGCTTACTATTTTCCCAAACTGGATGCGGTAATGAACGTGCTGATCCTGCTGCCATTTGCCGTGCCGCCGGTAGTGTCGGCGGTCGGGTTGATGCAGCTGTTCGCCGCCGATCCGCTGCCGCTGCTGGGCACGCCGTGGATCCTGATCGGCTGCTATTTTTCCATTACGCTGCCGTTTATTTACCGTGCCATCAGCAACAACATGCAGGCGATCAACCTGCGCGATCTGATGGACGCCGCACATCTGCTGGGCGCCAGTACCTGGCAGGCGGCGCTGCTGGTGGTGCTGCCGAACCTGCGTAAGGGCGGGATGATTGCGGTACTGCTGTCGTTCTCTTTCCTGATTGGCGAATTCGTCTTCGCCAACCTGTTGGTGGGCAGCCAATACGAAACGCTGCAGGTTTACCTCTACAACATGCGTAACGGCAGCGGCCATTTCACCAGCGCACTGGTCATTTCTTATTTCGCCGTGGTGCTGATTGTCACCTGGTTGGCGAATTTGCTGAATAAAAATAAGGGCTAACTGCATGGCTTACCTCAATGTCACCCGCCTCAATAAACACTATGGCCAGACCCAGGTGTTTCAGAATATCGACTTCACCGCCGAGGAGGGCGAGTTTGTCACGCTGCTCGGGCCAAGCGGCTGCGGTAAATCGACGTTGCTGCGCTGTCTGGCGGGGCTTACCCCGGTCGACAGCGGACAGATCCTGCTGCAGGGCCAGGATCTGGTACCGCTCCCCCCGCAAAAGCGCGGTATCGGCATGGTGTTCCAGAGCTATGCGTTATTCCCGAACATGACCGTTGAGGGCAACGTCGCGTTCGGGCTGAAAATGCAAAAGCTGGCGGCCGGTCAGATCCAGCAGCGGGTGCAAGAGGTGCTGGCGTTGGTGGAGCTGACTGAGCTGGCGAAGCGCTATCCGCATCAGCTGTCCGGTGGACAGTGCCAACGGGTGGCGCTGGCACGTTCGCTGGTGACCCGTCCGCGGCTGCTGTTGCTCGACGAGCCCCTTTCGGCACTGGACGCGCGTATCCGTAAGCACCTGCGCGAACAGATCCGTCGGATCCAGCGTGAACTGAACCTGACGGCCATCTTCGTTACCCACGATCAGGAAGAAGCGCTGACGCTGTCGGACCGCATCGTCTTGATGAACAAAGGACAAATCGTACAAAGCGGTGACGCGGAAACTCTGTATACCCAGCCGGCCGACGTCTTCGCAGCCGGGTTCATCGGCAACTACAACCTGTTGAGTGCGGAACAGGCGACGACTTTGACCGGCAGCCCTTACCACGGTAAGGTAGCTGTTCGACCAGAGTCCATTACCCTGGTGCCTACCGGGCAGGGGATTGCCGCGGTGATCCTTAACCACAGCCTGTTGGGCAACGTGGTGCGCTATCGGGTACTGGCCCGCGGTGTGGAGCTGCTGGTCGACGTGCTCAACCGTTCGGTCGAAGATTTGCGGCCCGACGGCAGTGAAATTGGACTACACTTAGAAACTGTTACATTACGGGAAGTTGCATGACATCGCTGCGGCATTCAATGATAACTCCAGGGTAATTCCTGCCGTTGCGTTAACCCTCCAATAGCGGTCTGCAGCCTGTTGCCGCTGTCCTGCCTTTATGCACGCCTGGCAGGCAGGATAGCCTGCTGTGTCTTGCCGGGCGTGAAGGGAGCGTTCCTTCCGTGTTGACCCTTCTTCACCTGCTTTCTTCCGTTGCCCTTTTGGTGTGGGGTACCCACATCGTGCGCACCGGAATTATGCGGGTTTACGGCGCTAATTTGCGCCGGGTATTGAGCGACAGCGTAGAGAAAAAACCGCTGGCGTTCGTCTCCGGTATCGGCGTGACCGCGCTGGTGCAAAGCAGTAATGCCACGGCGTTGCTGGTGACCTCTTTCGTCGCGCAAGGGCTGGTGGGACTGACGCCCGCACTGGTGATCATGCTCGGCGCCGATGTCGGTACCGCGCTGATGGCGCGAATACTGACCTTTGACCTCTCCTGGCTGTCACCGCTGCTGATCCTGGTCGGCGTCTTCCTGTTTCTCAGCCGCAAGCAAACCCGTGTAGGGCAAATGGGGCGCGTGTGTATCGGCCTCGGGCTGATCGTACTGGCGCTGGAGCTGATTGTTGCCGCCGCGACGCCAATCACCCAGGCGGCGGGTGTGAAAGTGTTGTTCTCGTCACTGACCGGTGATGTGATGCTGGATGCCCTGACCGGTGCGCTGTTCGCCATTGTCAGCTATTCCAGCCTGGCGGCCGTACTGTTGACTGCCACTCTGACCGCCTCCGGGGTGATCTCGCTGAAGGTGGCGCTGTGCCTGGTGATCGGTGCCAATCTTGGCAGCGGTCTGTTGGCGATGATCAACACCAGCGGCCAGAATGCCGCCGGTCGTCGGGTGGCGCTCGGCAGCCTGTTGTTCAAGCTGATGGGCTGTGTGCTGGTGCTGCCGTTTGTCTCTTATCTGGCGGACGTGATGACTCGGTTGCCTGGCGGTAACGAAGAGTTGGTTATCTACTTCCACGTGTTCTACAACCTGATCCGTTGCCTGGTGCTGATCCCGTTGGCCGGGCCGATGGCGCGCCTGTGTGAAACGCTGATTGCCGACGTGGCGGCGGACGATCCCCGATTGCGACCGCGGCACCTTGATGCCAGTGCACTGGATACCCCGACGCTGGCATTGGCCAACGCGGCACGTGAAACCCTACGTATGGGCGACGTGGTGGAGCACATGATGATTCTGCAGCGCGAAGTGCTGCACGGTAAGCAGGGGCAGGATAAAGAGGTTCGCCGGCTGGATGATGACGTCGACGTGCTTTATACCGCCATCAAGCTGTATCTGGCGCAGATCCAGAAAGAGGATTTAGGCGAGGAAGACTCTCGGCGCTGGGCGGAAATCATCGAGATGGCGCTGAATCTGGAACAGGCGGGTGACATTATCGAGCGCATGGCCGGGGACGTGGGGGCGAAATCACACGCGGCGCGGCGAGCATTCTCCACCGAAGGGCTGGCCGAACTGGATGCGTTGCATGAGCGGCTGATAGGCAATCTGCGTCTGGGACTGTCGGTGTTCTTGTCCGGTGACCTTACCAGCGCCAAACGGCTGCGGCGCTCCAAGCATCGGTTCCGGATTTTGGATCGTCGTTACGCCCATGCGCACGTTGATCGCTTGCATCAGCAGAACGTTCAAAGTATTGAAACCAGCTCGCTGCACCTGGGGCTGTTGGGGGATATGAAACGCCTGAACTCACTGTTCTGTGCGGTGGCATATAACGTGCTGGATCAAGATGAAAAGGATGATGAGCGTGAGTGGGAGGATACGCCCAGCACGCTGTAAGTCATGCCCCCGGCGTGGCCGGGGGCAGTACCTCAATTATTTACCCGAAAAGACCCCCGCTTTGGCATCGGCGGCCTGGTTATTGATATAACCGCCTACCGGTGTCTCCAGGTTCACCACGCTTTTACCGGCGATGCCCAGCAGTGCGCCTGCCGAGGCAGCGGCATCAAGATGACCGCCACCCTGATAGCGGTTGCCGGCCACGTCCTGCTGTTCCAGTTTACCGTTACCCAGCGTCACTTCACCTTGCTGGCTGCGGATCTCGCCGCCAGTGAGACGAGTGGTGCCCTGAACGTTGAGCGCAACGTCATTTTTCCCATTGATGGCCGACTGCACGCCTACCGCATCGTTATTGACTACGTCGGCCTTGACCTTGAACTGGCCTTGCAGCCCGGCAGGACCGGTCAGGCTCTCTTTGGATTTGTTGCCCAGGAAGCGAGCGCCGCGATCCCACAGTGGCCCCTTTTCTTTTTCGCCGGCAAGCGTTTCCGGCAGAGTGACCTTACCCTCGGCCTTGCTGAAGCTGACCGCGCCGGTGGTGTCCTGCTTCGGATCGAGGCGACGAGCTACGCTGTTGTACTTGTCGGTGGTGGCGTCAGCGACCTTGTTGATGCCGCCCTCCAGCTTCTCCTTCACCTTACCCGCGTAGTGCGGGGTACCCACTTTCGACAGTTTGCTGGTTATGCTGCTGGCCGGGTCGTTGGTGTGGCTCAGACCGACATCCACATCGACCTTCACGCTGCTTTCGCTGTCTTTGCGACTTTCGACGCGCAGATCGCCACCGATGTTGCCTTGCACGCTGTCGGCATCGATTCGGGCGCCGGCCAACTGGGTGTCTTTACCACTGTTGATCGTGACTTCTCCTGCGCTAATCAGGCTGTTGCCCTGAGTGGTTTTTTGCAGGTTATCCACACCGACTTTCACACCGGCGCCCAGGGTATGGGTGTCGCTGCCGCTGGTGGTATCCACCTTGCCGTTGGCGTCCTTATTGAAGGATTGGCCGCCTTTGGCGTTAGCCTTCAGCCCCAGGTTCCAGTTGTTTTTCTGCTCCTGGTTTTGCACCGACTCCAGCACCACGCCGCCGTTCTCGGCGTTCAGGCCAACGCTGCTGCCCTTGACCTCGGTTCCCTGCAGATGCAGGGCATGCGCATCGTTGCCTTTGGCGGTAATGGTTACCGCGCCGCCGCTGGTGATTTTGCCACCTTGCTGGGTCGTCGAGGTCTCATCTACCTTGGCAATGTCAAACGCGCCGCCGAGAGAAAGGCCGCCCGCGCTCTTTTTGTCGTTATCGGTGCTGTTGCCGCCGATATCGATATTGCCGGAGAGCGTATCGTCCTTGCGGGTCTGCTGCGATTGGGCTGCCTGAAGCGCGACCTTGTCTCCCGCTTTCAGCGAAACGTCGCCCTGGCTGGTGACATTACTGCCTTGCAGTGTCAGCCCACGGCCGGCATCCAGTTCTACGCCCTGTTTGCCGCCGATGTTGCTGACTTGCGCGCTGCTGCCGTCACTCTTCCCGTTGCTGTAGCCGCCACCCAGCCCAAGGCCGAAGCTTTTGGTTTCCGGTGTGGTGCCGCCTTTGGCCGACACTTTGACATTGAAGCCGTTGTGGCTTTCATGGCTGGTATCGGTGGCCTGGTCGAAACGGATGTTGCCGTCTTCCGCTTTTACCTTCGCCTTGCCGTCGCCGGCCTCCAACGAAGTACCCTGATACACCGCGTCTTGCTTGACCTTGATGTCGATGCCATTGGCGGCGGTGATGCTACCGGTCACGGCCTGGCTGCCGGTGCTTTCGCTGTGCTTATTGCCGCCTTCGCCTTTGGCATCGACGGTCAGATCGCTGCCGGTGGTGGTATAAACGCGCACGCTGGCGCCGCCGCGGGTTTCGCTGCTGCTTTCCTGCTGGCTGTTTTTCGCCGCTTCACTGTGGTGGCTATCGGCTGTCAGCGCTACGCTCCCTTGAGTCGCCTGATACTGTGTTCCAGTATCCTGCAATTTTCCGCTGGCTTTTACGTCGATGGATCCGGCGGTAATCTTGCTGACTACGGCTTGGGAGCTGCTATTGCTCTTTTCGCTGCTGCCGCCATTGGCGCCAATATCCAGCCCGATATTCGGTGCGCCGATGCCGCCGATCTCGTTAATCACGCCGTTGGCGTCCAGCTTGGCGACTTTCCCTACCGCACGTTCTACCGGGCGGGTGACGGCGCTGTAATCGACGTTGGCACCGATGTCTACGCCGACGTCGGTTTTAGTGGTGTTGCTGCTTTCGCTGTTGACGGCGGCCAGGTGATCAACGCTGTTGGCATTCTCCTGATATTTGCCGCCAACCTGGTGCTGCGCACCTTGCTGGGTCAGTTTGTCTTTGGCATTAATCGTCAGATTGCCCGCGATATCGCTGCCGGAAGTCACCGCCTTGCTGCTTTGTGAGTGCGTCTTGCTGTTCTCGTAACCGCCTTCAATGCCGGAGCCAACTTTATCTATGCCGCCGGTGTAGTAGACTCCGCCGCCGATTTTGGTTTTTTCGGTATCGCTGGTGGTCTTGTTGTCGGCTGCCAGGAAGGCCACGTTGTCGCCGCTGATGCTGGCGTCACCCTGGGTGGTCACCAGTTTGGATCCGCTGAAGGTCACGTCCTTGTCTGCTTTCAGCGCGACGCTGCCGCCGCTCAGCGTTGATGACTGTTGTTCGCTGCGGGTGGTTTTCTCGCTGTCGCTGGTATGCTCAATACGTAAACCGGCACGGTATTGCTTGTCGCTTTTCTCGTTGGCATAGCCGTTGATGGCAAGGGCAGTTTTTTGCTCATCAATGTGCTGCTGCTGTTCTCCGCTGCTGACATTGATATTACCGCCGGCATTGACTTCCAGCTTACCGGTGCTGGTCACCTTGCTGCCCACCACGTCGGTATCCTTTTTGCTGACCAACTGCAGGTTGGTATCGGAAACCAATTCGCTGGCGGTGGACTGTTGGTGGCTGTTATTGGACTTTTGCGAGCTGCTGGTGATATTGAAGACGGTGCCGGTACGGGCATCCACCTTGTCAACCGTGGTGCTGAGGGCGTTATCGATCCGCAGACCGCCGTCGGTGGCGGCGACAAAACCGCCTTTGGCGCCCTTCACGGTGCTGCCGGTAATGGTCACGCCCTGTTTGCCGTTCAGCCACAGGGTGCCGTCGGCCGTCACCTGAGAAGCGTTGCTGACTTCGCGACGGTTGCTGTTGTCCTGGTTGTTGCCGCCGCCGATACCGCCCCATGAGGTTTTATTGTCGCGAACGGTTTTCTCATTGGCGGTTTTTTGTACGCCGATATTGATTTGGTCGTTGGCATCCACCTTGAGATCGCCTGACGCGTACACTTTGGTTCCCTGGCCTACGACGCGATTACCGGCTTTTATCGCCAAATCACCGCCGGAGAAGACGCTGCTGGACTTCAGGATTTCGGTTTCATTGCTGTTGCTCCAGCTGCCGGTACGCAGGCTGGAGGTATGGTTGCGCTGATTACCGCGCTCGCTGGTTTTTTCTCGCTCGATCAATCCGCTGAGCTGCACGTCGCGCTTGGCGTCGATGTTCAATGTATTGCCCGCCGAAACCTTGGCGCCACGCAGCGTCACATCCTGCTCGGTGGCGGTCAGCGTGGCATTTTTCGTGGCCTCAATGTTGCTGGTGGCCTGTTGAAGCTGCTCATTCTCACGGGTGACGTTGTATTTCCAACTGTAGAACCACTGCTCATCGGTGTGGCCCTGAGTCTGCTTCAGTTGCCGACCGTCGAGCGTCAGGCTGGCGCCTTGCAGCGTGATCTCTTCGCCACGAACGTCGGTGGCGGTCAGGTGGTTGCTGTTATCGGCCACCAGGCTGATATTTTTGCCTTTCAGTTCGGTGCGGGCCAGTTGCTGACCGGTGCTGCGGTCGTTGATGTAGATCCCGCCGCGGTAGTTTTGGTAATTCTCGCCGCTATTGCGGTTGCTGCTGCTGTCGTTGACCTGGCTGTCGGTGCGGATGTTGTAAGCTTTCACCCGGATTTCGTCGCTGCCATCCAGCTTGCCCGCCAGCTTTACGCCGCTGCCGGTGACGGTATGGATGATATTAATGCGCCCTGCCTGCATGCTGCCAAGATAGTAGCTGTCCGTGGTGCCTAATAACTGGTCCCAGACTGTGAGCTCAGGTTGTTCGCTGCTGAGCACCTGTGCATCGCGCGATACGCGATTGTTGCCGCTGATGGCGTTGATCGCCGAGATCATTTTATCGCTTTTTTTATCGTACAGCGGTGCGACGATGACCTCGCCGCGGCTGTTGATTCTCGGCGCGATCAAATCCAGCACGCCGCTGGCGTTCAGCCGGCCATCAAGGCTCAGGGTGTTGCGATTGCCCAACGTGCTGTAGCCCTGCAGCATGCCGTTTTCCACCAGGGGGTTACCCACCACCAGCGACGAGCGGCTGGTATTGATAAAGCCGCAGCCGTCGCAACTGATGCCGTTCGGGTTAGCCAACACGTAGTCGGCCGCCATGCCGAAGATTTCTTGCTGTCCGTGCAACAGCGACGGGTTGCGGCTGATCACTTCATTGAGGATCACGCTGGCCGCCTGGTTGTTCAGGTTCGGGTTGGCAGCCAGTTGGCCGGCCAACTGAGACCGCCCGGCATCGAGCGAGTTATTCAGCACCGCGCCGGGTTGGTTGACGTTGAAATCCTGATACTGGTTATGTGACAGCCCGTGGTCGTTAGGCGTCACGATATTGACCACCTGTGCGCCGTTACCGGCAGTTGAAACACCGGGCCCGTTAGCGCCGTTGGCCGCTACGATCTCGCCGGCGTACGCGCTGCCGAGGGAGGCGAGAATGATCGCCAGTGAAGCGGCTAACTTGCCCGCTCCCGAGAGCCTGAAGTTATTATTTTTCATCCATGTATCTCCATATATCGCTGTGGTAGTGCATAAAAACGCAAACTAAAAGGTGTACGAAAAGCGTGCCAGTACCTGTATCGGATCGTCGGGCATTGAGTGGCTGGACAGTAGCCAACCGCGGCTGGCTTCAACGTCGAACATGGCGCGTTGGTAACGCAGGGTGACACCGGCGCTCAACCCCGCGCTGCTTTGCCAACCGGAAGGTCGGTTATCGCGAGGCAGCACCCGGCCGACGTCGCCGCCGATACGTGGAGTGAGGCTGCTCTGGCCCAGGGTGAAGCTGCGGGAAAGGGTGTTTTGCAGATACCAGCCGTTATCACCGGACAGCGTGCTGCGGCTGAAACCCCGGATCGCGCTGCGGTCCGTCAAGCTGAGCCATTCCACGCCAGGCAGGCGATCGCGGCTATATTGCCCGTACAGCAAGTTGCTCAACTGGTAAGTGGCACCGGCAAGCTGGAGGCGTTGGTTGAGATTGGCGAACAGCTTGCCCTTGGTGAATTGGGGATCGGGCAGCCCGGCCCCCCCTTGACGGTCGGCGCCAAACCAGGGCAACCCTTGCTCTACGCTGAGGTTGGCGCTGATCAGCCCGGTAGGCAGGATCTGCAGATGGTTAACGCCCAGCTCAAACAAGCTGAGCGTTGGGCTGCCGAGGCCAATACGTACGGTTTCGAAATAGTTAGTGATGCGCTTATGGGTCAGTTGCCCGTTCAGGGTATTGATCTGGTCGCGATCGCGATAAAACACATAGTCGCCGCGCAGACCGTACTGTTGGGTCTGGCCGTGCAGTTTGTAGCTGTTGAACACCAACTGCTGGTGGTTCAGGTATTGCGAGTAGCTGGCAAAGCCGCTGAAGGTGAAAGCGCCGTAGGGCAGGGAATAGAGCAGGGTATAGGCGCGATTATAGCGTTGCGCCGGGTTGTCCAGCGTGCCGGCAACGTTCAGGCTGGCGAAGTCCGACAGGCCGAAAGGGCTGTCCAGCGTTGCTGTGCTGCGTGCCAGCCACTGGCCGGTATTCTTCTGGCCGTAATTATCCACAGTGGCGGACAGCAACCAGGGTTTAGTATGTTGATTATGCAGCCGAATAATGGAGGCGCCCACTTTGCTGCCCGGCAATATATCCAATCGGGTTTTATTCGATTGCAAACGATTGGCCTGATCTAATCCCTGATCGAGCTGGGTTAATTTTAATGGCTGACCTTCCAATCCAGGGAATAATAATTGGCTGTTAACCCAACGATCGCCCCCCTCTATTTTTTCGATAAATCCTTCTGTGACACGCAGGCCTAATTCACCCTCGGCATTGGGGCGAATAAATTGCACGCGTGCGGTGATATAACCTTTATCCAGGTATAAGCGGGTCAATTCACGCGTCAGGCGATTGATGTCGTTGCTGCTGATGCAGTGCTCTGGCAGTGCACTCAGCGTTGCCAAATCTTTCGCCGACAGCAGCGTTATCCCCTGTAGATACACGCCGCCGATCGGCAGGCATTGAGCCGAAAGTGGCAGTGCCGGTGCAGCGGGTTCGGGGTCTTCCAGCAACTGTTGCTGTTTAAGCTGCTGGTAGCGCCGCTGCTCTATTTGTTGATTCACTTCACGCGTACCGTCTTGCAAAGCGCGACGCGATTCGCTCATCGGTGAGAACCCCCCCATTTCCGGCAGGGTGGCGGCGGGGAGTGCGGTGCTAAACAGCAGCGCCAGGGCGGCGGTTTTTCTGATCATTGTAATCCATTATGAGAAGCCGCTGGGGCGGCCTGCTCAATCCATGAGGTCAATAAACGGACGGCCAACGGCCGGCCCGGAATCGCGAGCGACAATCACATTGCGGGGTTCTTATTCGCCAGTGGAAAATAAGAAGGTGGGTTTTATTTTTCTAAATAATAATTAGGCTGCTTGTTTATATTTTTAATTATTACCCTTCAATTACTCATAATGAGGTAATTAAAAAAGTAAATTAATTGGACTTTTCCGCTCTCGTCGTTATAGGCGGTTATCGGCAGCTCTGGGAAAAATCTGAATTTTTATTTTGTGCGGGGATAATAGAGGATGGGGATAATTCTGACAATCCGACCAGTGGGAAATACGAAATTTCGTAGGAGAGTCCGGGGCGCAAATGTGAACTGCACCCCGAGGTGAAATTATTTTTTAGTGATTGGTCGGCCGGACCAGTAGCCCGCCAACAGGGATCCGGACAGGTTATGCCACACCGAGAACAGGGCGCCCGGCAACGCGGCCAGCGGTGAGAAGTAGATTTTACCCAGCGTCGCGGCCAGCCCGGAGTTCTGCATGCCGACTTCAATTGCCAGCGTACGGCAGGTCGATTCGTCGAAGGCGAACAGCTTGCCGCCCCAGTAACCACTCAGCAACCCGATGCCGTTGTGCAGGATCACCGCCACGATCACCACCAGCCCGACCGAGGCGATATGGCTCTGGCTGCCGGCAACCACGGCGCTGATGATCGCCAAAATGCAGATCATCGACAACGCCGGCAGGATCGGCTCAATGCGTTTGACGGTTTTGGTAAAGGTGTGATGGACGATCAAACCCAGACCAATAGGGATCACCACGATCTGCAGAATGCTCAGCAACATCCCCATGACGTCGACGCTGATCTCGGTATCGACGTACAGGCGGGTCAGCAGCGGCGTCGCGAAGACGCCCACCAGCGTGGAGACTGCCGAAATGGTCACTGACAGCGCCACATCCCCTTTGGCCAGATAGATCATGACGTTGGACGCGGTACCGCTGGCAACGCTGCCAACCAGCACCATGCCGGCGGAAAGATCCGGGGGCATATGGAACAGCATTGCCAGCAGCCAGGCCGCCAGCGGCATGATCAGGTAATGCAAAAAGATCCCTGCGGCAACCGGGCCAGGGCGGGACAGTACGCGTTTAAAGTCATCGAGCCGCAGCGTGACGCCCATGGCGAACATGATCAGCATCAGCAGCGGGCTGACGTAGGGGCCGATCCCGGTAAAGGTGGTGGGCGTGCTGTAGGCGGCGACGGCGAGCAGTACCGCCCACAGAGGGAATAATCGGGTAAATTTTGCCAGCATGAGTGAGGTTTTCCTTAGCCAAATAACAACGATGGGGTGGTGTTGTGTTTTTTGCGGGTTCGGTGAACTGAACCCCTACGGTTATGGACTGCTTTATTAGAGGTAGAGGCGCGGCGTGCCGCGCCTGCAAAGGTGACGGTAGCTTATTCGAACAGGTTGTGGTGCAGGGTGCGAACGACTTGTTCGGCGTCATCGCCCGGTACCAGGAAGCACAGGTTGTAGCTGCTGGCGCCGTAACAGATCATGCGGATATTGAACGGGTCGAGCACGCCGAACACTTCTTTGCCCACGCCGCAGGCCTGGGAAAGCTTGTTGCCGATCAAGGCGACCAACGCCAGGTTTTCTTCCACTTCTACCCGGCACAGTGACGACAGTTCGGTCAGCAATGAAGTGGTCAGCAGGCTGCCGCCGGTGGAGGTTGAACCCGTGGTATCCATGGTCAGCGCTACGCTAACTTCGGAGGTCGTGATCAAGTCCACCGAGATATTGTGGCGCGCCAAAATGCTGAACACCTCGGCCAGGAAACCGCGTGCGTGCAGCATGTTGAGGCTGTGCAGCGTCAGCAGGGTTTGTTTGCGGCGCAGCGCCAGCGCACGGAATAGCGGTGGGTTCTCGGTGGTGTTGCACACCAGAGTACCACCGGCGGACGGATCTTTGCTGGAGCCGACGAACACCGGGATATCGCTGCGAACGGCCGGTAACAGGGTGGCCGGGTGCAAGACTTTTGCGCCAAAGGTGGCCATTTCAGCGGCTTCTTCGAAGGCGATTTTATCGATGCGTTTTGCCGCCGGAACCACGCGTGGGTCGGTGGTGTAGATGCCCGGCACGTCGGTCCAGATATCGACCCGGCTGACGCTCAGCGCTTCACCCAGCAGGGCGGCGGTGTAATCGCTGCCGCCGCGACCCAGCGTGGTGGTGCGGCCTTTCGGCTCGCTGCCGATAAAGCCCTGGGTAACTACCAGGGCTTCCTGCAGGCGTGGCTTGAGCAGCGACTGGGCCAGTTGGTTCAGCGCTACGCTGTCCGGCGTTGCGCGACCGAAATGATCGTCGGTGTGCATCACTTTACGTACGTCAAACCACTCCGCCTGCACATCACGACTGCGCAGGATCTCAACGAACAGCAGGGTAGACATCAGTTCGCCGTGGCTGACCAGTTCGTCGGTCAGCGCCGTGGAGGTGGCCAAGGAGGCTGCTTCGGACAGCATGGCAATATTTTCCAGCATGCGGTCGATTTCGTCGCGCACTACCGCCGGATTATCGAGGCGATCGAGAATGGCGTATTGAATGCGGCGGATTTCGTCGAGCTGATAGTGACGCTTGTCGGCGTCGCTGCCTTCGGCCAGAGCCACCAGCAGGTTGGTGACGCCCGCAGAAGCGGACAATACCACCAGACGTACGTTCGGATTGGCGAGAACGACGTCGGCGCTGCGGTTCATGGCTTCATAGTCGGCAACGCTGGTGCCGCCGAATTTGGCGACAACGGTGGCATTCTGGGGTGCTGCTTGGTTCATGTAAAAACCTCGTGTCAGGGTGGCCCTCTTCAGAGAGCACTTTTTTCATAGCCTTGGCACAAGGGGGGAGCGATAAACGGGAGCAGACGTAGAAGTGAAAGCTACGATACACCCAGAAGCGCCCCACCTTGTTGATTGCCCTTACGGACAATTCTGGTGACAACCCAGGGGATTCAGCCCCTGTAGTCGATACGATGAATGCCGCGCATCACCTTACCTCGGCGTCGCTCCCCCTCAAGCGTCGTCATTGGAAAACGGCTCCTCTGACACTCTACCTGGGCGACGCGCCTCTTCTGGCTTGCACACCGGGTGCGCAAGTAGGCTGTTAGGAATAGCCCGATATCGTGCCGCTGTCAACGTCCGGAAGTTGAGGGATTTTCATCTTGTACCAGTGCAATCAGCGTACAGGGCATTGCCGGGACAAAACCGGCGCCGATCGGCTGCAGCGTGCCGTCTTCCCGCTGGCTGAAAAGCGGAATAACACCATGATTTTTCTCTATATATTCCAACCAGCCAAAGTTCTCGTTCAGCTTGGTGGCTTTGATGGTGGCGCCCTGGGCAATCAGGCTGCTTAGCCGACCGTAGGTGGCCTCTTGATTGAACAGGATCTCATGCCGGCGGAAGCGCGAACTTTCCGCACTGTTGCCGCGGCCTTTCAGCGGGGCGCCGGAGCGGATGGCGAACACCTGTCCTTCGCCAAAAATATGGCCGAAGTGATAGACCGCCAACGCATTTTGGTGGCGGTTGGGAGAGAGCGCCAGTACTTGTGCGGTGTCGCTGAGATCGAGATAGTTTTCGGCATGCTCAGAGTAAGCATGGCCATAATAGGCGGGGATGCCGTCCATACGCGCCTGGCGATAATATTCCCAACTGCTGTCGGTGACGAGCACCGGAATATTCAACTTCATCAGCGCCTGTGCCAGCATACGTGCGACGCTATTGGCGCCGACAATCAGCACCCCACGCGGTTTTTGCTGCTGTACCCGCAGCCAACGCGCCATCATGCCGCTGGTCAGGCTTTGCAGTACCACGGTGCCGATGATCACGGCGAACACCACGGTCACCAGCCGATCGGCTCCCGGATAACCGCTGCGCTGCAGCGTCAGGGCAAACAGCGAACTGACCGCCGCGGCGACGATGCCACGCGGAGCGATCCAGCATAGCAGCAGGCGATCGCGCCAGTGCAGGGAAGAGCGCCAGGTTGATACCGCAATACACAGCGGGCGGGCGACGAACTGCACCACCAGCAACAGGCCCAATAATGGCCAGCCCATGTTCCACAAGGCCTGAATGTCGAGCCGCGCCGCCAAAATGATAAACAGCGCTGAAATCAGGATCGCCGACAGCTCTTCCTTGAACGCCAGAATGTCGCTGGTATCCACATCGCGCATATTGGCCAGCCAAATGCCCATTACGGTAACGGTCAGCAGGCCGGATTCATCGGCAATGGCGTTGGACACGCCAAAGGCGGTGAGCATGATCGCCAGTACCGCCAGGTTTTGCAGGTAGCGCGGCAGCCAGACGCGGCGCAGCGCCAGGCCCAGCAAATAGCCGAACAGCGCGCCAGCCACCAGGCCGACGGCGGCGGTAATGCCCAGCGTCCAGAACAGATGGGTGTAAGATTCTGAATGCTGTTTCAGTACGATAAATTCGAACACCAGCAGGGTAAAAATGGCGCCGACCGGATCGATGACGATGCCTTCCCAGCGCAGTACCTGGTTGATATTGGCATTCGGTCGCACCACGCGCATCAACGGGGCGATCACCGTTGGGCCGGTGACCACCGTGACCGCGCCGATCAGTGCCGCCAACTCCGGTGGAAAGTCCAGCAACCACCAGCAGGCCACGCCGATCACCAGGAAGGTCATCAGCATGCCAATGGTTACCAGGTTACGTACCACGCCGCCGAGGCCGCGTATTTCCTCGACCCGTAGCGTTAGCGCCCCTTCAAACAGAATAATGGCGACCGACAGCGACACTAGCGGGAACAGCAAATCGCCGAACAACGCGTCCGGCTGAACCCAATGCACCACAGGCCCCAGCACGATGCCAAATACCAGCAACGGCAGAATGGCCGGCAGGCGTAACACCCAGGCTAGCCACTGCGCCAGCAATGAGCTCAAGCCAATAACCACCAACATCAATGGGGCAGATAATTCCATAGTCATGTCCTTCGTCGTTCACACCGCAGCCTGGCTGGCCGCGCATCCTTAGCCTAATTACGTCATTGACGTGGTGATAACCTGACACAGTTTAGTGACAGTTAAGCAACCCTGATAACAGGCTGTTATCCAAAAGTATAGGGGAAGTGCTGAAACGATGCGGCGGCAATTGACAGTTAGCGCCTATCGCAAGAAAAGAGATCATAATCACGGTCGAACAGGCTACAATCGGTCAACCACGTCACATTTATTCTCAAGCCTAAGAGTGTTGCTATGAAAAATATCAATCCTAGTCAAACCGCTGCTTGGCAAGCCCTGCAGCAACATTTTGAACAGATGAAAGACGTACAGATCAGCGATCTGTTTGCTCAGGACAAAGAGCGTTTCTCCAAGTTTTCCGCCACCTTCAACGATCAGATGCTGGTGGACTACTCTAAAAACCGCATCACCGCGGAAACCCTGGAGAAGCTGCAGGCACTGGCGAAAGAAACCGATCTGCAAAGCGCGATCAAATCCATGTTCGCCGGCGAGAAAATCAACCGTACTGAAGACCGTGCGGTGCTGCATATTGCCCTGCGTAACCGCAGCAACAGCCCAATCATCGTTGATGGCAAAGATGTGATGCCGGAAGTGAATGCGGTGCTGGCCAAAATGAAACAGTTCTGTGACCGCGTGATTGGCGGTGACTGGAAAGGCTACACCGGCAAAGCGATTACTGACGTGGTAAATATCGGTATTGGCGGTTCAGATCTCGGCCCTTATATGGCTACCGAGGCACTGCGCCCGTACAAAAATCACCTGAACATGCACTTCGTCTCCAACGTTGACGGCACCCATATCGCCGAAACGCTCAAACCGCTGAACCCGGAAACCACTCTGTTCCTGGTGGCGTCCAAAACCTTCACCACCCAGGAAACCATGACCAACGCCCACAGCGCGCGCGACTGGTTCCTGAGCACCGCCGGTGATCAAAAACACGTGGCGAAACACTTCGCGGCGCTGTCCACCAACGGCAAGGCCGTCGGCGAGTTCGGCATCGACACCGCTAACATGTTCGAGTTTTGGGACTGGGTTGGCGGCCGTTATTCCCTGTGGTCGGCGATTGGCCTGTCTATCGCCCTGTCAGTGGGTTACGAGAATTTTGAACAGTTGCTGAGCGGCGCGCACGCGATGGACAAACACTTCGCGCAAACGCCGGCAGAGCAAAACCTGCCGGTGCTGCTGGCGTTGATCGGTATCTGGTACAACAACTTCTTCGGTGCAGAAACCGAAGCTATCCTGCCGTACGACCAGTACATGCACCGTTTTGCCGCTTACTTCCAGCAGGGCAACATGGAATCCAACGGTAAATATGTCGATCGCAACGGCAATCCGGTGGACTACCAGACCGGCCCAATCATCTGGGGCGAGCCGGGCACCAACGGGCAGCACGCGTTTTACCAACTGATCCACCAGGGGACCAAGCTGGTGCCTTGTGACTTTATCGCGCCGGCCATCAGCCATAATCCGCTGAGCGACCACCATGCCAAACTGCTGTCGAACTTCTTCGCACAGACCGAAGCGCTGGCGTTCGGTAAATCACTGGAAGTGGTAGAAGAAGAATTCGCCGCCCAGGGCAAAACGCCGGACGAGGTTAAGCACGTAGCGCCGTTCAAGGTATTTGAAGGCAACCGTCCAACCAACTCCATCCTGCTGCGTGAGATTACGCCGTTCAGCCTGGGCAGCCTGATTGCTCTGTATGAACACAAGATCTTCACCCAGGGCGCGATCCTCAACATCTTCACCTTCGACCAGTGGGGCGTGGAGCTGGGCAAACAGCTGGCTAACCGTATCCTGCCGGAACTGGCGGGTGATGAAGCGGTCAGCAGCCACGACAGCTCAACCAATGCACTGATCAATCGCTTCAAAGCATGGCGTTAATTAACGTCTGAATGAATGCCAATAAAAAACCCGCCTTGGCGGGTTTTTTTACATCGGAAGGATTACAGATTGATAGGCACTTCGAAACTGATGCCTGCGCCTACGTCATCGGCGGTGCTGGCGTTGTTATCGGTGTACCACAAGCTGGTATCAAACTTGACCTGAGAGTCGAAGTTGTAACCCCAGCCCAGTTGAATGCCTTTCAGCGTATCGGATTTCGGGAACGCATGGTTTATCGACTGGCTGTTCGGGTTCACTTTGGCGTATACCAAGCGGGTGCTCCAGCGTTGGCCATCGTCCAACACCATCTCTACGCGGCCGGACAGCATTTGCCCGTCGCCACCCATGGCGTGGCCCAGTGGGTAGCCTTGCTGGTAGTAGCCACCTTTATAGGTGTAGTGGGTGTAAACATAGTTTTTACGGCTCATATCGGAGCGGGTATCTGCCCCTTCAATAGACCAGTTGATAGTGGTTGGGCCCCATTCAGGATGGCCTTCCAGCCCCAGCAGGTAGGTATTTTGCGATGGCAGGAAGCCCGCTTCATCTTCACCCACTAACTGACCGTACAGGCTGACAGGCAGACCAATCAACGGCTGCATTTTCAGCTTGAAGTCGAAACCGGCGAGCTGGTTGCCGGGATCGTTGCCCTGTCCTGAGTCATCGTTGTCCTTGCCGGTGAAGGCGTCCCAGAAGGAGCTAAAGGACTGTGGTCGGCCGCTGCCGCCCCACTGCATGATGCGCGAAGCACCCAACTCGAGGAAGTTGGTCGGCATCATGGTCAGACGGCCGCCGATCAACTTGGTATCAGGTACGGAAGAGTATTGCGACAGCTGACCTGCCGTCAGTTGGTACTGCCAACGGCCAATCCAGGACAGCCAAGGGGTTTCAAACGGCGATTGGTCGGCGCGCTGCAGCATAAAGCCGGCAACCGGGCGTGCGGCGTCGGAACGGATCAGGCTGCCGTCGTAACCAGGGCCCCACCACTGGGATACCTCACCGAAGGACAGCCACTGGTTCCAGATTTTCACTGCACCATAGGAGCCGTTGAGGTTGAATTTGGAACCGTCGCTGACGCGTTGATCGCCTTCGACTGAACCCTGGAGACGCACGTCCCAGAATTCGCCGTTGGCACCGGCGCCAACGGTCAGGCTTTGGTCAGCATATTGGCTTTGACCGAATCCCTGAGGAGTACCCGGCTTGTCGGTGGCGGCGTAACCGCTGACGCGGATATTGGCTTTCAGTTCGCCGACGCGGCGTTGAACGCGGTCGATGACATTTTTCTCGGTATTGGTTACCGGTTTGGCCTGAGAAATGACCGAGCTGATCTCTTCCTGGCTCAGTGGCCAGGTGGACAGGCTGACGTTGATGACGCCGCGATCCGACAACCAGGCAAGGTCGTTGCGCAGGTCATTATCAGGGGTTACCAATCCGCTGGCATGGCCGGTTAATGCACAGGTAAACAGGCCTGCGGCGACCAGTCCGTTAAGCTTAGCGCGCATAAATATTCCCTTGTTAATTCGAGTTGTTTGTTTTATGTAAAGATCTATGACCCATCATAGTTGACATTTCAATTTGCTACAAATATATCCACATGAAACATTTTAATATAACTAATTGAATAATATTTATTTTTTCTCTGTTTTGTGCAGATGTTAATTTTTAAGATAATGCCTATGTTAGGATGCGCGGATAATTTCAATAAGTTTTATGGGGAATAACTATGGCAAAAACCTCCCGCTCCGTGATGGTGGCCAAAGGGCTGCAACGGGTGCTGAACGTTGGGCTGTTGCTGTTGGCAGCGATCCTGATCGTTTTTTTGGTGAAAGAAACCATTCATTTGGCGAAAGTTTTATTTGTCAACAACGAGGAATCCACGTCTTATCTCTTGATTGAAGGGATTGTGATTTACTTTCTCTACTTTGAGTTTATCGCGTTGATTGTTAAGTATTTTGAATCTGGCTATCACTTTCCGCTGCGCTACTTTATTTATATCGGCATCACCGCAATTATCCGTTTGATCATTGTGGATCATGAAAACCCAATCGATACGCTAATTTATTCCGCCGCGATATTGTTACTGGTGGTGACGCTCTACCTGGCCAATACCGACCGTTTAAAACGCGAATAGCAGAAATAAAAATGGCGGCCCGATAGGGCCGCCGAAGACACAGGTATCGATCGGAAATAACTGAAGTACATCAAGCGCAGTAGGGCCCCACCCGTGAGTGAAGCCCGAGAAAACCTAACCTTTCACCCCTCCAGCCGTCAGGCCTCCTACCAGCCAGCGCTGCGCCAGCAAGAATACGGCGGTAATCGGGATCGCCGACAGCACAGCCGCAGCGGCAAAGTCGCCCCATAAGTAGTTTTGCGGATTCAGATATTGCTGCATACCCACTGCCAACGTGTAGCTGTTAACGTCACGCAGCAATAGCGAGGCGACCGGCACTTCGGTGATGGCCGCGATAAACGACAGAATAAACACTACCGCCAGGATCGGTACCGACAGCGGTAACAGCACCAGGCGGAACGCCTGCCAAGGGCTGGCACCGTCCAACGCAGCCGCCTCCTCCAGCGAGTTATCGATGGTTTCGAAATAGCCTTTGATCGTCCAGACGTGCAGTGCGATCCCGCCCATGTAAGCGAAGATCACGCCGCCGTGGGTGTTCAGGCCGATAAACGGAATGTATTGGCCCAGACGATCGAACAAGGCGTACAACGCCACCAGCGACAGCACCGCCGGGAACATCTGGAAAATCAGCATGCTTTTCAGCAGCGTGCTCTTGCCGCGAAAACGCATACGGGCAAAGGCGTAGGCGCAGGTGGTGGACAGCGTGACGATGCCGATCGCCGTGATCACCGCGATCTTGATTGAGTTCCACAGCCACAGCAGCACCGGGAACGGCGGCGGGGTAACGCTGCCGTCGGCGTGGGTCACGCTCATGCCGAGCGCCAACCGCCAGTGGTCCCAGGAAATCTGTTCCGGTATCAGGCTGCCGGTGGCGAAGTTGCCGGAACGCAGCGAGATGGTCACCACCATCAGCAGCGGGAACATGATCAGGGCGATAAAGCACAGCATCAGAATATGGGTCATCCACAGGCGCAGGCGCTGGGACTTGGGTTGGACCATGGCCATTATTTTTCTCCCTAGTCGAAGTTCATCTTGCTGGCTTTCAGATTCAGGATCGCCAGAGCGCCTACCAGCAGGAAGATCAGCGTGGCAATGGCGGCTGCCAGTCCGAAGTCCTGCCCGCCGCCGCCCTCGAAGGCGATGCGGTAGGTATAGCTGACCAGCAGGTCGGTATAACCGGCCGGCGTGGTGGTGCCAATCATGTCCGGCCCGCCGTTGGTCAGCAGTTGAATCAGGACAAAGTTATTAAAGTTGAAGGCGAAACTGGCGATCATCAACGGCGTCAGCGGTTTGATCAGCAGCGGCAGCGTGATGCGGAAGAAGTTCTGCATCGGGGTGGCGCCGTCCATTGCCGAGGCCTCGTACAGATCGTCGGGTATTGCCTTCAGCAGCCCCATGCACAGGATCATCATGTAGGGATAACCCAACCAGGTGTTGACGATCAAAATCATGCTTTTGGCGGTGATAGGGTCGCTGAACCAGGCCGGTTTGATGCCAAACAGATGGCTAAGCATCATGTTGATTTCACCGAAGCTTTGGTTGAACAACCCTTTGAAAATCAGTATCGAAATAAACGACGGTACCGCGTAGGGCAGTATCAGCATCACGCGATAAACCGCTTTGCCTTTCAGCGCTTCCCACTGCACCACGCAGGCCAGCACCATACCCACCGCCACGGTGAGGATCACGGTCATGACCGAGAACACGATGGTCCAGATAAAGATCGACACGAACGGCTTCTTGATGCCTTCGTCCTGCAGCACGCGCAGGAAGTTTTTCCATCCGATGGTGACGGTATAGCCTGGGCTCAGGGTCTCTTTGGCCCAGTTGCCCTCGGCATTCACCGCCTGATAGAAGCCAATGTCAGGGTTTGGGCGGTATTGAGTATGGGTCTGTTGGTCGGTCAGCGTATTGCTGTCCTTGTCCAGCGCGTAGAGCGGGGTGGTGCCGGAAAATTGGCGCAGGGAACTCATGCGCAGCTCGCCGCCGTCCGGAAGTAATGCCACCAGTTGGCTCAGCGCCTGACGATTTTGCGTGATCACTCGCAGCGTGGCGCGTTCGCCGGCCGGTTCTGCGCTTTCCTCCGTCAGTTTCAGCGTTTGCGGCGCACTGGCGTCAAAGCTGAACGGTTCGGAAATCAGTTTTTGGTCACTGTCAGGGTGGGTTAACTGCAGGCGCCAACGTTGATTTTCTGCCGGATACAGCCCGAAGGTGAAGGTTTTGCCGGTTTGGAACTGGCGCTGCATCAGCACCGACTGAGCGCGTTCAAAGGTGAGCTGGTTGGTGCTGCTGTAGTTGGTAAAGGCGATGGCAATGGTGCAAATCAGCGGAAACAGGACAAACAGCCCCATGCCGGCGATGCCCGGATAAACGTAGCGCCAGGCGTAAGCCCGGCGATTGGCGAAGACGTAAAGCCCGGCGCTGACCAGTATCAGCGTCAGAATGGCAAACAGGTATTCACCCTGTGCATACATCAACACAATCAGATAGCAGGTAACCAGGCTGAACAGGCCGATGACCAGCCATTTCAGTACGTCACTCTGCCACCACTTCGACTTTTTGCGCGCAGGCGACCCGGCGTGAACTAATTGCATAGGGCGTTCCTTTCTGTGAAGCCACAGCGGGGCGCTTCTCCCCTTCATACTTGAAGCGACACCTTTGTTGGCTGCGTCCGCTCACCCCGGTCACATAGCTGTCTATGCTCCCAGGGATGTGCGTACTTACCGTCGCGGTGTAACTCCAATTATTTTGGGGATGCTAATCCCGCACAACGTTGTGTGTTACTTGGTGATACGGGTCTGTACATCATCCAACGCGGCTTTCACCGTCTGGCGGCCGCTGACGGCGTTGATTACCGCGCTGCGTTCGGCGTACCAGAAGGCGCTCATCTGCGGGATATTAGGCATGATTTCGCCGTTTTGTGAGTTTTCCATGGTGGCGGCGATTTTCGGATCCTTCGCCAGTTGCTCCTGGTAGGACTTCAGGGCCACCGCACCGAGCGGTTTGTCCTTGTTGACGTCGGCCAGGCCTTCGTTGGTCAACAGATAGTTTTCCAGGAATTCTGTAGCCAGCTCTTTGTTCGGGCTGGCGGCGTTGATCCCGGCGGTCAGTACGCCAACGAAAGGTTTGGACGGCTTGCCTTTAAAGGTCGGCAGCAGGGTTACGCCG
This sequence comes from Serratia sp. BIGb0234, assembly GCF_024809915.1. NCBI lineage: Bacteria > Pseudomonadati > Pseudomonadota > Gammaproteobacteria > Enterobacterales > Yersiniaceae > Serratia > Serratia sp. BIGb0234. Next base: position 50,876 of record NZ_JANUEI010000003.1, read on the forward strand.
TAGTTGATTTTGCTTTGCTCGATGTTTGACCAGGCCCATGGACCGTTGATGGTCATGGCGGTTTGGCCCTTATTGAAGGCGGCTTCGGCAATGGAGTAATCGGTATCGGCGTTGATCTGCTTGTTTTTCACCAGATCGACGATGAACTGCAGACCGGCCTGCGAACCGGCGTTGGCGACGCCAACGTCCTTGATGTTGTATTTGCCATTTTCATACTTGAAGGCATAACCGCCATCGGCGGCGATAATCGGCCAGGTGAAGTAGGGTTCTTGCAGGTTCCACATGATGGCGCTTTTGCCTTTGGCGCGCAGTTCTTTGTCCAGCGCCGGGATCTCTTCCCAGGTTTTTGGCGCCTGTTTGATCAGGTCTTTGTTGTAAATCAGCGACAGCGCTTCCACGGCGATCGGGTAGCCGATCAGCTTGCCGTCGTAGCGCACAGCGTCCCAGGTGAACGGGAACAGCTTGTCCTGGAAGGCTTTGGAAGGATGGATTTCCGCCAGCAGGCCGGACTGCGCGTAGCCGCCAAAGCGGTCATGGGCCCAGAAGATGATGTCCGGGCCGTCGCCGGTGGCGGCAACCTGCGGGTACTTCTCTTCCAGCTTGTCCGGGTGTTCGATGGTCACTTTGATGCCGGTGTCTTTCTCAAACTTTTTGCCGACCTCGGCCAGGCCGTTATAGCCTTTATCGCCGTTGATCCAGATAACCAGTTTCCCTTCCTCGATCTTGGCGAAGGCGGAAGAGGAAAGCACCAGGGTGGTCAGAGCCGAAAGCACCAGTGTGCGGGCGGTGGTATAGCTGCGAGTCATAATCCAATCCTTCTTTTTTGTGGGCACGTAAGTCAAGGAGAGAGGTTTCGCGGTAATAGTGGGTCACAAAGCGACACATTCTCATCCTCCCCCCCTCTACGCCCCACGCCTGCGTAGTGTGATCCAGTTAACATTGCTCCCTATTCTGTGGTGTCAGACACAAAATAGGGGGACGATTTTTGCCAGGCAGATCACAGATTTGTCTTAAGCGTGGAACTTCTCGTCCCCGCGGTCGTTCTCTCATCCTCCCATCTCCTCCCCCATGAAAAATCCTGTTACGGATGATTACCCTTTGTGGGGTTTACCGCACTATCGGCCACATTGATTTTATCGCCACGTGCAGCAGGGAACCGGATTTATGTCGCCAATGCCTACCGTCACTCAGCCAACCCTGTACCGGATCCACCCGGTCAGTTTCCGTGATGGAAACGGGGATGGCGTGGGTGATGCTCACGGCATGATTGCGGCGCTGCCCTACCTGAACCAGCTGTCGATAGACGGCCTGGTCCTGCCGCAGCCATTGGCGGAGCAAGAGGGGGCGGCGGTCGCCGCGCAGGGTCTGGCGCTGTGGTATTGCGACGGGCCGCATCACATTCGTCGCGCCGCCGCGTCGCAGCAGTACCTTCGTAGCCCATTGGCGCTGGAGGTCGTGCCCTTCAGCGTAGAGAAACTGATTGAGGTGTTGAATGCTCGCCGCACCACTCTGGCAGACAGCCTGTGGAGCACCGGTGATGCGGATCAGCCGCGAGTCGTTAGCCATTGGGGCCAGGGTAATCTGCGTTCGGCTGATGCCTTTTTGACGCTGCTGGCGATGTTGCCTGCGCCCATCTGCCTGTATCAGGGCGAAGAATTGGGTCTGCCACACGCCGCCGGCCTGCAGGATCCGCTGGGTGCGCAAACGCCGATGCCCTGGCATGAAGCGCCGGAACAGGTGACCAACGGTGAGATCCACTGGTACCAACAGGTGGCCATCGAACATCGCGCGCTGGCCATCAGCCGCCAGCAGCAGGACAACCAATCCACTTTGCGTTACTGCCAATCTCTGTTGGCGCTGCGCCGCTTGCCGGTGATCCAGCAGGGCGAACTGAGCGTGGTCAGCCAGCATAACGGCGTGGTTCGTTTACTTATTACCCATCAGGATCAATGCCTTGAAGCGCTGATTAACCTGCAGCCTTATACTCAGGCGGCCGCGCCGTCTGAGGCGACCTTGCCATTGGCATGGCAGCACGGTGCGCAGCAAGAGGGTCATCAATGGGTTTTGGCGGGTTTTGCGTCCGCCATTTTTACACGAAATGTTAACTGCGAAAGCAGGGGAGTAACGCATGGCTAGCGTCATATTGCGCAGCGTTTATAAGGCCTTCGGCGAAGCTGTGATTTCCAAAGACGTCAATCTGACGATAGATGACGGTGAGTTTGTGGTGTTTGTCGGGCCGTCGGGCTGCGGCAAATCGACACTGCTGCGCATGATTGCCGGGCTGGAGGACATCACCTCTGGCGACCTGATGATCGGCGATAAACGCATGAATGAGGTGCCGCCTTCCGAGCGCGGCATTGGCATGGTGTTTCAGTCCTATGCGCTGTATCCGCACCTGTCGGTGGCCGACAACATGTCGTTCGGCCTGAAGCTGGCCGGTGCCAAGAAAGCGGAAATCAGCCAGCGGGTCAATCAGGTGTCGGAAGTGCTGCAACTGGCTCACCTGCTCGACAGGCGGCCAAAAGCGCTGTCCGGCGGGCAGCGTCAGCGGGTGGCGATCGGCCGTACGCTGGTGGCGGAACCGGACGTGTTCTTGCTCGACGAGCCGTTGTCGAACCTCGACGCCGCGCTGCGGGTGCAGATGCGCATTGAGATTTCGCGTCTGCACAAGCGCCTGCAGCGCACCATGATTTACGTGACGCACGATCAGGTGGAAGCGATGACGCTGGCCGACAAGATCGTGGTGTTGGACGCCGGGCGTGTCGCCCAGGTCGGCAAGCCGCTGGAGCTGTATCACTATCCGGCCAACCGCTTTGTCGCCGGCTTTATCGGCTCGCCGAAAATGAACTTCCTGCCGGTCAAAGTGACCGCCGCAGAGCCGCAACAGGTCCAGGTCGAGCTGCCTAACCGCCAGTTGGTGTGGTTGCCGGTGGAAGGCTCCGACGTTCAGCCCGGTACCAACATGTCTCTGGGCATTCGCCCGGAGCATCTGCTGCCCAGTGATGCCTCTGAAGTACTGCTTACGGGTGACGTACAGGTGGTGGAGCAACTCGGTAACGAGACGCAAATCCACATCCAAATCCCGGCAATTCGTCAAAACCTGGTTTACCGCCAGAACGACGTGGTGCTGGTAGAAGAAGGTGCAACATTCGCCATAGGCTTGCCGCCTCACCGTTGCCATCTGTTCCGTGAGGACGGTACGGCATGTAAACGGCTGCACCAGGAGCCGGGCGTTTAAAGCATCACAGTCTGTATAACAGGAGAATAATGATGACTACTCTGCGCAAACTTCCTCTGGCACTGGCAATCGCCGCTGGTGTGCTTACCACTCAGGCGATGGCCGTTGATTTTAAAGGCTACGCCCGTTCCGGCATCGGCTGGACCGGCAGTGGTGGCGAGCAACAGTGCTTCCAGGCTACCGGTGCCGGCAGCAAGTACCGTCTCGGCAACGAATGCGAGACCTACGCCGAGCTGAAACTGGGACAGGAAGTGTGGAAAGAAGGCGATAAAAGCTTCTACTTCGATACCAACCTGGCTTATTCCGTTTCACAACGTTCCGACTGGGAAGACGTGACGCCAGGCTTCCGTGAAGTGAATGTGCAGGGTAAAAACCTGATTGAATGGTTGCCGGGTGCCAACATGTGGGCCGGTAAGCGTTTCTATCAGCGTCATGATGTTCACATGATTGACTTCTACTACTGGGATATCTCCGGTCCGGGCGCCGGTCTGGAAAATATCGATCTGGGCTTCGGCAAGTTGTCTGCTGCCGTGACCCGCAACTCAGAATCCGGCGGCTCTTACGGTTACCTGGATAACGAGTGGGATCAACGTCCTACCGTCAACGACACCTTCGACGTGCGTTTGGCCGGCCTGGAGCTGAACCCGGGCGGTACCCTGGAGTTGGGTGTGGACTACGGTCGCGCCAATACTCAGGACGGATACCATTTAGCTGACGGCGCCAGCAAAGACGGCTGGATGTTCACCGCGGAACATACCCAGAGCATCCTGACCGGCTACAACAAGTTTGTGGTGCAGTACGCCACCGACTCCATGACTTCGCAGAACAACGGCCGCAACCAGGGCTCAACCATCGACAACAACGGCAAGATGATCCGCGTGCTGGACCATGGTGCCATCGACTTCAACGATCAATGGGCGCTGATGTACGTCGGTATGTTCCAGGATGTCGATCGTGACAACAATAACGGCACCACCTGGTACACCGTGGGCGTGCGTCCAATGTACAAATGGACGCCAATCATGAGCACCCTGCTGGAAGCCGGTTACGACAACGTGAAATCCCAGCGCACTGGCGATCGCAACGGTCAGTACAAAGTGACCCTGGCGCAACAGTGGCAAGCGGGCAACAGCATCTGGTCACGTCCGGCTATCCGCGTATTCGCGACCTACGCCAAGTGGGATGAGAAGTGGGGCTACGCCAATAACGACTCCGGCGCCGGTTACACCTCGGGCACCGCGTACAACGACACCAGCTTACATACCTTCAGCCGCGGCAATGACGACGAAGTCACCTTCGGCGCCCAGATGGAAATCTGGTGGTAATGAGATAACGGGGAGGGCCAGGTGCTCTCCCCAGCCTGTATTCGCCGGCGTCGTCTCTCTTGCCTGAGCCGCGCCGGATATCATGGGGTATAACAATGAAAAAGAATCTGCTGTCACTTTGCCTGTCACTGGCTCTGACCCTTGGCGCCCCGCTGGTGGCCAATGCCGATACGCCGGCCAATGTTTCCATCGCGCCGGCCATTAGCGCCAGCACGCTACAAAGCCTGCCGTGGCAACCGCTGATGCCGCCGGTCAGCCAGGACATCAAACTGGATAATGTCAGCCCGCAAATCAACCAGGGTGACATTCAGGGGGCTATCGCCGCTTATACGCTGCCAGCCGATCGCGGTTCGCTGGAAGTCACGCTGAGCAGCATCAGCAAGAACAACTCACTTTACGCGCCGAGCGTGTTGGTGCTGGATGAGCACCTGCGCCCTGCGGCCTATTACCCGAGCAGCTACTTCCCGTATCAACCACCGGGTGCGATGTCATCCGATCGGCTGGAGGGCACGCTGAAACTGACCCCGGCGCTGGGTCAGAAACAAATTTATCTGCTGGTGTACACCACCCGTCAGGATCTGGCGAAAACCACGCAACTGACCAACCCGGCCAAGGCTTATGCGCAGGGCGTGGGCAACGCGGTGCCGGATATTCCGGATCCGATCGCCCGGCATAGCACCAGCGGCACTATCAAACTGAAGGTCACGGCAGAGCAGGGCAGCGGCAATATCATGATCGGCATGCTGCAGCCGGCACCGGCGGCGACACCAGTGGTGGTGGGATCAACGGCCGCCGTCGCAGCAGCACCGGCTCCGGCGCCGACTCAACCGGCGGAACCCATGTTGAATGACACCGAAGCTTACTTTAACAACGGCATCAAACAGGCGGTGAAGGCGGGCGATATCGATAAAGCGCTGAAACTGATGAATGAGGCTGAAAAACTGGGTTCCACCACAGCACGTGAAACCTTTATTGGTAGCGTGAAAGGCAAGGGGTAGTACCCGACGCTGTCGATGCTGGCTCGATGATTGGTGCGCCCCGGCGCACCTTTTTTCATCCGCGGGCCAGGGTGGTGCCGATCAACGCCAGCAGGCGGGCATTATCCACCTGCTGCATCACCCGCAACGGCTTGCCTTCGGGCTCCGGCATGCCGACCGTCAGACGCAGGCCTCCGGGACGCCAGCGTCGAGAACTGCCGCGCGTCATAGCGCCTTCCAGTGCGACATCCACATAATATTCCTCCGTGGTCACCAACTGTGGCTCAAGCAACCAGGCAATCACCAGCGCATCGTGGATCCAGCAACCCGGCAGATGGCGGGTATGGCGGGAATAGTCGATCCAGGGTTGAGTGGTGGTTCGCAGATAGCGACACAGCGGCGTGTCCGGTTGGGTCATCTGCGCCAGGCTTTCCTGAGTCAACATGGTTTGCGTAGTAACGTCCAGTGGGGCGAGCGTAATATTGGCACCGCTGGTCAGCACCAGCCGTGCGGCTTCCGGATCCAGACCAAAATTGGTGTCCTTGATGTAGCCTTCCAGGTTGAAGACTCCGCCCATGATAACAATTTCCTTCACCGCCTGTGCCATCTGCGGGTACAGCTGCAGAGCATGGGCGACGTTGGTCAGGGGGCCGATTGCCGCCAGGGTGATCTCGCCGGGGTTATTGCAAATCAGCTCGCCGATCGCCACGGCGGCGTTCGGCGTTGGCGTGGTTGCGGCCTGTGGGTAAGGCGTATTGCGCCACAGTGCCGCCAGATCCGGATCGGCAATCGCTCGGTCGAGGTGGGCGCGCCAGGGTTCTGGCGGTTCGCTCAGCGCGCGCGCCGCGCCGACGGCAATCGGCACCTGATAGCCGGTTTGTTGCAGCAAATGTTGTGCCACGGCAAAGCCAACGTCACGTGGCGTATTGCCCGCAACAATGCTGATCAACTCCAGTGAGAGTCGCGGGCGGGCCGCCAGTGCCAATGCCAGCGCCAGCCCGTCATCGACGTTGGCGCCGGGAATGCCGTTGCCGGGATCGCAATCAATAATCAAACGCATAGCGGTTACCTGAATCAATAAACTAACAGCCGCACGATCGGCGGATATGCAGTTGGAAAGCGAATTCGTGCAGCTCTGGCTGTGCAGCACCGGCAGCCAGCATGGCGATGGCTCGCTTGGCCATGGCGTCAATAGGTTGTTCGACCGCACTGAGCGGTGGCACGCTGAACTCGGACTGCTGGGTGCCGTTAAAACAAATGATCGCCAGATCGTCCGGTACGCGAAGCCGGTGTTCTGCCAGTGCCGACAGGCAACCGAGCGCCTGTTGTTCGTTAGAGGTGAATATGGCCCGCGGCCGCGGGGCTTGCAGCATTTTCTGGCTGGCCTGATAGCCCCCCTGACGGGTATAGGGCGCTTCGAATATCCACTCTTCGCGTGGCGCAATGCCCGCTTCCTTCAGTGCATCACGCCAGCCGTTAAGGCGGTCCTGCGCGTTGAGCATGGTCAAGGGGCCCACAAAAATGCCGATGTCCTGATAGCCGTGCTGCAACAGGTGGCGGGTTGCCTGACAGGCTGCATCACGCTCGTCGACGCGAATGGCGCAGACGCCGGCATGGCTGTCTATGGTGTCAATCATTACGCATGGCGTGCCGGATGCGCGGATCAGATCGAACCAGGGATGGCGATCGACGCTGGTGTACAGCAGCCCGTCAACCTGACGGCGCAGCAGATGATTAATCAGGTCGTGCTCGCGCTGGCGGTCGTCACCGGCGTCACCCAACAGCAGTACCCGACCGTGGCTGAAAGCCTCTCGCTGCAACGCCTGGGCCAGGGTGGCAAAAAACGGGTTGGAGATATCGGGTACCACCAACCCGTAGGTCAGGGTGTTGCCTGAGGCCAGTGCCCGAGCGATATCGTTTGGTCGGTAACCGGTTTTTTCAATAGCCTCCAGCACCCGCAGACGGGTGGCTTCCGCCACCGGGCGCGGTCCGTTGTTGATCACGTAGCTGACGACCGCAACCGAGGTGCCCGCTACGCGGGCGACGTCGGCACGGGTGATGCGTCGCGCGGATTGATTATCCAAGTTGGGTTCCTGTGCGCCCTGATTACGCCGCGTCCTGCGGCAGGTTTAGATCGCGGCCGCGTGTTTCCGGTGCAAAGAAGGTGGTGATTAAGCCAATGGCCGCCATTACAACAAAATAGCAGGCGACAGGCCACCAGTGACCGAAGCCGGACAGCAACGCGGTGGCGATCAGCGGAGCGGTACCGCCGGAAAGGATCGACCCCAGCTCCTTGGCGAACGCCATTTTTGAATAGCGATTTTTGACGCCGAACAGTTCCACGCCATAGGCCGCCTGCACCCCAAAAATGCCGAGTGACGCAATGCACATGCCGACCACAATCACTGAAATGACGGTTGCCGGTTCGCGGCTGTCGAGCAGCCAGAACGCCGGGAAGGCATACAACACCAGCAACAGACAGAACCAGCGGTAAGTGATGCGACGGCCGAAGCGATCGGAAAGCCAACCGGCCAGGGGGATCACCAGGAAACCGCACAGTGAGGCGATCATCACCGCCAGCGCGGGCACCGATTTGTCCACCATCAGCACTTTGGCGACGTAACCGACGATAAAGCCCTGGCACAGATAGGAGGGGCCATTCTCGCCAATGCGCAGGCCAAGCATGATCCAAAAAGCTTTGGTGCGCTGCAAGTAACTGCGGTTATCCGGCTCGGTGGGGGTATTTTCCAGCATCCGCTGGTGGTTTTGCTGCAGCTCGCGTTCAAAAACCGGCGTTTCGCGTACGTGGCGGCGCAGGTACAGTGCTCCTGCGGCGATCAGGATGCTGGCAAGGAACGGAATACGCCAGCCCCAGGCGATAAGATCCGCTTTGTCCAACTGCAACACTAACAACCACACCAGCGACGCCAGCAGGGTGCCGCTGTTGGAACCGATGGCGATGATCGACGCGACCAGACCGCGTCGTTTTGCCGGTGCGTATTCTGCCAGCATCACCGCGCCGCCGGAGAGCTCCGCTCCGGCACCGAAGCCTTGCGCAAAACGCAGGATCACCAGGCAGACAGGCGCCCAAACGCCAATTTGTGCGTAGGAGGGGATCAGCCCGATCAGCGTGGTAGAAACGCCCATCAACGCGACCGTGGTGAGCAGTACCACGCGGCGGCCTTTGCGATCGCCAATCCAGCCAAAGACCAACGCACCGATTGGACGGGCGACAAAGCCGACGGAGTAAGTGGCAAAGCTGGCCAACAGCGCCACTATCGGTGTGGCTTCGGGAAAGAACACGTCGCCGAACACCATACCGGCCGCCAGGCCATACAGTGCGAAATCGACATATTCCATCGCGGTGCCGAGCCAGCAGGAAAAAGTGGCACGCCAGAATTGGCCGCGTCCTTCTTTGGTGGCCAGGCGTTCGTCGGCCGCCAGCGTATCGCCGGCGGCCTGTTGGTGTGCAAGCGTTGTTTCGCTCATGGCATTGATATCCTCTTTTCGTCATGCGCCATAAATGGCGCCGTTAAAGATGGTTTCCCTGGTGTCGGCAAGAAGGTTTGCTGACAAAGTGTTGGACTGATGGCGATTCAACGCTGCGGCACAAGAGTATCTACGCGCGTAGATAAAACAATGTGGCAGAGGCGAAAGTTTGCAGGCGATCACAGAATCCCCATCGCTCCGGTGGACGAAGGTAAAGAAAACAGATGGCAGAAAGATGACATTGCGCCGCTTTTTTGGGCGTTATTATGCTGCGCGTCACGCCACGAATCAGCCTGCCGCTTTTGAATTTCTGCGTTACAATGGTCGACTGTTAACAGTTTGTCTGGTCTGGCGCGGCCGCAGGGCGCGGCGTCAGGCATGGAGTAGAGCAATGTCTGGCAATAAGGATTCCATCCTGCCGCCGTTGGAGTGGTTATCCGCACAACAATCTCCGCCACCGGCCGCCGTCAGTGATTGGCTGATGGAGTTAGGATCCATGACCCGCCGCTTTGAACGTCACTGCGGGCGCGTGCACGTTGAGCCGCAGCGCGAGTGTTTTATCACCCGCGATCAACTGGGCGAAGAAGCCGACCATCTTCCTGAGAGCCCACGATACTGGCTGCGTGAAATCGTGCTGTTGGGCGACAACCAGCCCTGGCTGCTGGGGCGTACGGTGATCCCGCAGGAAACTCTGACCGGCCCGGATTTGGCGTTGGTGGATTTGGGCACATTGCCGTTGGGGCGCTATCTTTTTAGCAGCGACGAGTTAACTCGCGATTACATCCATATCGGTCGGCAAGATGCGCTGTGGGCACGCCGTTCCCGCCTGCGGCTGGCGGGTAAACCGCTGTTGCTGACCGAACTGTTTCTACCGGCTTCGCCGCTGTACGCCGCGGGCAGTACTGACCCCGAATGATGAGGAGAGGAAATACCTTGGAGGGAAGCGTGATTCAAAGTAAATGGCAGGCTTATAGCCATCTGATGCGCATCGATAAACCTATTGGCACCTTGCTGTTGCTGTGGCCGACGCTGTGGGCGCTGTGGCTGGCGGGGAAGGGCATGCCGTCGTTGTCTATCCTGCTGGTGTTTGTGGTCGGGGTTTTCCTGATGCGTGCCGCCGGCTGTGTGGTGAATGATTATGCCGATCGCGCCGTCGATGGCCATGTGAAGCGTACCGCCGGACGCCCAATGCCCAGCGGCCGGGTGAGCGAAAAAGAGGCCAAGATCCTGTTTGTGGTGCTGGTGCTGATTTCGTTCGCGCTGGTGCTGACGCTGAATGCGATGACCATCTGGCTGTCTCTGGCGGCGTTGGCGCTGGCATGGGCCTATCCGTTTATGAAGCGGGTCACTCATTTGCCGCAGTTCGTATTGGGCGCCGCGTTTGGTTGGGGCATTCCGATGGCCTACGCCGCCGTCAGCGAATCGCTGCCGCTGAGCTGCTGGCTGCTGCTGCTGGCCAACATCTGCTGGACGGTAGCTTACGATACGCTGTATGCCATGGTCGATCGCGACGATGATCTGAAGATTGGTGTGAAATCCACCGCCATTTTGTTCGGCCGTTACGACAAACTGATCGTCGGCCTGCTGCAGTTCGCCACCTTGCTGCTGATGCTGTGGGTGGGCTATCTGGCGCAGTTGAGCGGCGCGTTTTATTGGTCGCTGTTGCTGGCGGGAGCCCTGTTTATCCATCAGCAAAAACAAATTGCCGGTCGTGAACGGGATGCCTGCTTCAAAGCGTTCCTGGATAACAACTACGTCGGGCTGGTACTGTTTATCGGTATTGCGTTGAGTTACTGGCAAAGTTGACCGCGTTCGGACAGTAAAAAAGGCACCCTAGGGTGCCTTTTTGTTTTTTTTATCAACGTATTACTGGTCTTTCTCTTCCGGTTCAATCGCTTCCGGCAGAGCGTTGGTTTCCGCCGGCATGCTGACGCTTTCAATGGTCAGTTTGATTTCCGGGGTAATCAGGTCGCTCAGCATGTTGTACACCTCTAGGGTGTGCTCACGCACCGCATCGCCAATATCATTGATGTAGCCTTCTTCACGCAACGTAGCCACCAGAGTGGAGAATACCGCCTTGTCGAAGAACTCCGGTGCGTTGATGCCGTGCAGCACGGACAAACGCTGCGCCATGATACGGCTCTCTTTCTCCAGCGCACCGCGGTTAATGCTCGGGTTGGCGCTGAGGATAGACATGGTGATGGCGTAGCGCTGCAAGGTTTCACGGACACCGGCGGCCAGCAGCTGCAGCGGACGGATACGTGCTGGATTCAGTACCAGATCGTCGCCTTTATCGCAGATCAATTGCTGACGGATCATTTCCTCTATCAGCGGTTGCAGCACCTCCGGCAGTTGTTCCTTGTCGTTGTGCAGGAACAGCTCGGCTTTCAGCATCGGGTAAATCAAACCAATCTGGCGCAGCAGTTCAGCGCGAGATACCCGGCGATGGTGCATCACGATGGTGGCAATCAGTGACGGCAGAACCAGCAGGTGATGGATATTGTTGCGGTAATAGGTCATCAGCACCGCCTGCTCGCGCGGCAGGATGATGATATCGCCGATGTTATCCTTCTCCACCTCGAACTTGTTCATGTTCAGCGCGTGATCCAGCAACTCATCCGGAGTTTGAGTCGGCACGGTAACGTCATCGGCATAAGGCACGTTGCGCATCAGTTGCAGATAGCATTCCAACTGTTCAAGCAACTGCTCGCGGGTTAACGAGCGCTGGCGAGAAGCCAGTAACGCCGTGGAACACAGGTTCATGGCGTTGGCCGCTGCGGCATTGTTGATGCGCACCATAATCTTGGCCGCCAGATCGTTGACCGTCGGCGTCAGCCAGCTTGGGCGCTGGGATTCGATCGGGTCAATCGATTCGCGCCACTGCGGCACATTCTGGTTCAGGTAGGTGGTCAACGGCAGGGGATCGCCGAAGTTCACGTAGCCTTGGCCGAGATTACGCAGTTTGCGCAAGCCGCGCAGCATCTGCAGCAGGCTCTCTTTTTCCTTGGTGGCGCCACGCAGCTCTTTGGCGTAGGTACCCACTTCCATCACGTGCTCGTAACCGATGTAGATCGGCACCAGCGTGATAGGGCGGGCCCCGCCGCGCAGCATCGCCTGAATGGTCATCGACAGGGTGCCGGTCTTCGGCTCCAGCAAACGCCCGGTACGGGAACGCCCGCCTTCGACAAAGTACTCGACCGAGTAACCGCGGGTAAACAGCTCGCCGAGGTATTCACGGAACACCGTCGAGTACAGCTTGTTGCCTTTGAAGGTCCGGCGGATAAAGAACGCGCCCAGGCGGCGGAAGATCGGCCCGGCCGGCCAGAAGTTGAGGTTAATACCGGCAGCAATGTGCGGCGGCACCAGGCCCTGGTGGTACAACACATAGGACAACAGCAGATAGTCCATGTGGCTGCGGTGACAGGGCACATACACGATCTCGTGGCCGTCCTGCGCCAGCTGACGCACGCGTTCGGCGTTGGTGACGTTGATGCCCTGATACAAGCGGTTCCAGGTCCAGCTCAGCACACGGTCGGAAAGGCGCACCGTCTCGTAAGAAAAGTCGGCGGCAATCTCTTCCATCAATGCAATGGCATTTTGCTGGGCTTTTTCGTGGGAGATTTTTTTACTGCGCGCTTCGTCTTCGACCGCTTTTTCGATCGCTTTGGACGCCAACAGCTTGTTGAACAGGTCCTGACGGGCCGGCAGGCTTGGGCCTACGGCGGCCAGACGCTGACGTGAGAAGTGCATCCGGGCTACGCGAGCCAGCTTTTGCGCGATGATCTTGTCCGTACCGTGCTCGGTCGCCATGCGGCGCAGCGAAACGGTATTGGAGAAGCGCACAAAGCTATCGCGGCCGAGCCACAGCACGGCGAAGAATTTCTGCACGCCATTTAGCAAGCGCAGATGCGGTGTGCCGTGGCCTTCGCGCCCCGGAGAGCGGCCAAACATCACCGAAACCGGCAGCATCTGAATATCGAGATCCGGGTTACTGCGGTGCAGATCCAGATAGTCGTGGAACAGTTTTACCGACTCTTCTTTCGGCGTGTAGTAGCGGAATACGCGCGGGCCGTCGTGAATAAACACGTGGCTGGGCAGCACGGTGCCGTCTATTTCCAGCGGTTCGAGAGGATCGGGCAAATCCTGCGCCAGGCACTGGGTGCGCAGCGTCAGTAAATCCGCCTTGGAATTATAAGGTAAAACATACAAAATCGGCCGTGAGGGATCCAACCCTAACTCCGTGACCGGATCTGAAGGGATAACCTTACTTCTTACCAACAATTTGAGTGGTAAATTCAATAGTTTATAATAAATTTTACGCCAACCTGACATAACAACGTGAAGCCTCTTGTTAGCAATGCGCCGCAAGCATACCAGAAACCGGGTAGCAGATCTGTGGTGTTGGAAAACCGGGAGCCGTGAGCGCTTCCTGGCCTAAACTGTTTAATTATGACTTACCTCTGCGAAAGGCACTAAAAACATGACGAACCAAGCAACCGGCCTGACCCGTATTATTAAAGCCGCCGGCTACTCTTATAAAGGTTTTTCCGCTGCCTGGCAGCACGAAGCGGCGTTCCGCCAGGAGTTGGTGGTGACCGTCCTGGCTATCATACTGGCGATTTGGCTGGACGTGGGTGCGATAGCGCGCATTTTACTGATTGGGTCGGTGGTGCTGGTGATGATTGTCGAGATGCTCAACAGCGCGATTGAGGCGATTGTTGACCGGGTGGGGACCGAGTATCACGAGCTGTCCGGCCGGGCCAAGGATATGGGGTCGGCGGCAGTTTTGCTGGCGGTTATTTTGGCGCTGTTTGTTTGGGGCGCGGTGCTGTGGCAGCACTTTGTCTGAGCAGAGCAAGCTCGTTGCGATCCGGGTCGCTAATCCCTGATTTTTATTCATTCTTCGGTTCCCAAGCCGCACTTACCTGTATATACTCACAGCAAGACTGTATAAACAAACAGGGGGCGGAATGAAAGCACTAACTACCAGACAGCAAGAGGTCTATGATCTGATTCGCGATCATATTTCGTCCACTGGCATGCCGCCGACGCGTGCCGAGATCGCCATGCGTCTGGGGTTCCGTTCGCCAAATGCCGCAGAAGAACATCTGAAAGCGCTGGCGCGTAAAGGCGTCATCGAAATTGTCTCCGGCGCTTCGCGCGGCATTCGGTTGCTGATGGAAGATGAAGAGGGTTTACCGCTGATTGGCCGTGTGGCTGCCGGTGAGCCGCTGCTGGCACAGCAGCATATCGAAGGTCACTACAAGGTGGATCCTTCCCTGTTCAAACCGAGCGCGGATTTCCTGCTGCGGGTTAACGGTATGTCGATGCGTGATATCGGTATTCTGGACGGTGATCTGCTGGCGGTGCATAAAACTCAGGACGTGCGTAATGGCCAGGTGGTTGTGGCGCGCATCGAAGATGAAGTTACGGTCAAGCGGCTGAAAAAGCACGGTAACGTGGTTGAGCTGCTACCGGAAAACAGTGAGTTCCAGCCGATTGTGGTTGATCTGCGTCAGCAGAACTTCACCATTGAAGGCTTGGCGGTCGGCGTGATCCGCAACGGCGACTGGGTTTAACCCATAAGCCTGCACGCTGCCCTTTGATTTAAATCGCCCCAGCTCTGGGGCGATGTCATTTCTGATCGATTAAAACCGCTTTGCCACGGGAACATTTCACTATGCGCCTGCTCTCCGCCTTCACCAGCGATACCGATAAAGCCTTGTGGCGCCTGGCGCTGCCCATGATCTTCTCCAATATCACCGTGCCGTTGCTTGGGCTGGTGGATACCGCAGTGATCGGTCACCTCGACAGCCCTGTTTATCTGGGCGGTGTGGCGGTGGGAGCGATGGCGACCAGCTTCCTGTTCATGCTGTTGTTGTTCCTGCGTATGAGCACCACCGGTCTGACTGCGCAGGCTCTGGGCGCACAAAACCCACAGGGATTGGCGCGCGCCTTTATGCAACCGCTGCTGCTGGCGGCGTTGGCCGGTGTGGCCATTGTCTTGCTGCGCCATCCGCTGATCGAACTGGCGCTGAAAATCGTCGGTGGCGACGAGGCGGTGCTGGAGCAGGCCCGATTATTCCTCGAGATCCGCTGGCTGAGCGCGCCGGCGGCATTGGCGAACATGGTTATCCTGGGCTGGCTGCTTGGCGTGCAATACGTACGTGCGCCGGTGATCCTGCTGATTGTCGGCAACTTATTGAATATTGTACTGGATATCTGGCTGGTGATGGGGCTGGGCTGGAACGTGCAAGGTGCGGCGACGGCAACCGCTATTTCTGAGTATGCCACGCTGCTGCTGGGCTTATGGCTGTCCTGGCGGGTCATGCGCCTACGTGGCATTTCCATGCCGATGCTGCGCACTGCCTGGCGTGGCAACCTGCGGCGTTTACTGGCGCTGAATCGCGACATTATGCTGCGTTCCCTGCTGCTGCAGCTGTGTTTCGCTTCTTTGACCATCTTCGGTGCCCGGCTTGGCGGCGAAGTGGTGGCGGTGAATGCGGTGCTGATGAACTTACTGACCTTTACCGCCTATGCGCTCGACGGTTTTGCCTACGCGGTTGAAGCGCATTCTGGCCATGCCTATGGCGCGCGTGACGATAGCCAACTGCGCAAGGTGTGGCGTGCGGCTTGCCGACAAGCCTGTCTGGTCGCGTTGGCCTTTGGCCTGGTTTATGCCGTTGCCGGTCAGCATATTATCGCCGCCTTGACCTCGTTACCGGAACTGCGTGCGCTGGCCGGCCACTATCTGCCGTGGCAGGTGGTGCTGCCATTGGTGGGCGTATGGTGCTATTTGCTGGACGGCATGTTTATTGGCGCCACCCGAGGAGCAGAAATGCGCAACAGCATGGCAGTGGCAGCGGCCGGCTATGGTTTGACGCTGCTGACCGTACCCGCCTTGGGCAATCATGGTTTATGGCTGGCGCTGGCGGTCTTTCTTTCTCTGCGCGGCATCGCGCTCGGCTGGATTTGGCACCGCCACAGGCTGCGCGGTACCTGGTTTGCCGCGGATCCAACGGCTCACAATGAGACGTTATCATAAAATTAACTAATGTTTTGTATTCATATTGAGTTACATATTATCGCGTCGATTTAGTCCCGCTTACTGACTGTTATTTCGGGTGTTTTACTGAATTTTGTTGTTTTGTTGAATTTTTATTCTGGTTTTTTGTTATTTATCGATATCTGTTGCTATAGTTAATCATGTGGCTGGCGGAATGAATTGGAATGATATTCCCTTCATTTTAGGTCAATTGACCATGATTATTACTCAGTTAAGCCCAGCGACAAGTTTTTAAAACTGACTAATCACAGGTAACGGAGAGGTTATGAACAAAGATCAAGCCGACGGTAACTGGAAGCAGTTTAAAGGGAAAGTGAAGGAAAAATGGGGCAAGCTGACCGATGATGATTTGACGGTCATTGAAGGGAAACGCGAACAGCTTGTCGGTAAAATTCAGGAACGCTACGGCTACCAGAAAGAGGCGGCCGAGAAAGAAGTGAAATCCTGGGAAGACCACAACAAGTATCGCTGGTAGTGCGATAGGCCGCAGCGGATTGCGGCCGTAAACTATGCTGATGGCCAGGCGTTTCAATCCCCTTGACGCTATGGCCGAAGGTACAGGGAGGTACCTGATACCCTCTTATTTCTTCTTGATAGCGATGCTGTGATCGTGTTCGCCGCAATCATGTTTGCTATCGCAGGCTTCTACCTCAACGCAACCCTCACACAGGCCATGGGCTTCTACCACGCTGTGACGCAGGGCAAATCCTGACTCTTTAGCCAGCTTTTGCAGCGTCTCTTCGATCCCTTCGGTTGTGCGCTCAGTCACCTGGCCGCAGCGATCGCAAATGAACAGTGCGGAAGTATGCATCGGCTGTTCGAAATGATGGCACAACACATAGCTGTTCGCCGATTCCACGCGATGAATAAAGCCTTGTTCCAACAGGAAATCCAATGCACGGTAAACCGTGGGGGGTTTGGCCTGGGGTTCGGCTACGCGCAGCAAATCCAGCAGGTCGTAAGCGCTGATGGCACCGGGCTGTTGTGCCATCAGGCGTAACACTTCCAGCCGCTGCGGTGTTAGTCGCACATTGCGTTGCTGACAGAGTTGTTCAGCCTGCGCCAGCAGCTTTTCCTGGGTGCTTGAGTTCATGGCAAATTTCCCGGTACGTAAAAAAGCCGATTTTACCATGCTTCAGCCAAATCGCCGAGAGTCGGCCACTTTTCTGCCAGTATGGCGCATTAAACGTCCGGTTTAGCGCCCGTTGTTAGCCAGAAATGTGATGGTATTCACGATGTTCCGTGCCGTTCTCGCAGGTTATGGCTTCGCGTAGGCTCTTAGGCAGTCAGCGAACGCTGTAATTGACTGGCCAATCTGACCATTTCCACTGCTGGATTATGGCCAATCAGCATGAAACTGTGTCTGCTATCGGACCAATAGACCACATTCATTCCCAGGCGTTGTTCGCTCTCTGCGGGCTGCGACTTGCCCGGTTGCTGGATAATACACAGTGCCAATACACCGTACCGCGCATCCAACCAGGTCAATTGAGCAATACGGCGATCGTCGTACGCCAGCACACGGGCGTTTTTTAGTTCGGCCCCTTGCAACGTCAGCTGCGACAGAGGAAGCGCGATGCTCAGCCGATCACCGGTGTGCTGTAGTTGACTGGCAATCTGCGCTGCGGAGCCCTCAAAACCCATCAGCGTTTCCGGGGTGTACAACGCCATATATTGAGCGACCAGGCTCCGCCAGTTGTCATCCGGTTGGCTGAGCTGCAGATAGGCGCGATCGCCTGCGATGCCCAGTGCCAGAAAAGCGACGGCGGCGGCAATCAGGCCACGGCGGCTGATAGCGTGCGGTGGCGAGGGGACGATAAGTGGCAATTTTGACTGCAATCTTTGCACCGGCGCTTCATCAAGCAAAGGCGCAAAGGCTTGCTTAAAGGGCAAGCTGCTGCGCTCCAGCAACGACAAGCGTTCTGCCAACGCCGGTTCGCCGGCCAGACGCTGTTCCAGCCGGTGGCGTTGCTGTGGGTCCAACTGATTATCCAGATAGGCGACCAGCAGTTCATCCGTTGCGTAGGCTGAACTCATGATTGTTCTCCTTTTACCTGCGGGGTACGGGTTTGCAGCAGGCTGTCGTTCGCCAACCGCAGCCGTGCCGCCGCCAGACGGCTCATGATGGTGCCAATGGGCACACCCAGCACCTCAGCGGCTTCCCGGTAAGAAAGTTCCTCCACGTACACCAGAAACAACGTATTGCGCTGCGACTCCGGCAGTTGATTAACCCGTTGCATCACCTCATTGGCCCAAATCGGCTGCTCGCCGTTTTCCGCACCGGCCAGTTCGTCAACGTCGACAAAGCCCTGTCCCTGGCGAATGTGCTGAGAGCGGACCTCGTTCAACCAGATGGAGTGAAGAATGGAAAATAACCAGCGGTCCATACGCGTTCCCACGGCAAACTGTGCGGCGCGTTCCAACGCCCGCACGCAGGTGGCCTGAACCAAGTCGTCGGCTACGTCCCGCCGGTGGGTCAGCACCAAGCCATAGCGCCACAGGCGGGAGAGATATTGGCCGATTTCGTTGCGGATCGCGTCGCTGCTGATGTTTGCCTCCGGGTTTTACGATTCAGGGTGATGATCGATAGCCGCCGCCAGATCTCGGTACTCTTCACAACCGGTACCGCACAGCGATTGAATAACCTTAAGCTGCTCCTTCGCCAGGTCCTGACGCCCTTTGATCATATAAGCCTCACCCAGGTATTCGCGGACTTTGGGGTATTTCGGATCGAGCGCCACTGATTTTAAATAGTAGCCGATCCCTTCGTCGGTGCGGCCGAGCTTGCGGGTGGCATAGCCGCGGTAATTCAGCGCCACGGCAGTGTTGGGATCTTTGAGGGTATTCAGCACATCCAGCGCTTCCTGATAGCGGCCGCTTTTGGCCAGCGCATAGGCATAGTTCGTGCGATCGTTGTCGCTGACCATGCTGCTTTTATCCACCATGCAGGTTTTGGTTTTCGTATCGTATATCTGGCCTTTGGGGCAGGTTGGCGTGGTTTGACCGCTGCCATCGCCGCCCATCGCCAGAGCGGTACAGGAAAACAGCAGTGAACCGGCAATGACTGGCAGCAGCAGGCGTTTAACGAAACTGTTCATGGTTATTTCCTCATCATGAAGGACGCAGAACTGCGGCCTTACAGAGAGAACACCTGACAGCCTCTTTTTATTCGCTTTTGCCGGTGCTTTTTTATCGGCGACACAGCGGTTTTCCCAACGCCGCCGATTGTCGTTATAATAGCCGTTTGCGGCAGCATGCCGTTCGTTGAACCCCAGACAGAATCAGGTAGCCAGTAGCCCAGCATGACGACAGACAATAACGCCCCAAAATACGCCGCCAATCGTTTTTCCATCGCGCCTATGCTCGACTGGACCGATCGTCATTGCCGTTACTTCCACCGCTTGTTGACCAAGGAAACCTTGCTGTACACCGAGATGGTGACTACCGGCGCGATTATCCACGGTAAGGGCGACTATCTGGCCTACAGCGAAGAAGAACATCCTGTGGCGCTGCAACTGGGCGGCAGCGATCCGGCTGCGCTGGCGCACTGCGCCAAACTGGCTGAGCAGCGCGGCTATGACGAGATCAACCTCAACGTCGGTTGCCCGTCGGATAGGGTACAGAACGGCATGTTCGGTGCCTGCCTGATGGGACAGGCAACGCTGGTTGCCGACTGCATCAAGGCGATGCGCGACGTGGTGTCGATCCCGGTGACGGTGAAAACCCGCATTGGTATTGACGATCAGGACAGCTACGAGTTTCTGTGCGATTTCATCGCCACCGTCGCCGGGCGCGGTGAATGTGACATGTTTACCATTCATGCCCGCAAGGCATGGCTGTCGGGCCTGAGTCCGAAAGAGAACCGCGAAGTGCCGCCGCTGGATTATCCGCGCGTGTACCAGTTAAAAAGGGATTTTCCGACGCTCACTCTGGCGATTAACGGGGGGGTGAAAACGCTGGAAGAGGCGAAACAGCATCTGCAGCATCTGGATGGCGTGATGATGGGGCGCGAAGCCTACCAGAACCCAGGCATTCTGGCGCGGGTCGACAGTGAACTGTTTGGCTGCCAAAGCGAAGTTATGGACAGCATAGCGATTATCGAATCGCTGTATCCGTACATTGAACGCGAGCTGTCTAAGGGCACCTATTTGGGCCATATCACCCGCCATATCCTTGGATTGTTCCAGGGCGTGCCCGGTGCCCGCCAGTGGCGCCGTCACCTGAGTGAGAATGCCCATAAGCCAGGGGCCGATGCACGCGTGGTTGAGCAGGCGCTGGATTTGGTTCGCCTACCGCGCACCGAGATGGCGTAATAGAGATAAAATTCTGACTAACAGTTAGTGTTTTTGACCAGGCATGTTGCGTGATGTGGCATGCCTTTTTTTCAATTTCAATAACTTAGTCCTCTCACCATTTTGGCACGCTTCTTGTAATACCTTCGCAGATACTTTGTTTTGCGAAGGAGCAAAATCATGTTGGAACTCTTCTTTCTGGTCGGCTTTATCGTCATGCTGATGGTGACGGGCATTTCGTTGCTGGGCGTATTCGCGGCGTTGCTGGTGGCCGCGGCATTCATGCTGATTGGCGGGCTGTTTGCGATGGTGATTAAGCTGTTGCCGTGGCTGATTTTGGCGGTGGTTGGCGTTTGGATCTACCGTTCAATGCAGAAGCCTTCAATACGCCGCTATTAATTTTTTGTCGAATAATCAGTCGGTCACGCTGAAAATCGAGCAACAGAGGCGTTCTTAATGCGGCAGCGATCACAGCTTGACGTTTAAACGGCCGGTGCGGCGCATTAGCCATTTTTTTTGCGCCTCGGGGCTGTTAGGATGTTTGCCGATGCAGCGATGCGACCGATTTCATCACCGCAAGAGACAATAATAATACGAGCGTTGCTCAAGCAACCCACTGTCTCTGGCGGACTCTGCTCTACCCCTACAAACGCAGTAACAAAAAGGGCTCCTTACGGAGCCCTTTTTGTTACTGATAATCCAGGAATATTAAGATCTTGGCCAGTCGTCGCTTTCAAGCTGCAACGTGCGTTCAATGGTCATGTTCAGTTGGCATGAAGCCGCATCCAGTGCATCGCCGGAGCCATGCGGTGCTGCCACCAGCGCCTGGCATTGGCTGTCTTTGAACTTCAGCCAGTTACGCTGTGCCTCACGCCAGGCTTTTGGGGCCGCCTTAAACTTGAGCGCTTCTTTATAGGACTTGTTCAGGCGTGCATCCCAAAGATTGAACTCTGTGTCAATGCAGGCAGCCATACTTGGTGTATTGAGATCTGGTTTGCTCATACATTGCGTATAGGCGGCAGAGTAAGGGTATTTCATCAATGCGTCTTTTTCTGCGTTAGGCGTCGCTGCCTGCGCTGCGGTGGCCAACGCTGGAGCTGCGGCGAAAACCAGCGCTGTAACCAGCATTTTTATTTTCATTTCAGAGCTATTTCCCTATTGAACAACGTGAATTGCCGGAAGATCATATTCCACTCTTCGCCTTTAGACGATGTACCACCGCACGTTATACCTAATTTTACCGATCTTTTTTCCAACTCAACGACCAGGGATCAGCAGGCTTGAGCCGCTGGTATTACGGCTTTCCAGCACCTGATGCGCACGTTGTGCGTCAGCCAGCGCAAACTTCTGCTCTTCCTTCACGTCGACCTTGATGGCCCCGCTGCCGATCAATGAAAACAGCTCATTGCTGGCAAATTGCAGCTCCGCGCGGCTGGTGATGTAGCCATTGAGGGAAGGGCGGGTGACATACAGAGAGCCTTTCTGGTTAAGCAATGCCAGATCGACACCGGTAACCGGGCCGGAGGCGTTGCCAAAGCTCACCATCAGCCCACGTCGCTTGAGGCTATTGAGCGAGGCTTGCCAGGTGCTTTGGCCCACAGAGTCGTACACCACGCCGACTTTTTCGCCCTGGGTCAGTTCGGCGACGCGCTGGGCGATGTCTTCCTTATGGTAATTGATGGTGGCCCAGGCGCCGGCACGCTTCGCCAGCTCGGCTTTTTCGTCGGAACCGACGCTGCCGATTAACTTCGCCCCGAGCGCTTTGGCCCATTGGCAGGCAATCAACCCGACACCGCCTGCGGCAGCATGGAACAGGAATACTTCACCCGGCTGCACCTCATGGGTTTGACGCAGCAGGTAATGCACCGTCAGCCCCTTCAGGAATGAGGCTGCCCCTTGCTCGAAACTCAAATTGTGCGGCAGGATGGCCACTTTTTCCTGCGCGACGTTGTGCACTTCGCTGTAAGCACCGAGCGTTGACTGGGCGTAAACCACGCGGTCACCCGGCTTCAGCGCGCTGACTCCTGCGCCGATCTTGGTGACCACGCCGGCCGCCTCGGTGCCCAACCCGCTTGGCAGGCTGGCGGGCGGGTATAACCCGCTGCGTATGTAGGTGTCGATATAGTTGATGCCGATCGCCTTGTTCTCGATCTGCACCTCACCGGCTGCCGGGTCTGGTGGGGTAAAATCAACGTATTGCAACACTTCAGGGCCGCCGGTGGCGGAGAATTGAATGCGCTTGGCCATATCAGTACCTCGTGTGGGTGTCTGATTTCACCCTACGCGTTTTAGTATTGGCGATCCAGTTTGTCCGCGCGCGGATTGATACCTTTTTTGCATCGGTTATGCCGCAGGAATCACAGATAAAAATCACGTATACTCTCGCGTCAGGATCCTTCATTCGCAACCGGATTAAGAATACGCTTCATGGCAGGAAAAAAACCAACCAACAAAACAAACGCAGACGAAGCCAGAGAACGTCCCCGCGATCGCCAGATGGAAGGGCTGAAGATGCCGCCACATTCGCTGGAGGCTGAGCAGTCAGTGTTGGGCGGTTTGATGCTGGATAACGAACGCTGGGATAACGTGGCGGAACGCGTGGTCTCCAATGATTTCTTCAGCCGCCCGCACCGCCTGATCTTTACCGAGATGCAGCGCCTGCTGGAGATGAGTCGGCCTATCGATTTGATCACCCTGTCCGAATCACTGGAACAGCGGGGCGAACTGGACTCTGTCGGCGGCTTCGCCTATCTGGCCGAATTATCGAAAAACACCCCAAGCGCTGCCAACATCGGCGCTTATGCGGATATCGTGCGTGAACGTGCGGTAGTGCGTGAGATGATCTCGGTGGCCAATGAGATCGCTGACGCCGGCTACGATCCGCAAGGGCGCAGCAGCGAAGATCTGCTCGATTTAGCCGAATCGCGGGTATTCCAAATCGCGGAAAACCGTGCCAGCAAAGATGAGGGTCCAAAAGGGATCGAGCGTATCCTGGAAGATACCGTTGCGCGTATTGAGCAGCTGTATCAGCAGCCGCACGATGGCGTCACCGGGGTGGATACCGGCTATCAGGATCTCAATAAGAAAACCGCCGGTTTGCAAAAATCGGATCTGATCATCGTCGCTGCCCGTCCTGCAATGGGTAAAACCACCTTCGCCATGAACCTGTGCGAACACGCCGCGATGACGCAGGACAAGCCCGTGCTGATTTTCAGCCTGGAAATGCCCTGCAATCAGATCATGATGCGTATGCTGGCCTCGCTGTCGCGTGTGGATCAGACCCGTATTCGTACCGGCCAGTTGGACGATGAGGACTGGGCGCGAATTTCCAGCACCATGGGTATCCTGCTGGAGAAGCGCAATATGTACATTGACGACTCCTCTGGCCTGACGCCAACCGAAGTGCGCTCCCGTGCGCGGCGTATTTTCCGTGAACATGACGGCATCAGCCTGATCATGATCGACTACCTGCAGTTGATGCGCGTGCCGTCGCTCTCCGACAACCGAACGTTGGAAATCGCCGAGATCTCCCGCTCGTTAAAAGCCCTGGCGAAAGAGCTGCAGGTACCGGTGGTGGCGCTGTCGCAGCTGAACCGAAGCCTGGAGCAGCGTGCCGACAAGCGCCCGGTCAACTCCGACCTGCGTGAGTCCGGCTCCATCGAGCAGGATGCCGACCTGATTATGTTCATCTACCGTGATGAGGTTTATCACGAGAACAGCGATCTGAAAGGGATTGCCGAAATTATTCTGGGTAAGCAGCGTAACGGCCCAATCGGTACCGTACGCCTTACCTTTAACGGCCAGTGGTCGCGCTTCGATAACTATGCGGGGCCACAGTATGATGACGAATAATCAGCTAAGGAACTGAAATGAAAGCGGCAACCGCTGTAATCGACCGCCGCGCTCTGCGACATAATCTGCAACAGGTGCGCCGTCAGGCGCCGCAAAGTCGCCTGATTGCCGTTGTGAAAGCAAACGCTTATGGACATGGCCTGCTGGAAACAGCCCACACCCTGCAAGATGCCGATTGTTACGGCGTGGCCCGCATTGGCGAGGCGTTGAAGCTGCGCTCCGGCGGCATCGTCAAACCTATCCTGATGCTCGAGGGCTTCTTCTCGGCCGAGGATCTGCCGGTGCTGGTGGCCAATAACATCGAAACCGCCGTGCACAGTATCGAACAGCTTGAAGCGCTGGAGCAGGCCACGCTGGCGCGTCCGGTGCCGGTGTGGATGAAGCTGGATACCGGCATGCATCGTCTGGGGGTCCGCCCTGAGCATGCCGAGGCGTTTTATCAGCGTCTGAGCGCCTGCCGCAATGTGGTGCAGCCGGTCAATATCATGAGCCACTTCAGCCGTGCCGATGAGCCGAGTTCCGATGCCACGCTCAAACAAATGCAGTGCTTTGAACAGTTTGCCCGTGGCAAACCGGGCCAGCGTTCTATTGCCGCCTCCGGCGGTACCCTGCTGTGGCCGGATGCGCATAACGACTGGGTTCGCCCAGGCATTATCCTGTATGGCGTCTCGCCGATGGAGGACGCCAACGGCAGCCAGTTTGATCTGCAGCCGGCGATGACGCTCAAGTCCAACCTGATCGCGGTGCGTGAGCACAAGGCCGGCGAGTCCGTAGGCTACGGTGGCACCTGGGTCAGTGAAGGTGATACTCGCTTGGGCGTGGTGGCGATGGGTTACGGCGACGGTTACCCGCGCAGCGCGCCTTCCGGTACGCCGGTGTGGCTCAACGGCCGTGAAGTGCCGATCGTGGGCCGGGTGTCGATGGACATGATGTCGGTCGATCTGGGGCCGAACGCGACCGACAAGGTCGGGGATGAGGTGGTGCTTTGGGGGCGGGAGTTACCGGTCGAACGCATCGCCGAATGCACTGGCATCAGTGCTTATGAACTGATTACCAAGCTGACGCAGCGCGTGGCGATGGAATATATCGGCGAATAAGTCCATTGAGGGGCCGCCAGGCAGCGGCCCCGTTATATTGAGTTACTTCTTCACTGCCAACCACTGATCGATAATGCTTTGATACTCACCGGTCGCCTTGGCCAGGTGCAGCCACTGATCCACATACAGCTTCCAGCTCAAATCGTCACGCGGCAGCATGTAAGCCTTTTCGCCATACTGCATCGGCTTTTTCGGGTTGACCGCGCACAGCTTCGGATAGCGTTTTTGCTGATACTGCGCCTCGGAAGCGTCGGTGATCATCACATCGGCTTTCTTGTCGACCAACTGCTGGAAAATCCCCAAATTATCATGGGTCAACGTCAGTTTGGCCTTGGGCAGATAGGCGTGGACAAAGGCCTCGTTGGTGCCGCCTGCCGGCTCAAGCAGGCGCACGGACGGTTTATTGATCTGGTCAATGGTGCGGTATTTCTTCACGTCGGTGCAGCGCACTAACGGGATCTTGCCGTCGGTATCCAACGGGTCGGCGAAGAACACCTGCTTTTGACGTTGCAGCGTGACCGAGATGCCGCCCATGGCGATATCACATTTGCCGGCGACAAAGTCCGGTGTCAGGGTTTTCCAACTGGTTTTCACCCATTTCACCTTGGCGCCGAGGCTTTTTGCCAGCGATTCCGCCATGGCGATATCAATGCCTTCGTAGCTGCCGTCTTCTTTTTGGAAGGTATAGGGTTTGTAATCGCCGGTGGTGCACACTTCCAGCGTGCCTTGTTGTATCACCTTATCCAAATGCGATTGTGCGCTGGCGCTTCCGGCGGCAACCAGCAGTGCGAGAGGGAGAAATCTTTTCATCGGCGTCCTTATTATACATTCGTGGTTTTATGCGCTATTTAACCGCTCATTGTTGCTGACTTGCGCGAGTTACCCGTTTTTTATGCCATTTGCAGGCGGAAACGTCCGGCATTGCTGCTGTGCGCTTCACAACCTCGGCGCGGGAAGGGTATCCACAGTCAAAAAACTGATAGGCTGTAACGTCAACATTTATTAACACAGTTTACAGGTGGCTATGTACAACATTGACGATTTTGATATGAAAATCCTGACGCTGTTACAGGCCAATGGCCGTCTGACCAATCAGGAACTGAGCGATCTGGTGGGGCTGTCGGCATCCCAGTGTTCGCGGCGGCGTATCAGCCTGGAACAGGCGCAACTGATCCGCGGTTACCACGCGCGACTGGCACCGGAGGCCGTCGGGCTAGGGTTGGTTGGCCTGATAGAAGTGAGCCTGACCCACCATGCTCAGGAGCAGATCGACAGTTTCCATCAGATGCTGGAAGAAGTGGACGCCATTCTTGACGCTTACAAAACCACCGGCGATGCTGATTATCTGCTGAAGGTTGCGGTGGCGGACCTGCCGGCACTGGACGATTTGATCAGCCAGACGCTGTCCCGCCACAAAAGCGTGGCGCATATCAAAACGGCGGTGGTGCTCAACCGAATCAAGGAAAATGGTTTGTTGCCGGTTGCGAGATAAAGCTCAAACTGAACGGCCTTTTCCGTCTATATTAGGAGCGTAACGCTGTGCCTACTCACCATAATCCAGGAGAATAATCCGTGTTCCAGAATGTTGATGCCTACGCAGGTGACCCGATCCTGTCGCTGATGGAAAAATTCAAAAAAGACTCACGTGCGCACAAGGTTAACCTGAGTATCGGCCTTTACTATGATGAGCAGGGCATTATCCCGCAGATGAAAGCGGTTGCTGCGGCAGAAGCGCAGCTGAACAGTGTGGATCATGGGGCATCGGTGTACCTACCGATGGAAGGTCTTCTGCCTTACCGCACGGCGATCCAACATTTGCTGTTCGGTGCCGAACACCCGATGCTGCAGCAAGGGCGCATCGCCACCATTCAAACCGTGGGCGGTTCCGGCGCGCTGAAAGTCGGTGCCGACTTCCTGAAAAGCTACTTCCCGGATTCGCAGGTGTGGGTCAGCGATCCGACCTGGGAAAACCACGTTGCCATCTTTGGCGGCGCTGGGTTCAAAGTGAACACCTATCCGTATTTCGACAGCGAAAGCCTGGGCGTGAAATTTGACGCCATGCTGAGCGCGTTGAAACAGCTGCCGAAGCACAGCATCGCATTGCTGCACCCGTGCTGCCATAACCCGACAGGTTCCGACCTGACCCACACTCAGTGGGATGAAGTGGTCAAAGTGATCGCCGAGCGTGAACTGATCCCGTTCCTCGATATCGCTTATCAGGGCTTCGGCGGCGGCATTGCCGATGATGCCTACGCTATCCGCACTATTGCTGCGGCCGGTTTGCCATGCCTGGTGAGCAATTCCTTCTCGAAAATTTTCTCGCTGTACGGCGAACGCGTCGGCGGCCTGTCTGTGGTGTGTGAAAGCGAAGAAGCGGCCGGACGCGTGTTGGGGCAACTGAAGGCCACGGTGCGTCGCAACTACTCCAGCCCGCCGAACTTCGGTGCGCAGGTGGTGGCGAAGGTGCTGAACGACACGCAGCTGAAAGCCCAGTGGTTGGCCGAAGTGGAAACCATGCGCACCCGTATTCTCGAGATGCGCAAGACGCTGGTGGAAGCGCTGAAAATCGCCCTGCCGCAACGGAACTTCGATTATCTGCTGGCACAGCGCGGCATGTTCAGCTACACCGGCTTCAGCGCCGCACAGGTTGATCGCCTGCGTGAAGAGTTCGGCGTGTACCTGATCCACAGCGGACGCGTTTGCATGGCTGGCCTGAACCACCACAACGTGCATCAGGTAGCCGAGGCGTTTGCTGCCGTGCAGTAAAAGCTGTTAGGGTAAACTGACGTTAGCCAGGGAGCGATAGCGATATCGCTCCTTTTTTGTTGTCGGTTTGCCGCCAGAGTTGCCGCAAACTGGAGAGAGAATATACTGATTGAGGGGCGCTCACTTATGTGGCATCAGCAAACGCTAATCCTCAGCGCAAAAGCGCGTGGTTTTCATCTGGTTACCGAAGAGATTACTGACCAGCTAACCCACTTACACCGCCTGCAAACTGGCCTGCTGCATCTGTTATTGCAGCATACCTCGGCCTCGCTGACGCTGAACGAGAATTGCGATCCTACGGTGCGAGCCGACATGGAGCAGCATTTCCTGCGTCAGGTGCCAGAGAACGCACCCTATCAGCATGACTACGAAGGGCCGGACGACATGCCGGCGCACATCAAATCCTCTCTGTTGGGCACGTCGTTGACGCTGCCTGTCGGTCACGGGCGGCTGATGCTGGGCACATGGCAGGGAATTTGGCTGGGGGAGCACCGCATCCACGGCGGTTCACGCCGGGTTGTGGCCACGTTACAGGGGGAATAACCCAATGAATAACACAGCACTGCTGGAATACTGCATGGCGAAGCCGGGCGCGGAACAGAGCGACCAGAACCAGTGGCAGGCCAGCCAGATCAAAGTCGGCGACGTTATGTTCGCCATGGTGTGCGAGGTACAGGGGCGACCTGCGCTGGCGGTAAAATCCAGCCCGGAACTGGCGGAAAGCCTACGGGAGCATCACCCGGAGATCGTCCCCTGCGTCGGACTGAACAAGGCACACTGGAATACGGTCTTTCTTGATGGCAATCTGCCGAACTCGCAGTTCTATACGTTGATCGACAGTTCCTATCAGCTGGTGCTGGAAGGGTTACCCGACCATGTGCGCCAGGAATTGCGAGCCTAACCATAGATAACGGCAGGTGTAGCGCCTGCCTGAGTCCTTCGTTTATTTCTTCTGTTTTTCCGCCAAACTGTGATCGCGATTCGATATTGGGAACGTTCCCGTTTTATTGTTGATGAGGAAAGACTAGGCTTTTTAATCAATAAGCCGAAATACCAAAGGATGCCGCGAGATGGCGATGAGTGAAGAAAAACGCAAAATGATTGCCGGTGAATTGTACGACGCCGGCGACGAACTGCTGCGCAGCGAGCGCAAGCGCGCACGCCAATTGATCCACCGCTACAACCATTCGTCACCGGATGAGAGCGACCTGCGTAAACAGGGATTGGCGGAGCTGCTGGGCCAGTATCAGGGGGGCACTATCGAGCCGACGTTTCGCTGCGATTACGGCTACAACATCTATCTGGGGAAGAATTTCTACGCCAATTTTGACTGCGTGATCCTCGACGTATGCGAAGTGCATATCGGTGATAACTGCCTGCTGGCGCCTGGAGTGCATATTTATACCGCCACCCATCCGCTGGATGCGGAAACCCGCGTGGGCGGGGCGGAGTTCGGCAAGCCGGTGCGCATTGGCAATAATGTGTGGATTGGCGGTCGTGCGGTGATTAATCCCGGCGTTACACTGGGGGATAACGTGGTGGTGGCGTCCGGTGCGGTGGTGACCAAGGACGTGCCTGCGAACTGCGTGGTCGGCGGCAATCCGGCGCGAGTGATAAAGCAGCTGTAAGAAAATCGGGCGCCGCTGTGGGCGCCCGAGAGGCTTAGGCTCGCAAAGAGTCGATATCCACCACGAAGCGATATTTCACGTCGCTTTTCAGCATCCGCTCGAAGGCTTCATTGATTTGCTGCATCGGGATCAGTTCGATATCCGAGGTAATGCCGTGCTGGCCGCAGAAATCCAGCATCTCCTGGGTTTCTGCAATGCCGCCAATCAGTGAACCGGCGATGCGACGACGCTTCATGATCAGGTTAAACACCTGCGGTGACGGGTGGTCATGCTCCGGTGCGCCAACCAGCGTCAGGGTGCCGTCACGGCGCAGCAGATTGAGGAACGGGTTCAGATCGTGCTGGGCCGCCACCGTGTTAAGAATAAAATCGAAACTGTTGGTGTGCTGCGCCATCTCTTCCGGATTGCGTGAGATCACCACTTCGTGAGCGCCGAGGCGTTTGGCATCTTCGACTTTGGACGCTGAAGTCGTGAACAGCACCACATGCGCTCCCATCGCCCGGGCCAGTTTAACGCCCATGTGCCCCAGCCCGCCGAGACCGACGATGCCCACCTTTTTACCCGGACCGGCGCCCCATTGACGCAGCGGGGAATAGGTGGTGATACCGGCGCACAGTAAGGGGGCGACACCGGCAGGATCGAGGTTTTCCGGTACGCGAAGTACAAAGTCCTGATCTACCACCATATCGGTGGAGTAGCCGCCGTAGGTGGTGGCGCCGGTTTGTCGATCCTCACCGTTATAGGTGCCGGTAAACCCATTTTCACAATATTGCTCCAGACCCTCGTCACAGCTCGGACAGCTGCGGCAGGAGTCCACCATACAGCCCACCCCGACCAAATCACCGACCTGATAGCGTGACACATGGTTGCCGACGGCGCTCACGCGCCCCACAATTTCGTGGCCGGGAACCACCGGAAAAAGGGTGTTGCTCCATTCGTTGCGGGCCTGGTGTAAATCCGAATGGCAGACGCCACAGAACAGAACCTTGATTTGCACATCGTGGTCGCGCAAGGTGCGCGGCGTGTAATCAAAAGGAACTAACGCTGATTTGGCGTCATGCGCGGCATAGGCGTGCGTAATGTTCATGGTAACTCCAGTCATCAGTGTATGGGGGGAACGGCTTCCGGCAGTAGGGTGCCGGTGGACGTGGCCTGAGTACGGCAAAGGGCCACAGAGGGAACATTGATGATAAAAGCTGAGAGCGGGGAGGGAAATGCCTGAAAATGTCTAAATCTTGCCTGTTTCTGTTCAATTTGACCGAAACGGGTAAGCGTGCGGGCCGCTACAGTAACGGCCCGCCTGGCAGGGGATTATTTCTTCTTCAGTAACGGCTTAAGGAAGCGCGCGGTGTGCGACGTTTCGCAATTAGCCACGGTTTCCGGCGTGCCGGCAACCAGGATCTCACCGCCGCCGCTGCCGCCTTCCGGCCCCAGGTCGACAATCCAGTCCGCGGTTTTAATCACGTCCAGGTTGTGCTCAATCACCACGATGGTATTGCCCTGATCGCGCAGTTGATGCAGCACCGCCAGCAGTTGCTGAATATCGGCGAAGTGCAGCCCGGTGGTCGGCTCATCCAGGATGTACAGCGTTTGACCGGTACCGCGTTTTGACAGCTCACGAGCCAGCTTGACGCGCTGCGCTTCCCCGCCGGACAGCGTGGTCGCCGACTGGCCGAGACGGATGTAAGACAGGCCGACTTCAATCAAGGTTTGCAACTTACGCGCCAATGCCGGTACCGCGTCGAAGAAATCACGAGCCTCTTCGATGGTCATCTCCAGCACTTCGTGGATGCTTTTGCCTTTGTACTTCACTTCCAGCGTTTCGCGGTTATAGCGTTTGCCTTTGCACTGGTCGCACGGCACATAGATGTCCGGCAGGAAGTGCATTTCCACCTTGATCACACCGTCACCCTGGCAGGCTTCGCAGCGGCCGCCCTTGACGTTAAAGCTGAAGCGGCCCGGGTTGTAACCGCGACTGCGCGATTCCGGCACGCCGGCGAACAGCTCACGCACCGGAGTGAAGATGCCGGTGTAGGTCGCCGGGTTGGAACGCGGAGTGCGCCCGATCGGGCTTTGATCGATGTCGATCACCTTGTCGAAGTGCTCCAGACCGGTCACTTCGCGGAACGGCGCCGGTTCGGCGATAGTGGCACCGTTGAGCTGGCGCTGGGCGATCGGGAACAGCGTGTCGTTGATCAGCGTGGATTTGCCGGAGCCGGATACCCCGGTAATGCAGGTAAATAGCCCCACCGGCAGCGTCAGCGTCACGTCCTTCAGGTTGTTACCGCGAGCACCGCTCAGTTTCAGCACCTTGGTCGGGTCCGCTGGTACGCGCTGTTCCGGAATGGCAATCTCGCGTTTGCCGCTGAGGAACTGGCCGGTCAAGGACTCAGGCTGCGCCATGATGTCTTCGACGGTGCCTTCCGCCACTACCTGACCGCCGTGCACGCCGGCACCGGGACCGATGTCGATCACATGGTCGGCGGCGCGGATGGCGTCTTCGTCATGTTCCACCACGATGACCGTATTGCCGAGGTTACGCAGGTGGATCAGGGTTTCCAGCAGGCGTTCGTTGTCGCGCTGATGCAGGCCGATTGACGGCTCATCGAGCACGTACATCACGCCCACCAGGCCGGCGCCAATCTGGCTGGCCAAACGGATACGCTGCGCTTCACCGCCGGAGAGGGTTTCCGCCGAACGCGACAGCGACAGGTAGTTCAGGCCGACGTTCACCAGGAATTTCAGGCGATCGCCAATCTCTTTCAGCACTTTCTCGGCGATCTTGGCGCGCTGGCCGCTGAGCTTCATGTTCTGGAAGAAGGTCATCGCATGGCCGATGCTCAGATCGGAAATTTCCGGCAGCGTGGTGTCTTCAACGAACACGTTTCGCGCTTCTTCGCGCAGACGGGTGCCGTGGCACGAGGCGCAAGGACGGTTGCTGATAAACTTCGCCAGCTCTTCGCGCACCGCACTGGATTCGGTTTCTTTATAACGGCGCTCCATGTTGTGCAGCACGCCTTCGAACGGATGGCGGCGCACGGTGGTGTCACCGCGATCGTTGATGTATTTGAATTCGATCGATTCTTTACCGGAGCCGCTGAGCACCGCTTTCTGCACGTTGGCGTCCAGGCTGTTGAAAGGCGCTTCAACGTCAAACGCGTAATGCTCTGCCAGCGAACGCAGCATCTGGAAGTAGTAGAAGTTGCGACGATCCCAACCGCGAATGGCACCGCCGGCCAGCGAAAGCTCGGGGTTTTGCACTACGCGTTCCGGATCGAAGAACTGCTGTACGCCCAGACCGTCGCACGTTGGGCAGGCGCCGGCCGGGTTGTTGAACGAAAACAGGCGCGGTTCGAGTTCGCGCATGCTGTAGCCGCAGATAGGGCAGGCGAAGTTGGCGGAAAACAGCAGCTCATCCGCTTTTTCGTCGTCCATATCAGCCACAATGGCGGTGCCGCCGGACAGCTCCAGCACGGTCTCGAAGGATTCCGCCAGACGCTGCGACAGATCATCACGCACTTTAAAGCGATCGACTACCACTTCGATGGTGTGCTTTTTCTGCAACTCCAGCTTCGGGGGATCGGAAAGATCGCACACTTCGCCGTCGATGCGCGCACGGATATAGCCCTGGCTCGCGAGGTTTTCCAGCGTTTTGGTGTGCTCGCCCTTGCGGTCTTTTACCACCGGGGCCAGCAGCATCAGGCGTTTGCCTTCCGGCTGGCTGAGCACGTTATCCACCATCTGGCTAACGGTCTGCGCCGCCAGTTCGACATGGTGATCCGGGCAACGCGGTTCGCCGACGCGGGCAAACAGCAGACGCAGGTAATCGTGGATCTCGGTGATGGTGCCGACCGTCGATCGCGGGTTATGCGAGGTCGATTTCTGCTCGATGGAAATTGCCGGTGACAGACCTTCAATGTGGTCGACGTCCGGTTTTTCCATCAGCGAAAGGAACTGGCGTGCATAGGCGGAGAGCGATTCGACGTAGCGACGCTGCCCTTCGGCATACAGGGTATCAAAGGCCAGCGAGGACTTGCCTGAACCGGACAGACCGGTGACGACGATCAGCTTGTCACGCGGGATAATCAGGTTGATGTTTTTGAGATTATGGGTTCGAGCACCACGAACTTCGATA
The DNA here is from genome assembly GCF_024809915.1 of Serratia sp. BIGb0234. Classification (NCBI taxonomy): domain Bacteria; kingdom Pseudomonadati; phylum Pseudomonadota; class Gammaproteobacteria; order Enterobacterales; family Yersiniaceae; genus Serratia; species Serratia sp. BIGb0234. The sequence continues at coordinate 84,741 of NZ_JANUEI010000003.1, forward strand.
TTGTCCATTTACACTTCCCGTCTTGATGATACACCGCGCCTGTCTGGGTGATTTACGCACGATTATGTGATCGAACGCGCAAAAAACCGGCACAGCCAGTACGAAACGCATAATTATGACACAAAAAAACCTGAATGAATATCCAGTATATGAATGCAAACAGGTCGATCGAAAGGACAATTCCGGAATACAGCACGCAGTAATCAACACGGGTGTCGTTTCAGGCTGAGCGTGTTAAACTTACTCGTTTATACTGTGTAAAAATCAATCATCAGGAGAGTTCTCATGGCCAGCAGAGGCGTAAACAAAGTAATTCTGGTCGGGAATCTGGGCCAAGACCCGGAAGTCCGTTACATGCCGAATGGCGGTGCAGTGGCCAACATTACGCTGGCAACCTCCGAAAGCTGGCGTGACAAGGCGACTGGCGAGCAGAAAGAAAAGACCGAGTGGCACCGCGTTGTGCTGTTCGGCAAGCTGGCTGAAGTGGCGGGCGAATATCTGCGTAAAGGTTCCCAGGTGTACATCGAGGGCGCGCTGCAGACTCGCAAATGGACCGATCAGGCTGGCGTAGAAAAATACACCACCGAAGTTGTGGTTAACGTTGGTGGCACCATGCAGATGCTGGGCGGCCGTCAAGGCGGTGGCGCACCGGCAGGCGGTGGTCAGGCTTCCGGCGGCCAGGGCGGTTGGGGTCAACCTCAGCAGCCACAAGGCGGCAACCAGTTCAGCGGTGGCCAGCAGGCGCGCCCGGCGCAGAACAACGCACCGGCAGCCAGCAGCAATGAACCGCCAATGGACTTCGACGACGATATTCCTTTCTGATATCAGGTTGTCTTAAGCCCAAAAAAAAGCCCCTTTCGGGGCTTTTTGCTTTTCAGAACATTTAAGCCGAAAAACCGCCGTCGATGCTCAGGCTGGCGCCGGTGATATAGCCCGCCTCCGGACCGGCGAGGTAAGCGACAAAGCTGGCGATCTCCTCATCTTTACCGTAACGGCTAATGGCCATCATGGCTTTTAACTGTTCGGCGAAATCACCGCTGGCCGGATTCATGTCGGTATCGACCGGGCCGGGTTGCACGTTATTGACGGTGATGCCGCGTGGGCCCAGATCGCGCGCCATGCCTTTGGTCAGACCGACCAGCGCGGATTTGCTCATGGCATAAACTGCGCCGCCGGCAAAGGGCATGCGTTCAGCGTTGGTGCTGCCAATATTGATGATTCGGCCACCGTCATTCATATGGCGCGCTGCTTCCTGGCTGGCGACAAATACGCTGCGCACGTTGACAGCCAGGGTGCGATCCAGATCTTCCAGCGGCAGCTCTTCGGTACTGCCCATCGCAAGCACGCCGGCGTTGTTCACCAGAATGTCCAGATTACCCAGGCTGTTTACTGCCTGGCGTACCGCTTGTTGCAGGGCCGCGGCATCGGCACTGTCGGCCTTGATGGCGAGCGCTTTACCGCCGGTGGCGCTGATTTCGGCCACCAGGGCGTCTGCTTTTTCGGCGGAGGCGACGTAGGTGAAGGCTACGGTGGCGCCTTCACGTGCCAGGCGCTTAACGATGGCGGCACCAATGCCGCGTGAGCCGCCCTGAATAAATGCGACTTTGTTTTGCAGAGGATGTGCTGTTGTCATGGTGCTTCTCCAGAGTGGGGTGAGGTTAAACATCTACCGGATCAGTATCTGGGAAACGCCGGGTCGCCACTAGCCACAAAGAGCTATAATCAGCTTAAACCGTGGGTTTGAAATCAACAGGAGCAACCATGCTTGGCCATCTGGAATGTTTTGTTTGCAGCGCAGAGAACGGCAGCTTTTCTGCGGCCGGACGCAAGCTGGGCATCAGCTCTGCGGCAGTCGGGAAGAACGTGACCAAGCTGGAGACGATCGTCGGGGTAAGGCTTTTCCAGCGCAATACGCGCAAATTGATCCTGACCGAAGAGGGCGAACGTTTTTTGCAGGAGGTCAGCGGCGGCCTGTTGTCGATCCAGTGCGCATTAAAAGGAGTAAGCAGCAGCGGCGGCGTGGCGGCCGGCACGCTGAAGGTCAGCATGGGGACGGCGTTCGGCCTGCATTTTGTCATGCCGATGCTGCCCGACTTTCTGGAGCGGTACCCGGCAATTGTCCCCGACTGGCATTTCGACAACCGCAAAGTGGATCTGATTGGTGAGCATTTTGATGCCGCTATGGGGGGCGGTATCGAATTGGCGCAGGGCATGATTGCCCGTGAACTGGCTCCAGCCCACGGCGTCCTGGTGGCTTCTGCAGCGTATCTGCAGCGCAACACTGCCATCCGGCAGCCGGAACAGTTGATGAATCATGCGGGTATTTTTATCCGCTCACCGCAAACCGGGCGGATCCGTAATCTGCCGCTGCGTAATGCGGAGAATGAACAGCGAGCGCCGTCGATGGAAATCAAAATGACGGTAAATGAACCGGATGCCGCAGCGCAGGCGGCGGAAATGGGGTTGGGGATCGCGCTGATCGCCATGCCGAACGCCTTGCCTTATCTGGAAAGCGGTCGACTGGTGCGGGTATTGTCGGGCTGGTATGTCGATCGCGGCAGCGTGCACCTGTATTTCCCCACCACCAAGTTCCTGCCGACCAAAACCCGAGTGTTTGTTGATTTCATGATCGAACAATTTCGGCTGCAGAAGCTGGCGGCGAGGTTTGATGCTCGCTAGAAACGAGAAAAGCCCCTTGCGGGGCTTTTTTCTTCCGTCAGTTTACTGTCTGACGATCAGTTGAAGATTTCTGCGGTGCCATACAGTTTGTTCTGGCCACCGGCGGAGATGATGCGGTAAGAGCTGGCACCGGATGCAGCGGCTTTGCTGGCCAGTTCATTTTCCAGCGTGCTCAGGTTAGAAGCGCCGCTCACGGACACCACACCGATTTTCTGAGCACCGGCTGCAGGCTGGTTAGCGGGTTGGTCAGCGGCAATGCTGGCGAAAGAAGCGGTAGTCAGCAGCAGAGCGGTAGCAAAAAATTTGATGTTTTTCATGATTCAATCCTCAGGGTATTTTTTAGGTGAGAGGCTGTTGTCTCTCGATGTGTTAGATAATAGGCCGTCATGCCCAAAGAGAAAATCGGAGAGTTTTGAGTATCTCTGTCAAATTTATTGATTTAATTTTGAGCGACAGATGACCTTGTTGGCGGGTGGGATAATTCACCACTACCCTTTAACCAGAAGCCTCGACATATAACGGGTGTGGCAACAGAGTGGAGAAGCCCCATGATTATCGTGCACCATCTAAATAACTCGCGGTCGCAGCGCATCCTGTGGTTTTTGGAAGAATTGGGAGTGCCGTACCAGGTGCAGCGCTATCAGCGCGATCCGCAAACCATGCTGGCGCCTGCGGAGTTGAAAAAGATCCATCCGCTCGGCAAGTCGCCAGTGATTGTCGATGGCGATCTGACGCTGGCGGAGTCCGGCGCCATTATTGAATATCTGCAGGAAGCCTACGATGCGCAGGGGCAGTTTATCCCCACCGACTATCATGCCCGGCAACAGTATCGTTACTGGCTGCATTATGCCGAAGGGTCACTGATGCCGCTGTTAGTGATGAAGCTGGTGTTTAGCCGTTTGGGCCAGCCGCCCATTCCCTGGCTGTTACGACCAGTGGCAGGGGCTATTGGCAAAGGCGTACAGCGGGAGTATCTGGATAAACAGATTGCTCCGCACCGCGACTATCTTGAACAGCACCTGGCCAAAAGCACCTGGTTTGTCGGCAATGAATTCAGCGCGGCGGACATCCAGATGAGTTTTCCGCTGGAAGCGATGGCGGCACGTGGCGCATTGGATGGCTGTCCAAAGCTACGCGACTATCTCCAGCGTATCCATGCGCGGCCGGCCTACCAACGGGCGCTGGAGCAGGGCGGGCCTTATGACCTGCTGAAATGAGCGGGTGGGCTATACTCGATGAGGTCACTCTTCGTCGGAGGTAGCCCATGGCTACGCAAATTTTTGTTAACCTGCCGGTGGGCGATTTGCCCGTATCCATCGAGTTTTTCACTCGTCTTGGTTTCAGCTTTAATCCACAGTTCACCGATGACACCGCCGCCTGCATGGTGGTCAGCGACAGCATCTATGTGATGCTGTTAACCCACGACAAATTCAAAATGTTCACCCCGAACCCGATCAGCGATGCCAGAAAGGCGACCGAAGTGCTGATATGCCTGTCGCAGCCTAATCGGGCAGCGGTGGACGATCTGGTGCGCAAAGCGATCGCCGCCGGCGGCAATACCTATAACCAGCCGCAGGATTATGGCTTTATGTACGGCCACGGTTTTCAGGATCTGGACGGACACATCTGGGAACTGATGTACATGGATGAAAAGGCGGCCCAGGCTCAGTAGTCGTTTTGCCCTCCGAAAGGGGGGCCTTCCCATCGGATTTACCTATGAGACAAATACCGTATTTTCGATAATGATTGATCCCAGTGCTTTTCCGCATAAATTGGCGCGATCTTTGGTTGATCAGACGGTATGGAAGGCTGGATAATCGTTTGCCTTGAATAAACCACCATAAATTACCCGCACCATTCACTGTGAGTTAAACGTTTGCCTTTGATGCGACGCCCATTGGCGACGTGAGCAAAGGGCAGAAAAGCAAACGTTACCCTAATGAACATGCGTGGGCGGAATAACAAGCCTCTTTAAACGGGCTGGCAATGAAACACAGGGGACAGCAACATGTCGAATTCTCAAGCGAATAACGCCGTTAAACCAAAAGGCGGGCTTGATGGTTATTTTAATATTTCTGCGCGCGGCAGCACCGTGCGTCAGGAAGTGGTGGCGGGGCTAACCACCTTCCTGGCGATGGTGTACTCGGTGATCGTGGTGCCGAGCATGCTGGGCAAAGCCGGCTTCCCGCCAACGGCGGTGTTTGTCGCCACCTGCCTGGTGGCGGGGCTCGGTTCGTTGCTGATGGGGTTATGGGCCAATTTGCCGATGGCCATCGGCTGTGCGATTTCCCTGACCGCTTTCACGGCGTTCAGTCTGGTGCTGGGCCAACACATCAGCATTCCGGTGGCGTTGGGGGCGGTATTCCTGATGGGGGTGCTTTTTACCATTATTTCGGTAACCGGTATTCGCGCCTGGATCCTGCGCAATTTGCCGATGGGCGTCGCTCATGGTACCGGCATCGGTATTGGTCTGTTCCTGTTGCTGATCGCCGCTAACGGCGTTGGCCTGGTGGTGAAAAACCCACTGGACGGCCTGCCGGTGGCTTTGGGCGCATTCACTTCGTTCCCGGTAGTGATGACGCTGCTCGGGCTGGCGGTGATTTTCGGGCTGGAAAAACTGCGCGTTCCCGGCGGTATTCTGCTGGTGATCATCACTATTTCGGTGGTGGGGTTGGTGTTTGACCCGGCGGTGAAATACCAGGGCTTATTCGCGATGCCAAGCCTGGCGGATGCCAACGGCAATTCGTTGATTTTCAGCCTGGATATCATGGGCGCATTGCAGCCGGTGGTCTTGCCGAGCGTGCTGGCGCTGGTGATGACCGCGGTATTTGACGCTACCGGTACTATCCGTGCGGTGGCCGGTCAGGCCAACCTGCTGGATAAAGACGGGCAAATCATCAACGGCGGCAAGGCGCTGACTTCGGACTCCCTGAGCAGCATTTTCTCTGGTCTGGTCGGTGCGGCCCCGGCGGCGGTGTATATAGAATCCGCAGCGGGCACGGCTGCGGGCGGTAAAACCGGGCTGACAGCAACCATAGTCGGTTTGCTGTTCCTGCTGATCCTGTTCCTGTCGCCGTTATCTTATCTGGTGCCGGTTTACGCGACCGCACCGGCGCTGATGTACGTTGGCCTGCTGATGCTGAGCAACGTCACCAAGCTGGACTTCAATGATTTTGTCGATGCCATGTCCGGCCTGCTGTGCGCCGTGTTTATCGTGCTGACCTGCAATATCGTCACCGGTATCATGCTGGGCTTCAGCTCATTGGTGATTGGCCGCATCTTCTCCGGCGAATGGCGTCGGCTGAATATCGGTACCGTGCTGATCGCCGTGGCGCTGGTGGCATTCTATGCCGGCGGCTGGGCAATCTAACCGCTATGTCGTTTCCCCCGTCGCTCTGGCGGGGGATGTTTGCCCTCATACCCTATTCAGATAAATCTCCTTCTGCCGATGCTGCATTTTGAAAGGCACAACAAGCTTTAACCGCCGTAAAAAAAGTGATCTACTATCGGGTATACATCAGAGATGTAGTCTGAACCCAAGAGTCTAAGGAAAGCATGGAAATCTTTTTTACAATCCTCATTTTAATCCTGGTGGTCTCCCTGTCCGGGGTGGTGACGCGCATGTTGCCGTTCCAGGTGCCGCTGCCGTTAATGCAAATCGGTATCGGGGCCCTGTTGGCCTGGCCGCATTTCGGGTTGCACGTCGACTTTGACCCTGAACTGTTCCTGGTGCTGTTTATCCCGCCGCTGCTGTTTGCCGATGGCTGGAAAACCCCGACGCGGGAGTTTTTGCACCACGGTCGTGAAATTCTTGGCCTGGCGCTGGTATTGGTGCTGATCACCGTGGTCGGCGTCGGTTATCTGATTTACGCCATGGTGCCGGGCATTCCTCTGGTGGCGGCGTTTGCGCTGGCGGCGGTGCTGTCGCCAACGGATGCCGTGGCGCTGTCCGGCATCGTCGGTAAAGGGCGTATTCCGAAGCCGATCATGGGCGTGCTGGAAGGCGAGGCGCTGATGAACGACGCGTCCGGCCTGGTCTCACTCAAATTCGCTATCGCGGTGGCGATGGGCACCATGGTGTTTACCGTGGGCGGCGCGACGCTCGAATTCCTCAAGGTGGCGATCGGCGGCCTGCTGGCCGGCGTAGCGGTCACCTGGCTCTACAGTAAATCTTTGCGGATCATGAGCCGCTGGAGCGGCGATGACCCGGCGACGCAGATAGTCTTCCTGCTGCTGTTACCTTTTGCTTCTTACCTGATTGCCGAACACATTGGCGTGTCCGGCATCCTGGCGGCGGTGGCAGCGGGGATGACCATCAGCCAGTCCGGCGTGATCCGCAACGCGCCGCTGGCGATGCGCCTGCGCGCCAACAGCGTCTGGGCGATGCTGGAGTTTGTGTTCAACGGCATGGTGTTCATCATGTTGGGCCTGCAACTGCCGGGGATCCTGGAAACCTCTATCCTGCAGGCGGAGCTGGATCCGACCATTCAGACCTGGTACCTGTTTGCCGACGTGGCGATTATCTACGCGGCGCTGCTGGTATTGCGTTTTACCTGGCTGTGGCTGATGAAAAACGCCAGCCGTCGCTTTATGAAAAAACGGCCGTTGCAGTTCGGCGATTACACCACCCGCGAACTGTGGGTAGCGTCGTTTGCCGGGGTACGCGGGGCGATTACGCTGGCCGGTGTGCTATCAATTCCACTGTTGCTGAGTGACGGCACCGCCTTCCCGGCGCGTTACCAACTGGTGTTTATCGCCGCTGGGGTGATCCTGCTTTCATTGATTGCCGGCGTACTGGCGCTGCCGCTGTTGCTGCGCGGCGTTCAGGTGGCGGATAAGAGCGTCAGCAAAAGCGAAGAGCGGATGGCAATCGCCATGGCGGCTGAAGTGGCGATCGAAAGCATCAACAAAATGGAAGAGCGGTTGGCGGTTGATACCGAGGAAAACCTCGATCCGCAGGTGCTGAAAGAGATCAGTTCGCGAGTGGTGGGGACGCTGCGGCGCCGTATCACCACCAAAGACGATATCGAGAATGCGCTGATGCTGGAAAACCTCGAGCGTCGTTTCCGCCTGACGGCGCTACGCGCTGAGCGCGGTGAGCTATATCACCTGCGCGCTACGCAAAAAATCAGCAACGAGACGCTGCAAAAGCTGTTGCACGATCTCGACCTGCTGGAAGCGCTGTTGATAGAGCGAGAAGGATAATACTCACGGGGCCGCATATGCGGCCCTGATTTGATGACAAACACCCGAAAAGCGTGGTTTTCGGGTGTTTGGGGTAAAACTGAAGACATCATCCTTTGTTTTTATCAGCACGCAATCCATGACTTTTAAGTACAAAGGAATTATCAGCAGTCTGGGGCCGCATATGCGGCCCTTGTTATTTGTGGTGACTGGTACTGGCTGCGGGCCAGTAGTCGCGGCAGCAGGCTATCCAGGCCTGTGCACTGTGCGACAGGTAGCTGCCCTGCCGCCAGATCAACCCGACTTTCCATTCCATACGGGGTTCCAGTGGCAGCCAGATCAGGTTTTCCTTATCCAGCCATTGGCAGACCGGCTCCGGCAGGGTGGCGATGCCGACCCCGGCCTGTACCATCGAAGCCAAAAAATCCCACTGTCCGCTGCGCACCGCAATCTGTGGCTCAAACCCGGCCTGACGGAACGCTTTCATCAGCATTTTGTACAGCGCGAAGTCCTCGTTATAAAGCAGGATCGGCCAGTTAGCCAACTCGGTGATATTGATGCTGGTACGATTAAGCCAGTGTGGCGTACGCGGCGCAACCACGCACATGGGGTGGACGAGTAACGGCAGGAAGGTCAGTGGTTGATCCGAATCGACCGGCAGTATGGTCATCGCCAGATCCAGCTCGCCGGACATCACCGCCTGCTCCACCGACAGCCCACCCAGCTCGGAGATTTTCAGTTCGATGCCAGGGTAGGTTTGGCGGAATTGACGGATCAGATCGGCAATCTGCCGGCCGACCATGGGGGGAATACCCAGCCGCAGCACGCCTTTTTTAACCGAACTGATGTCTTCCAGCTCCGCCTCCAATTGGCGGAACTCATCAATGATCGCCAGCCCGCGCTGGTATACCGCTTGCCCGCTGTCGGTCAGGTGCAGTTTGCGGCCTTCGCGGATCAGCAGCGTGCATTCCAGTTCTTCTTCCAAATGGCGCAGCATCTTGCTGATGGTCGGTTGGGTGACGAACAGTTTCTCCGCCGCGCGGGTAAAGCTTTGCTGGCGCACCACTTCCACGAAGTAGCGCAGGGTGCGGACATCCACGTTGGATTCTCCTGGGGGAAGTACCGTCGGGAAACTATTCCCTGATGGCATGATGTCGATAATTTTAATTCATTTCAGGCGAGGTTTCCTGGCTGCGTATACTGTAAACCGTGAATTTTTTGTTTAAGGCCTTCCCCCATGTTATTGGCGTTCCGCCACGCTGCTCCCTCTTTGTTGAACCGGCTGCAGGTGCCGATCCAGGTTGCTTTATATGCAGTGTTATTTTTGATTGCCGACCGATTGGTGCAGCAGTTCCATCTGCCGCTGCCCGCCAACATTGTTGGCATGTTGATGTTGTTGGCGCTGATCCTGTTGCGCATTCTGCCGCTGAACTGGGTCAAGGCCGGTTCGCGCTGGTTGCTGGCCGAGATGCTGCTGTTCTTTGTTCCGGCGGTGGTGGCCGTGGTGAACTATGCCCAGCTGTTAATGGTGGAGGGGTGGAAAATTTTCCTGGTGATTGCGATCAGCACCATGCTAACGCTGGGCGCGACCGGATTGGTGGTCGATCGCGTCTATAGACTGGAAGTCTGGCTGCAACGGCGTAAACAACGCGATGAATGATTTTATCCTTAGCCTCGCCTGCTTTCTGGCAACCCTGGTGTTGTACTTCGCCAATAAAAAACTTTACCGGCGCCGTCGTACCCTGCTGTTGATGCCATTGGTGTTGACGCCGATGATCCTGGTGCTGCTGCTGGTGGTGACCCATATTTCCTACCAGGACTACATCGGTGAAACGCACTGGCTGCTATGGCTATTGGGGCCGGCGACCATCGCCTTCGCGGTGCCGGTCTACGAAAATCTGCATATCATTCGTCGCCATTGGTTATCGCTCAGCGCCGGGGTGCTAACGGCGGTGTTGGTGGCGGTTTACAGCTCGGTGTGGCTGGCTCGCCTGCTGACCTTGCCGGAAGAAGTGCAACGCAGCCTGGCGGTGCGATCCATCACCACGCCGTTTGCGCTGGAGGCCGCCAAACAGATGGGCGGCCAGCCGGATCTGGTGGCGCTGTTCGTGGTGATCACCGGGGTATTCGGTATGGCAGTGGGGGACATCCTGTTTCTGCGGCTGTCAGTGCGCAGCAGTCTGGCGAAAGGGGCCGGGCTGGGGGCTTCGTCGCACGGCGCCGGTACCGCGAAAGCCTATGAGATGGGGCAGGAAGAAGGCGTCGTCTCCAGCCTGGTGATGATGCTGGCGGGGATTATCACGGTGATTGCCGCCCCACTGATAGGGCAACTGATGTGGTGAGCCTGCGGCACAAGCGCCGCAGGCGGGGGAACGTTAACGGATACCGGTCGATGCAGCGGGCGCTCGCGTAGACTCGCGCAGAACGCGACCGATTTCCTCATGGCTGAAAATAATAGAGTGGTGGTTACAAGCCAGAGGCTGTATCTGCAAAGACGGGCTGATGGATGACAACCCGTTGTCGGCAATCGCCAGCAGCTCGCGCCCATCCCCTTGGTCGTTCATACTCAAATTCACGTCTTCCGTGGCTTTGAATAGCGTGATCCGTGCGTGCCTCAATGGCGCACTGAGCCTTTCCTTATTCAAAGATAACTCCGTAGGCTCCGCCCGTAGCGCTCTGGCGGCGGCCTCGCCATCAATGCCCAGCATCGCCAGCATGGCCGCCAGCAGGCCCGGTTCGCTGCGGAGCTGGAAGGCGGTTTGGTAGAAGGTATCCAGCAGGAAGACCTGCACGTCACTAAAGCCGCGGCTTTCAAGCTGCGCCGCCATTTCAAGCGCAATCAGCCCCCCTAAGCGACCACCCCAAAAGGCGCACGGGGCGGCTGGGAGCCAGTTTCATATGGCCGAGATAATATGATGCCAATTCGCGTAATGACGTGATGGGCGTTGGCATAAACAGGTTGTAATTGTTAATGCCAAAGGCGTTAAACTCACCCTCCAGCGAACTGGCCAGATCGTGGTAAATATCGCAGCCGGTGACCGCAGGATGAACCATCCAGATATCGTTGGCGGCCTGGGTGCGGTTAAGCCGCAGTACCTGCTTGAAGGCCAGGCTGGTTTGGTTCAGTCGCGCCAACAGCTGTTGTAGCGGTGCTGCCGTAATCGGTGCATCAATGTCAGAGTCCTTCTCGCTGGCCAGTGCTTGCGCCTGGGCGCGTAACGACGGATGAGCGAACAGCGTTTTTATCACCACCGGGTAGCCACGGCGTTTCAGTTTGACCAGCAGTTGAATGGCATGCAGCGAGTGGCCGCCGAGCTCAAAGAAATCATCGTCCAGGCCAATTTGCGCAACGCCCAGCAGTTCGGACCAGAGTTCGGCAAGCTGTTTTTCCAACGCAGTTTGGGGCGCTTCATAGCGCAGTGAAACTTGCGTAACCGGTGCGGGGGCAGGAAGGGCTTTGCGATCCAGCTTCCCATTAGGCGAGAGGGGTAATGCTTTCAGCCTGACAAAGCTGGAGGGCACCATAAAATCGGGTAACTGCTGTTGCAACTGCTGACGCCACTGTGTCGAATGGACATTCTCGTCCGGTGCCACCACGTAGGCTATCAGCCGTTTTCCGCCCTGTCCGTCTTCCTTTGCCAGTATTGCAGCATCTTCCACACCTGTGCACTGCCGCAGTTGCTGTTCGATTTCACCCAATTCAATACGTACCCCATGGATCTTGACCTGGAAATCATTTCTGCCCAGGTACTCAATGTTGCCATCCGGCAGCCAGCGGGCGAGATCGCCGGTTTTATACAAACGTGCATCGGACTCGGGGCTAAAGGGGTCGGCAATAAAACGCTCGGCGTTCAATTCCGGGCGATTAAGGTAACCGCGGGCGACCTGGATACCGCCGATATGGAGTTCGCCGGCGACGCCGGGTGGCAGCGGCTGTAGCTGATGGTCCAGAATATGGAGCTGCGTATTGGCGATGGGTTTGCCGATCGGCACCAACGGCCGTTCGTCATTGGGCAGACATTGCCAACTCGAAACATCCACTGCGGCCTCCGTCGGTCCGTAGAGGTTGTACAATTGCGCCTGAGGCAACTGTTGCAGGCAGCGTTGCACTGTCGCCAGGGGCAAGGCTTCGCCGCTGCAGAGTATGCGACGCAGGGACGCGCACTGTGTCATTTCGCCATGCCGCAGGAATAATTGCAGCATCGAAGGGACAAAATGCAGCGTGGTGACGCGGTTTTGTGCGATGCAGGCGCTCAGATAGTCGGGGTCCTGATGGCCGCCGGGTTTGGCAATGACCAGTTGCGCACCCACCATCAGCGGCCAGAAGAATTCCCAAACTGAAACGTCGAAACTGAACGGCGTTTTTTGCAGTATCACGTCGTCATGCGTCAGAGGATAGGCTTGCTGTGTCCAAAGCAGGCGGTTGATCACGCCCCGATGTTCATTCATCACGCCCTTGGGTTTTCCTGTCGAGCCTGAGGTATAAATCACATAAGCCAGGCTGCGTTGCGGATCGGATGCCAAAGGGGCAAGGTTTTCCGTGGCTCCCTGTTGCCAGCGATGACTATCATGCTGCAGGTGCAGACGCGGAATAACGACGTCATGGATCGAATGCAGCGCCTGCTCACCGGCCTCGTCAATCAGCACGAATTTCGCGCCGCAATCCTGCAGCATATGGCGCAAGCGATCCTGCGGGTAGTCAGGATCGATTGGCACATAGGCGGCCCCCGATTTTAAAATGGCATACAGCGCCATCACCATCTCCGGGCTGCGGTTGACGCAAACCGCGATGCGATCGTCCGGCTGTATCCCTTGCTGACGCAAGAATCTGGCAAACTGGTTCGCCTGCTGATTCAACTGCAGATAGCTTACCTGTTGTTGCTCATAGCACAGTGCCGGGGCGTTAGGCGTGCGCAGAACCTGTTGCTCTAAAAATTGATGAATGCCCTGCGGCATGGCCCAGGATTGCTGCGTATGATTCCATTCGCCAAAAATCTGTTGCCGTTCAACGGGCAGTAACAGCGGCAATTGACCCAGGGGCAGGTCAGGATCGCCTTCTAACAGGCTATCGAGCATTTGCAGGATGCGGCTGGCGATACGTTCACCGTCTTTATCGCTAAACCAGGCTTGGTTGAGGTTGAACTCCAGCAGCGGATCGTCACTCGGGTGGTAATGGCGCAGATAGATACCCAATGGCAGCTGTTCATAGCCATGATGGATGTTTTCTACCTTGAACTGGCTTCCCTCCAGCTCGATATCGGTTGGGAAGGCCTCAAGCGAAAAGCTGATATCAAACACCTGGCGTCTTCCCTGTTGATGCAGGTTCAACTGACGGTTCAGTTCGGCAATGGGAAAGCGCTGGTGGCGATAGCATCTGCGCAGCTCGCTGCCCACTTGTCGCAGCAGGTGGTGAAAGGGCTGCTGCAGATCCACGTCGATATTGAGTGGGATCATGGAGGAGAACATGCCCAGCGTTTGTTTATGATCCTGAGTGCTGCGGTTATGCACCGGGACGCCCAGGGTGACATTATCCATCTGCCAAATTCGGGCGAACCAACTTGCCAACAGAGCCACCATAAAATGCATGGCCGAACCGCCGTGCTGAGCTGCATATTGCTCCAACCGCAGGAAACGTTCACGCGGTAAACGCTTGATGATTTGACTGCTGGGATAGGCTTGCTGCTCTGTGTAATGTGGTCGCCGCTCCAGCACAGAAGCTGGTGCCGTTGCAAAACGTTCCAGCCACCAGTCACGGTCGCGTTGATAACGTAACGACTGGAGATAAGCCTGATCGCTAACGACGAAATCCCCGTAGTGTGACTTGCTGGCCTCACTTTTATCCCCAGCTTTTAATTGCTTATAGCGATCCATGATCATACGGCTTAATAAAGAGATCGAGGTGCCATCGGCAATCAGATGGTGCGAGGCCAATAACCATAGCGTAGTTGAATCATCGATTTTGGTTAAATGGCAGCGCCAGAGCAGGTCTTCATAGAGTTGATAAGGTTGGATAAACATGTCACGCAGATGGTTCTGCGCCAGGCTGGCGGCATCTTCTTGCTGCGAAAAGTCGGTGTAGTGAAGTTCAATGGATCTTTGAGAAAGAGGTTGCTGAATGATGCCTTGCGGTGTTTCCTTCAGGGTGGTTTGCAATGCATCATGCCGTTGCTGAACCTGTTGGATGGCTTCTTTAAACAGAGGGAAAGAGATCTCCCGCTCCACTCGCCATAAACACCCCACATTATAGAGAGGAATATCAGGATTTAATGTCTGGTCGAGCCATACGGCCTGTTGTACCGTCGTGAGAGAATAAGCGGACACGGAACCACCTCCATAAAAATAGGAAAGAGTCGACTTAAATAGGTGCGTAGTCGGTAAGTACTCGAACATTATAAGAGGTGATGGTAAATTCGCCCAATTTCACATTAACTATTTTAAATTGTTTGTTTGAATAATTTAAATTGGATTTGTTTGTGATTGAATTGTTTTGTGTTTAATTTATTTCTTTGTGTATCGTTAGTAACGATATAAATAGCTATTTTCAATTGTTTGACGAGAAAAAATAAGGGGGTTATCAAGGAGCTTTCTGAGGTACTGATGGGTTTTTTATATGTAATATATTGATTTTAATTGGTTTATTTTTATTTTGTTGTCGGCGTTATTTTTCTGAAAAATTTAGGAGGGGATGTTGTCGTTGTAATGATGGCTTCATTTACTTCTGATCTCCTATCAAAAATGACAATAGTTTATTGCTATTCTTGCTACTTCAGATTTATCGCCAGGTTCTCCGCGAGTACAATTTTTGCATCAAACTGCAGGGTTTCTAATGATATATTATTTAGTAATAAATAAGAGCATTATCAGATTATTGTCGGGTCGGCGTGTGAAAATATGGCATGCGCATGACGGAACAATTAATTTGGAATGAATTAAGTTTCTTTATCACAAACCAGCTTACGCTATCTTATTTTCCTGGCCCTGTTTGGAATTAAGGCAAGGAGGGCCATTATGCCATGACCCTCCCAGGGGCTATCAGGCCGTTGCCGCGGTCCTGATCAGTTCCACCACCAGTGGCGAAAGCTCGTTTCGCAATGCCGCACGTTCGGACTGAAACAGCGTGGCAGCGTAAAAACGGTGTCCCGGTAGTTCTACCGAGCGAACGTCACCTTCACTGTCGTGGCCGCTGATTATCAGCGGGTGCCGTTGCAGGTCGGCGACAAACTCCGGGTTGACGCCAAAGTTGCAGTGGTAGCCTTCGTGCGTTTCCAGCTTGCCGTAGACACGGGCTGCCAGCGTATTGGATTGGAAAATAATGACCCCGCTTTTTTCAACCAGCGAACAGCTCAGGGGAGCTATTACCAACCGACCCCCGCTGTCGGTTTCCGCATGCCCGGCATCGTGCCAGCCCATCACGTTACGGGCGTACTCTACGATCGCATATTGGAAACCACCGCAAGAGCCCAGGAAGGGAACGTTTTGCTCGCGCGCATGGCGGATAGCCATAAAGGCACCATCGTCATGATTATACGGGCTGCCGGGTACCACCCAGATGGCATCGTAGTCCTGCAGAACCGACGTGTCGGTAATGGTTTCTGTGGGCAGCCAGTGGGATTGAATGTCGACGTTAAGATGGGAGGCGGTGAGCTGGAGAGCAATGGGGATGGCCTGGTGAGAAATGGCCTGAGGTTGGTAGTCACCGACCAGAGCAATACGGACTTGAGCTTTCATCATTTCCTTTTCCTGTGCGGGTAAAAAAGGAGGTTACAGCAAAGATCGGCGCTCATCCGCAATTTTTTAAATCCGGCGCACAAAAAAGCCCGGCATTGGCCGGGCTCAGACTGTGGAGGGAATTCTGTGTGACTAAAATCATGATGATGATTCGGTTAAAAACAAAGGATTATGCCTTCGGTTTCCCCCAAACATCCGAAAATCCCATTTTTCGGGTGTTTGCCACTAAACTAAGCCCGGCATTGGCCGGGCTGATAAATATGGTTTTTGGGCTCAGTACAATGACGGAGCCCCGACCGGCCGGGTTTTAAAGCGACGATGCAGCCACATGTATTGCTCAGGTGCGCGCATGATCTCTTTTTCCACCACTTTATTCATGTAAGCCGCCGCGGCAATCTCATCGCCGATAGGATAATTTTCCAGCGCCGGTTGGATCAGCAGGTCATAACCCCGACCTTTTTCGCGGCGGATCAGAACCACCGGCACCAGCGCCGGCTTGGCCATGCGCGCCAGCATAAAGGTACCGCTGGTGGTGGCAGCCTGATCGACGGCGAACAGTGGAGCGAACACGCTACCGCGTGGGCCGTAGTCTTGATCCGGGGCGAACCATACGGCCTCGCCGCGCTTGAGGGCATGAACCATGCCGCGCAGATCTTTGCGATCGAGCATCGCCTTGTTGGAACGCATGCGACCTTTGGTCTGCGCCCATTCCATCGCTTTATTGTTGTGTGGGCGGTACATCGCCATCATTGGCTGACACAGGCCCATGGCACGGCCACCCAACTCCAGCGACATAAAGTGCACGCCAATCACCAACACACCGCGCTGGTTCTGCTGCGCCATTTTCAGGTGGTTGATGCCGGAAACGTTGAACCAACGTTTGACGCGCTTATCTGACCAGAACCAGGCCATGCCGGTTTCCAGCAGGCCCATGCCGAGGGATTCGAAGTTGCCGACCACTTTACGCTCGCGCTGAGCCTCGTCCATATCCGGGAAGCACAGTTCCAGGTTGCGGCGGGTGATGGAAACGCGGCGCTTCAGAAAGCGCATCGAGGTGCGGCCCATCCACACGCCGAGCTTGTGCAGCACCGGGTAGGGGAGTTGGACCAACAGGAATAAGCAGGCCAGGCCGAACCAGGTAAACCAGTAGCGCGGATGCAGCAGGGCCGATTTGAATTTTTGCGGACGCTTCATATGAACTCATTTATGCGTTTAAGGGGGCAGCAACCTGTAACGCATAAAGATCCACTCAATTGCGATACAACCACTCAGACACCCAGATACCACTATGGTTTAGCCAGATTCCATAATTGACTAAATCTTTACACTCGAAGGGCGGTTCGCGCTGCTATCAGGCTTCGGGAGGAGGGCTGTAGGCCAGCGAAGGCGGTCCAAGACGGGGCATTTTACCACACAACATCAGGGGGAGGATCCGAATATTCCGATTCCCATGGGAAGAGAACGACGCATTTTCGTTGGTTTGCTTTTGTGCAAAACATGCGAGAGAAGATCAAAAAATAAGCATGTAAATGCGCGGAAATACGGTGGGATATAAAGTTTGATCTTTGTTTTATATCATGGCGAAGTCAGTTCATATGCATTATGCGTTTGTGGATTTTTTCCCCTGCAACAGAAGGTGTTAGTACTATTGATTTTTAATGGTCATCTTTTCTCAAAATTTTGTTTTTATTGTTTTTTTTATTAAAATAAAATCAGCGGGAAACTTTTTGATACAGGGTGATACATTTCATTTTATTTTAATGCCCATTTAAAATTCTCAGCCAGTAAAATTGCGTCTGTGGATTCTTGTACTGGATTTTTATCTCAAGAGGGAATATTGTTTTTGGCGTAGTGCTGGTGGTCAAAATGAAATTTTCAAAAACTCAGTGGGATCGCTCACTGCTACTGCATTGGTAAAACGCCAACTCGTACTCTGACTAGACCCAATCTCGATAAATACCCTATCCAAATTCCTGATAACGCCTGGGGATTATTTCCTGGCGAAAATAGCCATCTGATCAATGAAAACTAATGTGCCGATTCAGCTTTGTTCCTAAGAACAATGGCTGCGGATGGCTATTTCCATTCGCCTGATAAGCAATGAATTGGTTTTCCATCACAAGCAATGAAATGAATAAGGGGCAGAAATGTACTCATGGTATCTCATTTGCTATCGTTCCAGATTACATGCGAAGGTTATTGATGAAATAGAACGTATTGGTGTTGAATGTTATATGCCAATGAAAACCAGGTTAACATTACGTGCCGATCGGAAAAATTCGTTTAGAACTCACACCACTCCATTGTTCCCCGGTTATTTATTTGTGCGATTCTCACCAGAGATCACTCATACCACTTTAATTGCTAAGCAAAGTAGCGTGCAGGGGTTTGTTCGTCTTGGAAGAGAGATTTGCACCGTCCCTCAAAATATTATTGATGCTATCAGACGTCTTTCTTTTCGATTAGAGAATAAGGATGAAAGATTAAGCTATATAGAATGTAAAAATGTTTCTCCTGGCATGTTGAAAGAGATAGAGAAAATAATAAAGGTGGAAAAGCCAGAGGTTAGAACACAAACATTATTGCAATATCTCTCTTATTCAATACAACATCCAACGGCTTTATTGGCAAGCGGTTAATGAACCTCATGGGCATGGCTTGAAATGCCACCTGATATTGGCAGGTGTTATCTCTGGCGCTGTTTTAACCCCGCAATGCTTGAAGTTGCTTCAGGGTTGATAAATGTGTTTATCACCTTGATGCAATGCTCATTATTTGGGGTTTTATTCAATAATAAGGAGTTCTCTAATGAGCGTAAGAACAAGGTTTGCGCCCAGCCCAACGGGTTTTTTACACGTAGGCGGGGCAAGAACAGCTCTCTATTCCTGGCTCTATGCACGCCATAATCACGGCAAATTTATTCTGCGTATTGAAGATACCGACGTGGAACGGGAAAAGGAGGGTGCAGTCGACGCCATCCTGGACTCGATGAAGTGGTTGGGTATGTATTGGGACGAAGGCCCCTTCTACCAGACTAAACGCCTGGAGCGTTACAACGAGGTGGTCGATCAACTGTTGGCGTCTGGGCAGGCCTACCGCTGCTACTGCAGCGAGGAGCGCTTGAATGCACTCAAGGCTCAGCAGGAAAAGAACAAAGAGAACTTCATTTACGACCGCCACTGTCTGCATCATCTGGGGCACGATCCCAGCCTGCCTCACGTGGTGCGTTTGAAAAGCCCACAGCAGGGTATTGTGGCCTGGGACGACATGATCCGCGGACGTATTGAATTCAGCAACAGCGAGTTTGATGACTTTATTATTCGCCGCACCGACGGTTGGCCAACGTATAATTTTTGTGTGGTGGTCGATGATATCGACATGCAGATGACGCATATCATCCGCGCCGAAGAACATATCAATAATACACCGAAGCAAATTTATGTTTACCGGGCGTTGGGGCTGGAGCCGCCTGTGTTTGCTCATGTTTCGCCAATACTCGGGGATGACGGTAAAAAACTCTCCAAGCGCCACGGTGCAGCCAACGTTATGCAATACCAAGAGGAAGGTTTTTTACCTGAGGCATTGCGTAACTATTTAGTGCGTTTGGGGTGGGGGCATCAGGATAAGGAAATTTTCTCTTTGGATGAGATGATCTCTCTTTTCGATATTAACAATGTCAGCAACTCACCGAGCGCGTTCAATACAGAGAAATTACTGTGGCTCAACAAGCATTATATCGCTGCCGCTACGACCGAAAATTTATTACCCGATTTGCAATGGCAACTCCAACGGCTGGCTATCAGTACGGAGGACGGCCCACCGCTGGAACGGGTTGTCATGCTGTTAAAAACCCGAGCCAGAACGATGAAGGAAATGGCGGAAGCCTGCCGTAGTTATTACGGTGAATATCAGTGTAACAACCAGGAAACTTACGAGCAGTTGCTTGCCTCGGCACATCCGACGGTTTTCTGTGAAATCTATCAGCACTTCTCCACGATAAACGACTGGCAAAGTGCCGAGATTAACCAAGTGATTGGCGATATTTCCAAGGAATTCGGCACGTCGTTAAAAGACATCAATATGCCGTTGCGATTATTTATTCTCGGGGCGAAAGATACACCATCGTTAAATGATTGTCTGGCCGTATTGGGAAAAGAAAAAACGTTGAATCGCTTACATGCGGCAATAGAGAATATGTCGTGTAAATAGCAGGTAATAGGGCCGGCCATCGTAAGATTAATCACGATGGTCGGAATGTATTAGGCTGGGATGACAACCAATATTAATTCCTGAAGGAGGTAAGTCGAAGCGTAATTATTAGCGGTATCCACGGCAACTTTCATGAAAACACATCAAATAAAAAGAGGTGATTTATTATGACTAATCAATATATGCCTATCTATTCCACTGAGGTGGCTCAACACACTTTATCTGAGGGAAAGATCCCAGAATCATCCAGCTGCCCGAGTTCTGTTTTGAATTTGATTAAAGATCGTTTAATGCTAGACGGCAATGAAAAACAGAATTTGGCGACGTTCTGCACCACCTGGTCAGAGCCCGAAGTCGACGAACTGATGAAGCTGGGATCGGTAAAAAACCTGATTGATAAAGAGTTGTACCCAGAAACGGCAAAAATTGAAGTGTGCTGTACAAAAATGCTGGCGGGGTTGTGGCATGCGCCAGACGTGAATAATTCGATTGGTACTTCCTGCGTGGGGTCCAGCGAAGCGGCAATGTTGGGCGGTTTGGCGTTGAAACGCAACTGGCAGCAAAAACGCAAGGCAAAAGGGCTGGACACTTCCAAGCCAAACCTGGTCACTGGCCCGGTACAAATTTGCTGGAAAAAATTCTGCACCTATTTTGAGATCGAGCACCGCGAGGTGCCCATCCGCGAAGGCGCCCTGTGCGCTCACCCCGACGACATGGTTAATTACATCGATGAAAATACCATCGGTGTGGTGCCGACTTTCGGGACGACCTTTACGCTGGTGTACGAAGACGTGCTTGGCCTGTCCAATGCGCTGGACAAGCTACAGAAAGAGCGTGGCCTGGATATTCCGATTCACGTTGATGCGGCATCCGGCAGCTTTATTGCGCCTTTCGTCGAAGAGCAAAGCCACATCGTTTGGGACTTCCGTCTGCCGCGCGTAAAATCCATCAACTCTTCCGGCCATAAATACGGCCTGGCCCCGCTGGGTCTGGGTTGGGTGGTATGGCGTGAAAAACAAGACTTGCCTGACGACCTGGTGTTCTACGTTAACTATCTCGGCGGCAACATGGCGACTTTCGCCCTCAACTTCAGCCGTCCCGGCGGTTCCGTCATTGCTCAGTACTACCAACTGCTGCGTCTGGGCAAAGAAGGTTATTCCGAGATCCAGCAGACCTGTGTGGATACCGGCAAGTTCCTGGCGCATAAATTGGCCGACTTCCCAGAATTTGAAATGCTGTACAGCAGCGAAGGGGGGTTGCCTGGCGTGGTCTTTACCCTGAAAGACGATGTAAAAGGCTTCACCCTGTATGATTTGCAAAACCAGGTGAAACAGCGCGGCTGGCAAACGGCGGCATACCCGCTACCGAGCAACCGTCAAAACACCATCATCATGCGCGTTCTGATCCGCTACGGCGTCAGCACCACATTGATGAACCTGCTGGCGCAGGACATTCGCAACATTGTTGACCAGCTAAAGGCCAACGCCACTACCCATGAGTCCGTGCTCTGCTGAGCGCTTCCTGACGGCATTCACGCCGTATCCCAATGGGGACGTCAAACACACTGACGTCAGTGCTCAGCGTGCCGGCAGGCCCCGTTGCTGCCGATGTTCTGAGCTACTCCCGTCTTTGCTTTGACAGACCTTCTTACTGAGCGTCCGGGCACCTAATGCTGGTGCCTGGGCGCTTTGTCTCGCAAAGGTGAATAATGAGCACTCAAACAACGACCTCGGGCAAAATGAAGTTCGGGACGATAGTCCTGTTCGGCATTAACTGCCTGCTGGGGGCAGGGATCTTCATCACCCCCGGCAAAGCTTATTCTGAACTCGGTATGAACCTGTTTCCGGTACTGGTGGTCTGTGCCGTTCTGGCGCTGATCATGGCATTGGCTTTTGCCGAAATGGCCGGGATTTTTACTAAAACCGGCGGGGTGTACGTTTACGTAAGCGCCACTTTTGGTCCTTTCCTGGGATTTAACATTGGCTTTATGCGTTTTCTTGCCGCCTGCGTAGCATTGGCAGTACAGGTGGCCGCATTGCCGGGGATCATTACGACCGCGTTAGGTATCCATTTGGCGCCAGCCAACTCGGCGATGATCAGTATCGCTTTTGCCTGCGTGCTTTGCGGTATCAACCTGATCTCGGTAAAAGTGATGTCGGTGTTTACCCGCGTGAGCAGTTGGCTGGTATTGGCGGCATTAATCAGCTGCATCCTGGTCTCTTTCAGCCATTTCGACCTGGCTAATTTTACCGATGTGCCAGGGTTGGTGGCACAGTCGACCGGGGTTGAAGTTCCCGCGTTTGGCCATTTGACCTCGGCAGAATTTTCAGGCGGCTTCCTGCTGTTGTTTTACGCGATGGTGGGTTTCGAGAATATTGGCGTGGCCTCGCAAGATATGGAAAACCCTACTCGCGATATCCCAAGGGCGATCATTCTGGTGCTGTTATCGGTCACGGCGCTCTATTTCCTGCTGTTTGCTTCCATTATCGGGTCTATGGGGGGCGAGCATCTGGCGTTTTCCGATAACTCCGTGGCGGACAGCGTGGGGATGGTTCTGGGCAATGGCGCTCGTGCGATCATGTCCTTAGGGTCGGTGGTTGCCCTGTTTGGTATCGGTCTGGCCATGTGCTTTGCCGGGCCGCGAAATCTGGTGCCGCTGGCGGTGGATGGCTTCCTGCCAGAGTCAGCCGGTGCCAATAACAAACGCGGCGTACCGGCCAAGTCGATCATTGCGATGCTGGTGGTGACTATCATCTTTATCGTCTTGGCGAATGCGATGTCGAAAGAGTCCTTTGTACTGCTGGTGGAGGTCGCAACGGTTTGCCGTCTGCTGCAGTATCTGGCGGTGATTGTCGGTATCTTTGTGGTGCGCAAGAAAAAGATGCAAGGGACTTACCGCATGCCGTGGTTCAAGGTACTGGTGCCTATTTGCGTATTGGTTTGCCTCTATCTCGGTTCATGCACCCCGCCAACCGTGCTGTTGATTACGCTTGGGTTGATAGTGATTTCCCTGCTGGTGTACTTCCTGTACGCGCAACCGCGAGCAAAACGGATGGATGAGTCGGGAGATGACGGCCACCACCACGGCCATCATCACGCGGTTTAATAAGGCTTAATAAACACAAAGGCGCTGATCCTGAGGGAAAAGCGCCTTTTTTGCGTTCTAATGGGACGGCCCACAAGAAAAAGGCGCCGCCTCTTGCGAGGTTGCGCCTTTTCAACATGCCAACTGACTAGTATCAGTTCATGCCGTATTTTTTCAATTTCTTACGCAGCGTACCGCGGTTGATGCCCATCATCAGGGCTGCACGGGTCTGGTTGCCACGGGTGTATTGCATCACCATGTCCAACAGTGGCTGTTCAACTTCAGCCAATACCAGCTCATACAGATCGTTAACGTCTTGACCATTCAGTTGAGCAAAATAGTTCTTCAGTGCTTGTTTAACCGAGTCACGCAGAGGCTTTTGAGTCACTTGATCCTGTGAGTTCACGGTTGAAACGGTCAGTACGTCAGAATTTACGCGTTGTTCGAACATAGTTCTGTCAGCTCTTTTTTGTTACGCAAGATTTTCGAAATATGCCTCCAACGCCTCCAGCTGTTCGCTGGCATCCTCTATGGCGTTGAATGTGCGCCGAAACTGGTCATTCGGGGCGTGCTCCTGGAGATACCAGGATACGTGCTTACGAGCAATCCGGAATCCCTTGCCTTGGCCGTAAAAGCCGTGCAATTCCCGAATATGCCCTATCAACAAACGCTTAACCTCGCCAAGTGGCAGAGGGGGCAGCAGTTCCCCAGTGTCCAGATAATGCTGGATTTCCCGGAAGATCCAGGGTCTCCCCTGAGCAGCGCGGCCTATCATCAGGGCATCAGCCCCAGTGTAGTCGAGCACTGCTCTGGCTTTATGCGGGTCAGTAATGTCACCATTCGCGATAATCGGAATGGAAACATTCTGCTTAACTGCCCGAATGCTGTCGTACTCCGCGTCGCCGTTGAACAGGCAGGCACGGGTTCGGCCATGAATAGTCAGGGCCTGTATACCACAGTCTTCGGCCAGTTGGGCAATCTCTACACAGTTACGGTGTTCTGGCGCCCAGCCAGTGCGGATCTTAAGCGTTACCGGCACATCCACGGCGTTAACCACCGCGTGGAGGATCTGTTTAACCAGATCCGGGTACTGCAGCAATGCAGACCCTGCAAGTTTCCGGTTCACTTTCTTGGCCGGGCAACCCATATTGATGTCGATGATCTGTGCACCGCCGGCCACGTTAATACGCGCCGCGGCGGCCATATCATCCGGATCGCATCCGGCAATCTGCACGGAGCGGATCCCTGGTTCATCGCTATGGACCATACGCAGACGCGACTTATCCGTCCGCCACACCTCCGGATTGGAGGAGAGCATTTCGGATACAGCCATCCCAGCACCCATTGCATGACATAGGGTCCTAAATGGGCGATCTGTAATGCCGGCCATCGGGGCCGCAATCAGGCAATTTGTAAGCTGGTGGTGTCCAATGCGCATAGACAAAGAGTAACCATACTGTGTCCGCAAGGGCGCGTATATTACGCATTTTTGCGCTGAGATGAAAGGCCAAACTTTGACCAATTGGCCGCTATTCGCCATTAAAAATGCGGTTTGTCGGGATTCATAAAAATATTATATATACTTAACAATGGCTTGCCTGATTTTGGTTAATTAGTGCGCTATAAAATATTCCCAATACAACAGGATTTTATCTGTAATGAGTCTCGATTCAGCTCGAGAACGGCAGTGATTTAAGTCGTTTGTCAGGGTTTTTCATTGAGAATGGGCTGAATTATGCTGAAATCGCGTGGTGAAGGCTTAGGCAGAAAATATTCAGGGTCACGTGAATTTGGCATGGCGTTTCAAAGGAGCGGGGTGTCGCCGTCGCGTAGACAGGAAAACAAAAAACCACCGCCACGGGCTACGTTGGCAGTGGTTTTTATCAGGGCAGTAAGGGGATTACTTGCGCTGACCGGTGATGCGGCACCACTCTTCACGCTCTGCGACCGGATCCAGCGTGAATTTCTCTTCATAGGCTTGCGCCACGCTTGCCGCCTGTGTTGCCAGCACGCCGGACAGGCCCAGATAACCGCCGGACTTCGGCAGACAGCCGATCAAGGGGGCCAGCTCACGCAATGGGCCCGCCAGGATGTTGGCGACGACCACGTCGGCCTGCAGATCGGCAGGCTGGTCTTTTGGCAGATACAGCTCCAGACGCTCTGAAACGCCGTTACGCTGCGCGTTGTCGCGGCTGGCCTGAATGGCCTGGGGATCGATATCGATGCCGATAGCGCGCGCTGCACCGAGCTTCAACGCGGCAATTGCCAGGATGCCGGAACCACAGCCGAAGTCGATAATGGTTTTACCGGCCAGATCGAGGCCGTCTAGCCATTGAAGGCACAGTGCAGTCGTTGGGTGAGTGCCGGTACCAAATGCCAGGCCCGGGTCCAGCATGACGTTGACCGCGTTCGGGTCGGGCACGTCGCGCCAGCTTGGGCAGATCCACAGACGTTCGCCGAAGCGCATCGGGTGGAAGTTGTCCATCCACTCGCGCTCCCAGTCCTTGTCTTCCAGCTGTTCAATTTTATGGCGGAAGCCGGCGCCCAGCAGCGGGTGCTGTTCCAGCATGGCGACCACGTCGGCCATGTCGGTTTCGGCATCGTACAACCCGATCACATCAGTGTCGCCCCACAGCAGGGTCTCGCCCGGTAGCGGTTCGAACACCGGATTGTCGTGGGTGTCCTGGAAAGTGACCGATACGGCGCCGCTTTCAACCAGCGCGTCGCTCAGGTCTTCCGCCTGGCTGCCGGTGGTGTTCAGTTTTAGTTGGATCCAAGGCATAACAATTCTCTTTAAGAGGCTAATGATGACGCCACTCGGCGCTTTTCGCCTATGACGTTACCGATATAAAACGCCAGCAGGCTAAGCAGCAGCGAAGGCACGATAGGGTGCAACCCCGCTAGCTGCAGATTGAAGCTGGCCAATAGCGTATAGCATACCGCACCCGTCACCATTGAGCTAAGTGCTCCCTGCGCATTGGCGCGTTCCCAGTACAGGCCCAGCACCAGTGGCCACAGGAATACCGCTTCCAGGCCGCCAAATGCCAGCAGGTTCAGCCAGATGATCATTTCCGGTGGCCGCCAGGCTGCCAACAGCACCAGCAAGCCCAAAATCAACGTGGTCAGGCTGGAGAAGCGTTTGATCAGGCGCTCGTTCTGCATGTGCTGTGGGCGTACGCCAAGGTAGAGATCTTTGATGATGGTGGCGGAAGATTGCAGCAATTGGGCGTTAATGGTCGACATGATTGCCGCCATCGGCGCCGCCAGGAAAATACCGGCGGCATAAGGCGGCAGCACGGTGATCATCAGCGTCGGGATCACCTGATCGGGGATCTTCAGGTCCGGCAATACCGCACGGCCCAGCGCGCCAGCCAGATGCATGCCAAACATCAGCACCGCGACCACCATGGTGCCGAGGATGATCCCGCGATGCACCGCCTTGCTGTCCTTGTAGGAGATGCAGCGCACCGCCGTGTGCGGCAGGCCAATCACGCCAAAGCACACCAGGATCCAGAACGATGCCATAAACGGCAGGCTGAGGATCTGTTCACCGCCCTGCGGTGATACCAGCGCGGGGTCAATCTGTTGCAGCTTATCCACGGCGCTGTGCAGGCCGCCGGCGGCGTGAATCACCGCAACCAGCAGCAGCACGGTGCCGATCAGCATCACCAGCCCCTGCATGGCGTCATTGAGCACGCTGGCGCGGAAGCCGCCAAAGGCGGTATACAGCGCGATGCTGATACCGAAGATCAGCAAACCGGTGTCGTAAGGAATACCGGCGGCGGTTTCCAGCAGGCGCGCGCCGCCGATAAACTGCACCGTCATGGCACCCAGGAACGCCACCAGCAGGCTGAGGCTGGCCAGCCAGACCAACAGACGACTTTGATAGCGGCCGTAAAGCATATCGTTCAGGGTAATGGCGTTGTAGCGGCGAGCCAGAATGGCAAACTTCTTGCCCAGCACGCCGAGTGAAAGCCAAACCGCCGGCAGTTGGATCATCGCCAACAGCACCCAGCCAAGGCCGTATTTATAGGCGGCGCCGGGGCCCCCGATAAAGGAACTGGCACTGATATAGGTGGCGGTCAAGGTCATGGCCAGTACGAAGCCGCCCATCGATCGGTTGCCCAGAAAATATTCGCTGAGGAAGTTGCCGCTCTGGCGTCGGCTATAGGCGTAAACCGACAGCCCGAACACCAGCACCAGATAGGCGACCAGCGGCAGAATGACTTCAGTTTGCATCGCCGTCCTCCAGCGAAATATCACGGAATATGCCGCGTACCATTAGCCAACACAGGCCGATGAACAGCAGCGGAACCAACAGGCAGGCCATTTCGAACCAATGCGGCAGACCGGTAATACCGGATGCGCTGTCCGGCAGATAGGCTGCCAGCGACCAGGCCAGCAGATAAAGCAGCGTCAGGCCCAGAGCCCAGCGCGCCTCGCGGTGAGCTTGAATAAAACGTGTGTCCATCCGTTTCTCCAATATACCCGTCATACTTGAAGCTGCCTCTGTGTTGGCTGCGCTCACTTACCCGAATCACTTACTACAGTAAGCATCATCGGGATGCGCTCCTTTGCCGCCTTGATGCAACTCCAATTATTTAGGGTATACAACTATTATGGATTTGATCATCCATTGAGTGACCCAAAGCAGTAAAGAAAAAGGCCGGTGATTAACCGGCCTTCTGTCAGGCGATGCGAATAGCCTGCCTTAGGTTTCCTGCAGACCGAGCTTTTTCTCCAGATAGTGGATGTTGGTGCCACCGTGCTGGAAGTTTTCGTCGCTCATGATCCGCTGTTGCAGTTCAACGTTGGTTTTGATGCCATCGATGATCAGCTCAGCCAGGGCGTTCTTCATGCGGGCAATCGCCACGTCACGGTTTTCACCGTAGGTGATCAGTTTGCCGATCATGGAATCATAGTACGGCGGTACGGTATAACCGGCGTAAATATGAGATTCCCAACGCACGCCGAAACCGCCTGGCGCATGGAAACGGGTGATCTTGCCTGGGCTAGGCAGGAAGGTGTTCGGGTCTTCGGCGTTGATACGGCATTCCACCGCGTGGCCGTGAACCTTCACTTCTTCCTGTTTGATCGACAAAGGCTGACCGGCAGCGATACGCAGCTGCTCTTTAATCAGATCCACGCCGGTGATCATCTCGGTAACCGGATGCTCAACCTGAATACGGGTGTTCATTTCGATGAAATAGAACTCGCCGTTTTCATACAGGAACTCGAAAGTGCCTGCGCCGCGGTAACCGATTTCCACACAGGCTTTCGAGCAGCGCTCGCCGATATAACGGCGCATTTCGCTGGTGATGCCCGGTGCCGGAGCCTCTTCAACCACTTTCTGGTGGCGGCGCTGCATGGAGCAGTCGCGCTCGGCCAGATAGATGGCGTTACCCTGACCGTCCGCCAACACCTGAATTTCGATATGGCGTGGGTTTTCCAGGTATTTTTCCATGTAAACCATGTCGTTGTTGAAAGCCGCTTTGGCCTCCGCCTTGGTCATGGAAATGGATTGCTCGAGGTCTTTGTCGCTGCGCACTACGCGCATGCCGCGACCGCCGCCGCCGCCGGATGCCTTGATGATAACCGGGTAGCCGATGCGCTTGGCGAAGGCACGGTTTTTATCCATGTCGTCGGTCAGCGGGCCATCAGAGCCAGGTACGCAAGGCACGCCAGCTTTCTTCATGGCATTGATGGCAGAAACCTTGTCGCCCATCAGGCGGATAGTTTCGGCTCTCGGGCCAATGAAGATAAAGCCGGAGCGTTCGATCTGCTCGGCGAAATCGGCGTTTTCAGACAGGAAGCCGTAGCCCGGGTGGATCGCCACTGCGCCGGTGATTTCAGCCGCAGAGATGATTGCCGGGATATTCAGGTAACTTTTTACCGATGGCGCAGGACCGATACACACGGTCTCGTCAGCCAGCAGTACGTGTTTCAGATCGCGATCGGCTGTCGAGTGCACGGCAACGGTTTTGATGCCCAGCTCTTTACAAGCACGCAGGATACGAAGCGCGATCTCGCCACGGTTGGCGATAACAATTTTATCAAGCATGTTCGCCTCGTTATTCGATGACGACCAGTGGCTCGTCAAATTCTACCGGTTGGCCGTTCTCTACCAGGATGGCTTTCACCACGCCGGATTTGTCCGCTTCGATCTGGTTCATCATTTTCATTGCTTCAACGATGCACAGAGTGTCGCCGGCGTTCACTTTCTGGCCGACTTCGATGAAGGCTTTCGCATCCGGGCTTGGCGTGCGGTAGAAAGTACCGACCATTGGGGAACGAACGACGTGGCCACTCATGGCCGCTGGTGCTGCAGGCGTTTCGGCTGGCGCGCTGGCAACGGCGGTAGCCAGTGCTGGCTGCGGCTGTGCCGGCATTGCGTATGCCTGTGGCATCATTGGGTAAGCCTGCGCTGGAGCAGCGCGGCTGATGCGAACTGACTCTTCGCCTTCAGAAATTTCCAGTTCAGAAATACCTGATTCTTCAACCAGTTCGATCAGTTTCTTGATTTTACGAATATCCATGAGTGTGATTCCGTACTCTTTTGCGTAGCAATTAGTGGGTTTTCGACAGACGGTTAACCGCTGCCTGTAAAGCAAATGTGTAGCCATCCGCGCCGAGGCCGCAAATCACGCCTACCGCAATATCGGAAAGGTAAGAGTGATGGCGGAAAGGCTCTCGGGCATGCACGTTGGAGAGGTGGATCTCGATAAACGGGATCTGCACCGCCAGCAATGCATCACGCAGCGCCACGCTGGTATGCGTGAACGCGGCAGGGTTAATCAGAATAAAATCTGTGTTGCCGCGCGCCTGATGTATGCGATCGATCAGCGCATGTTCGGCGTTAGACTGCAGATGGCTCAGGGTAATATCCAGTGCGGATGCCTGGTTTTCCAATCCGTTAACAATCTCTGTTAACGTCGTGCTGCCGTACTTCTCCGGCTCACGCGTCCCCAGCAGATTCAGATTGGGGCCGTTCAGAAGCAAAATGTGAAACTTATCCGCCATTGTGCTGGTATCTCCGGCAATAAAACCATCATCGTAGAAAATAACCCGACGTCACAGATTTGTCACCTGTTAAGGGGAAAATTCACCCTGAGAACAGGAACAAGGTCGGGCATTATAACGATATCGTAGCAATTCGCAGCTAAATACTGGTCTTATCAGCGAAGATATTCAACCCTAAATCAGTAAACTGGCCAGGGCGATATTGCATTATGAGGGGTAGAACACAGAAAAGTTCCGGCTTTTAACGCCACCAATTGCGGAATTTCTTGTATCGCAGCGCCAGTAGCGCGACGGCCAGCAGAGCATAAATGAAGGGCTGCGGCGAAAAGGTTTTTACCGACCACAGGTAGTGAATCGGTGCCAGAATCGCCACCAGATAGACCAGATTATGCAACGTCTGCCATTTGGCCCCCAGTTTGCGCATCGCCCACAGCGTGGAGGTTGCGGCCAGCGCCAGCAGGATCAGCCAACTGACAATGCCGAGCGTCAGGTAAGGGCGGGTGACCAGTTCACGCCCCAGCAGGCCGATATTGCTCAGCCCCAGCTCCAGCGTCGAATAGCTTATCAGATGCAGCGTGCCCCAGGCAAAACACCATAGTCCCACCAGACGACGACAGCGAATCAGCAGCGGTTGCCGGGCATAGCGCGCCAGTGGCGCAATCATCAAGGTCGCCAGCAACAGTTTCAACGTCATTCTGCCGGTAAAGTGTTGAATGTCTTTGGCCGGATCGGCGCTGAACCAACCCTGGTCCACCGACAGCACCAGCCAGAGAAAAGGCAGGAATGCCGCCAGATAAATGGCGACCTTAATCCACTTGATATGAGCCGGAGTTAAACGCACCTAAAAATTCTCCCTTAGATCCAGGCCGCGGTACAGCGACGCTACCTGTTCGCCATAGCCGTTAAACAGCAGCGTGGGTTGGCGTTTAACGTCCAGGATGCCGCCGGAGCCGATAAAGCGTTCGGTGGCCTGTGACCAGCGTGGATGATCGACGTTCGGGTTTACGTTGGCATAGAAGCCGTACTCATTCGGCGCAGATTCATTCCAGGTGGTGGGCGGCTGATCGCGCACCAGACGGATATGGACTATCGACTTAATGCCTTTAAAGCCGTATTTCCAGGGGGTGATCAACCGCAGCGGCGCACCGTTTTGCGGCGGCAGCGTTTTGCCGTATACGCCGACGGTCAGCAGGGCCAATGGGTTCATGGCCTCATCGAGACGCAGCCCTTCAACATAAGGGTATTTCAGCCCGCCGCCGATAAAACGATCCTTCTGGCCTGGCATCTGTTCCGGATCGTACAGCGTTTGGAAAGCGACGTAGCGGGCATTGCTGTTCGGCTCCGCCAGCTTGATCAGCTTACCCAGCTCAAAGCCAATCCAGGGCACGACCATCGACCAGGCCTCCACGCAGCGCATACGGTAGATGCGTTGTTCCAGCGGGAAGCGTTTGATCAAGTCATCGATATCCAATGTGATCGGTTTGGCGACCTCGCCGTCGATACGCACTTTCCAGCCTTCGGTTTTCAGGCCGCCGGCATTCGCGGCAGGATCGGCTTTATCCAGACCGAATTCGTAGAAGTTGTTGTAACCGGTGACTTTGTCTTCCGGCGTCATGGCCAGTTGCGCCTGCCAGGCCGCAGGCTTGCTGAATGACAGCGGTTTACCGGCGGGGGCCTTGGGCCGATCGTTGCCTTTGAACCATGACAGCAAATCGGCCTGCGCATTAAGCGGCAAGGCCAGCGACGCGGCGGTGATACCCAACGCCTGCAGCACTTTGCGCCGCTGATGGAACACGCTCTCGGGCGTGACATCGGCTTCGGTCAATTTAGGGGGCTTTCTCATGGTGTTTTCTCCGCGTTTCATCCCCGCCGCCTTTCAGGTGCGGGTACTCAAACCTGCTCCCGTCAGAGTGACTGTAGGAGGTAACCTTCTGAGCCCGATTAACGCGGA
The DNA here is from genome assembly GCF_024809915.1 of Serratia sp. BIGb0234. Lineage (NCBI taxonomy): Bacteria > Pseudomonadati > Pseudomonadota > Gammaproteobacteria > Enterobacterales > Yersiniaceae > Serratia > Serratia sp. BIGb0234. Next base: position 116,597 of record NZ_JANUEI010000003.1, read on the forward strand.
CGCAGCATGCAACGCCCCTACAGTATGCTGGGGTATCTGTGTTGTAAGCATGGCGTGAAATCAGGCTATATGCGAGAGGGCGCGGGAAAATATGAAATTTCGCAGGCGAATGTTCCCCCCGTTGCCGGGGGGCGATTTAAGCTTTAGCGGATTTTAACCAGAGTGCGTCCGGTCACTTGATGATTCAGCAGCGCGGCGGCGGTGGCCGGTGCCTGTTCCAAAGTGATTTCCTGGGTGGCCTGTTGGTAGAAACTGTCCGGCAAAATACCGGCTAGCCGTTCCCAGGCGGTTTGGCGGCGATGCAGCGGCGTATGAACCGAGTCCACGCCCTGCAGGCGAACGTTGCGCAGGATAAACGGCATCACCGTGGTGGGCAGGTGATAGCCACCGGCCAGGCCACAGGCGGCGACCGTGCCGTTATAATTCATCTGTGACAGGACTCGCGCCAGCAGCGTGTCGCCAACGGTATCGACCGCCCCGGCCCACAGTTGCTTTTCCAGCGGACGCGGGGCTTCCAGGTAGCCGTCGCGCGACAGGACTTCTTTGGCGCCCAGCGCTTTCAGATACTCGGTATTGCTCTCGCGGCCGCTGATGGCGGTGACGTGATAGCCCAATGCCGCCAGAATCGCGATGGCCGTGCTGCCCACGCCGCCGCTGGCACCGGTAACCAGAATATCGCCGTCGTCCGGGTGTACGCCGCCTTCTTCCAGCGCCATCACGCACAGCATGGCGGTAAAGCCGGCGGTACCCAGGATCATCGCTTTGCGTTCATCCAGCCCGTTCGGCAGCGGCACCAGCCATTCGCCTGAGACTCGTGCCTGTTCGGCCAGGCCACCCCAGTGGTTTTCACCCACGCCCCAACCGGTGAGCACCACGCTTTGGCCTTCTTTAAAACGATCGTCGCGGCTTTCGCGTACCGTACCGGCGAAATCGATGCCTGGCACCATCGGGAAGTTACGCACGATCTTGCCTTTGCCGGTGATCGCCAACGCATCTTTATAGTTAAGGCTGGACCAGTTGACGTCCACCAGGACATCGCCGTCGGGCAGCAGATCGCTGCTGATATCCTTGATGTGAGCCAGAGTTTGATCGCCTTGTTGTTCCAATAACAGTGCACGCATGTCACTCTTCCTCTTGTTTGCATTTTTGCCATGGATGGCTGAACCAGATTTAATTGACTATATGCATATAAGAAATTTATGTCCTGATAAAAGACAAAAAAGGGTGATTGAAGGTTTTCTTCGTTGTCGAGGCTTGGTAGCTTGGGTGGCGTGAACCGACAGCGGGTATCGCCGGAGCGGTACCCGCTATTCATTAAAAAAATCAGGATATTGTGTTGGATTCATTTGAGCGGATTCGGGGCCTTTATACTTCCAAAGGTGAAAACTCACGTAACCATACCGGACAAGGCACAGGGATGCGATTCACCACCAAACTCTCTGCATTGATCACCTTGCTTGTTGCTTTGGCGATGTTTTTGATGCTGATGGGCTGCTCATACAGCTTCTTTTACGTCACTCAGGAGCGTCTGGATCGCCGCTTCGAGTCGCTGATGACCTCACTCGACCAAGCGATGCTGCGCGAATCCCCAGAGGAACAGAAACGCTGGTTGCCGTTGGTGATGCGTCCACTGGGTATTGTGGCGGTCAGCGTGGATACCAGCCACAGTAACCTCCTTTCCTATAAATTGCCGACGCTCAACAAACAGCCCTGGGATCCGCTCAACGGTTACAGGCAGGTGACTTTGCCGCTGATGCAGCATCCCGGCGCGGCACTGCAAATTACTTATATCGATCCTTTCGCCAGCGACGTACGCTCGTTGCAATCTACTGCCGCCGTGACGCTTTCGATCGTTGTGATGGTGGTGATCTTGCTGTTTAGCCTGCGCTGGCTTCGCGATCAGGCCGACGGAGAGGATCGGCTGGAACGCCGTGCACGACGCATTCTCAACGGCGAAAGAGAGAGCGTGATGCAGGGCGATATGCGCGAATGGCCGGCGAACGTCAGTGGCGCGCTCGATCGCTTGCTGGCAGATTTGGCGGAAGCGCGCGAGGAACGCAATCGGGTCGATACCTTGATCCGCGCCTTTGCCGCCCAGGATGCCAAAACCGGCCTGAATAACCGACTGTTCTTCGACAACCAGCTAACCACCCAACTGGAAGAAGAGGGCTCGCACGGTATTGTGATGATGGTGCGACTGCCCGATTTTGACACGCTGCGGGAAATTCACGGCAACGGCGCGGTGCAGGAACTGATGTACTCGCTGGTCAATCTGCTGTCGACCTTCGTGATGCGCTATCCGGCGGCGCTGCTGGCGCGTTATTTCCACAGCGACTTCACCGTCCTGCTGCCGCACCGTACGCTGAAAGAGGCGGACGGCATTGCTTCACAGCTGGTCCACGCGATTGACGCCTTGCCTTCAACGGCGCTTATCGATCGTGAAGCATTCCTGCACATTGGCATCGTGGCGTACCGCAGCGGACAAACCACCGAGCAGGTGATCGATTACGCGGAGCAGGCAACGCGCCATGCTACGTTGCAAGGCGAAAACGGCTGGTATGTTTATGACAGCCAGGTGCCGGAAAAAGGGCGCGGCAGCGTCAAGTGGCGCACCCTGCTGGAGCAGGTGCTGGCGCGGGGAGGCCCGCGTTTGTATCAGAAACCGGCGGTGACGGTAGAAGGGGAAGTGCATCACCGTGAGATCATGAGCCGGATCTACGATGGCACCCAGGAACTGCTGCCATCGGAGTATATGCCTCTGGTACGGCAGTTAGGGCTGGCGGAAAGCTACGATCGTCAACATCTGAGCCGTATTCTTCCTTTACTGACGCTGTGGCCCGAAGAAACATTGGCTTTTACGCTGAGCGTAGACTCACTGTTGCAGCGTAGTTTCCAGCGTTGGCTGCGTGATAGCCTGTTACAGTGTGAAAAAAGTCATCGTCGGCGAATTCTGATTGAACTTGCAGAGGCAGACGTGTGTCAACATATCGACCGTTTACGTCCGGTACTGAAGTTACTGTCAGGGCTGGGCTGTCGTCTGGCGGTGTCCCAGGCCGGGTTAACCGTGGTAAGTACCTCCTATATCAAGTCCTTACCGGTGGAATTGGTTAAGCTCCATCCGGGTCTGGTGCGGAGTATTGATAAGCGTGATGAAAATCAGCTGTTCGTTCAAAGCCTGACCGGCGCCTGTGAAGGCACCAGCACTCAGGTTTTCGCCGCCAGCGTGCGGACGCGTAATGAGTGGCAGACGCTGAAAGAGCGGGGGATCCTCGGTGGACAGGGCGACTTTTTCGCGTCGCCGGAACCGATAGACGTCGGGCGTAAAAAATATTCGCGTCGTTATCGTGTTTAACCTGAATACCGAACAAAAATTAACGTAGAATGAGCGCCAATTCATCTGGGCTTTTTTCTCTGTCATTTTGGGATAACCCCCAAACTGCCTGCGACAATGACGCCTATTTGATATAGGCTCTTGTCAGTCCTTTTCTGTTGAACGTTGGTAGGTGCTTACCACCAGCGGCAATCAGGGAATATGTTAGATTTTATGAGCTGTGTTACGCCGTTTCGTGCGCTGACAGGGTGGTAAACTGAGCCTTTGTTCAGGGAATTCAGGCCTCATCCAATTTCCGTGCATTCGAGCAGAAACAATACAGACTATTTTTCACCGAAGTAGAACGTTTTTGCGCCTTGTCGCTGCTTCGTGTGGTTGGTAAAGTAGGCGGATTTTATTTTCCGCCCCCAGCTTGCAGGATTATCCTTTAGTTATGTTTAAGAAATTTCGTGGCATGTTTTCCAATGACTTGTCCATCGACTTGGGTACCGCCAATACCCTGATTTATGTTAAAGGGCAAGGCATTGTACTGAACGAACCGTCGGTGGTTGCCATTCGCCAGGATCGTGCCGGTTCACCCAAGAGCGTTGCGGCCGTGGGTCATGAGGCTAAACAAATGCTGGGGCGTACGCCCGGCAACATCGCGGCTATTCGTCCGATGAAAGACGGCGTGATCGCCGATTTCTTCGTGACCGAAAAAATGCTGCAGCACTTTATTAAACAGGTACACAGCAACAGCTTCATGCGGCCAAGCCCGCGCGTGCTGGTGTGTGTGCCGGTTGGCGCAACTCAAGTTGAGCGCCGCGCCATCCGCGAATCTGCCCAAGGGGCCGGTGCGCGTGAGGTGTTTCTGATTGAAGAACCTATGGCTGCCGCAATCGGTGCCGGCCTGCCGGTTTCTGAAGCGACAGGTTCCATGGTGGTGGATATCGGTGGCGGTACCACTGAAGTGGCGGTGATCTCACTGAACGGTGTGGTCTACTCTTCTTCTGTACGTATCGGTGGTGACCGTTTCGACGAAGCTATCATTAATTACGTGCGTCGTAACTACGGCTCACTGATCGGTGAAGCAACTGCCGAACGTATCAAGCATGGCATCGGTTCCGCTTATCCGGGCGATGAAGTGCATGAAATCGAAGTTCGCGGCCGTAACCTGGCTGAGGGCGTGCCACGTGGCTTTACCCTGAATTCCAATGAAATCCTTGAAGCGCTGCAGGAGCCGTTGACCGGCATCGTCAGTGCGGTGATGGTGGCGCTGGAGCAGTGTCCACCAGAGCTGGCTTCAGACATTTCCGAACGCGGCATGGTGTTGACCGGCGGTGGCGCATTGCTGCGCAACCTGGATCGCCTGCTGATGGAAGAAACCGGTATTCCGGTGGTCGTGGCAGAAGATCCGCTGACCTGCGTAGCCCGCGGCGGTGGCAAGGCGTTGGAAATGATCGACATGCATGGCGGCGATTTGTTCAGCGAAGAATAGTCAGCCCCAAGAAGGAGGAATCGTATCGGGTGAATGCGCAAAGCGAAAATCAGGTACGGTTCCTCTTTCTGTTGTCGAGGAACACGCATAATTTATGAAGCCGATTTTTAGCAGGGGGCCTTCCCTGCAACTACGACTTTTTTTGGCGGTGATCGTGGCCATTGGCCTGATCGTTGCCGATAGCCGTCTCGGTACGTTCGTGAAAATACGTAACTACATGGACACGGCCGTCAGCCCTTTCTATTTTTTGGCCAATGGGCCACGTAAAGTTTTGGACAGCGTTTCAGAAACGCTGGCTACCCGCCAACAGCTGGAGCTGGAAAACCGGGCTCTGCGGCAGGAACTGCTGCTGAAAAACAGCGATATTCTTCTTCTTGGCCAATTCAAGCAGGAAAACGCCCGCTTGCGTGAGCTGTTAGGCTCGCCGCTGCGCCAGGACGAACACAAAATGGTCACTCAGGTGATCTCGACCGGCTCGGATCCTTACAGCGATCAGGTAGTGATCGACAAAGGATCGGATAACGGCGTTTATGAAGGCCAGCCGGTCATCAGTGATAAAGGCGTAGTGGGCCAGGTGGTGGCGGTGGCTAAAGTCACCAGCCGCGTGTTGCTGATCTGCGATGCTTCACATGCGCTGCCAATTCAGGTGCTGCGCAACGATATCCGGGTGATCGCCGCAGGCAGCGGCTGTGCCGACGATTTACAGCTTGAACATCTGCCGAACAATACCGATATCCGCGTGGGTGATGTGCTGGTCACATCCGGCCTTGGTGGTCGCTTCCCTGAAGGCTATCCGGTGGCGGTGGTGTCCTCGGTCAAAGTGGATAATCAGCGCGCCTATACCGTGATTCAGGCTCGACCAACCGCAGGGTTACAGCGCTTGCGCTATCTGCTGCTGCTGTGGGGGGCCGATCGTAACGGCGACATGCCGTTGCCGCCCGATGAAGTTCATCGCGTCGCCAATGAGCGTCTGATGCAGATGATGCCGCAGGTTCTGCCGCCAGCTGATGCGGTGGGGCCGCAACTGCCTCTGCCTGCTCCGGCAACCGGGGCCGCGGTACAAACCGCTGCTCCTGCCGCGGGAGTCACGCAATGAATCGTTACCGCAGCAACGGGCGCTGGATAATCTGGCTGTCATTCCTGGTGGCGCTGGTGCTGCAAATCATGCCGTGGCCGGAACAGATCTACATGTTCCGTCCCTCCTGGCTGGCTTTGATCCTGATCTACTGGGTGATGGCGTTGCCTCATCGGGTTAACGTCGGCACCGGCTTCGTGCTGGGGCTGATTATGGATCTGATCCTCGGTTCCACGCTGGGCGTACGCGCACTGGCGTTAGGTATTATTGCCTATCTGGTGGCGTTCAAATTCCAACTGTTCCGCAATATGGCGCTCTGGCAACAGGCGCTGATCGTCGTGCTGCTGTCACTGGCGATGGACGTTGTGGTGTTCTGGGCCGAGTTTTTAGTGATCAACGTTTCTTTCCGCCCAGAGGTGTTCTGGAGTAGTGTGGTAAACGGCATCCTGTGGCCATGGTTGTTCCTGTTGATGCGAAAAATTCGCCGTCAGTTCGCCGTACAGTAAGGGTATAACAATGACTTCGCTTTATCTGGCCTCCGGCTCTCCCCGTCGACATGAATTACTGACCCTGTTGGGCGTCCCCTTTGAAGTTATCCTGACGGATACCGAAGAGCAGCGGCAGGAAGGGGAATCCGCGGAAGCCTATGTGCGCCGTTTGGCGCAGGATAAGGCCAAAGCCGGCGTGGCGCTGGCACCGCAGGCGTGGCCGGTGCTGGGTGCCGATACCATTGTGGTGCTCAATGGCCGGGTGTTGGAAAAACCTCAGGACGAGACGCACGCGGCGCAAATGCTGGCGGCGCTGTCGGGTAAACAGCATCAGGTGATGACTGCGGTGGCGATCGCCGATCGCCATGACGTTCTGTGCCAACTGGTGGTGACGGACGTGACATTCCGCAACCTGTCACAGCAGGATATCTGCGACTATATTGCTACGGGCGAGCCGATGGATAAAGCGGGCGCCTACGGAATTCAAGGAAAGGGTGGTTGTTTCGTCAGAACGATAACCGGGAGTTATCATGCGGTGATGGGCCTGCCGTTAGTCGAAACACATGAGCTGCTCAGTAATTTTGTCGCATTACGTGATGTAAGAACCGGTTGATGGGCGCTGCCATTATCGACCGGCTCTGAGGAGAAGGCATGACAGCTGAGCTACTGGTTAATATCACACCGTCTGAAACGCGGGTTGCCTATATTGATGGCGGCATCCTGCAAGAGATCCATATCGAACGCGAATCTAAGCGCGGCATCGTCGGCAATATTTATAAAGGGCGCGTAAGCCGCGTGTTGCCGGGCATGCAGGCGGCATTCGTCGATATCGGCCTGGATAAAGCGGCCTTCCTGCACGCTTCCGATATCATGCCGCACACGGAATGTGTCGCCGGCGATGAGCAGAAAAATTTCCACGTGCGTGACATTGCCGAACTGGTGCGCCAGGGACAGGATCTGATGGTCCAGGTGGTGAAAGATCCGCTCGGTACCAAGGGCGCACGCCTGACCACCGACATCACTTTGCCTTCGCGTTACCTGGTGTTTATGCCGGGGGCGGCGCACGTTGGCGTTTCGCAGCGTATAGAAAGTGAAGCCGAGCGCGATCGCCTGAAAAAAGCGGTGGCCGGTTACTGTGATGAGCTGGGCGGCTTTATCATCCGCACCGCGGCTGAAGGCATTGGCGAAGAAGAGTTGGCGCAGGACGCCGCTTTCCTCAAACGCCTGTGGACCAAGGTGATGGAGCGTAAAAAACGCAACCAGACCAAATACAAATTATACGGTGAGTTGGCGTTGGCGCAGCGCATTTTGCGTGACTTCGCCGGCGCGGCGCTGGACCGGATCCGCGTGGATTCCCGCCTGACCCACGATCTGCTGGTGGAGTTTACCGGTGAGTACATCCCGGATATCACCGCCAAGCTGGAGCTGTACACCGGCAGCCAGCCAATCTTCGATCTGTACGACGTCGAAAACGAGATACAGCGTGCGCTGGAGCGCAAGGTCGAGCTGAAGTCCGGCGGTTATCTGATCATCGATCAGACCGAGGCGATGACGACCGTGGATATCAATACCGGCGCCTTTGTCGGCCACCGCAATCTCGACGAAACCATCTTCAACACCAATATCGAAGCGACCCAGGCCATTGCCCGCCAACTGCGGCTGCGCAACTTGGGCGGCATTATCATCATTGACTTCATTGATATGAATAATGAAGAACATCGCCGTCGAGTATTGCATTCGCTGGAGCTGGCGCTGAGTAAAGATCGGGTAAAAACCACGATCAACGGCTTCTCTCAGCTAGGCTTAGTGGAAATGACGCGTAAACGTACACGGGAAAGCATTGAACATGTGCTGTGTAACGATTGTCCTACCTGTCAGGGACGCGGCACGGTGAAAACAGTGGAAACCGTGTGCTACGAAATTTTGCGTGAAATTGTGCGCGTGCACCATGCTTATGATTCAGATCGTTTCCTGGTTTACGCCTCTGCGGCGGTGGGTGAGGCGCTGAAAAGCGAAGAGTCCCATGCGCTGGCCGAAGTGGAAATCTTTGTGGGCAAGCAGGTGAAGGTACAAATCGAACCTTTATACAGCCAGGAACAATTTGACGTTGTCATGATGTAGTTCGCCCGTTGGTGGCTAAAGTCAGACATGAGTGGGGCTCAGCATACTGAGCCCCATCGTGCATAGATATTCCCGTTGCCAGGCAGCGGAAGCAAGGAGAACTGCGTGAGGCGACTGCCTGGGATTTTGTTAGCTACAGGCGCCACTCTGATTGTCATCGTGGCGTTGCTGATCAGCGGGCTGCGTCTGGTGCTGCCTGAACTGAACAACTATCGCCCTCAATTGCTGGCAAAGGTTGAAAGCCTATCCGGCGTGCCCGTACAGGTCGATTTCATCCAGGGCAGTTGGGAAACTTTTGGCCCACAGCTTGAAATGCGCAACGTGCGCGCCACGCTGCCCAAAAGCAATCTGAAGATTGAACGCGTGACCTTGGCGCTGGACGTGTGGCAATCGCTGCTGCATTTGCGCTGGCAGTTCCGCGATCTTACCTTTCACCAACTCCAGTTCGATCTTAACACCACGCTGGGCGGCGATGAGCACCAGGGTAGCACCATCGAACCGGGTAAAATCACCGATTTGCTGCTGCATCAGCTGGATCATTTCGACCTGCGCGACAGCCGCATCTCATTCCTGACGCCCGCCGGCGCGCGTGCCGAATTCGAAATCCCACAGTTGACCTGGCTGAACGGCCGCGATCGTCACCGGGCAGAAGGGCAGATCAGCCTGTCGACGCTGAACGGTCAGCATGGTGTGGTGCAACTGCGCATGGATCTGCGTGATAACCAAGGGCTATTGAATACCGGCACTGTCTATATGCAGGCCGACAATATCGATATGAAGCCCTGGTTCACCCGTTGGCTGCGCGCCAATACCGGGCTGGAAAGCGCAGACTTCAGTCTGGCGGCCTGGCTGCAGATCCAAAATGGTGAAATCGCCACCGGCAGTGCATTACTGAAACAGGGGGCGGCCAATTGGAACGTGGGGACTCAAGCTCACCGGCTCGACGTGGACAATCTGGCGCTGACGCTCAGCCGTCAGGGTACCGGCTGGCAGGTGGACGTTCCGCAGTTGAACCTGGCCACCGACGGTCAGGCCTGGCCACAGGGTAAACTGTCTGCGCTGTGGTTGCCGGAAAACACCGAATTCCTGGGCCCAGGGCAAACCGAAGAGCTGCGCGTGCGCGCCACTGACATTCAGCTTGAGCGCCTGGCCGCGCTACTGCCGACCTTCTCTTTCCTCAGCCCGGACGTGTTGGATCGCTGGAACGATCTGCAGCCGCAAGGCAAGGTCAACGCGCTGGCGTTGGATATCCCGCTGAAACAACCGGAAAAAACGCGTTTCCAGGCCCTCTGGCAGGACGTCAGCTGGCAGCACTGGAAACTGTTGCCCGGCGTGAATCACTTCTCCGGCGCACTGAGTGGCGGTGTGGAAAATGGTCGTCTGCAGCTTGATCTCAATAACAGCACCCTGCCGTACGGCGATATGTTCCGGGCACCTCTGGAAATCAGCAGCGCGCGGGGGGCTCTGACCTGGCAGAACAATGACCAGGGCTGGGAACTGGCGAGCCAAAACCTGGATGTGAAAGCCAAATCGCTGTGGGTTAACGGTGACTTCCGCTATCAGCAGCCGGCCAAAGGCGACCCGTGGCTGAATATTCTGGCAGGTATCCGTCTGTACGACGGCGCGGACGCCTGGCGCTACTTCCCTGAGCCCCTGATGGGCAAGCATCTGGTGGATTACCTCAGCGGCGCCATCCAGGGTGGGCAGGTGGATAACGCCACGCTGATCTACAACGGTGACCCGCAGCATTTCCCGTACCGCAAAAACGAAGGTCAGTTTGAGGTGTTTGTCCCGCTGCGTCATTCCACCTTCCAGTTCCAACCGGATTGGCCGGCGTTGACCGATCTGGCTATCGATCTCGACTTCGCCAATGAAGGGCTGTGGATGAACGCTCCGCAAACCAAATTGGGTAAAGTCGATGGCAAAAATGTCAGCGCCGTCATTCCGGACTACCTGAAAGAGCGTTTGTTGGTGGATGCCGAGGTCGCGGGCCAGGGGGGGGAAATCCATGACTATTTCAAACAGACTCCGCTGCACGATTCATTGGGCTCGGCCCTGGACGAACTGCAGATTGGTGGTAATGTCAGTGGGCGCTTACACCTCGATATTCCCTTGAACGGCGAGCTGGTGCGCGCCACCGGTGAAGTCGCGCTGAACAATAACTCACTGTTGGTGAAGCCTATCGACAGTGAGCTGCAAAAGGTCAGCGGCAAGTTCCGTTTTGATAACGGCAACCTGAGCAGCGATACCCTGTCTGCCAATTGGTTTGGACAGCCGGTGGCGGTGGATTTCAACACTCAGGAAGGGAAAAACGATTACAAGGTCAACGTTGGCCTGAAAGCTGACTGGCAGCCGGGCAAATTCCCTGGCATCCCGCAGGAAGTGAGCGATGCACTGAGCGGCAGCGCCCCTTGGCAGGGTCAGGTGGCCATCGTCTTGCCTCATCAGGGCGCGGCCAGCTATGACATTGGCGTTGATGCGGATCTTAAGAAAGTAAGTAGTCACTTACCTTCGCCATTAGATAAACCGGCGGGTGAGCCATTGCCGCTGAGCGTAAAAGTGAAAGGTGGCCTGAATGGATTCATGCTGACCGGCAGTGCTGGCAAACAAAACAAATTCAACAGCGAATGGACCTTCGCCAAACAGCAGGTCACGCTGGCACGGGCGGCCTGGCAGACCGCTGGTAGTGGAACCCCACCGTTACCGAACGGAAAATCGCTGACGCTTAACCTGCCGCCGCTGGACGGTGAGAAATGGCTGGGCCTGATGGCACCGGCGCTGAAACAAAGTGGCGGTATGGGCAAGGTGGGCGGATTTAACTTCCCGACCACCGTCGCACTAAAAACGCCACAGCTGCTGCTAGGCGGTCAGGCGTGGCATAAGCTGACGCTGTCGGCAGAGAAGCAGCTGGGGGCCACGCTGGTCAGCGCCAAGGGCGATGAGGTTGATGGCAGTTTACGGGTGGCGGACCGGGGGCCGTGGCGCGCCGATATCAATTATCTCTATTACAACCCGCAGTTTGACGCGGCTAAGAGCACTCCGACGGCGACCGCAGCTGCGCAGGTGGCCGCAGACAAGGTTTCCTTCCGCGACTGGCCGTCGCTGATGCTGCGCTGTAAGTCGTGCTGGGTGATGGGGCAGAACCTCGGCAAGGTTGAGGCTGATTTGACCAATCAGGGGGATACCCTCCTGCTGACGCACGGGTTAGTCGATACCGGCAAAGGGCGCATGACCGCCAGCGGTTTGTGGAAACAGAATGCCCAGGAAGAGCGCAGCTCGCTGAAAGGTAAACTGCTGGGTGCCAAAATTGATGAAACCGCGGCTTTCTTCGGCATCACCACGCCGCTGAAAGGCGCACCTTATGACGTCGATTTCGATCTCTACTGGCGCGGCCAGCCGTGGAAACCGCAGTTGAATACCCTGAGTGGCGCGCTGAAAATCAATATGGGCAAGGGCGAAATCGACAGCATGGGCGGCGGTCGTGCCGGCCAGCTGTTGCGTCTGGTGAGCTTCGATGCCCTGTTACGCAAGCTACAGTTCGATTTTAGCGATACCTTCGGCAAAGGCTTCTACTTTGACTCCATCCGCAGCACCTCGTGGTTGAAAGATGGCATAATGCATACCGATAACCTTTTGGTTGACGGACTGGCAGCGGATATTGCCATGAGCGGGCAAATTGACCTGGCGCGTCGGCAGATTGATATGGAAGCGGTGGTGGCGCCGGAAATTTCAGCCACCGTCGGCGTGGCGACGGCATTCGTGATTAACCCGATTGTTGGTGCTGCGGTGTTTGCCGCGTCCAAAGTGCTGGGGCCGCTGTGGAACAAGATTTCGCTGATTCGTTACCATATCGGCGGCAGCCTGGATCAGCCGAAGATCAATGAGGTGTTGCGTAAGCCAAAGGAGGATAAGGCGTCATGAGAAATGCTAACGTTGCGTTGTTACAGTTGTGCAGTGGCGATCGGGTGCGTGACAACCTGGCCCAGATTGAACAGCAGATTAAGCAGCTCAATGCCGGGGTAAAACTGGTAATGACGCCGGAGAATGCGCTGCTGTTCGCCAACTCTGCGGCCTATCGTGAGCATGCGGAGCAACAGGGCGACGGGCCGTTGCAAAACGCGGTGCGTGAAATGGCGCGACGCTATGGCGTGTGGTTGCTGGTCGGTTCCATGCCGCTGGTCAGCCGCGAAAATCCTGCGCTTATCACTACCAGCAGCCTGCTGTTTGACGATCAGGGCGAGATCCGAGCGCGTTACGACAAACTGCACATGTTCGACGTGGACATTAACGACTCCCACGGCCATTATCGTGAGTCGGACACCTATCAACATGGCCAACAGCTCACGGTAGTGGATACCCCGGTCGGTCGGCTTGGCATGACCATCTGCTACGATTTGCGCTTCCCGGCGCTGTTCCAGGCGTTGCGAGCGCAGGGCGCTGAACTGATTTCCGTGCCTGCAGCCTTTACCCGCGTGACCGGCGAAGCGCACTGGGAAATACTGCTGCGCGCAAGGGCGATTGAAAACCAGTGTGTGATCCTGGCGCCGGCGCAGGTCGGCAGCCATGGCCCGACTCGCCGCACCTGGGGTCACTCGCTGGCGGTAGACGGTTGGGGCAAGGTGCTGGCCGAAAACGCGGATGCGGTCTCGGCGTTGAAAGTGCGGGTTGACACTACCGGCCTCAAAACGATTCGTGAGCAGATGCCGGTGTTGCAACACAACAGATTCCAGATGTCGCTGACGGCGCCGTTTGAAAAAAACTCCTCCATTAAAGAGTGAAAAAATTATGAGCCTGACGTTTGTCAGTGAGCAGTTACTTGCTGCGAATAAGTTGAGCCACCAAGACCTGTTTTCCGTCCTGGGGCAACTGGCAGAACGCCGCCTCGATTATGCCGATCTCTATTTCCAGTCGAGCTACCATGAAGCCTGGGTGATTGAAGACGGCATTATCAAGGATGGTTCTTACAATATCGACCAAGGGGTCGGGGTGCGCGCCGTCAGCGGCGAAAAAACCGGCTTCGCCTATGCCGATCAGATCACCCTGAACGCTTTGCAGCAGAGCGCGCAGGCGGCGCGCAGCATCGTACGTGACAAGGGCAACGGCCAGGTACATACCCTGGGCGAAATCAGCCATAAGGCGCTGTACCCGCTGCTTGATCCGCTGCAAAGCCTGCCGCGTGAAGAAAAAATCGCCTTGCTGCATCGCGTTGATAAGGTGGCCCGCGCTACCGATAAGCGCGTACAGGAAGTCAGCGCCAGTATCACCGGCGTATATGAGCAGATCCTGGTCGCTGCTACTGACGGCACCCTGGCGGCGGACGTGCGCCCCTTGGTGCGTTTGTCCGTCAGCGTGCTGGTGGAACAAGACGGCAAGCGTGAGCGCGGCTCCAGCGGCGGCGGCGGTCGTTTTGGCTATGATTATTTCCTGGAAATCGTCGAGGGTGACGTTCGCGCCGATGCCTACGCCAAAGAGGCGGTGCGCATGGCGTTGATCAACCTGTCTGCCGTTGCGGCGCCGGCGGGCAATATGCCGGTGGTGTTGGGCGCAGGCTGGCCAGGCGTACTGCTGCATGAGGCGGTAGGCCACGGCCTGGAAGGTGACTTCAACCGTCGCGGTACGTCGGTGTTCAGCGGTCAGATGGGCCAACTGGTGGCTTCCGAGCTTTGCACCGTAGTGGATGACGGTACTCTGCAAGGGCGTCGTGGGTCACTGGCTATCGATGACGAAGGCGTACCGGGTCAGTACAATGTGCTGATTGAGAACGGCATCCTGAAAGGCTACATGCAGGACAAGCTCAATGCGCGCCTGATGGGCGTTGCACCGACCGGTAACGGCCGCCGCGAGTCTTATGCGCACCTGCCAATGCCGCGCATGACCAATACCTACATGCTGGCGGGTAAGTCGACGCCGGAAGAGATCATCGCCAGCGTCGAGTACGGGCTGTATGCGCCTAACTTCGGCGGCGGTCAGGTGGACATCACTTCGGGCAAGTTCGTGTTCTCCACCACCGAAGCCTATTTGATTGAAAATGGCCGCATCACCAAACCGGTGAAAGGCGCTACGCTGATTGGCTCCGGTATCGAGGCGATGCAGCAGATTTCAATGGTCGGCAACGATCTGGCGCTGGATAAAGGCGTTGGTGTATGTGGCAAAGAGGGGCAAAGCCTGCCGGTGGGCGTCGGCCAACCGACCCTGAAGCTGGACACCCTGACCGTTGGCGGTACCGCGTAACCGTCTCCTGGGGCCGGATCCCGGCCCCTATCAAACGCCATTTTGCGGCCTGCATCGCATTAACGGCAATGAGTTGGCTTTGCTTAAATTAAGAGCGATTCACTGTTTTTCCCAGCCTCAGTAAATCAATAAATTAGATTTAACTATTTGAAGCTATTTTCTGCGGTTTTCCCTAAGAGCTTTCTGTATCGATTGCCCTAATTGCCTCTCCAGCTAATGATTCACAGCTTGTTACATTCTTCCTTCCGTCGTTAAAATGCTGAAAAAACACACGGATGATCTTCTGAATGGATTCAGTGACTCAACGGCTTTCGACAGCTTTGCTGTGCATTTTCTTTTCCTCCGCGGCGTGCGCTAACCTGCTTAGCCCGGCAGATCGTGACACCATTCAACAACAGCAGCGTGAATTGCTGGAGCAAAACCAGCAGCAGCGGCAGGAGCTGCAACGTAGCCTGACGCCGGCCTTGCCGCCCCCTGCATCACCCAACGCCAACGCTGGCGGACCTTGTTTTAGCATCACCCATATCCGGCTGGAAGGCGCGGATCATCTGCCCGCCAGTGCACAACGTAAACTCACGCAGCCTTATCTGCAGCAATGTCTGAATCTGGGCCAAGTCCAGACGCTGGTGCAGCAAATCTCCGATTGGTATATCAACCGTGGCTATATCACCAGCCGCGCATTCCTGACCGAACAGGATCTGTCGCGCGGCGAGCTGCGGTTGCTGGTGCTGGAGGGCAAGCTGGAGAACGTTCTGCTGGAGCAACGAGACGATCGCATGCTGAAAATGGCCTTCCCGGGCCTGCAGGGCAATATTCTTAATCTGCGTGATATCGAACAGGGCATGGAACAGATCAACCGACTGCGTCAGCAGCCGGTACAGATAGAAATTCTGCCGGGTAGCCGGCCGGGTTACTCGGTGGTCAATCTGAGCGCCAAACCTGAGTTTCCTCTGACGCTGGGGGCAGGGTTCGACAACAGCGGGCAAAAAAGTACCGGTGCCGGTCAGATCAACGGATCGCTGACCGGCAATAACCTGTTGGGGCTGGCGGATCAATGGTTTGTCGCCGGTGCCCGCAGCAGCGATTTTGCCAACGATCACAATGCGCGCAGCGTGCAGGCCGGCCTCAGCTTGCCTTACGGCTACTGGACGCTGGATTACAACTATTCCTACAGCGACTACCTGGCTACCCTCAACAACCAGGGCTTTGACTGGCGTTCCAGCGGTGACAGCCAGATCCATCGGTTGGGCGTTTCGCGGGTGTTGTTCCGTGACGGCGAAATGAAAACCGGCCTATCGCTGGGGGTCACGCACCGCATCAATCGCAATTATCTCAATGACACCCGGCTGGAAAGCAGCAGCCGCAAACTGACCAGCGTGACGCTGGGTGTTAGCCACAGCCAAAAGCTGTTGGGCGGTTTCGCCACCCTGAACCCGGCTTACAGCCGCGGGGTGCCGTGGCTAGGGGCAGAGAACGACAGCGGAAAAATCAAGGAAGCCCCCCGCGCCGAATTTCATAAACTTTCGCTTTCCGGCAGCTACTACCTGCCGCTGGCGCAAGATTGGACTTATCTCACCAGCCTGTACAGCCAGTGGAGCAATCACCGCTTATACGGCAGCGAACGTCTGACCATCGGTGGTGAGAGCTCGGTACGTGGTTTCAAGGAGCAGTATCTTTCCGGTGACAAGGGCGGCTACTGGCGTAATGAAGTTAACCGGGCGCTGGTGACCTTGCCGTATGTCGGCAGTATTAACGCCCTGGTGGCGGTGGACGGCGGCTATCTGCACCTTGACGCGCTGGATGCCAATGCCTCGGGGACGCTGTGGGGCGGCGCCCTGGGCCTGGGGAGCCGTAGCCGCTATTTCAGCAGTCAACTGACCGTCGGCTGGCCACTGGCTTACCCGGATGGAATGAAACCGGATCGTGTTTCGGTCTATTACCGGGTCAATATCGTAATTTAACGCTAACGCACAGGAAGGTTTCAAGGATGAAACATAGTGATAATCAAAACCTTAATACCACGCAGCGCCTGCTGAGTTATACCCTGTGCACATTGCTGGCGGGGCAACCGTTGCTGCCTGTACTGGCCGAGGGCATTAACGTAGCCGAAGGCAATACCCGAGTGGATCAGGCCGCCAATGGTGTGCCGGTGATCAATATTGCCACGCCGAACCAGGCCGGTATTTCGCATAACAAATACAACGATTTCAACGTTGGCAAAGAGGGGACGATCCTCAACAACGCCACTGGCCAGCTCAATCAGAGCCAGCTTGGCGGGCTGATCCAGAACAACCCCAACCTGCAGGCCGGCGGGGAAGCGCAGGGCATCATCAATGAGGTGGTGGCACCGAACCCCTCACAGCTGCGCGGTTACCTGGAGGTCGCGGGCAAGCAGGCCAGCGTGATGGTTGCCAACCCCTATGGCATCACCTGCGACGGCTGCGGCTTTATCAATACCCCCAACGCGACGCTGACGACCGGCAAGCCGGTGCTGGGTGCTGACGGCAAGCTGCAGGCGCTGGAAGTCACCCAGGGGGCAATCACCATTCAGGGTAAAGGGCTGGACGCCGGCAAGAGCGAAAAATTTGCCTTGATCGCCCGCGCAACCGAGATTAACGCGCAACTGCACGCCAAGGACCTCAGCATCACGCTCGGGGCCAACCGGGTAGATGCTACCGGCAAGGCCACGGCGATTGCAGGCAGCGGCGACGCGCCCAAGGTGGCGATTGATACTGGTGCGCTTGGTGGCATGTACGCCAACCGTATCCACCTGGTCTCCAGTGAAAAAGGCGTTGGGGTCAACCTCGGCAACCTCAACGCGCGTGAGGACGATATTCAATTGGATGCCAATGGGCAACTGCGGCTGAATAATACGCTGGCAGAGGGGAGCCTGAATGCTACGGCGGCAGGAATGACGCTGAGCGGCAACCATAAGGCCGGCCAGGCGATGAACCTGAACAGCCGGGGTGAACTGGCCCTGGACAAGGCCGCGTTGAACGCCAAAGGCGATATGCAGCTTACCGCCGCAGGCAAATTGCAGGCAGGCAAAGCCAGTACTGACGGCAAACTGCAGCTGACCGCAGGCAGCCTGAGCAGCGCTAAAGACAGCAGCCTGACTGCCGAAGGCGACATCAATATGACGCTTAACGGTGACGGCGACTGGCAGGGCGTTCTGACCGCCGGGCGCGATCTGCACCTGCAAGCCAATAACCTCAGCAGCAGCGGCCAGCTGGCCGCCAACCGCGACAGCCACATTCAGACACAGAGCCTGGACAACAGCGGGCGGATACAGGCACAGGGCACGCAGACGCTGATCGGCGAACGGCTTGATAACCGGGGGCAGTTGCAAGCGGGCGGTGTTCAGCGGATTACGGCTAAAAGCGTCGATAACCAGGGGGCCATCGGGGCCAGGCAGCAGCTTGAGCTGCGCGTGCGCGACAAACTTAACGTGGCAGGTTCCCTGTCTGCAGATGGCCCCTTAACCGTACAGGCCGGGGAATTCTTGCTGGCGGGCCGCGCCAGCGGCAAACAGGGCATCACCCTCAACGGCGGCATACTGAGCACAGCTGCAGGCTCATCGCTGCTGAGTGATAGCGATATTGTCATTCAGGCTAATGACGTGCGGTTGGGCGGGCTGCTTTCCAGCGAACTCGCCCTGACGATGGACAGCCAGAATTTGTCGACTACCACAGGCGCCCGCACCCAGGCCAAACAGGGCATGGCGTTAAAAATTACGCAGGATGCGCAGTTGGCGGGCGTGTTTAACACCTTGGGGGATTTGAACTTTTCCGCTGCGACGGCCGATAACAGCGGCCAAATCAATGCACTTAACATTGACTGGCGCGGTGGTTCACTGCGCCAGCGAGGGCATCTGCAGGCCGATAATGGCTTCACGCTGAAGGTAAATCGGCTCGATCAACAAGGCGAACTGCTGGCCGGCAAACGGCTGACGGTGAATGGCACTACCTTGGTCAACAGTGGGCAGATCGGCGCCTCCGGAGTAGAGCTGAGCTTTAGTGAAAAGGTGGACAACCAGGGCAAGCTGGTGGCGGACAATACGCTGACGTTAAAGGCTCCAACGTTAAACAATACCGGCACCCTCGCGGCAAACAGCATGAAGCTCACGGCGCAAGACGTGGAGAACAGTGGGCTGATACAGGCCAAGGGGCTGGCGGAGATTACAGCGAAAGATCTGCAAAACCGCGTGGCAGGGCGAGTGCTGGCCGGGGGGGCGTTGGCGCTGCAGGGGGAACGGTTGAATAACGCCGGTAAGCTACAGGGACAGAACATTGATATCGGCGTACAAGGTTGGGCCAACACTGGCAGCACCCTGGGGGAAAATGGGCTGACGGCAACGGTTGAACAGACGTTGCACAACAGTGGGCAAGTGCTGAGCCAGGGGCTACTGAAACTGACGGCTGCCACGCTGAATAACGACGGCAAGGTATTGAGCGAAGGCGCATTACAGCTTTCGGCCGACAGCATCAGCAATCAGGGGGAAGCGCAGGGTGCGGCGACCACCGTCACGGCCAACACGGTGAACAACAGCGGCAATCTGATTGGTCTACGGCAGTTGGCGTTGCAGTTGCAAAAGGATCTGAACAGCACAGTAAGCGGCAAGTTGCTCAGCGAAGGGGAACTGACGGTAGGGGCGGCGACCGTCGATAACGACGGAGTATGGCAGGGCGACAGCATCAGGCTGGCGGCTCAGCAGTTGGATCATAAAGGCGTGTTGCAGGCGGGCACGGGAGGGATCCATTTGGATCTCAGTGACAGCCTCAAGACGGAAACCAGCAGCAAGATCTTCTCCAGTGGGAAAACGGATCTGACTGCGCAGACCTTGAACAATCAGGGCCATGTACAGGCGGGCGAGTTGACGTTAAAAGCCGCTGAACTGACCAACACCGGCAGGCTGCAGGGGCAGAAAAATCTGGAGGCCAAGCTGAGTGGCATATTCCATAACCTGGCTGGTGGCACGGTGCGCAGCCTGGGAACCCTGCGGGTAGAGGCGGCAGAGCTAAACAACGCTGGGGATCTGCAGGGAGATGGCGGCAGCGTATTGCGGTTGGATCGCCAGTTGATCAACTCAGGCAAAATGATCGTCGGCGGCGCACTGGATCTTCAAGCGCCTTCGCTGAATAACCTCGGCTGGCTGCAGGCCAATAGCCTGACGTTCAGGGGCACCCGGTTGGATAACAGCGGCACATTGAGCGGTATCGGAGATACCCGGTTTACGCTCGATGTTCTGAATAATATGGGAACCCTGCAGGGCGGCAATTTAACGCTGCAGACAGGCAGCCTAGATAATACCGGCACGCTATTGGCGACAAGCCAGATGAGCGTTAACGCGCGGCAGATTGATAACCACCAGAACGGAAAGCTGTTCAGCGGTGGCGATGCGACATTGGTGAACAGCCTGCTGAATCAGTACGGTCAACTGGTGGCGCTGGGCAATATTACGCTGACGTTAAAGGAAGCCTTCACCCAGAATGGCACTTTGGCGGCAGGTAAAAAGCTGACCCTGAGCAGCGACGGCGATGTTGTGCTGCTGGGTACCCTCCAGGGCCAGAGCATCGATGTGCGTAGCGCTGGCCAACTGACCCATGCCGGTACCCTGCGCGGCGGAAGCGGCGACGTGCGGATCGAAGCCGCCGGCATCACGCAAACCAGCACCGCCAGTCTGCAGTCGGGTGGCTGGGTACAGTTGCTGAGCCGTGGCGACATCAATAATAACGGGTTTATCGGTACCGCCGGCAATTTGCTGCTGAGCGCGGCTAACCATCTGCTCAACATCGGCATGTTGTACGGCGGTGGCGATGTGCAACTGTTGGCGGAACGTATCACTAACCAGCGTGGCGACGTCCTGGCGGGCAACAACCTGTGGATGCAAAAAGACGTGGCCGGCAATGCCAACAGTGAGATCGTCAATACCTCCGGCACCATCGAGACCGAAAATGGCAATATTCAGATCAACACCGCGCATTTGCTCAATCAGCGTGATGGCTGGTCGGTGAGCACCGAAAAGCAGACGACGGCGAAAGATCCGCTGTGGAATGGCCAGACGCTGGTCAATATGAAACTGGGGGATTTGGCTGAAAGCGAGCTCGGTTATTACATCAAAACGGTGCGCACCGGCGGCAGCATGGGGCATGGCAACGGTTCCGTTGATGATTACTATTATTTAGCGCCTAAAGCGCCTGCCGTTGATAAAAAGATCCTGGTTGAATCCTCCAGCGTAACCGTCACTGCGAACGGGGGCGCTGGGCGAATTGCCGCAGGAAAGGACATTGTCGGCACCATTACGCGTTTTGAAAATATTGCCAGCGACATGCTGGCCAATGGTGATATTTCGCTGAGTGGCGGCTCGCTGAATAATGAGAGCACCCAGGCAGGAAGCCAGAATAAATACCTGAATTACCGTTATGACGGCGAAATCGCACAGTATGATTTCGACAAGCACCGCTCGTTGGCTGACTTCAAAAAGAGCGGCAATTACATCCGTGATAACGTCAATACCCCCATTCAGTACCGCTTAACCGGACAGCCAGAGTACCAGAACGAAAACACCGCTGTTTATCGCAGCGTGATCCAGGCCGGTGGTGCCATTAACGTCCGCTTTACCGACGATATCAGCAACAGCATGGTGACACCGAACGCCGGCAGCCTGAGCCATACCCTGGCTAGACCAACGTTGGACAGCCTGCAGCAGCCGGAGGTTATCAGCGGTGTTCAACAGCAGGATCTGGCGGCGGATCAGAGCGTTGCCTTCGGTTCAGCGGAGTGGAAAGACAACCTGCAGGCGGCCTTGGGCTCGCTGGGTAATAACGCCGTAGCCTTGGCGGACTACCCACTGCCGGGCGGGGATAGCGGCCGTTTTGTCGTCAGCGCGGATCCCAATAGCCCATACCTGATCACCACCAACCCGAAACTGGACGGCCTGGGGCAGTTGGATAACGGCCTGTTCAACGATCTCTACGCCATGCTGGGCCAACAGCCGGGTGCCGCTCCGCGTGAAAACGACCGCCGTTTTACCGATGAAAAACAGTTTATCGGTTCGGCCTACTTCCTCGATCGGCTGCGACTTAATCCGGACTACGACTATCGGTTCCTGGGGGATGCGGCGTTCGATACCCGCTATATCAGCAACGCCATGCTCAGCCAGACCGGCAAGCGCTATCTCAACGGTATCGGCTCCGATTTGGCGCAGATGCAGCAGTTGATCGACAACGCCGCACAAGCGCAGAGCGGCCTGAACTTGCAGTTTGGCGTTAGCCTGACGCCGGGCCAGGTTGCGCAGTTGGATAAAAGCATCGTCTGGTGGGAGAAGGTAACGATTAACGGCCAGACGGTGTTGGCGCCAAAACTCTATTTGGCCAAAGGTGACGCAGCCCAGCTCAATGGCAGCGTGATCACCGGCAATATCGTTAACCTGAACGGCGGCAGTATTCGTAATGACGGCAGCTCGCTACAAGGTGGTGAACGGCTCAACGTTAATAGTAAAACGGGTATCAGCAACCTTAACCAGGGGCTGTTCGACGCCGACGGCAATTTGCAGCTCAGCGCCATTGGCGATATCAGCAATATCGGCTCGACCATCAGCGGCAAGCGGGTCGTGATTGAAAGTCTGGATGGCAGCATTATCAATAAAACTCAGGCTCGCCAGTGGGATGCCACAGGGACTCAGGGCGGCCAGACGTTGTCGCTGTCGCGTACCGAAGTTGGCGATACTGCTGTCATTAGCGCAGAAGATGCGTTGATCATGCGTGCCGACAAAAATATCGATGTTATCGGCGCGAGGATCGCCTCTGATGGCACGATGAATCTGCAGGCGACGGGTGATATCAACCTGCTTGTCAATCACACGGAATCCATTGATAAAACCAGTAATAGCGAGCGCATCAGCAGCGGTGCCGATCGCAGCATTATCACCAGTAGTGGGAATATGACGCTACATGCCGAGCATGATTTGAACTCGCAGGCGGCGGTGTTGGTGGGTGACGGCGACATCCTTCTGAGTGGCAAGCGAGACGTAAATCTTAACAGCGTGGAAAACCGGGAGTATCAGGCAAGCCACGGCGGCGGCCAGCTGCGGGTGAAGGAGTCCATACGCCAACAGGTCACCGAAATCGCCGGCGGCAGTTTGCGCGTTGATGCTGGCCAGGATGCCATCTTCGAGGGTACTCAGGCACAGGTAAGTGGAGATTTTGTGGTTAACGCCGACCGTAATATCGTGGTGGACAGCGTAACTGAAAGTGACTACAGCTTCTTCGAAGAGACTAAGGTCAAGAAAGGGTTTATGTCCAAAACCACCACCCATACGGTGGAGGAGGACTACGCGACCCATGAGAAAGGAGCGGTACTAAGTGGCGACAACGTTTTACTCAACGCCGGTAACGACCTGACAGTACGGGGTTCGACGATAGTGGGTGACGGCCAGGTCACATTAAAGGCCGATAATACCATCGATATTTTTGCCGCCACCGAGGAGCAATCCCTTTACCGGCTGAACGAGAAAAAAACCAGCGGCGTGTTCAGCGGTGGCGGCATCGGCGTGACCATCGGCAGTAAATCTTCTCGTCATCAATTGAACGAAGATGGTACTACCCAAAGCCAGAGCGTCAGCACCATAGGTTCGACCGGCGGCAGCGTGGATATCGAAGCGCGCGGCAAGGTGCATATCAGTGGCGCAGATGTGATTGCGGATAAGAATCTGTCGGTGACGGGGGATAGCGTCCATATCGACCCGGGTAAGGATATTCGTCGTCGTGACGAAGCCTTCGAACAGAAACAGAGTGGCCTGAGTCTGGCGCTGTCCGGTACGGTGGGCAGTGCGATTAATAGTGCGGTGACAACGGCCCAACAGGCAAAGCAGGAGACCGATGGTCGACTGGCTGCCTTACAGGGGGTCAAAGCGGCATTATTCGGCGTGCAGGCCGCTCAGGCGGGTCGACTGGCAAAAGTCGGCGATACCGATACTGAAGAAGGCAGCATGGTGGGGATCAGTATTTCTCTTGGCGGCCAGAAATCGTCGTCGAAACAGCATCAGGAACAAACGAGCATCGCCGGTTCAACATTCAGTGCCGGTAATAATATGCAGGTGACTGCAACCGGCAAGGGCAATACTGCTGACAGCGGTGACATTGTCGTTGTCGGCGGTCAGTTTAAAGTGGCGGGCAACACCACCGTGGTCGCCGAGCGTGACATCTTGCTGTTGGGCGCAGCCAATACTCAGAAGACCGAAGGAAGTAACAAGAGCAGCGGCGGCAATATCGGCGTCAGCATTGGCGTGGGAAAACAGACGGGATTGAGCGTCTTCGCCAATGCCAACAAAAGCCAGGGCAGTGAGCATGGTGATGGAACGTTTTGGACTCAGGCGAAGATAGACACCGTTGGCGTGCTGTCACTGCGCAGTACCCGGAATACTCTTTTGTCAGGGGCACAAATCAGTGGCGAAAGGGTGGAGGTGGATACCGGCGGTAACCTGATAATGCAAAGCCAGCAGGATAGCGACAACTATGACGCCAAACAAAGCAGCGTCAGTGGTGGTGTCAGTGTGGCTATCATCGGTGCTGGCGGCTCGGGGAGTCTGAGTATGAGCCATGACAAATTGCACAGCAATTATAACAGCGTGCAGGAGCAAACCGGTATATTTGCCGGCAAGGGCGGCTATGATATTAAGGTTAACCAGCATACGCAGTTGGACGGTGCGGTCATCGCCAGTACTGCCGCGCCAGAGAAAAACCGTCTTGATACCGGCACCCTGGGCTTCAGTGATATCCATAATCAGGCGGATTTCAAGGCCGAGCATCAAGGGGGCAGCATCAGCAGCGGCGGCCCGGTGGGGTCAGATCTGCTGACCAATCTGGCGGGCGCGGCCCTTTCCGGCGCGGGCAATAGAGGGCATGCAGAAGGCACGACCAAGGCTGCGGTGTCGGGCGGTAGCGTGGTTATTCGCGATCGGGCCAACCAGCAGCAAGATGTGAATGCGTTGAGCCGGGATACGGATAACGCCAATGGCAGTATCGGGGCGATCTTCGACAAGGAGAAAGAGCAGAACCGGCTGAAGCAGGCGCAGCTGATCGGCGAAATCGCCGGGCAAACGATGGATATTGTCCGCACCCAGGGTGATATCAATGGCTTGCAGAAGGCAAAGGACAAGCATCCGGGGCTGGATGCGAAAGCGTTGCGTAAAACGCCGGAATATCAGGCCGAGATGCAGAAATACGGCACCGGCAGCGATATGCAACGGGCCGCACAGGCGGTAACGGGCGCGCTGCAGGCGTTGGCGGGGAACAATCTGGCTGGAGCCTTGGCGAGCGGAGCGGCACCGTATCTGGCGAAAGAAATCAAGGCGCGGGTCGGTGAAAATAACGTGGCAGCGAACGCAATGGCGCATGCGTTATTGGGGGCGATAACTGCGCAACTGAACAACCAGTCTGCGGTAGCCGGTGCGGTGGGTGCGGGCGGTGGCGAGCTGGCCGCGCGGGTGATAGTAGAGATCAGGTTCCCGGGCCGTGACATAAGCAGCCTGACAGAAGGTGAGAAGCAGGAGGTCAGTGCTTTGAGCCAGTTGGCCGCAGGACTGGCAGGGGGGATAGCTTCAGACGGTACGGCAGGGGCGGTAGTGGCTTCGCAGGCCGGTAAGAATGCGGTGGAGAATAATCATTTAAGCAGCACTCAGGCGCTGACCTTTGATAAAGAACTGTCAGACTGTCGCAAATCCGGTGGTGACTGCCAGACGGTTATTGATAAATGGAAAGCCGTCAGTGACGGGCAAAGCGTAGAAACCGATCAGAAGCTGAAAGATAACCCGCTGGAAGCTCAGGTTATCGACAAGGAAACGGCCCTGGGTGGCTACGACATGACACAACGGCCTGGCTGGCTGAACAACATTGGTGCAGATGTAATGACCAGTGAGGAAGCCAAAGCCTATGTTCAGCAGTGGAACGGCCAGGATCTGGCAAATATAGATGTAAACAGTCCGGGATGGACGAAGTTTGCGGCGTTCGTATCTGATCCGGAAAACCAGGCTGCGGTAGCTTCCTTCGCGAAAATAAGTAAAGATGTGGTTCAGTTGGCAAAAGCTGCGATAACATCACAATCCTATCCTGTAACTATCAAAAGCTTACAAGTAGGATTAAGGAATCCTGATTATGTCGATAAGCTTAAGAAAGATATGCTAGGTGGTGATTTTAAATTCACAGATCCTAAAGGAAAAATTGCTGGCTATGTTGATGCTCAGGGGCGTTATTATATAACTGAAGGAAACCATCGGATGGTCGCCGCTCAAGAAATATATAAACAAACTGGCGATGCGAAATATATTGATCAGTTATTAAGGAACGGCGTTTGGACCCAAAGTAAAAATGCTCCTGCTGGCTCAGTACCTATGCCTAAGCGTTGATGGAGATGATAGAAATGACAAAGTTAGAAATATATACCAAGATGTTTGATCTTGTTTTGCCTTATGTAAGAAGTATTCAGTCACAAAATTGCTGGGTGAAGGCAAGAGATATGTCTTGCTACTTTGAAACTGAGCTTATACATAATCTACCTAAAAGTATTTTAGAGAAAGATATGGTGGAGCATGATGTGTGGTTTTTAAATAATCAGGCGAGATATTATTTTGAGAAATGTAATGAAGATATATCTCCCAATTATAATCAACATCTTATTTATATAAAAGAGTTAATTGATATAGTGCCTGAGGATTTGAAGTCTAAATTAACGTGGGTTGGCCCTTAATAAAAGAAATCCCAGCCCTGCAGCTGTGATTTTACTATATACGCCAGTCAGTTACCGTTTCACCGCTGCGGCTTGCCGATCGCTTCGATCAGCTCCGTCACCTGCTTCTGCTTACGAGCGGAGAGCTTACAGACCCTGCGTAGCGTCTGCATAATCTCCGGCTCGGGCGGTGGGGCCGGGGGGAGTTCCTGAGTTGTGAGCATCAGGCAACCGGGCATCACCCGCACCTTCAGCGCCGTTCCCGTCTCAAATCCCGCGTCATCGAGCCAGCCCCCTTCAGGGTGATGGAAGTGGCCTTGTTGTGGGTCTTCCAGTCGCGGATGTAACCCACGGTATAACCTAGGGTTTTTAGCTCCGTGGCTTCAGTTGTGACAACTTCTGGCTTAATATCGTGTTCAGCCATTATCAACTCCTGCTTAGTTGGTTGTGGTCAGCGGCGGGGCGAGGTGCGAACTCACTCCGTCGCGCTTAGTTAACGTCTGCTGTTAAATCCAATAACCTGCTCTGCCATCGACTTCTTAACAAAACTGTCCAGCACGGCGATCAGTGCTTGCTGATCGGAGTCCGGAAACAAATCCGCCTTCTGCCACAGTGCATGTAGCGTATGGTTACGGATCTTTACCTCTTCGGAAATGGCCTTACGGCCAACCAGCAGCAAGATGTGAATGCGTTGAGCCGGGATACGGATAACGCCAATGGCAGTATCGGGGCGATCTTCGACAAGGAGAAAGAGCAGAACCGGCTGAAGCAGGCGCAGCTGATCGGCGAAATCGCCGGGCAAACGATGGATATTGTCCGCACCCAGGGTGATATCAATGGCTTGCAGAAGGCAAAGGACAAGCATCCGGGGCTGGATGCGAAAGCGTTGCGTAAAACGCCGGAATATCAGGCCGAGATGCAGAAATACGGCACCGGCAGCGATATGCAACGGGCCGCGCAGGCGGTAACGGGCGCGCTGCAGGCGTTGGCGGGGAACAATCTGGCTGGCGCCTTGGCGAGCGGAGCGGCACCGTATCTGGCGAGAGAAATCAAGGCGCGGGTCGGTGAAAATAACGTGGCAGCGAACGCAATGGCGCATGCGTTACTGGGGGCGATAACTGCGCAACTGAACAACCAGTCTGCGGTAGCCGGTGCGGTGGGTGCGGGCGGTGGCGAGCTGGCCGCGCGGGTGATAGCAGAGATAAGGTTCCCGGGCCGTGACATAAGCAGCCTGACAGAAGGCGAGAAGCAAGAGGTCAGTGCTTTGAGCCAACTGGCCGCAGGGCTGGCAGGGGGGATAGCTTCAGACAGTACGGCAGGGGCGGTAGCGGCTTCGCAGGCCGGTAAGAATGCGGTGGAGAATAACTTCCTGAGCGTGTCTGAAAAGACAGAGCTCGAGCTGGCGAAGCAGAAGCTCCAGAACAGTAAAGACCCGGCAGAGCGTGAGCAGGCCCAGCAGAAAGTTAATGAACTGCGTGAAAAGGATATCGCCAGCGACAAGAAGGTGATCGAGGCCTGCGGAAATGGTGCGGCAGCCAGTGCGGCCTGTGGTGCGGCGAGACTGGAGGTTATCGCGGCCAAGGGTGAGTATGAAACCGGGCCGTATAACTCGAAGGTGAGCCAGCAATACGCGGATGCTTACGGCCAGATAGTGAACCTGCTGAATATCACCAGTGTTGATGCGCAGAATCAGCAGCAGATCCAAGACGCACTGATCAACTTCTTTATGACCACGAAAGGGGTTGATTACGCAACAGCCAAAGATTACGCCGAGTTGAAGCAAGGAGCCGATATTATTGTTGCTTCGGTCACTCCGGTACTTGGTGCGGCAGCGGCGAAACAACTTGGCAAGATTGTAGATGCGAATGTGAAGGTCGTTGCGAAAGGAAATGTTGATGGTAATAAGTTCAGTGATACTAACCAGGGAGCAAGGCCTTCACAGTTAGCCGATTTTAATAAACCGACTCTCATCAATGATGTTGTGCAGGCTAAGATAGATAAGCGCCCGGATAAAAATCACCCTAATGGAAACATGGGAACAACCCATGCGGAAGTGGGAGTGATCCAGCAGGCTTATGATAAGGGAATGACTCAAGGGCGCGAAATGGCAATGAGCGTAGCAGGGAAAGAAGTCTGCAACTATTGCTTGAGTGATGTAAAGGTCATGGCAGAAAAAGCAGGGCTTAAATCACTGACAATTTATGAAGAGTCAACAGGTAACGTTCTGTTCTGGCAGCAGGGTATGAAAAAAATAGAAAATAAGGGGCCTGCAAAATGATAATAAAATATGAGCTTTCTCGTTTATGTTCTGGTGAGGAATATGTCAGAAATGAATCCCCTTTGTGGTCTGATGTGCTCGATTTTTTAAATGTTCTGAAGAATAGCAGCGGTAGCGTAAATATCAGGATTATTAATGCTCCAGATACCGGGCCAGAGAGACTCAGTGTTGAGGCAGAGAATGGTTTTTATCTAGTTACTTTGCTGGAATATGATGAGTCTGGAGGTGATGTAAGATCCATATGGGATAATACGTCATCATCAGGAGATAGTATCATTATCCTTGGTAATCACTGGCCTGAGCGTCAGCTTACAAAAGACTTCGATCTTGTTGTCAGGATCTTTAAGGAGTTCTTCGATACTGGCAATGTATCAACGGATCTTCTGAACTAATCTACTCCCCCAGCCTTGGCCGGGGGAGTGTTATCAAGCCCTAAAAACCTCATCTTCTCGCCGCCGTAATCGAATAACACCGGGTGCGGCGGTGATCTTCAGAGGTTTCGGGTTGGTGATGCCGTATTCGGTGAGCCAGTTATCGTCGATGATCAGATTGCCGTTCTAAAGGGCATGCAGAAGGCACGACCAAGGCTGCGGTGTCGGGCGGTAGCGTGGTTATTCGCGATCGGGCCAACCAGCAGCAAGATGTGAATGCGTTGAGCCGGGATACGGATAACGCCAATGGCAGTATCGGGGCGATCTTCGACAAGGAGAAAGAGCAGAACCGGCTGAAGCAGGCGCAGCTGATCGGCGAAATCGCCGGGCAAACGATGGATATTGTCCGCACCCAGGGTGATATCAATGGATTGCAGAAGGCAAAGGACAAGCATCCGGGGCTGGATGCGAAAGCGTTGCGTAAAACGCCGGAATATCAGGCCGAGATGCAGAAATACGGCACCGGCAGCGATATGCAACGGGCCGCACAGGCGGTAACGGGCGCGCTGCAGGCGTTGGCGGGGAACAATTTGGCCGGCGCTTTGGCGAGCGGAGCGGCACCGTATCTGGCGAAAGAAATCAAGGCGCGGGTCGGTGAAAATAACGTGGCAGCGAACGCAATGGCGCATGCGTTATTGGGGGCGATAACTGCGCAACTGAACAACCAGTCTGCGGTAGCCGGTGCGGTGGGTGCGGGCGGTGGCGAGCTGGCCGCGCGGGTGATAGTAGAGATAAGGTTCCCGGGCCGTGACATAAGCAGCCTGACAGAAGGCGAGAAGCAGGAGGTGAGTGCTTTGAGCCAACTGGCCGCAGGACTGGCAGGGGGGATAGCTTCAGACAGTACGGCAGGGGCGGTAGCGGCTTCGCAGGCCGGTAAGAATGCGGTAGAGAATAACTTCTTAAGCGCTAAAGACGTGCTGAATCTGCACAAAGAGCTTGAGGCCGCTGATAAAACCGGTGCTGACAAACAGGATATTTACGAGAAATATGCTGAGGTCAGCAAGAAAAACAGAGAAGAAGCGGTAGCGGAAGGTTGTTCCGGTAATCCGTTCTGTGCAAACGGAGCGTTGTCAGAGGCCGGTGCAGGTTCGGATATTGCCAACAGCCTGAAACGTCTGCCAGTATTCTCTAATCTGAGCAGTGACGACCTGGCGCAGCTTGACCGGTTCGTGCTGGCAGAGAATGAAGATAGCGCCAGAGCGATTTACCAGGCGATGCCGGACTATGTGAAGGTGGCGCTGAACGGTAAGGAAGCGGTAGAAGCGATAGGGCTGGGTGCTGCGGTTGGTGGTAAGGCCCTGGCGGCGCTTGGTGTGATTGGTAAGGTTAAGCCTGGGACACAACCGGGAAATAAAATTGAACAAACTCTCACACCAGAGAAAAACTGGGAAAGTGCTCGAAATAAAGCATTAAATCTTGTTGGTAATCTAGGAGCGGATTCTAAGCCTGTTATTGGACGGCTAGAAATAAGCGCCGGGAATGGAAAGGTTATTGGTCGTCAATCTAAAGATGGAAAAGTAGGTTGGCGTGTTGATTATGATCCTGAAAAAGGTACTCATATTAATATTTGGGATTATTCTCAAGGTAAAGGGCCGGGTAAGGCAATAAAGCAGGTCATACCATTTGATGGTAATGAGAAATCTTTTGAAACAATATTAAAACAGCTAAACAGGTAGAGCAAATGACTTTATTTGAAGAGTGTAAAGAAGCACTTAGTGCTGATTTTAGTATAGTTGACGGTCAGGATCAGAAGGATGTTATTGATATTTTAAATAAATATCCTTTTGTAAGTGGTAATGTATCTTGGTCGGAGATAGAGTACTCAGATTATGAGGGCATTAATGAACTATTGAATGCAAATTATATAAAAAATGATGCAGTATTCGTTTTTGTGGATGATGCTAGTATTCCTGTTTTTAGGACAAGTTTAAGCTTGATTGCTGAAAATATTTATGATGTGACAGCGTTATCACCAAAATTGTTTATTTTTAACAATGAAATAATATTACAGCCCTTATTTCCAACAGAAGTGATTCGCTTAGGTATAAAACTTGATAAATAACGTTTCTAAATAAACGATGATCTATCAAATGAATCCCGGCCAACTTGAACTGGCCGGGATCTTTGCTTCCTAAGCCCTCAAAACCTCCTCTTCCCTGTGTCGTAACCGGATCACACCGGGTACGGCGGTGATCTTCAGAGGTTTCGGGTTGGTGATGCCGTACTCGGTGAGCCAGTTATGTCGATGATCAGATTGCCGTTCTAAAAGGCATGCAGAAGGCACGACCAAGGCTGCGGTGTTGGGCGGTAGCGTGGTTATTCGCGATCGGGCCAACCAGCAGCAAGATGTGAATGCGTTGAGCCGGGATACGGATAACGCCAATGGCAGTATCGGGCCGATCTTCGACAAGGAGAAAGAGCAGAACCGGCTGAAGCAGGCGCAGCTGATCGGCGAAATCGCCGGGCAGACGATGGATATTGTCCGCACCCAGGGTGATATCAATGGCTTGCAGAAGGCAAAGGACAAGCATCCGGAGCTGGATGCGACAGCGTTGCGTAAAACGCCGGAATATCAGGCCGAGATGCAGAAATACGGCACCGGCAGCGATATGCAACGGGCCGCGCAGGCGGTAACGGGCGCGCTGCAGGTCTTGGCGGTGGTTTACTGGCAGCGGCCACTCCTGAAATCGCTGCGGCAGCGAAAGCAGCAATACAAGCCTGTGCGGGTAATGTTGTACTGTGCCTGAATAATGCCGGTATCCAGATGTCGGAAGCCATCGTACCGGGCGGTGTTGGGGCCGGTGGTGCGGTAGGTATCGGTAAGACAGCGGCTGAGGCAACGGCGGCGAAAGCTGAAGCTGTGGCGGCTAATGCGGCGAAGAGTCTCTCTTCAGATATAGGTAAAATTAATGCCGGTAAATTTGGCCAGCTTGAATTAAATTCTCTTTCTAAAACTGGAACCAATATTGATCCAGCAGCTAAATCTGGCAATTTTACCGTTGCAGGCAGAGCATTACAGAAACATGGCAGCCGTGAAGGAAGTGTCTATCCTGTTGCCAAAGGTACTCCTACTCAAATCAACGAACAGGGGTAGAAAATATTAGACGGGATAGTTAAAGTACCTGGAGCATCCGTAAAAAAAGGGAATCTTTTTGGAGGATTTGATGTTATCCATCCTGATGGACGAGGGGCCAGGTTTGACCCTCAAGGTAACTTCCGTGGATTTTTGGAACCGTAATTATGAATTGTAAAGATCACTTAAAAATTGTCATTGCTAGTGATGTCGATTATGAAAATCTAATAGCTGAAATTTATCGAAATGATGAATTTATTGCACTTTTACAACAAGAAGATGGGATAAACGATATAAAGGTTGAATTTTCATCTAATATTAGTGCAATGAATTTTGATTGGCTTCAAAATGCATTAAATGAAGCCAAGAGAAAACTATTGGAACAGTAATATTATATCCCGGCCAACTGGCCGGGATTTTTACATCTATACCCTAAAAACTTCGTCCTCCCGCCACAGCAACCGAATAACACCGGGTGCGGCGGTGAGCTCCAGTTGTTCGGCATCGGTAATACCCGGCTCGTTAACCGTTTATTAAATCTTCACGTCCCCAATCCTCTCTAGAGCATCCACCACCAAACCCCAGAATTTATCCTGATCCAGCGTTACTGCTACCTGCGTCTGGCAGTCGGGCGGTGGTGCTGTGCGGAAATCGGCTACCGTCATGCCCAGTGTCAGGGTGCCGGTGAGTTCGATATCTACCGGGACTTTTCGCACCGTCATCACATCGGGGGCAATAACGTAAGCCACCGCACAGGGATCGTGCACCGGCGGTGCACTGAACCCCTGCGCCTGCTGGTACATTTTGCCAAAGAACTCGAGCAATTCGCCGACAAACCTGGCTGGTCCGGTGTGGATGGCGGCAATGCGTGCACACACCTCTGGGGTGGCGAGCGCCTGATGGGTCAGATCCAGCCCGACCATGGTCAGCGGCCATTTCTCATTAAAAACGATGTGCGCGGCTTCCGGATCAATCTTGATATTGAATTCCGCTACCGCACTCCAGTTACCCACGTGGTAGCCACCCCCCATCAGCACCACTTCCTTCACCCGTTCGGCAATCCGTGGTTCTTTACGAACTGCCATGGCGATATTGGTCAGGCCGCCGGTGGGGACCAGCGTCACGCTGCCTGGCGGATGGGCCATGATGGTGTCGATAATCAAATCTACCGCGTGTCGCGTTTCCAGCGTCAGCGTTGGCTCAGGTAAAACCGGGCCGTCCAGGCCGGACTCGCCGTGAATATCGGGCGCAACCTCGATTTGCCGCACCAGCGGCCGTGGGCAGCCGGCGGCGAAGGGCACGCCGGTAATATTGGCGATGCGTGCAACAGCCAGCGCGTTGCGGGTCACCTTATCCAGCGTTTGGTTGCCCACCACTGTGGTGACGGCCAGCAGCTCGATCTGCGGATTGCCCCAGGCCAGCAGCATGGCGATAGCATCGTCATGCCCCGGATCGCAGTCCAGTATGATTTTTTTCATTTTTATTCCTGATGCAGGGAGAGGTCTCCGCAGCATAGCGCACCGGCAGCAGGCCAGGTAATGACAGATGATGCTTTTTGCTAGCCACATCAAAGCGTTGCTGATCTTAGGATGTAATTAAACGTAAATCCTTCTCGCAGCGCTTTACCCTGGAGTTTACTCCAGGGTTTACATTGAGTCCTGGCGTACAGCAGAGAGGTGAAGAGCGATGAGCATGTTGAAAAAGTTTTTGGGACAAGGTGGCTTTGGTGGTGGCTACTCACGTTCGCGGCACGGGGGCGGGCACCATGGTAACCGTTATAACCAGCATGGCGATCAGGGCCAGCAGTGCCTGCAATGTCAGGCGCCTAACCGGCCCGGTGCCCGTTACTGCCACCGCTGCGGCCAACCTTTCGAAACGGAGTCAGCGTCCTGCCGCGGGTGTTCGGCGCCGCTGCCGCCGGGGAGCCGTTTCTGCCAACAGTGTGGTACGGCGGTCAGCGGAGGGCAACCATGACCAAATCAGGATGGAGTCTGGTCGTCCTGTTGGCGGCCATGACGTTATGGACGCTGCTGGCCGGGGGAGCTTCCGGCGTGTTGGCCTGGCTGCCGTCGTTGACGGGGCTGGCACAAAGGGGTTCTGCGGAGCTGGCGCCCCCGTTGGCGGGGTTGCTTAGCCTGGTGCCGCAGGCGCTGTTGGAAAGCTGGTTACCGTTGTTGCAGCAACTGGGGGATTGGCTGGCGAGTTATTTCCCGCAGTTGATCACCTGGGCTGGGTATCTTGTCTGGCTGGTTTGGGGGCTGGGCATGCTGGCCTTGCTGTTGCTTGGCGCGTTGGCACGCCGTATTTTGCTCAGCGATACTCCTGATAAACTTCCGCCACGCGCTTGAAGTAATCGCTCAGGTAGTTGATGCACACCTGCACCTTGAGCGGCAGCTTATCTTTCTCGGTGTACACCGCGTACACCGGGCGAGGATCCGCATGATAGCTTTTAAACAGAATCTCGATCTCACCACGTTTGATCTCTTCGATCACCCACATCAGCGGCGCATAGGCGATACCGGCCCCGGCTTTCAGCCAGCGGATCATGGTCTGTGAATCATTGGTGATAAAACGTCCCTGCGGCGCAATACGCGTGCTGATGCCTTCGGGGGCGATCAGTTCGAATTCGCTATCCGGCCGCACGCTGTATTCCAGCCAGGAAAAGTTGACCATGTCGCTGGGCTTCTGCGGCGTACCGTGCTGGCTGAGATAGCTTTTGGCGGCGCAGACCACCATCGGCATGGATCCCAGACGTTTGGAGAACAGGCTGGAGTCTTGAAGCGCACCGGTACGGATCACCACGTCCAGCCCGTCAGCAATCAGGTCCGGCGCCGGAATACCGGTCACCAGGTTCACCGTCAGGCCAGGATATTCCTTCAACATATCGGCAGTCATGGTCGCCAGCACGTTTTGCGCCATGGTGGACGAGCTGCCAATGCGCAGCGTGCCGGTCGGGGTATTGTTAAACGCGTACAGCTGTTCGTGCACCTCGCTCACTTCCAACAACATGCGACGACAACCCTGGTAATAGATTTTTCCGGCTTCCGTCAGGCCAATGCTGCGGGTGCTGCGGTTAAGCAGTTTAACCTGCAGCTCATTCTCCAGTTTGGAGACGGTCTGGCTGATAGACGAAACGCTCATATCGAGTTGGCGCGCCGCCGCAGTAAATGACCCGCATTCAACCACTTTGGCGAATACCGACATCCGTTTTAATCGTTCCATTATTCACTCTGGCTTAAAAGTGATTTAGATCACAGATTGTTGATGAGTTGATAGTAAGCACGCTAATATAACGGGGTCGGGTGGAAAGACCTTATCAACGCGCGAGTGCGATCGGCGCCGACGTCGTGGCCGATCCCTCCGGTATCCTCGCATTCCCTATCGCGGATGTACGTTCCAGAGTTTACCTTTTTTTCAGGTTCGTGGCCTGGACAACCTGTCTGGGGCGGAATTTGTGGTGCGTGTCGGCTAAAATGTAAAGAGAATGTGAATGAAATATACCCTATAGCTTTCAAGTTGCAGCTAGGCGACCAGCTCGCTCACCCCAGGCGCTTACTTAAGTAAGTAACTGGGGTGAGCGAGTGCAGATAACAGCGCTGCAACTTGAAAGATGACGGGTATAAAGGGTTACGCCCGGTGCAGTGAGTAATAAGGAAAAATTGATGAGTTTGCTTCCGGTTATGGTCATTTTCGGACTGTCGTTCCCCCCGGTATTTTTTGAATTGCTGGTCTCGCTGGCGCTGTTTTTCTTGCTGCGCCGTCTGCTGCAGCCTACCGGGATCTACGATTTTGTCTGGCATCCAGCGCTGTTCAATACCGCGCTGTACTGCTGTTTGTTCTATCTGATTTCATGTCTTTTCGTTTGAGGTCGCTGTGAAAAATTTTTCAATAAAAATAACCCGAATCGCGATCACTCTGATTCTGGTCCTGCTGGGGATCGTCGCCGTATTCAAAGCCTGGGTGTTTTACACCGAGTCCCCCTGGACGCGTGATGCCAAGTTTACTGCCGACGTGGTGGCGATAGCGCCGGACGTTACCGGGCTGCTGACCGACGTGCCGCTGGTGGATAACCAGTTGGTCAAGAAAGGGCAGGTGCTGTTGGTGATCGACCAGCCGCGCTACCAGCAGGCTCTGGCGGAAGCTAACGCCGACGTGGCCTACTACCAGACCTTGGCAGCGGAAAAAAGAAGGGAGGCGGGCCGTCGTGTTCGCTTGGGCGTGCAGGCGATGTCGCAGGAAGAAATAGACCAGGCGAATAACGTTCTGCAAACCGTAGAACATCAGTTGGCGAAGGCTGTAGCGACGCGTGAACTGGCGAAGCTGGACCTGGAACGTACCACAGTGCGCGCACCGGCCGATGGCTGGATCACAAACCTGAACGTGCATGCCGGTGAGTACATTACCCGTGGTTCAGTCGCTGTGGCGCTGGTGAAGAAAAACAGTTTCTATATTTTGGCCTATCTGGAAGAAACCAAGCTGCATGGTCTGAACAAAGGCGATCGTGCGGAAATTACCCCGTTGGGCAGTAACCGTATCATGCATGGCACCGTCGACAGCGTGGCTGCCGCCGTCAATAACAGCAGCAGCACCGTGAACAGCAAAGGGCTGGCGTCGATCGACAGCAACCTGGAGTGGGTGCGCCTGGCACAGCGCGTGCCGGTGAAAATTCTGCTGGATGACAAAGACCAATTGCATCCGTACCCGGCAGGTACCACGGCTACCGTGGTGATCACCGGCAAGAACGATCGCGCTACCGACAGCGGCTCGCCTTTTGTGCGTTTGATGCATCGGCTGCGTGAGTTCGGTTAATGAATAACCCAACCTTTATCAGGCTGAGATTTGCCTTCAAGCTCAGCTTTGCCATTGTGTTTGCCCTGTTTGTCGGCTTCCACCTCAATCTGGAAACGCCACGTTGGTCGGCGATGACCGCCGCCATCGTGGCCGCCGGCCCGGCCTTTGCCGCCGGTGGCGAACCCTTCTCCGGCGCTATCCGCCACCGCGGCTGGCTGCGTATCATCGGTACCTTTATCGGGTGTTTCGTCGGTCTGGCGATTATCGTCACTACGGCGCGTGCGCCCGTTGTGATGCTGTTGTTGTGCTGTATCTGGGCCGGTTTTTGTACCTGGTTGTCCTCGCTGATTAAAGTCGAGAATTCTTACGCCTGGGGGTTGGCCGGTTATACCGCGCTGATCATTATCGTGACGGTCGCCACCAGCGAATCCCACCTGCTGGAAGCGCCGCAGTTCGCCATTGAGCGCTGCAGCGAGATCGTGCTGGGGATCGTCAGCGCAGTGCTGGCGGATCTGTTGTTCTCGCCGCGATCGATCAAGCAGGATATCGATCGCGCGGTGGATCAACTGTTGGTGGATCAGTACCGCTTGATGCAGATGTGCATCAGCGATGCCGAGAAAGAAGACATTGACCGCGCCTGGAGCAACCTGGTGAAAAGCACCACTGCGCTGAACGGCATGCGCAGCAACCTGATGATGGAGTCTTCACGCTGGCAAAAGGTGAACCGTCGTGTTCAGGCGTTGCATACGCTGTCGCTGACGCTGATTACCCAGGCCTGCGAGACGTATTTAATCCTGCTGAATCATCCGGATGCGGTGAAAGAGAATATTCGCGAACTGCTGATGGTGCCGGCGGATACCCCGCAGGAAATTCACAAGCGCATGAAGCTGTTGCGCCAGGTGCTGACCACCAACCGCACCGACGAAACCTTGCTGACCATCAGCAGTTGGGTCGGGGCGGCCACGCGTTATCTGTTATTGGCTAAAGGCGTGCACACCAACAGCAGCATCAGTGCGGTGGAAGAAAGTGTGCTGAGCAGTGAGGTGGTGATCAAACCGACGTCGGCGGAAGGTCATCACGCGATGATCAACGGTCTGCGTACCTTTGTGGCGACGACCTTCGGCAGCCTGTTGTGGCTGTGGACCGGTTGGACCTCCGGCAGCGGTTTTATGGTGATCATTGCGGTGATCACCTCGCTGGCGATGCGTACCCCCGCGCCGCGTATGGTCGCAATGGATTTTGTGCTGGGCATGCTGGCGGCAATCCCGGTCGGTTCGCTGTTCTTTATGGTGATCCTGCCGGCGACCCAGCAAAGCATTTTGCTGCTGTGTCTCAGCCTGGGGCTGCTGGCGTTTTTCATCGGTATCGAAGTGCAGAAAAGGCGGCTGGGTTCGCTTGGTCTGCTGGCGGGGACCATCAACATTTTGGTGTTGAGTAACCCGATGGAATTCAACGTCACTCAGTTTCTCGACGGTGCGCTTGGCCAGTTCCTCGGTAGCTGCGTGGGGTTGATGGTGCTGTTGCTGATCCGCGATAATTCACGTGAGCGCACCGGCCGCACGCTGCTGAACCAGTTTGTCAGCAGCGCAGTATCGGCACTGACCACCAAGGCGTCGCGCCGTCGGCAAAACCATCTGCCGGCGCTGTATCAGCAGCTTAACCAA
Organism: Serratia sp. BIGb0234; assembly: GCF_024809915.1. Classification (NCBI taxonomy): domain Bacteria; kingdom Pseudomonadati; phylum Pseudomonadota; class Gammaproteobacteria; order Enterobacterales; family Yersiniaceae; genus Serratia; species Serratia sp. BIGb0234. The sequence goes on from NZ_JANUEI010000003.1 coordinate 155,281, forward strand.
CTGCTGATGATGTTCCCGAACGACATTGCCAAATACCGGCTGGCGCTGAACCTGATCATTGCTCATCAGCGCATGCAGCGGGCGGAGATCCCGGTTAGCGAGGAGCTTTCGGCGTTCCACAAGCAGATTCGCAACACTGCCGATCATGTGGTTTCGGCCAAGAACGACGTGAAGCGCGCTTACTATTACGATCGGCTGCTGGACGAAATGAATGACTATCAGCAAAAGCTGGTGGATTATCACGCACCGCTCAGCGTTACCGATCCGGTAAAACGCCTGGCCGGCATGCTGCATCGCTACCGCCACGCGTTGATCGACTGATACGCCAAACGCCCCTGCCGGGGCTATACTTGCCTGATAGAGGCCTGTTTCAGAGTTGCACTGAGTGCCAGACGCGCTGCACAATGGCATGATTAGCTTGAATGGGTGTTGCAGGTTGTGGGGCGTGGTTTCCCTGAAGTGAAAACGTTACATACCAGTCATCTCTGCTTCATCCTCTTCATCTATAAATCCAACTAGCATGGGTGCCGGTGCACCCTTGTCGGCCATAATTCAGGGACAGCAATGAATAAGCGGATCCTCGTGGCGGTAGTTATCGCCATTGTGATAGCCGGTTTTAGCGCACTGCGTGGTAACGATCGGGCGATTACCAACGTACCGGCGGTGGCCGAAGGCCAGAGTATTGACCAACTGACGCAGCAGAAAAGGGTGGTGAGCTACCTGCAGCAGCATCAGCGGCTGCCGGACTATTACATCACCAAAAAACAGGCGCGCGAGCAGGGATGGGATGCACGTAACGGCAACCTGTGTTCGGTGCTGCCGGGCAAGGCAATTGGTGGCGACCGTTTCTCAAACCGTGAAGGACAACTGCCTGCGGCCCGCAGCCGGGTATGGCGCGAGGCGGATATCAATTACCAATGCGGCCGGCGTGGTGCCGATCGCCTGCTGTATTCCAGTGATGGCCTGATTTTTGTCACGCGTGACCATTATAAAAACTTCATTCGGGTGGAGTGAGCTTGATGGCAAAAGTAGAGTTCGATTTTAATCAGATTAGCGATCTGCCGGCGTTTTACCGCGTTTTTGCGCATAAGTTTGCACTGGATGAGGCTTTTGGTGCCAATCTTGACGCGCTGTGGGACGTGGTCACGGCGGATATCGGCCTGCCGGTCGAGATTGAGTTTACCCATCTCAACGCCCGCAGCAAACGTCGCTTTGGTGCGATTATCCTGTTGTTTGAAGAGGCGGAAGAAGAACTGGAAGGCAGCCTGCGTTTCAATATCCGTGAAAGCAGCGGTGAACCTGCACATCACCGGGGATGAATCGGGTTCATCCCGTGGTGACGGCGGCGATTATTCGGCGGTTTCGGCCAGATCGCGCAGGTATTGGAAAATTTGACGGTAAGCTTTCGGCGGCTTGTTAGCGGCTTTCTCTTTCTGTGCGTTACGCACCAGTGAGCGCAGCTGCTGGCGGTCGGCTTCCGGATACAGCGCCAGAATCGACGGGATCGCGTCATCACCTTCTTCCACCAGACGGTCACGCAGCGCTTCCAGCTTGTGGAACAGCGAAACCTGTTGGTTATGGCGGTTCTTCAGCTTGTCGAGTGCGGTTTGGATCGGCTCTACATCGCGGGCGCGCAGCATTTTGCCAATCAGCTGCAACTGACGGCGGCGGCCTTCTTTCTTGATCTTCTGCGCCAGCTCAACTGCGGCGCGCAAATCTTCGTCCAGCGGGATGCGTTCCAGCGCGTTTTTACCCAGTTCGACCAGTTCGGTCCCCAGGTCTTTCAGGGCTTCGGCATCACGTTTAATTTCACTTTTACTGACCCAGATAATCTCGTCATCGTCCTCGTCCGTGTTCTCCGGGACATCGTCGAGCCAGTCTTCAGGCTGTTTGTTCATGGTAGGCTCCGTTAAAAAGAGGCTAATCCTAACAGGTTGCCGGCTTTATGCGAAATTCCACGCGGTTCCTGTTAGACTCAAAAGTATAAATCACATGATTTTTGCGCGTGACTCCGCGCGCAACCACGCCGCCACGGCACTTTTCTCAACGATTTTCTGATTAAGTATGGCAGATTGATGAAAGTAGTCACTCAAGTTGCAGAACAGCGCAAGGCGCTGGAACAGGCCGTTTCACAGGCTTTGGAACTGGCGCGCGCCGGTTCTGATGCGGCAGAAGTTGCCGTGACCAAATCTACCGGTATCAGCGTCAGCACTCGCTTTGGCGAAGTGGAGAACGTTGAGTTCAACAGCGATGGCGCGTTGGGCATTACCGTCTATCACCAGCAACGCAAAGGCAGCGCTTCTTCCACCGATCTCAGCCCGGATGCCATTGCCCGCACCGTGCAGGCGGCGCTGGATATTGCCCGTTACACCTCGGTAGATCCGAACGCCGGCCCGGCGGAAAAGGACCTGTTGGCGTTTGATGCACCGGACTTGGATCTGTTCCATCCGGCAGAACTGGACGCCGAACGCGGTATCGAATTGGCTGCTCGCGCAGAGCAGGCTTCGTTGGCGGCTGACAAGCGCATCACCAATACCGAAGGCGGCAGTTTTAACAGCCACTACGGCATCAAGGTGTTCGGCAACAGTCATGGCATGCTGCAAAGCTACTGTTCCAGCCGGCACTCGCTGTCGAGCTGCGTGATTGCCGAGCAGGATGGCGATATGGAGCGCGACTACGCCTATACCATCGGCCGTGCGATGGGCGATCTGGAAAGCCCTGAATGGGTGGGTCAGGAATGTGCCCGCCGCACGCTGTCGCGTCTGGCACCGCGCAAGCTGTCTACCATGACCGCCCCGGTGCTGTTCGCTTCTGAAGTGGCTACCGGCCTGTTCGGGCATTTGGTTGGCGCCATCAGCGGCAGCAGCGTTTACCGTAAATCCACCTTCCTGCTGGATTCTTTGGGCAAGCAGATCCTGCCGGACTGGCTGACCATTGAAGAACACCCGCATCTGCTGAAAGGCCTGGCTTCCACGCCGTTCGACAGCGAAGGTGTACGCACCCAACGGCGCGACATCGTTAAAGATGGCGTACTGCAAACCTGGCTGCTGACCAGCTATGCGGCCCGCAAGCTCGGTATGCACAGCACCGGACACGCAGGCGGTATTCACAACTGGCGCATTGCCGGGCAGGGTAATGACTTTGCCGGCATGCTGAAGCAACTGGGCACGGGCCTGGTGGTGACCGAACTGATGGGCCAGGGCGTTAGCGGTATTACCGGTGACTATTCGCGTGGCGCCGCCGGTTTCTGGGTGGAAAACGGCGAGATCCAGTATCCGGTCAGCGAGATCACCATCGCCGGCAACCTCAAGGATATGCTGCGCAACATTGTCAGCGTGGGCAGCGACATCGAAACCCGCAGCAATATTCAGTGCGGCTCCGTTTTACTGCCGGACATGAAAATCGCCGGTCAATAATGTTCGCCACGGCTGGCCGCTCCCGTTGCCAGCCGTTTCCCCTTCCTCTGTTTTAACCTTGCTTACAAATCTCCGGTTTCGGTTTTCTGCTCCCTTGCCTATGTTTAGGCTGTGCTGCGTCATGGCGTGGTCAATGGCGGCGCACGGCCCTAAAAGGGGACCACTAAAACAATAACTGGAAGGTGAGCAAGCATGTCGAACAAACTGAAAGCGCTGATGGCGCTGGCGCTGCTGGGCGCCAGTTCACTGGCGGTCGCGGCCGATCTGGCCGACGATATGGATACCATCGCAGGCAATTACAAAACGGTGCTGAGCACTGACTCCACGGATACCTTGAAGCAAAGTTTGCAGAACATGCGCGCCGCCGCAGTGGATGCAAAGCAAAGCACGCCGCCCAAGCTGGAGGACAAAGCGCCCGATAGCCCGGAGATAAAAGATTTCCACCACGGGCTGGACACGCTGATCGGTCAGATCGACCAATCGCTGGCGCTGGCCAACCAGGGCAAGCTGGCCGAAGCCAAGCAGGTCGCGCAGGGCTTCAAACAAACCCGCGACGCTAACCACAAGAAGTTCCGCTAACCCCTTTCGCGCCGTTCTGAAGCCAGATAGCAGGACGGCGCCTGCCCCAGCACGCGGCGAAACATGGTGGCAAACGCCGCGCTGCTTTCATACCCCAATTCCAGAGCCACCTGCGTCACGCTGCTGCCTTCGGCCAATTGGGCCAGCGCCAACACCACGCAGGCACGCTGACGCCATTGTGAGAAGGACATTCCTGTCTGAGCGCGAAACAGGCGGCTGAAACTGCGGATGCTCATATACAGCCGCGAAGCCCATGCCTGAGGTGAATCGTGCGCGTCAGGGTGTTGCAGGAATTGCTGGCAGAGTTCACTCAGCCGCCGGTCCGCCGGCAGGGGGATATGCAGTGGCAGAGGCGGTAGATTGGCCAGCTCATGCAGCAGCAGGCTAACCAGCGCGCCATCCCGGCCTTGCTCATTGTAATCCAGTGGCATATCGACGGCGGCCATCAACAGTTGGCGCATCAGCGGCGTTACGCTGACCACCTGGCAATCCTGTGGTGGGTCAACCAACAACGCGACCGGTTCAATGTACAGGCTGCGGGTCGTGACGCCGACCATTCTTACTTCATGCGCCATCTGTGGGGGCAGCCACACCGCATGCTGAGGCGGCACAATCCAGTTCCCCTGACGGGTGAACACGTGCATTACCCCGGTGGCGCCGTAAAGCAATTGAGCGCGCCGATGCTGGTGCATAGGCAGCAGGTAACCCCTTGGGTAGTCGGTGCCAATAGCAATCACGGGCCTTTGCACCGAGTCGAGATCGTCAATATGTCGATTGCGCATAAAGTCTTACGCTGAACAGTTGGCCGAAACGCAATGATAGTTGGCCTTTGATATGAAGCAAGCCAAAAGCCGGTGTTTTATGCTGCCGCTCGACATCTTTACTCAGGAGTGCCTGCGGCTATGGCGGATATTATTTTCGTGCTGTTGACCGGCTTTGTTACCGGTATGACGACCATCGTGTTCGGTTTTGGCGGTGGTTTTGTGGTGGTGCCACTGGTTTACCATCTGGTGATCGCCTCGGGGGAACAGCCTGGTCAGGCGATGCATATCGCAGTGGCCACCTCGACGGCGGTGATGATTTTCACGGCAGGTTACGCCACTTTTGCCCAGTGGCGCAGTGGCAACCTGCTGCGTGAAACTCTGGTTCCGCTCATTTTTTATATCGGGATGGGGGCGGTGCTGGGGGCTTTTGCATCCAGCCTGTTGGCGGACGGCACGGTGCGCTTGTTGTTTGTGATTTACATCTTGGTGACGATTGCGGATTGTCTGTTCAGGCCGGGGTTTTTGGTTAAGCCGGTACGCGCTGCACTTTCACCATCGACTCTGTTGATCGGCGGCCCGCTGATTGGTGTCATCGCGACCCTGCTCGGCGTAGGGGGGAGCGTGATGACGGTGCCTCTGTTGCGTCGCCATGGGTTCGAGATGCGGCATTGCGTCAGTTCGGCCAATGCGTTGTCGATCCCTGTCGCCGTCGTGGGGGCATTGATGTACGTCGGTTTGGGATGGAGGGAAATGACAGGGCCACACTATCTGGGTTACGTCAATCTGGCCCTGCTCGGGCAGTTGGTGACGAGCGGTGTCGTGGGGACGGTGGTTGCCAGGAAGTGGCTGCCGAAGGTCAATGATCGGCTGCATGCCAGAATTTACGTGCTGTTGCTGATCCTGGTTTTGATCGCCATCGGTGTGTAAGAGACAGAAAGGGCGGCTGGTCACCGCCCTGAAAACCGCTTAGCGGTGGTATTCACCCGCCGCTTCCGGCTGGTACAACAGTTCCAGCACTTCGATACGCGCTTCTTCACCGTTCGGCAACTGCCAGGTAATCTGGTTGCCGATGTGCATGCCCAGCAGCGCTGCGCCCAGCGGCGCCATCACCGACAGCTGTTCGTGGCTATCCTTCAGCGAAGCCGGGTAAACCAGCGTACGCACGTGTTCTTCTGCCGTGTGCAGATCGCGGAAACGTACGCGGCTGTTCATGGTCACTACGTTGGCCGGGATCTGGGACGGCGGCAGAATTTCGGCGCGATCCAGCTCGATGTTCAGCGCAGCCGCGACATCGGTGTTGGCAAAGGCCGGTTGTTCCAATAGCGCATCCAGGCGTTCCGCATCCAGCTCATTAATAGTAATGGTTGGCTTGGTCATTCCACTCTCCAGTCAAATCAAAAGGCGTCGGGTAACGCGCCCATAAATTCGGAAAAACAGCACAAAAGCAAAACCCCCGCGCCAGAGGTACGGGGGTGTTGTTGATGTCGAATTGTCTTACCGATAGTAGGCGGTTAAGCCGGGAAAAGAAAGAGATCCCGATCACGAAGCTTTTCACCTCCCTTGGCTCAACTGGAAACCTTTTGTGGCGATATCTTTTTGTAATCTAATTGAATTATCTGGCAGATGCTTATTTTGCGAAATGGATCCCTGACGGTCATTGAATTTCCACTTTCAACTGGAAAAAAACAGAGTACACAGAATATCGCTCCGGGGTTAGGGTAAAGGCATCAGAGAAGGCGGCTTATTCAGGTGATGTGCTGTGCGACTTACGGAATCATGTTTGGATCTAGGGGTACTGAAAAGTGAATGATGGATCTGCTGCGAGAGAAAATAGTGAACAACCTGACGTCAGCACGGCCGGGGCGATAACCGAACGGGTGCTGGCTGATATTACCGCCATGCTAAACGCCGAAGATATTTATACCAATGCGGTGCAGCAACAGATGCTGGAGTCGCATATTCGCGCCATGGTGTTGCGCTCAATAACCGGCGAGCCATTACCGGAAGTCGATAAATCACTGTTTGACGAGATCTCGGCGGAATCCATGCAAATGGCGGAGCGGGTAGTCGACCAATTTACCACTCTGCCGATTGAAGAGGCTTATTTGCTTTCCGTCCATTTTGAAGTGGCAAAAGATAATAACCAATAGCTTTTACCGAATTAAATTAATCAGGAGAAAATACCATGGGTCAGATTACCGTAGTGATTGGCGATCGTTTGGGTAAAGGTCAGAAAGTGGGTCAGGGTATTGAAAACGCAGGCGGAAAAGCCATCGTGATCCCCGGTGTGGCGGCCGACATGAAGCTGGGTGACGTGATGAAAGCGGAAGGCGCGCAGCTGGGGATTTCTTTCTGCGGCAGCGGCGGTGCCGGGGCCATTACCGCCCAGACTAAATATGGCTACAAAGCCAAATACGGCATGCGTTCCATTGATGAGGGCGTGACGGCAATAAACGAAGGCTGCACCGTATTGGGTTTTGGTTTTATGGATAAAGAAGAGCTGGGTCAAAGACTGGTTGAAGCCTACGTCAAAAAACACGGCAACCCGTAATGAAAGAACAATATACAACGTCGGTAAAGGTGGAGGGTAAGGGCGATAGCAAAGCGAAAGCTTTTGCTTCCGCCTTGGCCAATGTGCAGGGCGCGGTATTAAAATCCACCGGTAATATTCTGCTGCGTATTGAACCGCAGGATGTCAGCGTATTAAAAGCAGAAGAGAAAATAACAAAAGAAAAGTTTCTGTTTTTCTTTCTGCCGCGCGAAAGAAAAAGCTACTTCGTGGCTCTGGAAATAACCGTGAACGTGACAATGATCAATACAGAAAAAGTTGTCTTCGTCGCGAAATAAAAACGTTAGCATAAATCAAAGGGTATACTGATGTTTTTAATCATCTTATTTAAGTCGCTTATTATCGGCGGACTGGTGGGGGTTGGCGTAGGGGCCGGCGCCGCACGTATGTTCCATGCTCCGACGACACAGGGCATGGGAGCTTTCCGCACCTTGGGCGAGTTGAACTCCTGCGAGGGTGACCCGGCTTCCCACTTCTCATTCGGTCTGGGCTTCTTCTTCAACGCCTGGGCGTCTTCCGTGGCAGCAGGGGCCTTCACGCAGGACGTTGACCACCGCATTATTCCACACTGGGGCGCGGCTGCGTTGATGGTCAAAAACCGCAACCTGGCGCAAACGCTGCACGATCCGAAAAAAATGGCTATCGCCTGCGGCATCATCGGCATGCTGGTTGTGGCATTCCTGAATACCACCGCTTCCGCCGTGCCTGCCGCATTGCAGGTGACGGCGATCAAGGTGCTGGTGCCAGCAGCAAACCTGCTGGTGAATACCGTGATGCCGGTGATCTTCTGGCTGGCGGCGATCGACGCCGGACGCCGTTCCGGCTTCTGGGGCACCATCTTCGGCGGCCTGGCGCAGCTGATTATGGGCAACGCCGTACCGGGGCTGGTGCTGGGCATCCTGATCGGTAAAGGCGTGGAAGAGAGCGGCTGGAACAAAATCACCAAGATCATGATGGCGGTGATCGTGCTGCTGTTCGTGCTGAGCGGGTTCTTCCGCGGCTTCGACATGAAAGTCCTCGAGTCCTTCAGCCTTGGCGTGCCGGGTTGGTTGGACGCCATTCACAACACCCTGAGCGGTAAATAAGGAGCTGGATAATGGAAGAACAAACCCAAAAAGGCTTCTGGTATGCCGACTGGTCATTCCCGATTTTTGTCGGTCTGCTTTCCTCAGGCGTGTTCGCCGGAACACATATGTACTACCTGTACGGCATCGGCGCGTTTAACGAAGTGGCCTTTGTTTCCATGCTGCGTGCGGGAATGGACACTGGCGTTTACGGTGCCGTGGCGGCCTTCGGGGCCAGCTTCCTGTTTGCGCGCATCATTGAAGGTTCGCTGGTGGGGATCCTGGACATCGGCGGTGCGATCCAGACCGGCGTGGGGCTGGGGGTTCCGGCGCTGTTGCTGGGGGCGGGGATCATTTTCCCGGTCGCTAACTTTGCCGCCTCGCTGGTGACCGGCCTGGTGATTGGCCTGGCGATTGGCTACCTGATCATTTTGGCGCGTAAATTTACCATCAATCAGAGCAACTCCACCTACGGGGCGGACGTGATGATGGGCGCCGGTAACTCCTCAGGGCGTTTCCTGGGGCCGTTGATCATCTTGTCGGCGATGACCGCTTCCATTCCGATCGGTATCGGCTCGCTGCTTGGCGCCTTGCTGTTCTATATCTGGAATAAGCCGATCACCGGTGGGGCGATCCTCGGTGCGATGCTGTTAGGGGCCATTTTCCCGGTAGCTATCGCCTAATCACGAACGTGATTGCTGGGGGCGGTACCGGGTGCCGTCCCCAGGCTGTAAAAGGAGTAATGCGGTATGTATGACTTAGTAATCACAGGCGCCAGACTGGCGGATGATCGGCTGGTGGATCTGGCGGTCAAAGACGGCAAGATTGCCGAAGTGGGGCAATTGGCCGATGACGTCCACGCCCATCGAAAACTGGATCTGGCGGGTAACTGCCGCCTGAGCGCCGGCTGGATCGACTCCCACGTGCACTGCTACCCCTCTTCGCCGATTTACCATGACCAACCGGACTTGGTCGGGACGGCCTGTGGCGTCACCACGGTGGTGGATGCCGGCAGCACCGGCACCGACGACGTGGATGCGTTTTATACGCTGACGCGCAGCAGCAAAACCAACGTTTTCGCCTTCCTGAACATTTCGCGCATCGGCCTGCTGCGTCAGAACGAACTGGCTGATTTGGCAGACATCGACAAACAGAAAGTCAGCCGGGCGATCGACAAACATGCCGGTTTTGTCATCGGCATCAAGGCGCGCATGAGCAGCAGCGTCGTTGGCCAGAACGGCATCCGGCCGCTGGTGCTGGCCAAAGAGATCCAGCAAGAAAATAACCTGTTGCCGTTGATGGTTCATATTGGCAATAACCCGCCGGATCTGGATGAAATAGCCGATCTGCTAACCCGTGGCGACATTATCACTCACTGCTACAACGGCAAACCGAATCGCATTCTGACGCCGGCGGGCACGCTGCGTGAGTCTATCCAGCGCGCGCTAAAGCGCGGCGTCCTGCTGGATGTTGGCCACGGCACCGCCAGCTTCAGCTTCGAGGTGGCGCGCCAGGCGATAGCGCTCGGCATTTTGCCGCATACCATCAGCTCCGATATCTACTGCCGCAACCGGATGGCCGGGCCGGTACACAGCCTGGCGACGGTGATGTCCAAATTCTTCAGCGTTGGGCTATCGCTGCCGCAGGTGATTGCCTGCGTTACGGAAAATGCCGCCTCGGCGCTGCACCTGTCCCATAAGGGGCGACTAGAACCGGGCTGCGATGCCGATTTCACGCTGTTCGAGCTCCGTCAGGGGCCACAGGTGTTCGCCGATTCAGAAGGGCAGTCGGCCGAGGGTCAACAATTGCTGGTTCCGCTGGCCGCCGTGGTGGCCGGGGAAATCCTATTAACCGATGAAGGGAAAGCCGCTCATGTCTTCGATTTATGAAAAATATAATTTAAAACAGGTCATCAACACTTCAGGTCGCATGACTGCACTCGGCGTGTCTACGCCGCGCCAGGACGTCATTGATGCCGTGGATTACGGCATGAACCACTACTTCGAAATCAAGGATCTGGTCGACAAAACCGGCGCTTACATCGCCAATTTGCTGAATGTCGAAAGCGCGGTGGTGGTTTCCTGCGCCTCGGCGGGCATTGCCCAGTCAGTGGCGGCGCTGATCGTCAAAGACAACGCCAACTTGTTGGTGAACCTGCACTCTGCACCTATTACCGTTCCGCGCGAAATCGTGTTGCCGCGCGGTCATAACGTCAACTTTGGTGCGCCGGTCGATACCATGGTGGCGCTGGGCGGCGGTAAGGTGGTTGAAGCCGGTTATGCCAACGAGTGTTCCGCCGAACAGCTCGAGGCCTGCATTACGCCGCAAACGGCGGCGATCCTCTATATCAAGTCACACCACTGCGTGCAGAAAAGCATTCTTTCCGTTGAGCAGGCGGTGGTGGTGGCGCGCAAACATAACCTGCCGCTGATCGTCGATGCCGCGGCGGAAGAAGATCTGCTGTGCTACTACCAGATGGGAGCCGACCTGGTGGTTTACAGCGGCGCCAAGGCCATCGAAGGCCCGACCAGCGGTCTGGTGATTGGCAAGAAACAGTACGTCGAATGGGTGAAGCTGCAAACCGGCGGTATCGGCCGGGCGATGAAGGTCGGCAAAGAGGGCATCCTCGGCCTGACGCAGGCGATAGAAAGCTACCTGCGGCTGGAGAAAACCACCGGGCAGCAGATGGTTGAAAGAATGACGCCGTTTATCGACAGTCTGAATACCCTGACCGGTATCAGTGCCAAAACCGTCTGGGACAGCGCCGGGCGTGATATCGCACGGGCAGAAATCACGTTCGACGAAGCGGTGCTGGGATGGTCGACCTACGACATTGTGCAGGCGCTGAAAACCGGCGAGATCGCTATCTACTTCCGTGGCTATAAAGCTAACGAAGGCAAGATTGAAGTGGACGTGCGCAGCGTTGATCAGCAACAGCTGATGACCGTTTTCACCTGTATTAAAAATCTGTTCACGGAGAAACAAGCATGAAGCTGCAACCTAACTACTATCGCGATCGCGTGTGCCTCAACGTGTTGGCCGGTTCGAAAGACAACGCGCAGGAGATTTATGCGGCGGCAGAAGGGCATGTGCTGGTAGGGGTGCTTTCCAAGAACTACCCGGACGTCGACAGTGCAGTTGCGGACATGCAGCGTTATGCGCGTCTGATAGAAAATGCGCTGTCGGTAGGCTTGGGCGCAGGCGATCCTAAACAATCGGCGATGGTCAGCCTGATTTCCCAGCGGGTACAGCCGCAGCACGTCAATCAGGTGTTTACCGGCGTGGGCGCAAGCCGTGCGCTGCTGGGGCAGAATGACAGCGTGGTGAACGGTCTGGTGTCGCCAACCGGCCGCGTTGGCTGGGTAAAAATTTCGACGGGGCCGCTGAGCGCTGCCGCGCCGGACGGCATTGTACCGGTGGAAACCGCCATCGCCTTGTTGAAAGACATGGGCGGTAGCTCAATCAAATATTTCCCGATGGGCGGACTGGCATGCAGAGAGGAATACGAGTATGTCGCCAAAGCCTGTGCCGAGCATGACTTTATGCTGGAACCGACCGGCGGTATCGATCTGGAAAACTTCGAGCCGATCGTCGAGATCGCATTGGCTGCCGGCGTGAAGCGCGTGATCCCGCACATCTATAGCTCAATCATCGACTCCAGCACCGGTAACACCCGCCCACAGGACGTGAAAACCCTGCTGGTGACCACCAAAAAGCTGGTGGGTTAAAGCGCATTATCGGATGACGTAAGGCAGGGAGGCGCAGGCTCTGTATCCCCAGGCGCGGGCACACCGCGCCGCTATCTTTCCCCTCTGGCTTTCAAGTTGCAGCTAACTACGCTGTGGCTTGAAAGATGACGGGTATACCATCAGGATAACTATGCGAAACTGGCAAACATCTTCCACCCTGCGAACTGCAGTCACTCTGGCGCTGCTGGCGATGGCTAGCCCGGCGCTTCATGCTGAGGATGCAATGAAATCTACGTCATCTCATTTTGCTTATATCGGTACTTACAACCCTAACGGCGAAGGCGTTTACCGGGTGCAGGTCGATCCGGTCAGCGGCGCACTGAGCGCCAGAACCCTGGCCAGCAGCCAGCCGAACCCAGCACAGCTTACCGTGGATGCCAAAGGCCAGACGCTGTATGTCGCCAGCGAAGTGGCTGACTTTAACGGGACTCAGCATGGCGGCATTATTGCTTACCGTATCAATCCGACGGACGGCAACCTGACCCAGCTCAATCAGGTTGATGCGCAGGGGGCGGGGCCGGTTTATCTCTTCCTGACGCCAAACGGTCGTCATCTGTTGGTGGCAAACTATGTCAGCGGCACCGTAGCGGCTTTCCCGGTTGAAAGCGACGGCAAGCTGGGCACGGCCAGTTCGGTGCAGCAACAGCAAGGACCGGCAGGGGCCGGCAAGCCGGAGGCGGCGGTGGAGGGCAGCTTTGCTATCAGCGATCACAACGGCCCGCATGCGCATATGATCGCCAGCGATCCGAGCGGCAAGTTTGTGTTCTCCACCGATCTGGGGCTGGATCGTATTTATCAATGGCGCTTTGACGATGCCAGCGGACAGTTAACGCCGAACGATCCGCCGTGGATCGCGGCATCTTCCGCCGGCGCCGGGCCGCGTCATTTCGTGTTTCATCCGGACGGGAAAACCTTGCTGCTGGTGAACGAAGAGGCTTCCACGCTGACCAGCTACCGTTTTGATAACCAAAAAGGTACTCTGAAACAGTTGCACGTGATCTCTTCGCTGCCAGCCGATTATAAGGGCACCAACTTCGCCGCCGGCCTGGTGCTGAGCGAGGATGGCAAAAATCTGTACGTGGCCAATCGGCTGCATAACAGCATCGCGCAGTTCAGCGTTGGCAGTGGCGGCGAGCTGCATTCGGTGGCGGAAACCTGGACGCGCGGGGATTATCCGCGCTCGTTAACGCTGAGTCCGGACGGGCGCTATCTGTATGCGATGAATCAACGCAGCGATAACGTCACCCGTTTCAGCGTGGATAAGGCCAGTGGCAAACTCAGCTTTGTTGAAGGCTATACGCCGGTCGGCAGCCCCTCGCAAATGGTGTTCTTGCCGCTAGCCAAGTAACTTGTTGCCCGCCGGATCCACCTGGCGGGCACTCTAATTGACGGAAAGAGAATGGTGCGATTTCCCTACCCGCGTTTGGCCTATCTGTTCGATGCTTTGCAGTCTGAAACCTTGCCGCAGGACGAGTTGGCGAAGCGTTTTGCCGTGTCCACCCGAACCGTGCGTGCTGATATCACCGCGCTGAACGATATTTTGGAAAAATATGGTGCGCACTTTGTGCATAGCCGCGGTGCGGGCTATCGCCTGCAGGTGGATGACGCCAGGTTGTTCAGCGCCCTGCAGCATCAGGAGCGTAAAAAACACGCCACGCCACGCAGCGCACAGGAGCGGGTACACTATCTGCTGGTTCGTTTTTTGACCTCAGCCTTTTCTCTGAAGCTGGAAGATTTAGCCGACGAATGGTTTGTCAGCCGCGGCACGCTGCAAAACGACATGGCTGAGGTGAGGGAGCGCCTGGCGCACTATCAGTTGACCATCGAGACCAAGCCGCGCTACGGCATGAAGCTGTTCGGCTCGGAGATGGCGATCCGCGCCTGCCTGACCGACTTGTTATTCCAACTGCATTTGGCCGACGCCGAAAACCCATTGCTTAACAATGAGATCCTGCAGAAACCGCAGGTGGCGACCTTTGCCGGGCTGCTGCATCCGCTGTTGTCTCAATATGCTATTCGTCTGACCGACGAAGGTGAACAGTACCTGATTTTCTACTGTGCGGTGGCATTGCGGCGCATTACCGACGGCTATCCGTTGCCGGATTTTGACGTTGAGGACGGTGATGACGCTGTGCGTAAGGCTTCTACCTGGCTAGCCGGGGAGTTACGCAAAGCCAGCGGCAAAGAGGTCTCGATGGCGGAGGAGGCTTATCTACGGGTCAACATCGCCGCGCGTCGTGTGCAGGAGGTGCAGCCGACCGAGATCAACGCCGACGATGAAGAAGCGCTGGTGGATTACATCCTGTCGTATATCAATTCGCACTATAACTACAACCTGCAGGGGGATAAGCAGCTGCGGGCCGATCTGCTCACCCACATCAAAACCATGATCACTAGGGTGAAATACCAGATTAATATCCCCAACCCGCTGTTGGCGAACATCAAGCAGCACTACCCGATGGCCTACGACGTGACGCTGGCGGCCGTATCGAGCTGGGGAAAATACACGCCTTATACCCTGAGTGAAAACGAGATCGGCTATTTGGTGCTGCACATTGGCGTTGGCCTGGAGCGGCATTACAACATCGGTTATGAGCGCCATCCGCAGGTGATGTTGGTCTGCGATACCGGCAATTCGACGGTCCGGATGATCCAGGCGCAAATCGCACGCAAATACCCGCAGTTGGTGATGACGCGCATCGTTTCGCTACGCGATTACGAGGTGCTCAATCATATCGACGAAGACTTTGTCATTTCCAACGCGCGGGTCAGTGAAAAGAACAAACCGGTGGTGGTGATGTCACCGTTCCCGACCGAATACCAGCTAGAACAGTTGGGTAAGCTGGTGCTGGTGGATCGCACCAAGCCCTATATGCTGGAGAAGTTTTTCGACGCCGACCATTTTATGGTGGTGAACGAGCCGCTGACTCAGGCGCAATTGTTCCAGAAAGTGTGCAGCCAGCTTGAGCGCGAAGGCTACGTGGGTGATGACTTTTATCCGTCGGTCGTAGAGCGCGAGGCGATAGTTTCCACGCTGCTGGGCGAGGGGATCGCACTGCCGCACTCGCTGGGCCTGTTGGCGAAAAAAACCGTGGTGGTGACGTTGCTGGCGCCGCAGGGTGTGGTCTGGGGAGAGGGCGAAATCGCCCACGTGATCTTCCTGTTGGCGATCAGCAAAAGCGATTACGAAGAAGCGATGGCTATTTATGAGCTGTTTGTCACCTTTGTACGCGAGCGGTCAATGAGCCGCCTGTTGGGCAGCAACAACTTCGATAGCTTCAAGGCGGTGGCGCTGGACTGTTTGAGCCGGATCTAGGACTGGAGGGCCCTCTCTAACGGGCTTCAGGCAAGAACAAGGCCGGCGGCAGGTTGAAACGTTTTGCCAGCGCCATGATATGGGGGATGGTCAGCGATCGCTTTCCGCTTAGAATTTGGCTCACCAGTGACTTTTTGCCGATCTCCTTTTCGAAGTCGCTTTGACTGAGGCCATATTGCTCCATCAGCACGCTCAGCGCGGCTACACCTTGTGGTAGCTGTGCGATACGCTGATTGAACTCTGCAAAATCAGGGCTGTTATCTTCATACTCGACGATCTTGGCTGCCAGAACGTCAATCAGCGGGTGGTGCTCGTCGGTTTCAAGCAGGTGTTCCACTAACGCCAGAGCATCACGGTAATCCTGTGGCGAGGTGCTGCCACCTAACAAGGGTATGGCGCGTAACAGCTCATGGGTGGCCTTAAGCGCATCGGCGATCATTTTGGGTTCCTCCGGTACTGCTGCAGTAATCTGTCGTACTCTGCATGAGTCACTATCTGTTTAACAAATATTTTCTGGGTATCAAAACTGGCAAAGAATAAGATCCTGAGATGATTTCCTCCGACATCAATGACCCACCATTTTGCTTTGTACTTCATTCTGTCCAGGCTGGGGAAAAGGGATTTTAAATCTTCCGGCGTATGAAATGTCCCCCGGCGCAGCGTTTTGTAGATTGTGTTGAGAGAGGCTGCTTCGTTGGGGTAGCGGATTGCGGCCTCGTTGAACGGTTCCCTTGAAATTATATGCATCTCTCCCTCATCCATGCCCTGTCATCATTGTAGCGGCTGAATCGCTAGTTCACAAATTGTAAACTTCCTTTTTGTCTCTGCGGCGAGCGGCGGCGTAACTTGTCGGTAGGGTTTAGTATTTTGCCGTTGAGAAACCACTATAGATTTATTATTAAATAATAAAATCATGTGATTATGCTTATTACAATCGTTGGGATCGGGTTTGCGGAGAGGCAAGGTGTTTCTATTTAGCATGCATCGGGAATTGGGGATGTCTCACAAATGCTGAACGCGCCTTGATGGGCGCGTTCTTGATATTGGCTTCTTCGCTGCGGGGAAGCTAGTCTTCGTCAAAACCGGAATTAATCAGTTCAATCACCGCGGCCAGCGCTTTAACCTCATCCGGCCCGGTGGCTTCCACCTCGATATGGCGCCCTTGCGCAGAGTCCAGCATCAGCAGCGCAATCACGCTGCTGGCCTCGGCCTCGGTGCCGCTGTCGTTACGCAGCATCACTTCGGCATCAAAACTCTGCACCAGCTCGAACAGCTTCATCGCCGGGCGGGCGTGCATGCCCAGTTTGTTTTTGATTTCAACCGTTTGCTTGACCGTCATTGTTTGCGTTTTTCCAGCGTGCGGTGGCGTGACTGTACGTTCTTGCCGCGTGAGCGGAAGTAATCGGCCAACTGTTCCGCTACGTAGACTGAACGGTGTTTACCGCCGGTACAGCCAATGGCCACCGTCAGATAGCTGCGGTTGTTGGTTTCCAGCATTGGCAACCACTGTTCCAGATAGCTGCGGGTCTGGTAGATAAAGTTGTGCACCTCAGTGTGACGATCGAGGAATGAGGCGACGGGTTTATCCAGGCCGGTCATCGGGCGAAGTTTAGGATCCCAGTGTGGGTTCGGCAGGAAACGTACGTCGAACACGTAATCGGCGTCGATCGGGATACCGTGCTTAAAGCCGAAGGATTCAAACACCATGGTCAGCTCGCGCTCGCGTTTGCCCAGTAAACGGGTACGCAGCATTTCGGCCAGTTCATGCACCGACATTTCCGAGGTGTCGATGATCAGATCGGCTCGTGAACGCAGTGGTTCCAGCAGATCGCTTTCTTCATCGATAGCGCTTTCCAGCGACAGGTTCTTGCTGGACAGCGGGTGCAAACGGCGAGTATCACTGTAACGACGAATCAGCGTGTTGCGATCGGCGTCGAGGAACAGCAACTGCGGCGAAAAGCTGTCCGGCAGTTGGGTCATCGCATATTCAAACACTTCCGGCGATTCCGGCATGTTACGCACGTCGATGCTTACCGCCGCGGAGCTGTTGCGTTCCGCCAGCGTATTGGCAAGCTGCGGCAGCAGTACCACGGGCAGGTTATCAACGCAGTAAAAACCCATGTCTTCCAGCGCCCGCAAGGCGACGGATTTCCCTGAACCGGAACGGCCGCTGACAATCATCAGCACCATGTGGCAACTCCCCCTGGCATCTCAGTGGCGTTTATCGCCACCGTTAGAAACTTTATTATTCCGATCTGAACCGGAATCCATCATGGCTAAACAGTATCGTTATCCGGGCTGGAAGTCACGCCAGCCGGGCGTTACTCGGTGATGATTTGGTAAAGCTCTTCGTCACTTTGCGCCGCGCGCAGGCGGCGGCATACTGTTTTGTCGGCCAGACGCTTGGCGACCAGAGACAGGGTATGCAGATGGGTTTTACATTGGTCGGCCGGCACCAGCAGGGCGAACAGCAGATCGACCGGCTGGTTATCAATGGCGTCGAAGGCGATAGGTTGGTCGAGACGAATAAACACGCCAACGGCCCGCAGTGTGTCCTCTTCCAGTTTGCCATGGGGGATGGCGATACCGTTGCCGATACCGGTGCTGCCCATGCGCTCGC
Organism: Serratia sp. BIGb0234; assembly: GCF_024809915.1. Lineage (NCBI taxonomy): Bacteria > Pseudomonadati > Pseudomonadota > Gammaproteobacteria > Enterobacterales > Yersiniaceae > Serratia > Serratia sp. BIGb0234. The sequence goes on from NZ_JANUEI010000003.1 coordinate 173,358, forward strand.
GGGTGAGAACCGCGTCAAATACCACCTGGGGTGGCAGATTGAGCTGTTTGGCGGCCAGTTCGCTGATAATTTCCAAAGCCCGTTTCTTGCTGGTGCAATGTACGGAGCTTCTGGTGCACTCGATATTTAATACCGAGCTTAACTGCATTGTTTCGTTGTTCATCTCATCTTCACTTAAAACCACACCAGCAAGCAGGCTTGTGAGGTGATTTTTCGCCTTGTTTAACCCTGATGGCTTATCGGCGCGTACCCAAACAGGTAACGCGCCGATGGCCGAGGCTACGTTTGAGCCGTACCCGCTGACGGAAACGGCCCAGAATGTCAGTGTTGTTTCAGTTTGTCTTTATGTTTGTTCAATTGACGCGCCAGTTTGTCGATCAGGGTATCAATTGCCGCATACATGTTCTCGTCTTCCGAGGTGGCGTGCAACTCGCCTCCATTCACGTGCACCGTCGCTTCCGCAATCTGCTGCACTTTTTCCACACTAAGCACGACATACACCTGATTTATGCGGTCAAAATACTGTTCGAGTTTGGCGAACTTGGTGTTCACGAACTCACGCAAAGGTTCGGTGATTTCGATGTGGTGTCCGGTAATGTTGAGCTGCATAGTGTCTTCCTTCTCAATAGAGGTCAAACCAACTGTTTACGCTGGTTGGACGGCGGGATGGACAAAGACTCTCGGTACTTGGCGACGGTACGCCGCGCCACGATGATCCCCTGATCGGAGAGCAGGGTAGCCAGCTTGCTGTCGCTGAGCGGTTTGGCGGGGTTTTCCGCCGCAATCAATTTCTTCACCACCGCCCGGATCGCCGTAGAGGAAGCTTCGCCCCCGCTGTCGGTATTCACGTGGCTTGAGAAGAAATATTTCAATTCGAAAATGCCGCGCGGACTGTGCAAAAACTTCTGCGTGGTCACGCGTGAGATTGTCGATTCATGCATCTCCACGGCCTGAGCGATATCCGCCAGCACCATGGGCTTCATAAATTCCGCGCCTTGCTCAAAGAACGCCTGCTGCTGCTCGACGATGCAGCGCGAAACTTTCAGCAGGGTGTCGTTGCGGCTTTCCAGGCTCTTGATCAGCCATTTCGCTTCCTGCAAATTGCTGCGGATGTACTGACCGTCGCTGTCGTTACGCGCGCTATTGCCCAGCGCAGCATACTGCTGATTGATCTTCAGCCTTGGGATGCTGTCGCTGTTGAGCTCGACCGTCCACACATCCTGCACTTTGCGTACCAGCACGTCCGGGATCACGTACTCAGATTCGCCGGTGTTGATCGACTGGCCTGGACGCGGATCGAGTGACTGGATCAGCAACATCGCTTCTTTCAGTGTATCTTCTTTTGAGCGCGTTGTTCGCATCAGGCTGCGAAAGTCGTGGTTAGCCAGCAAGTCCAGATGTTCGCTGATGATCAGGCGCGCTTCCGCCAGGTAAGGCGTGTCTTGGGCGTATTGGGATAGCTGAACCAGCAGGCAATCGCGCAGGTCGCGCGCCGCTACGCCAACCGGATCAAACCGCTGTACGCGTTTCAATACCGCCTCGACTTCGTCCATTGTCACATTCTCGTCACCCATGCTCTCCAGAATGTCTTCCAGCGGCACGGTGAGATAGCCGGTGTCATCGACGGCGTCGACGATCGAGGTGGCAATGGCAGCATCGGTATCGGAAAACGGCGTCAGATCCACCTGCCACATCAGGTAATCCTGCAGGGTTTGGGTGGTTTCACCCTGATACACCGGCAGTTCGTCGTCACTGTAATCGGTGCGAGTTCCTGACGGAGTTCCGGCGGTATAGATCTCGTCCCAGGTGGCGTCCAGCGGCAGCTCTTCGGGCATGTCCTTTTGTTCCAGCGCCTCCCGGGTATCCAAACCTTCGGTTTCGGTCGTCTCTTTCGCGTCGATTTCTTCGTGCAGATCGGTCTGTTCAAGCAGTGGATTGCTCTCTAACGCCAGCTGTATCTCCTGCTGGAGCTCAAGCGTGGACAACTGCAGCAGTCGTATGGCCTGCTGGAGCTGGGGGGTCATTGCCAGTTGTTGGCTAAACCTGAGTTGCAAACCTTGCTTCATATTCTTCAGTCTACTTCCGTTAACAGTCGCCCATCAGGACGCGCCGGTACTCAGAGGCGGAATTCTTCGCCCAGATAAACGCGTTTTACCTGCTCATCGGCCAGAATAGCATCCGGCGTGCCGTGAGCAATCAGTTTGCCCTGGCTGACGATATAGGCGCGTTCACACACGTCCAGCGTTTCGCGCACGTTATGGTCGGTGATCAGCACGCCCAGGCCGCTGTCACGCAAGTGCTCGATAATTTTTTTAATGTCGATAACGGAAATCGGGTCAACCCCGGCGAAGGGTTCATCCAGCAGGATGAATTTCGGGTTAGCCGCCAGCGCACGGGCGATCTCCACGCGGCGACGTTCGCCACCGGACAGCGCCTGGCCCAGGTTGTCGCGCAGATGGGAGATATGGAACTCTTCCATCAGCTCCACCGCACGGTCCGCCCGCTGTTCGCTGCTGAGATCGTCACGGATCTCCAGCACCGCCATCAGGTTGTCGTAAACGCTCAGGCGGCGGAAGATCGAGGCTTCCTGCGGCAGATAGCCGATGCCACGACGCGCACGGGCGTGCAGCGGCAGCAGGCTGATGTCTTCTTCGTCAATCACGATACGTCCGGCGTCACGCTGAACGATACCGACCACCATGTAGAACGTGGTGGTCTTGCCGGCGCCGTTTGGCCCCAGCAGGCCGACGATCTCGCCGGATTTCACTTTCAGGCTGACGTCTTCAACGACTTTGCGGCCCTTGTAGGCTTTCGCCAGGTTTTCTGCGATGAGTGTAGCCATAAGTGATTAGTTACTCTTGTTTTGCCCGTTTTTGTCTTGCAACTGCGACGGTACCAGAACCGTAGTCACGCGCTTGCCTTTATCGCTAAACGCCTGCATTTGCTGCTGTTGCACCAGGTAGGTGATGCGATCGCCCTTGACGTTGCTGTCGAGCTGTTCCAGGTAGGCGTTCCCGGTCAGGGTCACCAACTGAGACGCCACATCGTAACGTACCTTCTGAGCGTGGCCTTTCACCGGCTTGCCGCTGTCTTGCATCTGATAGAAGGTTACCGGGTTGCCGAAAGCTTCAATATAGGTTTTGTTCTGATCGCCGCCTGGGCGGGTGACCACGACTTTGTCCGCTTTGATATCGATGGTGCCTTGCTTGATCACCACGTTATCAGTAAAGGTGCTGACGTTGCTCTGCATGTCCAGAGACTGTTTCAGCGAGTCGATGCTCACCGGCTGATTGGAGTCGGACTTCAGCGCCCATGCGGGGGCGCTGGCGGCCAAAATCAAGCTGCCGATTAACAGATTACGGCTTGGTTTGTTGGTTTTGAATTTCATAGTTGGTCTTAACCTTATCAATCAGCTCAGCGGTCTTGGCCCGCAGGTTCCCACGCATTTTCATGCCGTTAGAGGTGAAGTTCGTCCCGTAGAGCGTCACTTCGTCATCCGAAGACACATCCTGGGTCACCAGGTTCACCTGAGCATTGTCTGTTTTAATTTTTTCCAGCTGCGACGTGGTGGTCAGGCTGTTCACCTCGACGTGGCCGTAAAGATACAGCATCCGGTCTTTAGTCAGTTTGGCGCGGTCGGCGCGAACTGACCAGGTGGCCACCGCGTTTTCATCAAACAGCGTCATCACCGGCTGGGTGAACCAGCTTAATTCATCGGCGGTATAGTACTTCACGTCTTCCGCCACCAGCTTGTAACTCAGCTTGCCGGTCGGATTGTACACTATGGTGACCGTATGCTGGCTCTGATAAGTCGGGTCCTGGCTGTTCACCGGTCCCGGAGCAGTATCATCACTGAAATCCGTCATGTTCCAGCCAATCAGCGCCAGTGCGATCACCGCCAGCAGCACGGTGATCCAAAGTTTGGTTTTACTCATATCGATAGCCCTTTGGCGTCTTCCAGCTTGTTTTGAGCCAAAAGAATAATGTCGCACAGCTCACGTACCGCACCGCGGCCGCCGGCAATGCGGGTAACATAATGGGCCCGTGGCGTCAGCAGCGGGTGCGCATCTGCCACCGCGACCGCCAGGCCAACCTGCGCCATCACCGGCCAGTCGATCAGGTCATCGCCGATATAGGCGACCTGATCCGCCGTCAGCGACAGTGTATCCAACAGTTCGCGGAAGGCCAAAAGCTTATCGGATTGCCCCTGATAAAGGTGCGTGATGCCGAGCGTTTTAGCCCGGTCTTCCAATAGTTTGGCGGAGCGACCGGTAATGATCGCCACTTCGATATCCGAGGTTTTCAGGCAGCGGATGCCGTAACCGTCGCGTACGTTGAACGCTTTTAATTCTTCGCCATTGTTGCCCATGAAAATCAGGCCGTCTGACAGCACGCCATCGACATCACAAATCAGCAGGCGGATTTTGCCGGCTCGCGCCATGACATCTTGCTCTACAGGCCCGTAGCAGGTTTCAACCAGACTCATTGAGTTCTCTTCCATAGTTAAACGACGCCGGCGCGCAGCATGTCATGCATATGTACCACACCCAGCAATTGGTCGCCATCGGCAACCAGCAACGCGGTGATATGGCGCTGCTGCATCAGGTTCAGCGCGTCGACCGCCAGCAGGTTCGGGCGTACCCGCACGCCGCCGAGCGTCATGACATCGACGATCCGCGCTTCGTTGAGATTGATGCCCATATCGAAAATCCGGCGCAGGTCACCGTCGGTGAAGATACCGGCGATTTTCATCAAATCATCGCAGATAACCGTCATGCCCAGATTTTTGCGGGTAATTTCCAGTAGCGCGTCGCGCAGCGATGCATCGGCGCTGACGTGAGGAATTTCATCGCCGCTGTGCATGATGTCGCATACGCGCAGCAACAGGCGGCGACCCAGAGCGCCCCCCGGGTGCGATAACGCAAAATCTTCCGGCGTGAAACCGCGCGCCTTTAACAGTGCGACGGCCAACGCATCCCCCATCACCAGCGTAGCGGTGGTGCTGGTGGTCGGCGCCAGGCCGAGTGGGCAAGCTTCCTGTGGCACCTTGATACACAGGTGAATATCCGCCGCTTTGCCCATCGAACTTTCCGGGTTGTTGGTCATGCAGATCAGCGGGATGCGTTGACGCTTCAAGACCGGGATCAGCGCCTGTATTTCGTTGGACTCACCCGAATTGGAAATGGCGAGCACAATATCCTGTGCGGTGACCATGCCGAGATCGCCATGGCTGGCCTCGGCCGGGTGAACAAAGAACGACGGCGTTCCGGTGCTGGCGAAGGTGGCGGCAATCTTGCAGCCGATGTGCCCGGATTTACCCATGCCCATCACCACCACTTTGCCGCTGCATTCGGCGATCAACTCGCAGGCGCGGGTAAAGTCTGCATTGATGTATTGATCGAGCTGGGCCAGCCCGTCACGCTCAATCTGCAGCACTTCTTTGCCTGCCTGCTGAAAATCAAAGCCCGGTTGCAACTGAATGTTCGACATGCTCATTCCCATCGGTCATACCCGTCATCTCTCAAGTTACAGCGCCGTTACCACTCATCCCGGTGACTTACCTGAATAAGCACCTGGGGATGAGTGAGTTTGCCGTCTGGCTGCAACTTGAAAGCTAGAGGCTATAGCTAAATGAATTGAAAGGGTTAAAAAACAGCACCGCAAGGTACGCAATAAAACCACATAATAACAGAGCGCCGGCCAGATGGCCGATGCGATGTTTGCGCCCGATGCACAGGGCGCTGAGCACAATGCTGACCGCCAGCATGACCCAGTAATCGCGATGGAAGGCGGCGCCATCGACGGTCCCCGGAGACAGCAGGGCGGGCACGCCCAGTACTATCACCGTGTTGAAAATGTTGGAGCCGATGATATTGCCAATTGCCATATCATCTTCGCCCTTGAGTGCCCCGGCGATGGACGTCGCCAACTCCGGCAGGCTGGTGCCGATGGCGATGACGGTCAGGCCGACTACCAACTCACTCATACCGAAATAGTGCGCGATGACCGTGGCGTTATCGACCACCATTTTGGAAGACAGCGGCAGAATGATAAATGCCAGCACCAGCCACAGTATCGCGACGGTGTTGCTGCTGTCCTGCGGCAGTTCGGCGATTTGCTCCACGGTCAGGCTGTCGCTGCCTTCGCGCTGCGCCAACCGGGCAATTTTCAACATCAACAGAATAAATACCGCGGCGGCAGCCAACAGCAGCACGCCATCCAGCCGGCTCAGCGTGCCGTCCATCAGCACGAAACCGCACAATACTGTGACCGCCAACATCAGCGGCAGTTCGCGCCGCAAAACTTCGGATCGCGCCGCCAGCGGGTGTATCAGCGCGGCAACGCCGAGGATCAGTAAAATATTCGTGATGTTGGAACCTAGTACGTTCCCCACGGCCATATCTATTTGCCCGTTCAGTGCCGCAGTGGTCGACACGAACAGCTCCGGCAGTGAAGTGCCTATGCCGACGATGGTCATACCGATAATCAGCGGTGGCACGCCGAGTGAACGGGAAATTACCGCAGCACCGTAAACTAAGCGGTCTGCACCATATACCAGTAAAAATAAACCAACGATTAATAAAGCTATCGCGAGAAACATGCAGGGTCCTTTGTTGGGTATCATCCCGGTTCGTTGGTTAAAAGCCGTAATTCGGCTATCTTGCTTTGCCCTCCGTTGCGCAGGTTAAAGCCGCAGCAACGGGTTTTCCCGGCTAATATATGAACACTTTCGTTTTTTTTCGTTATGGCGCCAATTTTGACCGGGTGGCGCGTAAAAGTAAAACCTATGGCACCATTGGTAGCGAAATGGCGGTAAGTTTTTGTAAAGATGAGACGCATTGCGCCCGTTGCTTTAACATCGTGGGTAGATTTGGCAAAAATGACCCGTGAAGGATCAATTAACATGCACCAGAAGGCAGAGAATCTGGTCGAAGTTCGCGACATGACGTTCACGCGCGGCGATCGACTGATATTCGAAGATATCAACCTGACGGTTCCCCGTGGCAAGGTCACGGCGATCATGGGGCCGTCCGGCATTGGCAAAACGACGCTGCTGCGTTTGATTGGCGGTCAACTGGCACCGGACAGCGGTGAAATCTGGTTTGATGGCGATAACATTCCCGCGTTGTCTCGCCATCAACTGTATGAAGCGCGCAAGAAAATGAGCATGCTGTTTCAGTCTGGTGCGCTGTTCACCGATCTGACGGTGTTCGAAAACGTGGCGTACCCGCTGCGCGAACATAGCCGTTTGCCGGAGCCCATTCTGCGCAGCACGGTGATGATGAAGCTGGAAGCGGTTGGACTGCGTGGCGCAGCCGATCTGATGCCCAATGAATTGTCCGGCGGTATGGCGCGCCGTGCCGCACTGGCGCGAGCGATTGCGCTCGATCCGGAGATGATCATGTTCGACGAACCTTTCGTCGGCCAGGATCCCATCACCATGGGCGTGCTGGTGAAGCTGATCGATGAGCTGAATCATGCACTGGGCATTACCTGCATCGTGGTTTCGCACGACGTGCCGGAAGTGCTGAGCATCGCCGACTACGCTTACATTGTGGCCGATCATCGGGTGATAGCCGAAGGCACGGCGCAGCAATTACAGAACAATCCTGATGCACGCGTGCGCCAGTTCCTGGATGGTATTGCCGATGGGCCGGTACCCTTCCGTTATCCGGCCGGTGATTATCAGGCCGAGCTGTTAGGTTTAGGGAGTAAATAAGCTGATGTTATTTCAGGCGTTAGCGTCGTTAGGACGCCGTGGCATCAACACCAGCGCCAGCTTTGGGCGTGCTGGGTTGATGCTGTTCAACGCGCTGGTCGGGCGGCCTGAGCCGCGCAGGCAGTGGCCACTGTTGCTCAAGCAGTTGCACAGCGTGGGCGTGCAGTCGCTGCTGATCATCGTGGTTTCCGGGTTGTTTATCGGTATGGTGCTGGGGTTGCAGGGTTATCTGGTACTCACCACTTACAGCGCAGAAGCCAGCCTGGGCATGATGGTGGCGTTATCGCTGCTGCGTGAACTGGGCCCGGTGGTCACCGCGTTGCTGTTTGCCGGGCGTGCCGGCTCTGCATTGACGGCCGAAATTGGCCTGATGAAGGCAACGGAACAAATTTCCAGCCTGGAAATGATGGCCGTCGATCCGCTGCGGCGTATCGTTGCGCCGCGCTTCTGGGCCGGTTTGATCAGCATGCCCTTGCTGACGATGATTTTTGTCGCTATCGGTATCTGGGGCGGCTCGGTGGTGGGCGTAGACTGGAAGGGCATTGACAGTGGCTTCTTCTGGTCGGCCATGCAGGGCGCCGTTGAGTGGAAAAAAGACTTGCTCAACTGCCTGATCAAGAGCGTGGTATTTGCCATCACCGTGACCTGGATTGCCATCTTCAACGGGTATGATGCCGTACCCACCTCTGAAGGGATAAGCCGGGCAACGACCCGTACCGTGGTACATTCGTCACTGGCGGTGTTGGGATTGGATTTCGTGCTGACAGCACTGATGTTTGGGAATTGATTCGATGCAAACGAAGAAGAGTGAAATCTGGGTTGGGGCATTTATGCTGATTGCGCTGTGCGCCATCGTGTTTTTGTGCCTGCAAGTGGCGAACATTAAGTCGATCGGTAACGAGCCAACATACCGCATCTACGCGACCTTCGATAATATCGGTGGTTTGAAAGCGCGTTCCCCGGTGAAAATCGGCGGTGTGATGATTGGCCGAGTGGCTGATATTACGCTCGATCCTAAAACCTATACGCCGCGCGTAGCCCTGGATATCCAGGAAAAATACGACCAGATCCCGGACACCAGCTCACTGGCGATCCGTACCTCCGGCCTGTTGGGGGAGCAATATCTGGCGCTGAACGTCGGTTTTGAAGATCCGGATATGGGCACGGCCATCTTGAAAGATGGCGGCACGATTCAGGACACCAAATCAGCCATGGTTCTGGAAGATCTGATCGGCCAGTTCCTGTATAAGAGCGGCGGTCAGGATGATGCTGCCAAAACGGGAGACGCGGCTGCTCAGCCGGCTGCCGGTGCAGCTCCACAAGCCGCTGCCCCTATTCATTAAGAGAGGAAACCTGCATGTTTAAACGTTTACTTATGGTTGCCCTGCTGGTGGTCGCACCGCTGGCGAATGCGGTCGATCAGACCAATCCTTACAGCCTGATGCAAGACGCGGCTGAGAAGACCTTCACCCGTCTGAAAACCGAACAGCCGAAGATCAAGCAGGACCCTAACTACCTGCGTTCCGTGGTGCATCAGGAGCTGATGCCGTTTGTGCAGGTCAAATACGCCGGTGCGCTGGTGCTGGGCCGTTTTTACAAAGAAGCGACGCCGGCGCAGCGTGAAGCCTACTTCACCGCATTCCAGGCCTACCTGGAACAGGCTTACGGCCAGGCGCTGGCGATGTACCACGGCCAGACTTATCAGATTGAGCCAGAGAAGCCGCTGGGCGACGCCAGCATTGTGGCGATCCGCGTGACCATCATCGACAACGGCGGTCGTCCGCCGGTGCGTCTGGACTTCCAGTGGCGCAAAAACACCAAAACCGGCCACTGGCAGGCTTATGACATGATCGCCGAAGGCGTCAGCATGATCACCACCAAGCAGAACGAGTGGGCTTCTACGCTGCGTACCCAGGGGATCGACGGCCTGACCAAGCAGCTGCAGGCGGCGGCGGCTCAGCCGATTACTCTGGATCAGAAAAACTGATGTCAGCTGCACTCAGCTTTGAATCGCAGCAACAGACCCTGATCCTGCGCGGTGCGTTGGATCGGGAAACCCTGTTGCCGCTGTGGGAACAGCGGGAAACGTTGCTGGCGGATAAAACCGCTATCGACGTTACGCAACTGCAGCGGGTGGACTCGTCCGGGTTGGCACTGCTGGTGCATCTGCGCGAACAGCAACGCCAGCATGGCGTTGAATTAAAAATTTCTGGCGCCGGCGATCGCTTGAAAACGCTGATCGCACTGTACAATCTGCAAGCAATAATGCCTGTCGATACCGCTGGTTAGCCCGATTTTCGACTGGATGAAGACGTTTTCTCCCCAGAAAGCCCCTGTTGTACAGGGGCTTTTTCTTTAGTTTAAGAAAACGTCGTATTCCACTAAGATATCAGGCTGATTATGATCCTTTTGATACAGAACTGGATACTATGGAAAATAGCGAGATTAAAGATGTGCTGATGCGCGCATTGGCACTGGAAGAAGCACATGTTACCGGCGACGGCAGCCATTTTCAGGTGATCGTGGTCGGTGAGCTGTTTGCCGCCATGAGCCGCGTCAAGAAACAACAGGCGGTCTATGCGCCGTTGATGGAATACATTGCGGACAACCGTATTCACGCCTTGTCGATTAAGGCGTACACCCCTGAAGAGTGGCAGCGAGATCGCAAACTCAACGGATTTTAAGGCTGTTTGCCCAGCGGGGCGGGCAGCGTCAGTTTAGATAACAGAGAGTAGTCAAATGGATAAATTTCGTGTGCAGGGCCGGACCCGCCTCAGCGGTGAAGTGGCTATTTCCGGGGCTAAAAACGCCGCCCTGCCGATCCTGTTCGCCGCATTGTTAGCGGAAGAGCCGGTCGAGTTGCAGAATGTCCCGAAGCTGAAGGACATCGACACCACCATTAAGCTACTCAGCCAATTAGGCACCAAGATTGAACGCAACGGTTCCGTATTCGTTGACGCCAGCGGCGTGAACGAATTCTGTGCACCCTACGATCTGGTGAAAACCATGCGCGCCTCTATCTGGGCGTTGGGGCCGTTGGTTGCCCGTTTCGGCCGTGGTCAGGTTTCCCTGCCGGGCGGCTGCGCCATCGGTGCGCGTCCGGTCGATCTGCATATTACCGGTCTGGAACAGCTCGGTGCAGAGATCAAACTGGAAGAAGGCTATGTTAAAGCTTCCGTCGATGGCCGCCTGAAGGGCGCACACATCGTTATGGACAAGGTCAGCGTTGGCGCTACCGTGACCATCATGAGTGCTGCCACCCTGGCGACCGGTACCACCGTGATTGAGAATGCTGCGCGTGAACCGGAAATTGTCGATACGGCCAACTTCCTCAACACGCTCGGCGCAAAAATCACCGGTGCCGGCAGTGACCGCATCACTATCGAAGGGGTTGATCGTCTGGGTGGCGGTGTTTATCGCGTTCTGCCGGATCGCATCGAGACCGGTACCTTCCTGATCGCTGCAGCCGTTTCCGGTGGCAAGGTGATGTGCCGTGATACCCGTCCTGATACGCTGGATGCCGTGTTGGCCAAGCTGCGCGAAGCCGGTGCGGATATCGAAGTGGGTGAAGACTGGATCAGTCTGGATATGCATGGCAAACGCCCTAAAGCGGTGACCGTGCGTACTGCGCCACACCCGGGGTTCCCGACCGATATGCAGGCTCAGTTCAGCCTGCTGAACCTGGTTGCGGAAGGCACCGGTGTGATCACCGAAACCATCTTTGAAAACCGCTTCATGCATGTGCCTGAGCTGATCCGTATGGGTGCACACGCTGAGATCGAGAGCAACACCGTGATTTGCCACGGCGTTGAGCAACTGTCAGGGGCTCAGGTGATGGCGACCGATCTGCGTGCTTCTGCCAGCCTGGTATTGGCCGGTTGCATCGCCGATGGCGTGACCGTCGTCGATCGTATCTATCACATCGACCGCGGTTATGAGCGTATCGAAGACAAGCTGCGCGCGCTGGGTGCTAATATCGAGCGTGTGAAAGGCGAGTAATTTGTCTGACGCCGGGGCCTGGCGCCGGCGTAGTCAATGCAGTATTGAGGGCTCGGCATTGCCGGGCCTTTTTAATTGTTATCTTCCGGGAATTCGCCCACCGTCATCTTCAGCGTGATGCGTTTGCCTTCGCGCAGGACCACCACTGGAATTTCTGTACCCGGTCGGATTTCTGCTACCTGGTCCATGGTTTCCAGCACCGATACCGCAGGCTTGTTGTCCACGTTAATGATCACGTCGTTAATATGGAAACCGGCGTTGCCTGCCGGCCCGCCCTGAGTAATTTCAGTCACGATAATGCCCTGCAGGCGATCGATGCCGGAATTGGACGAGCGCAACGGAATAATCTCTTTGCCCTGAATGCCGAAATAACCCCGAATGACGCGACCGTCGCGGATCAGTTTGTCCATAATCTTGGTGGCCAGCTCGATGGGAATGGCGAAACCCAGGCCTTCCGGCGTTTCACCGTCGGTGATTTTGTCGTAGGTCAGGGTATTGATACCGATTAATTCGCCCAGGGAGTTGACCAACGCGCCGCCGGAGTTGCCGCGGTTAATCGAGGCATCGGTCTGCAGGAAGGTCTGACGCCCGGTGGTGCTCATACTGATACGGCCGGTGGCGCTGAGGATCCCCTGAGTCACGGTCTGGCCGAGGTTGTAAGGGTTGCCAATCGCCAGCACGACGTCACCTACGTGCGCGGTGCGCGCGTTATTAATTGGGATCACCGGCAGGTTGCCCTGATCTATTTTCAGCACTGCCAGATCGGTCAGGCTGTCGGAGCCGACCAACAGCGCCTCATAGCGGCGGCCGTCCTGGACGACCACGGTAATTTGTTGCGCATCCTTGATCACGTGTCGATTGGTCAGGATATAGCCGCGTTCATTCATGATCACGCCAGAACCCAGCGACAGCACGTTGGCGGTGCCGTTCATGTTGCGGTTGTAGATATTGACTACGGCAGGCGCGGCACGACGCACCGCCTTATTGTAACTGACGGGCGTTTCATCACGGGTATTGTCATGTTTGTCTGCGAACAAGGCATTGGAAGAACGTAGCACAGGCAACGCAACCAGCAGTAGGCCAGCAACGATTAGACCAATAACGACAGAGCGCAAAAGCTTAGCAAACATGGAGTTTTAGTACGTGAGGTGAAAGATACCGGGAGGATAACATGAGAATACCGAGTGCAGTATGTCACCGCGCCCGGTTTTTAAACAAATATACGATCAGCGCAACAGCAGATAAATGGTTTCGCTGCCACGCACGATGTTCAGCGCCATGACCGGTGGTTTGGCTTCAAGCACCTTGCGCAACGCCGTGATGTTCTCAATTCGCTGGCGGTTGACGCCGATGATCACATCGTCTTTCTGCAGCCCGATTTGTGCCGCCGCAGAGCCTTTATCCACTTTATCGATCTTCACGCCTTTTTCACCGCTTGGGATCGCCCCGTTGCTGAGTGAAACCCCCTGCAGAGCTGGGGAGAGCGTTTCGGCATTGGTTGAGGCGCTTTCGCTGTTATCCAGCGTAACGGAAACTTCCTGCGGTTTGCCGTCGCGCAGCAGGCCAACCTTGATGGTTTTGCCCGGTGCAGTGGTGCCGACCTTGGCGCGCAGCTCGGCGAAACTGCTGACAGGCTTGCCGTCCACCGAAACCAGGATATCGCCGGCCTTGATGCCCGCCTTGGCAGCGGCGGATTTCGGCAGCACTTCGCTGACGAACGCCCCGCGTTGTGCGTCGGTATTAAAGGCCTTGGCCATATCGGCGGTCATTTCACTGCCTTTAATGCCCAGTAGCCCGCGTTTCACTTCGCCAAACTCGATCAACTGCTGGCTGAGGTTCTGCGCCATGTTGCTCGGAATGGCAAAACCGATCCCCACGTTGCCGCCGCTTGGCGCCAAAATGGCGGTGTTGATACCGATCAGCTCACCGTTAAGGTTAACCAGCGCGCCACCGGAGTTACCGCGGTTGATGGATGCATCGGTCTGAATAAAGTTTTCCAACCCTTCCAGGTTCAGGCCGCTGCGGCCCAACGCGGAAATAATGCCGGAAGTGGCGGTCTGGCCCAGGCCAAACGGGTTGCCGACGGCCACGGCGAAATCGCCGACCCGCAGTTTATCGGAGTCCGCCATTTTTATAGCGGTCAGTTTTTTCACGTCGTTGAGCTGCAGCAGGGCGATATCGGACTGTTCGTCACGGCCTACCAGCTTGGCGTCCACTTCACGGCCATCGTTCAACTGTACGCTGATTTTATCGGCGTTGTTGATCACGTGGTTGTTGGTCAGCACATAGCCCTTGGCGGCGTCGATGATGACGCCGGAACCCAAGCCTTCAAACGGGCGTGAGCTTTGCTGTTGCCCAGGGCCGCCAGGGCCAAAGAAGCGTCTGAACTCCTCCGGAACTTGCTGGCGCTGTACCTGGGTTCCTTCAACATGCACGCTGACCACTGCGGGCAAGACCTTCTCCAGCATCGGTGCCAGGCTTGGCAGCGGTTGCCCTTGAACGGCGACGGGCATCGCGGCGGTGGCAGCCGGTACGGAGGTCAGTGTGAGGCCAATACTCATTGCCAATGCACTAAGAATTAACGACTTTTTCTTCATTGATAATAGCTCTCTCAATACCTGCCGGTGGAATAGTGATGATAAAGCAGCAGCAATACCATAGTGAAGGGTAAGACCGTGAATTTGCGTGAAAAGTTCACTCAAACGTCTGCGTTAAGGATAGTTCAGCGTGGGGCAAGAAGTATGAGGAGGATCAAAAACCCGTGGGACTGGCCCACGGGCGAAGAACGGCGTTTAGTCGCGACGTGGACGTTCGCCACGCAGCAGGCCTGATGCGCCTTCCGAATAGTCGCGCGGCATTTCTACCGGCGCCTGGTCGTTATCCGCTTCGGCTTCGGTCAGGCGATAGCGGAACGGATTTTCCTGCATCGGCAGATCCGGCAGCAGGTTGTTGGAGCTTTTCGCCATATGCTGATACAGCTGGCGATAATCGCGTGCCATGTTGTCCAGCAGCTCGGCGCTGCGGGCAAAATGACCGACCAACTCCTGACGATACTCTTCCAGCTCGGTTTTGCTCTTATCCAACTCGTTCTGCAAAACTTGTTGTTGACGTAATTTACGGTTACCAAAACGCATCGCTACCGCACCAATGACGATACCGACCACCAAACCAATCAGCGCATACTCCCAGGTCATGATGACTCCTATTTTGACTTCGTTGTTCCGCAGGGATTTTTCACTTAATAATATCCACTATAACCGTTAACCTTGTCCGAGTGGAATCCTGATGAGCTTTGACCTGATTTTTACAGGGTTTTCAGCGCCGCTCAGAGTGGGCATTTGTGGCGATATGAGGGCTAACCAGCCGTAATATGTCGCGAAAATGGGCTAAATAATTTCTAAGCGTTCTTAGGGAACATCGAACAGATGCAGGCACAATCACCGTTATCACGCTACCAGCGGCTGCTTGCTGCGGGGGAATACCAGGCCGATGAGGTTCAACGCCAGGCCGTCACTCAACTGGATCATATCTATCAGGCCTTGCAGCAAATACCGGCCGTCAGTGCACCTGCCGGCGGTCTGCGCGGCAAGCTGAGCCGTTTGCTGGGCAAAAGCAGCGAAACGGCAAAACAGCGGCCGGTGCAGGGCTTATATATGTGGGGCGGGGTCGGGCGTGGCAAAACCTGGCTGATGGATATGTTTTTCCACAGCCTACCGGGTGACCGCAAGCTACGGCTGCATTTCCACCGCTTCATGCTGCGGGTGCACGAAGAGCTGACCGAATTGCAGGGGCAGGAAAATCCGCTGGAAATCATCGCTGATGGTTTCAAGGCGCAAACCGACGTGCTGTGTTTCGACGAGTTCTTTGTTTCCGACATCACCGATGCCATGCTGCTGGCGACGCTGTTGCAGGCGCTGTTTGCCCGTGGCATTACGCTGGTCGCCACCTCCAATATTCCGCCGGACGATCTGTATCGCAACGGTCTGCAGCGCGCGCGCTTTCTGCCGGCGATCGACCTGATTAACGAGTATTGCGATGTGATGAACGTTGACGCCGGCATTGATTATCGTCTGCGCACCCTGACTCAGGCGCACCTGTATCTGACGCCGCTGGATGAACAAACCCGGCAGACCATGGATCAGATGTTCGTGAAACTGGCCGGCAAGAAAGGCGAGGCGGCACCGGTATTGCAGATCAATCACCGGCCGCTGCAGGTTATCCACGCGGTAGACGGCGTGCTGGCCGTTGATTTTCATACCTTGTGCGAGGAAGCACGCAGCCAGCTCGATTACATCGCCTTATCGCGCCTCTACCACAGCGTTATCCTGTATAATGTGCGCGTGATGGGGCCGTTGAAGGAAAATACCGCACGCCGCTTCCTGGCGTTGGTGGATGAATTTTACGAGCGCCACGTCAAGTTGGTGATCGCTGCCGAAGCCTCGATGTTCGAGATTTACCAGGGCGAGCGGTTGAAGTTCGAGTACCAGCGTTGCCTGTCACGTCTGCAGGAGATGCAGAGTGAAGAGTATCTGAAGTTGCCGCATCTGCCTTGATTGCCCGGGGGCGCCACCGCCGGTGTCCCCGATTTTCCGCTGCTGGCGATTAATTGCGTTTCCATTCAAAAAGCGTTCGATCTTTGTGAGCGACTTCTCTATAATCTTGCGACCCCACGTTACAACAAAGTTTTTTTTCCCAAAAACTTTATAGTGCCGGCAATGGCTATTCGAAGGGGTAGGTTTGCTGGACTTGTATGGTCGTGTGAGCCTCAACTGTTTTCGAGCGTTTGGGTGTTCACCAACGTGTAACTAATTATTGGGTAAGCTTTCTAATGAAAACTTTTACAGCTAAACCAGAGAGCGTTCAACGCGACTGGTACGTTGTTGATGCAGATGGTAAAACTTTAGGCCGTCTCGCTACTGAACTGGCTCGTCGTCTGCGCGGCAAGCATAAAGCGGAATACACCCCGCACGTTGATACCGGTGACTACATCATCGTTCTGAACGCAGAAAAAGTTGCTGTAACCGGCAACAAGCGTACAGACAAGGTGTATTACCACCACACCGGCCACATCGGTGGTATCAAGCAAGCGACCTTTGAAGAGATGATTGCCCGCCGTCCTGAGCGCGTGATTGAAATCGCGGTTAAAGGCATGCTGCCAAAGGGTCCGTTGGGTCGTGCAATGTTCCGTAAACTGAAAGTTTACGCGGGCAACGAGCACACTCATGCGGCACAGCAACCGCAAGTTCTTGACATCTAATCGGGATTATAGGCAATGGCTGAAAATCAATACTACGGCACTGGTCGCCGCAAAAGCTCCGCCGCTCGCGTTTTCATCAAGCCGGGCAGTGGTAACATCGTAATTAACCAGCGCAGCCTGGAACAGTACTTCGGTCGCGAAACTGCCCGCATGGTAGTTCGTCAACCGCTGGAACTGACTGACATGGTTGGTAAATTTGACCTGTACATCACCGTTAAAGGTGGTGGTATCTCTGGTCAAGCTGGTGCTATCCGTCACGGTATCACCCGTGCACTGATGGAGTACGACGAGACTCTGCGTGCAGAATTGCGTAAAGCTGGCTTCGTCACTCGTGACGCCCGTCAGGTTGAACGTAAGAAAGTCGGTCTGCGTAAAGCACGTCGCCGTCCGCAGTTCTCCAAGCGTTAATTTTTTACTGCTTCGGCAGTGGAATTTACGCAAAAAACCCGGTGCTTCACCGGGTTTTTTTATGCCTGAAAATCACGTTGCTGCTACTAAAATCTTTGGTATATCAGACAATTCAATACGAATTCGCCGCACAGCCCCCACAAAACAAGCAAAATCTGGTAAACTATCATCCACTTTTGCGCCTGTTCGCCATGCAGCAGTTATCAGTTTACCTCCGAGGCCGGTTTTTATGACCTAAGGTTTAGCTGCGAGTTGCTGGCCTGCGGTCAAGATCATTCAGGATAGCAGCCTGTCAGTGGGCTATTCGCAGTATTTTCTAGATAACTTGGAGGTTTTCATGGCTGTCGCTGCCAACAAACGTTCGGTAATGACGCTGTTCTCTGGCCCGACCGACATTTTTAGCCATCAAGTACGTATCGTACTGGCGGAGAAAGGTGTCAGCGTCGAGATTGAGCAGGTTGAGTTGGATAACCTGCCGCAGGATCTGATTGACCTCAACCCGTACCAGACGGTGCCTACGCTGGTCGATCGCGAACTGACCCTGTATGAATCCCGTATCATCATGGAATACCTTGATGAGCGCTTCCCGCACCCGCCGTTGATGCCGGTTTATCCGGTCGCGCGCGGCGAGAGCCGCCTGATGATGCTGCGTATCGAGAAAAACTGGTATTCGCTGATGTACAAAATCGAGCAGAGCAACGGTCAGGAAGCTGAATCAGCTCGCCGTCAACTGCGCGAAGAGCTGCTGGCGATTGCCCCTATCTTTGGTCAGACGCCGTATTTCATGAGCGAAGAGTTCAGCCTGGTGGATTGCTACCTGGCGCCGCTGCTGTGGCGTTTGCCGCAGTTAGGCATTGAGCTGAGCGGTGCTGGCTCCAAAGAGCTGAAAGGCTACATGACCCGCGTGTTCGAACGCGATGCCTTCCTGGCCTCCCTGACCGAAGCCGAGCGCGAAATGCGCCTGCAGACTCGGGGCTAAGCGTCATGGATATGTCTCAGATGACACCACGCCGTCCGTACTTGCTGCGGGCGTTCTATGACTGGTTGCTGGACAATCAGCTAACACCGCATCTGGTGGTAGATGTGACGCGTCCTGATGTGCAAGTGCCGATGGAATTCGCCCGCGATGGACAGATTGTTCTGAACATTGCGCCGCGTGCGGTGGGCAATCTGGAACTGGGCAACGACGAAGTGCATTTCAACGCACGTTTCGGCGGTGTGCCGCGTCAGGTTTCTGTGCCAATGGCAGCCGTGCTGGCGATCTATGCGCGTGAGAACGGTGCAGGCACCATGTTCGAACCGGAAGCCGCTTATGAAGCGGAAGGCGCGTTTGAAGGCCTGGACAATGAGACGATCCCATCGGAAAGCCTGATGTCGGTGATTGATGGCGATCGGCCGGATCTGAGTGAAGATAACGATTCGGACGATGAACCGCCTCCGCCGCCACGTGGTGGCCGCCCGGCACTGCGCGTGGTGAAATAACCTCGCGGTAGTGAACACCAAAGGTCGCTTCGGCGACCTTTTTTATTGCCTGCGATCCAGCTTGGCTTAGCTTTTCAATGAGGCGATACAGGCGTCACGCGGTGCACTGAGATCGCCGATACGGACGGTGGTGAGTGCATGGGTGGCGCGCTGCTTGAACGTGGTGATAGCGGTATCACCTTGCACTTCCGGCGGCGCGGTACAGATATCGTTGATCGGTAAGTTATTGCCTTTGTCGAGGGCATGCAGCACCGCCGCGGGGTTATAGACCAACGCGGAAGACAGGGCTGACTTCACGCCTGCGGTAAATGAGGCGTTACCGCCATTGGCCAGTTTAGGGGCCAGCGCGATCCAGTTATCGTCGCCCAGTTTGATGTTTTTTTCTACCGCGGCAAGCTGGCCTGCTTTAGCCAGTTGTGCGACCACCGACGCCGCACCGCGTGCCTCAATGTTATAACCCACTTCCTGAGAGTCGAGCGACATGGCCAGTGAATTGAAGCTGACAACCAGCAGTGCGCCAGTCAGTAAGGCAAAGGAGAATTTCATGGTTAGCTATCCTTATCAAGATATCAGACGCAGCAGCGCCCCTGAGTGATGCTAACTCAATACTATAGCGCGTTGGGCAAAAGGGGGTGTTACAAAGCGTGTGGGCTGCGGTGAAAAAACAAAGGCCCGGCAGTTTTGGCTGCGGGCCCTTGGGGGGAAGTCAGCGAAAAATTACACTTCCAGATAGCTCATGATGCCATCGGCGGCTTTACGCCCTTCGGCAATCGCCGTCACCACCAGGTCAGAACCGCGTACCGCATCGCCACCGGCGAAGATTTTCGGGTTGCTGGTCTGGAAGGCGTTATCGGTGCTTTCCGGTGCCACGATACGACCTTGCTTGTCGAGCTCGACGTCGTGGGCAGCCAGCCAGTCCATCTGGTGCGGACGGAAACCAAACGCCATGACCACGGCATCGGCATCGATAACGTGCTCGGAGCCTGGCACCTGTTCTGCAACCTGACGACCATTGGCGTCTGGCGCGCCCAGCTGGGTACGAACCATTTTCACACCGGCGACGCGGCCGGCGCTGTTCAGTTCGATGCTCAGCGGCTGCAGGTTAAATTTGAAATCAACCCCTTCCTCACGCGCGTTTTTCACTTCGCGCTTGGAGCCTGGCATGTTGGCTTCATCACGACGGTAGGCGCAGATAACCTCGGTGGCGCCCTGACGGATAGAGGTGCGTACGCAGTCCATCGCGGTATCACCGCCGCCCAGTACCACCACGCGCTTGCCTTCCATGCTGACATACGGTTCATGCTGCTCGGCTTGATAACCCATCAGCTGTTTGGTGTTGGCGATCAGGAACGGCAATGCGTCGTAGACTCCCGGCGCGTCTTCATTCTCCAGACCACCACGCATCGACTGATAAGTACCGACGCCAAGGAACACCGCGTCAAACTCACTCAGCAGCGTTTCCATGGAGATGTCTTTGCCCACTTCAGTGTTGAGTTGGAATTCAATGCCCATCTCACTGAAGATGCCACGGCGCTTCACCATCACTTCTTTTTCCAGCTTGAAGGCCGGAATACCGAAGGTCAGCAGGCCACCGATCTCGGGATGACGATCGTAAACCACCGCTTTCACGCCGTTGCGGGTCAGCACATCGGCACAGGCCAGACCGGCAGGACCGGCACCGATCACCGCCACCCGTTTGCCGGTAGGCAGCACATGGGACATGTCCGGCTTCCAGCCCATTTCGATCGCTTTGTCGCTGATATAGCGCTCGATGTTACCGATGGTCACCGCACCGAACTCATCGTTGAGAGTACAAGAGCCTTCACACAGGCGATCCTGTGGGCAAACGCGGCCGCAGACTTCCGGCAGGCTGTTGGTCTGGTGCGCCAGATCCGCCGCCTCCATGATGCGACCTTCATTCGCCAGCTTCAGCCAGTTCGGGATGTAGTTGTGAACCGGGCATTTCCATTCGCAATAAGGGTTACCGCAAGACAGGCAGCGGTCCGCCTGCGCTTTCGCCTGAGTTTCCGAAAACGGCTCGTAAATCTCTACAAACTCAATTTTACGGATCTTCAGCGGTTTCTTTGGCGGATCAACGCGCTGCAGGTCGATAAATTGATAAACATTCTGACTCATTTAATGACCTCTTACTGCGCCTGAACCCGCAGCTCGGCTGCGGAACGACTACGGTGACCCAACAATGCTTTGACATCACTGGACTTCGGCTTGACCAGAGCAAACTTCGGTGCCCATTCCGGCCAGTTGGCCAGGACCTCTTCCGCACGCGAAGAACCGGTCGCCTGCACGTGCTCGGTAATCAATCCGCGCAGGTGCTCTTCATGAATTGCCAGTTGGTCGACATCCAACACTTCCACCAGTTCTGGGTTCACACGTTTACGGAACTCGCCGTCTTCATCCAGCACGTAGGCGAAGCCGCCGGTCATGCCCGCACCAAAGTTGATGCCGGTTTTACCCAGCACGCAGACGATGCCGCCGGTCATGTATTCACAACCGTTGTCGCCGATGCCTTCTACCACGGTGATGGCACCGGAGTTACGTACGGCGAAGCGTTCACCCGCACGGCCCGCAGCGAACAGCTTGCCGCCGGTAGCGCCGTACAGGCAGGTGTTGCCGATAATGCTGGCTTCATGACTGCGGAACGCGGAGCCAATCGGTGGACGCACGGCGATACGGCCCCCGGCCATGCCTTTGCCAACGTAGTCGTTGGCGTCGCCGGTCAGGGTCAGTTCTACGCCGCCCGCATTCCATACGCCGAAGCTCTGGCCGGCGGTACCGGAGAAGTAGGCCTTGATCGGATCGGCCGCCATGCCCTGGTCACCGTGCACGGTAGCGATGGCTCCGGACAGGGTAGCGCCCACTGAACGGTCGGTGTTGCGGATATCGAAGTAGAAGGCTTTGCTGCTTTTCGCTTCAATATGCGGTTCCGCCTGTGCCAGCAGATCCTTGTTCATCAACCCTTGGTCGAACGGCGGGTTGCTGCTTTCGGTGCAATGCAGCGCCTTGCCCGGATGCGGCGTGGCGGTTTTCAGCAACGGCGACAGATCCAGCTTGTTCTGCTTGGCGGAGATACCGTCCAGTTCGGTCAGGAAATCGGTACGACCAATCAGATCCACCAGTTGGCTAACCCCTAACTGCGCCATGATCTCGCGGGTTTCGCGCGCGATAAACTGGAAGTAGTTGGTCACGCGTTCCGGCAGGCCGTGGTAATGATCGCGGCGCAGTTTTTCATCCTGAGTTGCCACGCCGGTAGCGCAGTTGTTCAGGTGACAGATACGCAAGTACTTACAACCCAGCGCCACCATTGGACCGGTGCCGAAGCCGAAGCTTTCCGCACCCAAAATTGCCGCTTTCACGATATCCACACCGGTTTTCAGGCCACCATCCACCTGCAGGCGGATTTTATGGCGCAGGCCGTTGGCCACCAACGCTTGCTGGGTTTCCACCAGGCCCAATTCCCACGGACAGCCGGCGTATTTCACTGAAGACAGCGGGCTGGCGCCGGTGCCGCCGTCGTAGCCGGCGATGGTGATCAGATCGGCATAGGCTTTCGCCACGCCGGTGGCGATGGTGCCCACGCCCGGTTCGGAAACCAGTTTCACCGAGATCATGGCCTTCGGGTTGACCTGTTTCAGGTCGAAAATCAGCTGTGCCAGATCTTCAATCGAGTAGATGTCGTGGTGCGGTGGTGGCGAAATCAGCGTCACGCCCGGTACCGAATAACGCAGCTTGGCGATATAAGGGGTAACCTTATCCCCCGGCAACTGGCCGCCTTCACCCGGCTTGGCTCCTTGCGCCACTTTAATTTGGATCACATCGGCATTCACCAGGTAAGCCGGCGTCACGCCGAAACGGCCGGATGCCACCTGCTTGATGCGCGACACTTTGTTGGTGCCGTAACGGGCCGGATCTTCACCGCCTTCGCCGGAGTTGGAGAAACCGCCGAGGCTGTTCATGGCGATCGCCAACGACTCGTGCGCTTCCGGGCTCAGGGCACCGATGGACATCGCTGCGGTATCGAAACGTTTGAACAGCGATTCAGCAGGTTCAACCTGATCAACCGGAATTGGCGTGCCCTTCGGCGTGATGGCCAACAGGTCGCGCAGCATGGCCACCGGGCGCTCGTTCACCAGCTTGGCGTAAGCCTGATAGTCGCTGTATTTGCCGCTGTGCACTGCCGTTTGCAACGTGCTCACCACGTCAGGGTTGTACGCATGGTACTCGCCGTCGTGGACAAACTTCAGCAGGCCGCCCTGTTCCAGCGGTTTACGTTTCAACCACGCACGCTTGGACAGGTTCTGCAGATCCTGTTGGATGTCGCTGAAGCTGGCGCCGCCGATGCGGCTGACCACGCCCTGGAAACACAAATCGGACAGATCGCGGTGCAGGCCGACGGCTTCGAACAGTTTAGCGCAGCGGTAAGAGGCGATAGTAGAGATGCCCATTTTGGACATGATCTTGTACAAGCCTTTATTGATGCCGTTACGGTAGTTCAGCATCACTTCACGGTATTTCTTGTCGATTGCCTGGGTATCTACCAATTTGGCCAGCGTTTCGTAAGCCAGGTAGGGGTAGACCGCCGTCGCGCCAAAGCCTAACAGCACGGCAAAATGGTGCGGGTCACGGGCACTGGCGGTTTCAACAATGATGTTGGCGTCGCAGCGCAGGCTTTTCTCGACCAGACGGGTCTGGATCGCACCAACGGCCATTGGCGCAGGCACCGGCAGGCGTTGGGGGGTGATGGCGCGGTCTGACAGCACCAGCAGCACGGCGCCGTCGCGGACTTTACGTTCCGCTTCGTCGCACAGCGAACGGATGGTCTGCTCCAGATCCTGCTCCGCCGGATCAAAGGTCAGATCGAGCGTGTCGGCCCGATAGTATTCGCCTTCCAGCGTAGTGAGCTGTTTGAAGTCGGAATACAGCAGGATCGGCGATTTAAAGCTTAAACGGTGCGCCTGGCCTTCGGCCTCGCAAAACACGTTCATTTCGCGGCCGATGCTGGTGGCCAGCGACATGACGTGCGCTTCGCGCAGCGGATCGATAGGCGGGTTGGTCACCTGCGCGAACTGCTGACGGAAATAGTCATAGATGATGCGTGGGCGGCTGGACAGCACGGCAAACGGGGTATCGTCACCCATTGAGCCGGTAGCTTCCTGGCCAATCTCGCCCAGTACGCGGATCACCTGATCCAGTTCTTCGCTGCTGTAGCCGAACTGTTTCTGGTAAGTCTCGAGCTGCGAATCGTCAAGCTCACGACTGCCGACCTGATCGGCCGGCAGGTCTTCGAACGGCACCAGCCGCTTGACGTTCTTTTCCATCCACTCTTTATACGGGTGGCGGCTTTTCAGATCGTCGTCGGTTTCGGCAGAGTGCAGGATCTTGCCGCTACGGGTATCGATCACCATCAGCTCGCCAGGGCCCACGCGGCCTTTCTCGACCACTTCATCCGGCTGGTAATCCCAGATGCCGACTTCAGAGGCACAGGTAATCAGCTTGTCTTTGGTGATGACGTAGCGTGCCGGACGCAGACCGTTACGGTCCAGGTTACAGGCGGCGTAGCGGCCGTCGGACATCACGATACCGGCAGGGCCGTCCCACGGCTCCATGTGCATCGAGTTGAAGTCGAAGAAGGCACGCAGATCGGTGTCCATATCCGGGTTGTTCTGCCAGGCTGGCGGAACCAGCAGGCGCATGGCGCGGATCAGGTCCATACCGCCTGCCAGCAACAGCTCCAGCATGTTATCCAGCGAGCTGGAGTCTGAACCGGTTTCGTTAACGAAAGGCGCTGCCGTTTGCAGATCCGGGATCAGCGGCGTCTGGAATTTATAAGTACGGGCGCGCGCCCATTGGCGGTTGCCGGTGATGGTGTTGATTTCGCCGTTGTGCGCCAGGTAGCGGAACGGCTGCGCCAGCGGCCAGCGTGGCACGGTGTTGGTGGAAAAACGCTGATGGAACAGGCAGATGGCCGATTCCAGACGCAGGTCCGCCAAATCAAGATAGAAACGGGGCAGATCCGCAGGCATGCACAGGCCTTTATAGATCGTCACCAGATTCGAGAAGCTGCATACATAGAAGCTGTCGTCCTGGACGCGCTTCTCGATACGGCGGCGCGCGATAAACAGGCGGCGTTCCATATCGCGTGGGCGCCAACCGGCCGGGGCGTTAACGAAAATCTGTTCAATACGCGGCAGGGAGGAGAGGGCAATTTCACCCAAAACGTCCGGGTTGGTCGGCACTTCACGCCAGCCAACAACCGACAGCGTTTCGTTCTGCAGCTCTTCTTCTACAATGCGGCGGCTGGCACGGGCTTCCTCTTCGTTCTGGCTGAGGAACATCATGCCAACGGCGTAGTTCTTGGCTAAGCGCCAGCTGCGCTCTTCCGCCACCATGCGGAAAAAGCGGTCGGGCTTTTGTAATAACAGGCCGCAACCGTCGCCAGTCTTGCCGTCAGCAAGGATTGCGCCACGGTGCTGCATGCGGGCCAGTGCGTGAATCGCGGTACGCACGACCTTATGGCTAGGTTCGCCTTCTATGTGGGCGATCAGGCCGAAACCACAGTTGTCCCGCTCTTGGGATTTATCGTACAACATATCAGTGAACCTCCCCAGGCTCTGCGTGACTCTCACAACCGACTCACGAGCGGGCTTCTCAACGTCAGGCAGAAGTCCAATCAGCAAGCTGAATATCGCCGATCTGCTTTTCCGCCCTCCGTCAATGGCCTCTCGTGATGGTGCTCACAAGTGGTAAATGACTTGTTTTAAGAGGGAGTCTTAAATTACTGCATAAATATGACGAGACGTTTGCCCGTCCAGAAAGCTTCCAGCGGACTTCCAACTTAGCGAGAAAGAATACGCAGGTCAAATATAGGCCTAAGGGGGTTTTTTAATGAAATAACTGTATTTAATTATTTGATATTAATTGTTTTTTGGCGTTTTTTAAGCTTGCATGGAGGAGTGTCGTCCCCCGAAGAAATGTGAGCTGTCTCACTATAGTGCAACGCCTGAATCTCTGCACCATGCTAGTGCGGGTGGGAATGTCAGAGTTTTATTCTAATAAATTATTCTTTTTTGTTTTTTACAACTATTTTTCATCGCTTTGTCATACTGGCGTTAACGGTTGCGTGGAAATAAGAAAAATTCATCTCGGCCAAGATGATTTTATTTGCATTTATAATGAATAGTTATGCTTGGTGAAGCCTTGCGGAGAAAGCGTTGATCTCTGTCATCGCGGGAAAAGCCGTTTTTTATTAGCATCACGGGCTTTGAGCACAGAGACCCCCAAGATTATGCAGTTGCCGCAATTAGTCAATATGTTTGGTGCCGACCTTCAGCGGCGATACGGCGAAAAGATCCATAAACTCACCCTGCACGGCGGGTTCAGTTGCCCGAATCGCGACGGCACGTTGGGGCGTGGTGGCTGTACCTTCTGCAATGTCGCTTCTTTTGCCGATGAACAGATGCAGCATCAAAGCATCGCCGAACAGTTGGCGCTGCAGGCCGGCAGGGTGAATCGCGCAAAACGCTACCTGGCCTATTTTCAGGCCTATACCAGTACTTATGCAGAAGTGAATCTGCTGGCGGAGATGTACCGCCAGGCGCTGGGACAGGCGGATATGGTCGGCATTTGTGTTGGAACCCGGCCGGACTGCGTGCCACCTGCCGCCCTGGATCTGCTGGCGAGTTACCGCGAAAAAGGCTACGAGGTGTGGCTGGAACTCGGGCTGCAGACGGCGCACGATAAAACGCTAAAGCGCATTAACCGCGGCCACAATTTCTCCTGTTATCAGCACACCGCCCGGCTGGCGCGCGAACGCGGGCTGAAGGTGTGTAGCCATCTGATTGTTGGGCTGCCGGGGGAAAGCGCCGCCGAACATCTGACCACGTTACAACGGGTGGTGGACAGCGGCGTGGATGGCATCAAGCTGCATCCGCTGCACATCGTGACCGGCAGCACGCTGGCGCGGGCCTGGCAGGTGGGTCGGTTGCCTGAACTGTCGCTTGAGGCATACGCCGCCAGCGCCGGGGAGATGATCCGCCACACGCCGAAGGAGGTGGTATATCACCGTATTTCCGCCAGCGCGCGTCGGCCGACGCTGTTGGCACCGTTATGGTGCGAAAACCGCTGGAACGGCATGCAGGCGGTCGGCGGCTATTTACAACGCCATGGCGGGCAGGGCAGCCGATTGGATGAAAAGCAGCAATATCGCCCTTGATCGCTGTTTTGATTTGCAATCTTTCCCACACTTCGACGTTTGCTTCCTTATCTCCTCGGTGTTTTACGGTATGATTTAGACGATTCTGTCTGATGGGAGCGGCTATGAAGCAAATCCGGGTGTTAGCCCAGTACTACGTTGATTTAATGGTAAAACTGGGGCTGGTACGCTTTTCGCTGCTGCTGGCGTCGGCGCTGGTGGTGCTGGCGATGGTGGTGCAGATGGCGGTGACCATGCTGCTGCGCGGCGAAGTGGAAAGCATCGACGTGGTGCGCTCAATCTTCTTCGGCCTGTTGATTACGCCCTGGGCAGTCTACTTTCTGTCGGTGGTGGTCGAACAGCTTGAAGAATCACGCCAGCGCCTGGCGCGGCTGGTGGATAAGCTGGAAGAGATGCGCCATCGCGATCTGGAGCTGAACCAGCAGCTTAAGGACAACATCAGCCAACTGAATCAGGAAATTGCCGATCGTATCAAGGCGGAAGAAGAACGCCAGCAGGTGATGGACAAGCTGACGGAAGAGATGGAACAGCGCGAACTGGCGCAAATCGAACTGGGCCAGCAGTCGGCGCTGTTGCGTTCTTTCCTCGATGCCTCGCCGGATCTGGTGTATTACCGCAACGAAGACAAAGAATTCTCCGGCTGTAACCGGGCGATGGAGTTACTGACCGGCAAAAGCGAAAAACAGCTGATTGGCCTGACGCCGTATGACGTTTACGGCCAGGAAATCGCCGAAAAGGTGATAGAAACGGATGAGAAAGTGTTCCGCCACAACGTTTCGCTGACCTACGAACAGTGGCTGGTTTATCCGGATGGGCGCAAGGCCTGTTTTGAGCTGCGCAAAGTGCCGTTTTACGATCGCGTTGGCAAACGGCATGGGCTGATGGGCTTCGGCCGCGATATAACCGAGCGTAAGCGCTATCAGGACGCGCTGGAGAATGCCAGCAGGGATAAGACCACCTTCATCTCCACGATCAGCCACGAGCTTCGTACGCCGCTTAACGGCATTGTCGGGCTGAGCCGCATTCTGCTCGATACCGAGTTAAACGACGAACAGTTGAAATACCTCAAAACCATCCATGTCAGCGCCATTACCCTGGGCAATATCTTCAACGACATTATCGAGATGGACAAGCTTGAGCGGCGCAAAGTGCAGCTCGACAATCAACCGGTAGATTTCACCGGCTTCCTGGCGGACCTGGAAAACCTCTCCGGCCTGTTGGCTCAGCCGAAAGGCCTGCAGTTTGTGATGGAGCCGCAGCAACCGCTGCCGCAGCAAATCATCACCGACGGTACCCGCCTGCGTCAGATCCTATGGAACCTAATCGGCAATGCGGTGAAGTTCACGCCGCAGGGGCAAATCGTGGTCCGCGTACGCCGCGAAGAGCAGGATCGGTTGGTGTTTGAGGTGGAAGACTCCGGCATGGGGATTCCGAAGGATGAGCAGGACAAAATCTTCGCCATGTATTATCAGGTCAAGGACCAGCACGGCGGCCGTCCGGCGACCGGCACCGGCATTGGGCTGGCGGTTTCCAAGCGCCTGGCGCAGAGCATGGGCGGCGATATCACTGTCAACAGCGTGCAAGGGCACGGTTCTTGCTTCACTTTGACCATCCAGGCGCCGGCGGTGAAGGAAGCGGAAAGTGAAACGCAGGCGGAAGAGGCCCTGCCATTACCGGCGCTGCATATCCTGCTGGTCGAAGATATCGAGCTGAACGTGATTGTGGCGCGTTCGGTGCTGGAGAAGTTGGGCAACAGCGTCGAAGTGGCGATGAACGGCAAGGATGCGCTGGCGATGTTTGATCCGGACGAGTTCGATTTGGTGTTGCTGGATATCCAGTTGCCGGACATGACCGGGCTGGATATCGCCCGGGTGCTGCGAGAGCGCTATGCCGGGCAGGCGCTGCCGCCGCTGGTTGCATTGACTGCCAACGTGCTGAAAGACAAAAAAGAGTATCTCGACGCGGGGATGGACGACGTGCTGAGCAAGCCGCTGTCGGTGCCGGCGCTGACCAAGGTGATTAAACATTACTGGGATCATCAACCCTCTCACACCACAAAGAAAATGGAGCAAAAGACGATGCAGATTAATGAGTCTTTACTGGATACCACCATGCTGGAACAGTACATGGACCTGGTGGGGCCGCAGTTGATCCATCAGAGCCTGGAGATGTTTGAGCAAATGATGCCGGGCTATCTGGCGGTGTTGGATTCCAATATGACCGCGCGTGATCAGAAAGGCATCACGGAAGAAGGGCACAAAATTAAAGGTGCAGCGGGTTCGGTGGGTCTGCGCCATCTGCAACAACTGGCACAGCAAATTCAAACCCCGACGTTGCCAGCGTGGTGGGATAACGTGCAGGACTGGGTGGATGAGCTGAAGCAGGAATGGCGTAACGACGTGCAGGTACTGCGGGCGTGGGTAGCGGAAGCTGAAAAAAAATGACCCCGACCTAGGCCGGGGTGCGCGAATATTGCGCCAACACCAGGGAAATTGTGAACCTGCGTATTGGATTTAGTGTTCTGGTCGAGCAGGTTGCAGAGAATTCCTAAACATCATACAGCCAACAACATAGCAAATGTAAGCGCTCTTGTTAGAAGATTCATTAAAATGTGTGATGTAGATTAGTGTTTGACTACTCCGAGCACTAACCAGTTGACAGTATCAACAGGAGGAAGGGTGATGAAAAACGTGGGTGTAGTGCTGAGTGGCTGCGGGGTTTATGACGGTACGGAGATCCATGAGGCCGTCCTGACGCTGCTGGCGTTGGACCGGGCAGGCGCACAGGCGGTGTGCTTTGCGCCTGATAAACCTCAACTTCATGTTATTAATCACTTATCTGGCGATGAAATGCCAGAGGCGCGCAATGTTTTGCTGGAGTCTGCACGCATTGCCAGAGGCAAGATCCAGCCGCTTTCACAGGCCGATGCCGACCAACTGGACGCCCTGATTGTCCCCGGCGGGTTTGGCGCTGCGAAGAACCTCAGCAGTTTTGCCAGCGAAGGGGCGGAATGCTGGATTGATAAAGATTTAGCGAAGCTAACGCAACAAATGCATAAGGCAAATAAACCAATTGGTTTTATGTGCATCGCGCCGGCGCTGCTGCCAAAGTTGCTGGATCAACAAGTGCGGCTGACCATTGGCAACGATCCTGACCTCGGTGAAGTGATTGATGCCATGGGCGGTGAGCCGGTCATTTGCCCGGTTGACGATATCGTGGTGGATATTGAGAACAAAGTGGTGACCACGCCAGCCTATATGTTGGCGAAATCGATCGGTGAGGCCGCCCGCGGGATTGATAAGCTGGTTTCACGGGTGCTGGATTTGGCTGAATGAGAAAATCTGTGGGCAAATCGATGCTATCCCGGCCATGGTTTTGGCTGAAACGCGGATTGATCGCAGTGGTTGGTGCCTGGCTGCTGGGTATCCTGGTATTTGCTTTTTTACCGGTGCCTTTTTCTGCGGTGATGGTCGAGCGGCAGATCGGTGCCTGGCTGAGGGGCGATTTTGGCTATGTGGCGCACTCCGACTGGGTGTCGATGGACGAGATTTCCCCGCAGATGGCATTGGCGGTGATGGCGGCGGAAGATCAGAAGTTCCCGGATCACTGGGGTTTTGACGTGGCGGCGATAGAAAAGGCGTTCAGCCACAATGAACGTCGGCCCACGCGCATTCGTGGCGCTTCTACGCTGTCGCAGCAAACCGCGAAGAACCTGTTCCTGTGGGACGGCCGCAGTTGGTTGCGCAAAGGGTTAGAGGCCGGTTTGACCTCCGGCATCGAACTGGTGTGGACCAAGCGTCGGATCCTGACGGTATACCTGAATATCGTGGAGTTCGGCGACGGCGTATTCGGCGTAGAGGAAGCGTCACGGCGCTACTTCAATAAACCGGCCAAGCGTCTGACTGCATCGGAGGCCGCACTGCTGGCGGCGGTGTTGCCCAATCCACATCGCTTCAAGGCCAATGCGCCTTCCGGCTATGTCATACAGCGACAGCAGTGGATCATGCGCCAGATGCGCCAGTTGGGTGGGGAAGGTTTCCTGAAAGAGAATAAGCTCGATTAACCTGATGCTCCCCTACCGTCAGGCAGGGGAGCCGTCTCTTTAGCAGTGAATTTTGTATCAGGGTTTTTGACTGATAAACGCACTCAGGTCTGCATGCATCTTTTTGAGCGACGGTTCATCCACGTACGGCATATGCCCGGTGTCATACCAATAGAAACGGATATTGTCGCGTAGCTTGGGCGACACGGGCAGATGGCTCATCTCATATTTGGCGACGAAATAAGGCGTGGCCAGATCGTAAACCCCGCCTATCACCATCACTCTCATTGCCGGATTCATTTTCATCACCCGCGACAGGCTCGGCAACACGTTAAACGATCTGTCCCGGCTGTTGCTGGACATGTTCCAGTCGTAGATCTCATCGGAAAATGCGCGATAGTTTTGGTCGGCGCTAAAATGCAGCGTCTTGCCAAGATAATCGTGGAATTGCGCGACGTAGGCGGAGGTAATTGCACTGATGTTGGGATCGTAATTGGACGTTTCGGCGATATTATCCAGCGACGGCCCACGATAGCGGGTATCGATTCTGCCAATGGTCTCGTCCTGGCCGCTCAACAGTTGTTTGGCGAAAACCGGCCCACTCAGGCGCAGATTGGCCTTGAGCCAATAATCGGCCGAAATGCCGGTAAATTGGTAAAGTTGCTCGGCGAGCGTTTGACGATCTTTTTCAGGCAGATTGGCACCTTGCAGCAATGCCTGGGCATAAGTCCCCAGTGCAAACTTCTCGGCCTGGTCTAACAAGGTTTGCAGGCTCTGGTGTTTGCCCGGCAGCCGCTGGTGGTACCACGCGCTGGCCGCGTAGGTGGGTAGTGCCAGGTAGTAAGGCTGATCGACGCCGGGGTTTTGATTGGGATCGTCGACATTATTGTCATAGTTCAGAAACTGCGACATCAGAATAATGCCGTTAAGATCGATATTCTGATTTTTTAGCGTCTCGGCCAATACCACCGAGCGGGTAGTGCCGTAGCTTTCACCCAATAAATATTTAGGTGAGTTCCAGCGTTGGTAATGCGTTAGAAACTGAACGATAAACTGAGAAAAAGCCTGAGCATCGCCGTTGACGCCATAAACGTTGCTGGCACTCTGTAATTTTTGCTGCGCTCTCTCCGGTTGGCTGGCGGCACTGCTGGAAAAGCGGCTGTAACCCGTTCCGGGGGCATCGATAAACACCAGATCGCTGACGTTGAGCAGGCTGTATTGGTTATCGGTTAGTTGGTAAGGCGCCAGCTGTGTTTTCTCTGGCTGAGTAGCGATAACCCGTTTAGGCCCGAGTGCCCCCATATGCAGCCAAAGCGAGGCGGAGCCCGGCCCGCCGTTGTAGATAAAGGTAATCGGCCTGTTCTCGTTCTTATTCTCATTCTTTTTGAAATACGCGACATAGAACATGCCGGTCACGGGATCTTCTGGGTCGTCTTTACTCAATTCCAGCACCCCGGTTTGCGCCTGATAATTGATTTTTACCTGGTTGACCGTGATCGCGCCTTCGGTAGCAACGGTTTGATCGGCCATCGGGGCTGGGGCGTGCTCGGCGTGGGGCGCTTCCTGTGGCGGATTGGCGGCGGAAACTCCGGCGGTGAATAAAGAAACGGCAGTGAGAAAACCGATTAAAATTCTGTCCATTTGAATTTTATCCGTAATGAAGTGAGAGATGACTTTAAACGCGACTCATTAAACCAGGGTACAACAGCGGGGAGCGTGCAGAAAAGCGGCAAGGGGAAGGCCCCTTGCCTGAAGGATCATTTAACGAAGGTGAAGGCGGTGGTGACGTGTTTCACGCCGCTCACCTGGCTGGCGATCTGCGCCGCAGACTGGCCTTCCTGTTGGGTGACCAGGCCCAGCAAGAACACTTCGCCATTTTCAGTGGTCACTTTCACGTTGGATGACTTCACCGTATCGCTGGTGAGCAGCTGTGAACGGACCTTGGTGGTGATCCAGGTATCGGAGGAGGCGGTGCTCAGGCTAACCGGCGTTCCCTGACGGATCTCGTTATACACTTCGGTGGTGCCTTCAACACCCATGGCGATTTGCTTGGCACGAGCCGCCAGATCGGTGCTTGGCGATTGGCCAGTCAGCAGGACTTTACCCTGATAGGCGGTTGCGACCACCCGAGCCTCTTTTTTCAGCTGCTGATCTTTGCTCAGGGCATTTTCAACCCGGGCTTCCAGCGTCCCATCGTCTACCTGAGTCCCCACGCTGCGTGGGTCGGTGGCCGTTTTAGTGGCGACGGCGGCGCTGCCAACAACAACGCCTGCAATACAACCTTGTAACAGCAGGGCGCTGGACAGCACTGCAAATGTGGCTTTTAGCTTCATCTCAGTTCCTTAATCGTCCTGGTGGGGAAACAACGTATTATCTATCAGGTCGCATAGGCAATTTACAGTCAGCATATGCATTTCCTGAATGCGTGCACTGCGGTGGGAAGGGATGCGGATCTCGACATCCTGCTGACCGAGCAAGCCGGCCAGTTCCCCACCGTCGTAACCGGTAAGTGCGACAATCGTCATGTCACGCGTCACGGCGGCTTCGACCGCTTTCACAATATCACGGCTATTGCCGCGGGTGGAAATTGCCAGCAGTACGTCGCCGGCGTGTCCGAGCGCACGAACCTGTTTGGCATAGACTTCATCGTGCAGGCGATCGTTGGTGATCGCGGTCAGCACCACGTTATCGGCATTCAGGGCAATGGCCGGCAGGCTTGGGCGCTCGGTTTCAAAGCGGTTGATCATGCTGGCGGCGAAATGCTGAGCATTGGCTGCCGAGGTGCCGTTACCGCAGCACAGAATTTTATTACCGTTAAGTAAGGATTGAACCAGCGTCATTGCTGCACGCGAGATGGCGTCGGGCAAAGCTTCCGCCGCCGCAATCTGGGTTTGGATGCTTTCGGTAAAACAGGCTTTAATTCTATCCAGCACGTTGTATTAATCCACTAAGTCAAAGGGCCGGTCTGCACCGGTAAACCGCGTTTAATCCGCATTGAAGGCATTGGGTATCCATTCTAACTGGCTACCGGTAATGGCCAAAACATCAAAACGGCAAGACGATGTGTCAAAACTGGCTCCGCGCCCCGCCAGCCAAACAGCGGCGGCATGCAGCAACCGCTGTTGCTTGCGATAGGTAACGCTGGCGGCTGCACCGCCAAACGCATCGCTGCGCCGGTAGCGTACTTCAACGAACACCCAGGTTTGGCCATCGCGCATGATCAGGTCGAGCTCACCGCCGCGCAGCGTAACATTGGCGGCGAAGAAAGTGAGCCCGGCGCGTTCCAGATAGTGGCGGGCCTGTAATTCATAGCCCGCCCCTGTGGCGCGTTGACTCAAGAGACCGGAACGACCATGCCCTGGCGGTATTGCAGCCAAGGCAGTTTTCTGTTGATGACGCAACCCGGTGAGGCGGTCAGCATGCCAGTGGTGCCGGAGACCTGGAAGCCGGGCAACTGGCGCATTTCAGCAAAGTGGTTGGACAATGTCCAGGCATCCATCCCCATGGCGTACAGACGCACCAGCGAGTAGTCGTTGCGGAACTGGCTGCTTGCCTGCTGCAACAGCTGCGGGTTGGCACCGGCCAGCAACGGGATATCGCTGAACTGCAGGCCTTCCATTTCCAGACGGAAGTCCGGACCGGCACCGGCCTGGTAGCTGCGTGAACTGGCGTACATCGCCGGCTTGCTGCGCGAGTTGGTGGCCATGTCGATCATCGGTTTGATCAAGGTCAGCTGGGACTGGGTCGCGACGATATAGACCGAATCTACGCTGCCGCCGCTGGCTGCTGGCGTATCGCTCGGTGGCGCAGGGATGGTCAGCCCGGCAATGGTAACGGCCTGCGGTGCCGGCGCGGTGGAGATTGGCGTACCCGACATGCGAATGCCGCCGCTGTTCACCATTTGACGCAGTTCACCGGCGGAGCCGATATTTTGCTGCAGCACCGTTTGGCCGCCCAGTTTTTGCCACTCCTGATTAAAGGCTTTGGCAACGCGATCGCCGAAAGCACCGCGCGGGATCAGCAACAGCGGTTGCCGTTTCTGCTGTTCCCAAATGTGGCGGGCAGCATCGCGGGCTTCATCTTCCGGTGAAAGCGCGAAGTAACAAATGTTCGGATTGTCCTTCGGCGTTTCCGGCTGGTTAAGCGCCAGCACGTTCAGGGTGGTGGTGCTGCCGGCCAGTTGATCGACGTTTTCTTTCAGCAGCGGGCCGACCACCAGGGTGGCACCATCCTGCTGGGCCTGCGTCAGCAGCGCGGCCAGTGGCTGACTGGAGGTATCATACACCTTAATTTGCGCGTTAGCGGCCTGCGGCGGCGTAATTGGCGCGGTAGACGGAGCAGAAGGCTGAGCGGCAGTAACCGGGGCAGCATCTGCTGACGGCGCCGAGGTGCTTACTGCGCCGTTGGCATTGGGATCCGTTGAAGCAGGAGCCTGTACCGGTTCGCTGGTAGGCTGCTGTTGTTGTACCGGAGCGGAAGGCGTCACGCCGTTTTTCGCCGCTTCAAACCCTTTTTGGATCGCGTCGGCGAACACTTTTGCCTGGCCGTTCAACGGCAGCAGCAGTGCTATTTTTGAAGTGGAAGCCTGGGTAAAGTTCAGTACCTGGTTTAACTGAGTGGGCAGTGTTTTCGCCGCCGGATTCTGCGGGTAGCGATTCTGCCAATCTTTAATACCGGCCTTCAGCAGATCGGGATCCTGTTTGTTGTCCTGATAAACGCGCAGCAGATCCAACCAGCCCTGCAGTACATTCTCATTGGCGTTGATCACCAGACTGTTCATGTCCTGCGGTGTCAGCTGCAGCAGGGCTAGCCAGGTCTGGTCCAGATTGGTTTGGTGCGCTTTGCCGGTCACCAGCGGTTCTTGTGCGATGTAAGCGCGGATCAGCGGCAGGGAAGGTTTACCCTGATTGGCAGCGATCTGCGCCTGGTAGAAGCGCACCAGTTGGTTGGCCGACAACGAGCCGGTATCCAGATGGCTCAGGGTGGTGCGGGCAGCGACGTAGCTTTTGTTCGCCACCTGCAGCTCGGCGCTCAGTAACTGGCGCTCCACCAGTTGAACGCTGCTGAGGTTTTTCGGCAGCTGGTTCAGTTGTTCACTGGCCTGCGGCAGTTTCCCTTCGCGCAGTAACGCGCGAATAGCAAGTAATTGCCAGTCAGCCTTGTTATCATTGCTGCTTTGCTGTAGCTGCTGCAGATAGTAATCGGAACTGGCGCTCGCTTCGTCCTGTATATTAGCGGGCGGCGTCTGCGGGGCCTGACTCGGGCAACCTGCAAGGAAAAGGGCTGCCGCGATAACTGCGGTAAGTCGGACAGGCTTTGAACGCCCTGCTTTGGTACGAACGAATGTTGAGGAAAGCATACTGTATCCAGTGATGTTTTTTTCAAGATGCTTAATATTAAATCGGCAATCCGGATGAAACAATGAATCAACACCAACAATCAGTCATTTCTGCATCAACGCTGTATGTGGTGCCCACCCCAATCGGCAATTTAGGGGACATTACCCACCGTGCGTTAGAGGTACTGAAAAGCGTTGATCTGATTGCGGCGGAGGACACGCGCCACACCGGGTTGCTGTTGCAACACTTTGCGATTAGCGCGCGGTTGTTTGCGCTGCACGACCATAACGAACAGCAAAAGGCCGATCAACTGCTGGCGAAATTGCAGGAAGGCCAGAGCATTGCGCTGGTTTCCGACGCAGGTACGCCTTTGATTAACGATCCCGGCTATCACCTGGTACGCCGCTGCCGTGAAGCCGGTATCCGCGTCGTACCCTTGCCGGGCGCCTGTGCGGCAACCACCGCGCTGTGTGCTGCCGGTCTGGCTTCAGACCGCTTCTGTTACGAAGGGTTCCTGCCGGCGAAAACCAAGGGGCGTAAGGATACGCTGATGGCGCTGGCAGAGGAACCGCGCACGCTGATTTTCTACGAATCAACCCACCGTCTGCTGGAAAGTTTGCAGGACATGGTGACCGTGTGGGGGCCGCACCGTTACGTGGTGCTGGCGCGCGAACTGACCAAGACCTGGGAATCCATTACCGGTGCGCCGGTCGGCGAATTGCTGGCCTGGGTGCAGGAGGATGAAGTGCGTCGTCGCGGTGAGATGGTGCTGATCGTTGAAGGCCACAAAGTACAGGAAGATGCACTGCCGCTGGAGGCGTTGCGGACGCTGGCGCTGTTGCAAAAAGAATTGCCGTTGAAAAAGGCGGCGGCGCTGGCGGCGGAGATCCACGGCGTGAAGAAAAATGCGTTGTATAAACACGCATTGGAGCAACAAGAACAGTAAAGCGGTTGACCTGCAGTGAGCGCAACGCTACTATCCGCGCCGGAGTTGACCAGACAGTCGCCGCTTCACTGCCGTCCCTTTCGGGGGAGACAGGTGGAGGGGAGGAAAGTCCGGGCTCCATAGGGCAGGGTGCCAGGTAACGCCTGGGAGGCGCAAGCCTACGACTAGTGCAACAGAGAGCAAACCGCCGATGGCCCGCGCAAGCGGGATCAGGTAAGGGTGAAAGGGTGCGGTAAGAGCGCACCGCGCGACTGGCAACAGTTCGTGGCACGGTAAACTCCACCCGGAGCAAGGCCAAATAGGGGTTCACATGGTACGGCCCGTACTGAACCCGGGTAGGCTGCTTGAGCCAGTGAGCGATTGCTGGCCTAGAGGAATGACTGTCCACGACAGAACCCGGCTTACCGGTCAGCTCCCTCTATAAAGAAAACCCCGCGTGACGCAAGTTACGCGGGGTTTTTTCCTTTCAGGATGTGACTCACACCGGCAAGTCGATCAGCAGCGCACGCAGCGGCGTGGCGGCGCGTATCGTCAGGCGGTTTTCATCATGGATAAATGCGCCGTCACCGCACGTCAGGTTCTGGCTGTCCTGATGGTTGCCCTGGGCTTCAATGGTACCGTGGATCGACTGCAAGTAAGCACGGGGCCCATTCAATGCCAGCGTCTGCTGCTCACCTTCCTGTAAATCCAGGTGATGGATCCACACCTGTTGTCGCAGTTGCAGGCTACCCTGAGCGCCGTCCGGCGATGCCAGTAGCGTCACACCCTTCGCTGGCAGCGTCAGGCGCTGCACACGTTCGTTATTGGTGTCTGGACAGGCATCCAACCACAGCTGCAGACGGGTTAGCGGCGTATCGCTGCTGGCGTTTTGTTCGCTGTAACTCATCCCTGGCTGGGTGGCCAGCAGCAAAGCCTCACCGGCCTTGGCGCTCATCGTGTTACCGTCGCTGTCGCGGTATTCGGCCTGGCCTTGCAGGATCAAATTCAGAATGTCCACGCTCGGATAAGTACGCGGCTGCAAGGCTGCGCCCGGCGCCAGGACTTCCTGATTGAGCACCCGCAGCGAGGCGTAACCCATCAGCTTGGGATCGAAGTAATGTCCAAAAGAAAAGGTGTAGCGAGCCTGCAGCCAACCAAAGTCAGCTTGCCCGCATTGTTTTGCTGTTCTGCATGTAATCATGGCAATTGGCTCTCTAAATTCATTATCTAGATGGTAAGCATCTGGACGCCGGATTGTTAGCCAGTTAATCTGGTCGGCATATTCAAATTTCCTGACAGAGAGATTCGATGGCCAGAGATCGGGCGTTAACGCTTGAAGCGTTAAGGGTTATGGATGCGATCGACCGACGTGGCAGCTTTGCTGCGGCAGCCGATGAGCTGGGGCGTGTGCCTTCGGCGCTCAGCTACACCATGCAAAAATTGGAAGAAGAATTGGACGTGGTGCTGTTCGACCGCTCCGGCCACCGCACCAAATTCACCAACGTCGGCCGCATGCTGCTGGATCGTGGACGGGTGCTGCTGGAGGCGGCGGATAAGTTGACCACCGACGCCGAGGCCCTGGCGCGCGGCTGGGAAACCCATCTGACTATCGTCAGCGAGGCCTTGTCGCCGCCAAGCAAGCTGTTTCCGCTGGTTGATAAGCTGGCGCTGAAAGCCAATACCCAGGTGTCTATCTTCACTGAGGTGCTGGCCGGAGCCTGGGAGCGGCTGGAGCAGGGGCGCGCCGATATCGTTATCGCCCCGGACATGCATTTTCGCGCCTCGTCTGAAATCAACACGCGCAAACTGTACAAAGTGACGAGCATGTATGTGGCCGCGCCGGACCATCCGATCCATCTGGAGCCAGAGCCGCTGGCTGAGGCCACGCGGGTGAAATACCGTGGTATTGCGGTAGCGGATACCGCCAGGGAGCGTCCGGTATTGACCGTACAATTGCTGGATAAGCAGCAGCGCCTGACGGTGAGCACCATTGAAGATAAACGTCTGGCTCTGTTGGCCGGTCTGGGCGTGGCGACCATGCCTTACCCGATGGTCGAGAAAGATATCGAAGAAGGGCGCTTGCGGGTGGTGGGGCCGGAATACAGCCGTGAAGTTGACATTATCATGGCCTGGCGGCGCGACAGCATGGGCGAGGCGAAAGCCTGGTTCCTGCGCGAGATCCCAAGGCTGTTCACCCAGTTGGAGCGTCAGTAAGCGCTCCCCCTTGCCGCAGGTAAAGGGGAGCTTGCCGTTAACCGAAACGCGTGTCGCGACCGTGTGGTTCGTCGAGATCCTGCGCCGGCCCAATCGAAATGATGCCGTGCGGATTGATGGTGGCGTGGCTGCGATAATAGTGATTGCGGATGTGCGGCAAACTGACCGTTTCGGCAATGCCTGGCATCTGGTAGATATCACGCAGGAAGCCGTACAGGTTGAGGTAATCGCTGATGCGGTGTTTGTCGCACTTAAAGTGGGTAACATACACCGGATCGAAGCGTATCAACGTGGTCCACAGGCGCAGGTCAGCCTCAGTCAGGCGATCGCCCGTCAGATAACGCTGTTGTCCCAGAATTTGCTCCAGCCGTGCCAGGGCGTCGAATACCCCGTGTACTGCTTCGTCATAGGCCTCCTGGCTGGTGGCAAAGCCGGCCTTATACACCCCGTTGTTCACCAGGTCGTAAATCCAGCCGTTCAGCTCATCAATTTCCCCGCGTAGCTCTGCAGGATAATAATCGCCAGCGCGTGCGCCAACGCCATCGAACGCGCTGTTGAACATGCGAATGATATCGGCAGATTCATTGCTGACGATGGTTTGCTGCTGCTTGTCCCACAGCACCGGAACAGTCACACGACCGGTGTAGTGCGGGTCGGCGCGCAGGTAAAGCTGGTAGAGGAAATCTGAGTGATAGAGATCATCGCCGGTCGCTTCAGGGAAATCGGTGCCGAAGGTCCAGCCGTTTTCCAGCATCAGCGGATGTACCACCGAAACAGGAATGATCTGCTCCAGCCCTTTCAATTTGCGCATCAGCAGAGTGCGGTGCGCCCAAGGGCAGGCAAGAGAAACGTACAGGTGATAACGATCTTTCTCCGCTTTAAAACCTGCGACGCCGTGTTCGCCCGGCTGGCCGTCGGCGGTCACCCAGTTGCGGAACTGAGAGGTTGAGCGTTTGAAACGGCCTCCGGTAGATGAGGTGTCATACCAGATGTCTTGCCAAACGCCATCGACGAGTTGTCCCATGGGAATCTCCTTCGTGTCCGAGTGAAAAAGCAGAAGGGCCCGCTTACCGGGCCCCGTGTCACTATTAAAAACTTACCACTTCTTGTTCAGCAAGCGGTCGATACTGAAACCGCCCGGGCCAGCAACAGCCAGTACCAGGAAGCCGCCGGCGATGGCCAGGTTCTTCATGAACATCAGCTGGTTTACGCCTTCCGCAAAGTTAGTATGGAACAATAACGCGGTCAGCACAGTAAAACCGGCGGTGAACAGCGCTACGGTACGAGTCAGGAAACCGAACATGATCGCCAGACCGCCGCCAAATTCCAGCAGGATGGTCAGAGGCAGCAAGAAGCCAGGCACGCCCATCGATTGCATGTACTGTTGGGTTCCGGCATAGGCATCGCCCATTTTGCCGTAGCCTGCCACGATAAACAGGATTGTCATCAAAATACGCGCAACCAGCAAACCTGTATCTTCTAATTTTTTCATCATTTACTCCAAAGTGATTTTTGTTTGCCAGTCTTGGCGTTTTCATGTCGGTGGGCGGTATGCCGGGTATTTAGCCCCGTGCGGCCCGTCTCGTGTCGATGGAGTGAATGTTAATCGGGAAGCCTACGCTTTGTTAGCAAGTAAAACTGTCGTATTTTTTCAAAAAAACTGAATCTTTAGCCTGCTAACAAAGAGAGGGGAATCAGAATGTTGCCCAGCCTTCACCGACAGAAACGGGAATTTTCTGCGAAAAGGCGGGCTTAACAACGGAAGAATTGAAGGAACTGCGAAAGGTTATTTGTTGGAAAAGGTTTTCTGGATCAAACGGATAGTGCCAAAGACACCAAAAGCACGACGAGACCAGCGAATCAGCTTGCTTGGATGGCGTATACCGTAGATGGCCATCACGCTGGAGCCGACCACCAGGTATTTACGCAAGCCGAAAACCGTTTGCCAGCCGCGGTCGATACGCTCGGTCTTTTCCAACCACAGGGTTTTGTTTTCCGCAAGATCCAGCCTTTGCTGCTGGATCTTGCGGATGAGCTTCTCTTTTCTCCATTCCAGATAGCGGCGACGATTCATTTTTCGTCCTCCAGCTCGGAACGGTCGATCTCCAACTGTTTGCGCGTGGCGCCCAACAACGTGGAGCGTCGAGCCTTGACCAGTGTCCAAATGGCACCGAACACGGCCAGGAACAGCAGCACCCCGGTAGTGGCCCCTAACGCCATCAGGCGGTAGATAGGATCGATGGCCCAGAAAATCAGGATTAACAGGCTCATCAGGCCAAATGCGGTGAACAACAGCGTCATGCCGGCCATGATCAGCAACTGAATGAGGTTGGCTTTCTCCTCTTCCAACTCGACCACTGCCAGACGGACACGGGTTTCCACCATACCGACCAAAATAGTGATGATGCGCTGGCCGACGTCCAGGACCCCCTTGGCGGGGCCCTGTGCACGAACTTGCGGTTGTTGTTCAGCCATAATTAGCGGCGCGCTAACAGAACGCCCAGTACCACACCGACAGCGGCGCCGATACCGATACCGGTCCACGGATTATCACGAACATATTCGTCCGCCTGGCCGGCGATCTGTTTGGTTTGAGAAGCCAGTTTGTCCCCGGCATCGCTCAGGCGAGCACGGGTATCCTTCAGCGCGCCTTCAGCTTTGGAGCGCAGCTTTTCCAGTTCGGCTTTTGGCTTATCGGTGGAAGAGTTCAACACTTCTTCCAGCGTATCGGCTAAGGATTTAAGTTCAGCGCGTAAGTTTTCTGCATTTGAATCATGTGCCATGTGATAATTCCTTAACGTTAACTGAGACAGACTTTTAACATAGCGGATTTTTTCGCCGGAGCAAAGGGGGGATGAGTAGTTGATATCACTAAGCATCCATTTCAAATACGGTAAAAATCCCGCTTGGTGCGGCTCTCAGCGATAAATCCGCTAGTGTAAAAAAATTATTCCGCTTGGGCTTGCTTAAGCTCGGCTTGAGCTTCAGCCAGCTTTTTCTGTTTCTTGGCCACTTTGTCCAGATTGCCGGTCTGCTGGGCTTCTTTCAGCTCCTGCTGACGTTCGGCTACCTTGCTTTGTTTCTCATCGATTTTTTTCTGGCGATCGGCCTGCAGGCCAGCTTCGGTGCAATTTGTCTGCACTTCGCTCAGCGCCTTTTGCAACCCGGCGACGCGGTGAGTATTGCCGTGCTGGGTGGCGTAATCGATCTGTTTTTGAATCTCTTGTGCTTTGGCGGCACAGCCGCCCTCAGCCGCAAATGACAGGGCCGGGAAGACGAAGAATGGGAGAGCCAGTAACATAGATTGGCGTAATTTCATGCTATCAATTCCTTGTTATTGGGATGCGTTGTCACGTATCCGCTTTCCTGACTGCCGACAGAGGCAGTGCGACAGGAGTCTT
Organism: Serratia sp. BIGb0234; assembly: GCF_024809915.1. Lineage (NCBI taxonomy): Bacteria > Pseudomonadati > Pseudomonadota > Gammaproteobacteria > Enterobacterales > Yersiniaceae > Serratia > Serratia sp. BIGb0234. The sequence goes on from NZ_JANUEI010000003.1 coordinate 216,375, forward strand.
ACGTAGCTGACTGACGCTAACCTTGAGCATAGCCATAAATCGTGAAGACCCCAAAGAATCCGCCACGGTTCAGTGTTGAGTGATGATTAATTGAACAGGGCGGTGATATGAAAGGAAACCCCTTCATATGAAAGGGTATTATCCCAGATTAAGGGGGGAGCGCGCAAATTCGCGCACCCAGTGAGTGGGCACTGGGGATTCGCTCAGGGCAATGATGTACCCCGGCGGCAGAATGGTTTGCAAGGCCTCGCGCGCCAGCAACTGCTGTTCCGGCGAGTCCAGGCGGATCACCAGGCCGTCGCCTTCCGGAGTAATGCTCTTGATGCGAATACCGCGCTGATCCAGCCGCTGATAGACATAAAAACCGTCAGGCAGCGAAAGGCCTTGCTGCCCTGCGCGAATGCGTAGCTCGCTCTCGGTGCGCACCATGCAGGGCACCAACAGCGTGGCAAGCGCCAGCAAGGCGAGCGCAATCAGCAACACGTACTGCCAGCGCGGGCGCTTGATCATCACGCCCCTTTCCCCTGGTCCTGGCTATCGGCGCGTTTTTTGCGCCACAAGACGATCAGCGAGCCGACCAGCCCGACGACCAGCAGCACCAACGGCAACAGCATCAGGCAGAACATCAGCTGGTCTTCATACTTACGGAAGACCGGGGTTTTGCCCAGCGCAAAGCCCAGCGAGGTGAGGATCACGACCCACAGCAGGCCGCTCATCCAGTTAAAGAACTGGAAGCGGGCATTGCTCAGGCCAGACAGTCCGGCAATGGTCGGCAGCAGGGTGCGGACAAACGCCAGGAAACGACCGACCAGCAGGGCGGAAAGCCCGTGGCGGTGGAACAACTGGTGAGCCCGTTGATGATAGTGAGCCGGCAGATGCGACAGCCAGCCCTGTACCGTTCGGGTATTGCCGAGCCACTTGCCCTGTATGTAGCTGACCCAGCACCCCAGGCTGGCGGCGACGGTCAGGATCAGGATGGTGAGCGGGAAATTCATGGTGCCTTTGGCGATCAGGACGCCGACCAGGATCAACAGGCTATCCCCTGGCAGAAAGGCTGCCGGCAGCAGACCGTTTTCCAAAAACAGGATCATAAACAGCAGCACGTAGAGGGTCCAGACCAGCGAAGGGTTCGCCAGCGTCTCAAAATCCTGCTGCCATAAGGCATGTAACAGTTCTTTAATGATGTCCATCCGGTGTTCCTAAAACGTCATTGTTTATTTTTATCTCAGCGGCTGATCGAGTGTGGGCCGAAAGCGCGTGGGCGATGCTGGCTGCTGATAATGATGAAACGGCGTTGCTTTTTAGTAGATTCTAGTCGGTGCGACACCGGTCATGAGTGGTAAGTCAGCGTGCCACGGTAAAGCATATTACTTTCTTTCCAGCCGCCTAGCCTGTTTTGCTGCTGCGGGGTGTGCAGCGTCCAGTTGACCTGGGCAAGCCGGTTGAGCGCAGGTGAGTTCTGGCGCGGGAGTTTGGTGCGGTGGCCCAGCTCTGCGGCCAGGGTATAGACCGGCGGTAATTGGGCGCAGGTCGACAGCGAGCCGGAGAAGGAATGCAACCGCGGCAATAACAACGGCAATTTACCCGGCTTTTTTCGCTGCAGCTCTGCCGGTGACCGATAAACCTGGTCGTAAGGGGAAAGCAGCGGATCGGAGAGCGAGGGTAAACTGCTCAGCGACGTAGGGGTTGCTTTGGAAGGTGCCGCGCATAGCTTTTGGCCGGAGACCGAACCGGTCCAGCAAAAAAGAGCAATAAGCATGGCAAACAACCAGCGCATGTATTCGCGTCCCGCCCCGTAGCAGAGGGTAAAAAAGTGGCTCAACTTTACCAAAATAGCACGATTGGCAACAGGGAAATCTACGTTGCCAGCGGTGAAATACTACACGGCAAATCGCCGTTCAGGCATCGATTCAGCGGATTTTACAATACCTGACATAACCCGACGATTTTTGACCGCCTGGGCTATTTATTTTCGGCGGCTACGCCATCCAGATGCACCACCGGGTTATCGGCGAACAGGTAGCGGTCGGCATTATATTCAAAATCGTCGCTGGTGGCGTTGAACAGCATCTGTTTGGTGTTTTCCAGGTGCTGCCACATGGCCAACTTGGCGGCGTAAGGATCTTTACGTATCAATGCCTTGAGGATCTGATCGTGGTCGTCGCACCAGCTGGCGATGGAGCGATCGTCGATATGCTCATGCAGCTTGATCCAGTACGGGTTATTCACCCGCTGAACCCACATTTTTTCCACGATGGTGGCCATGGCGGTGTTCTGAGTGGCCAGCGCCACCTGCACGTGGAATTTCAGATCCCACTGCGAGTCGCGGAAGCGATCTTCCTTGCGCGCCTGTTCCTGAATCTCCATCAGTTGGACGATGTCCTGCTTGGTAACCTGGGTCGCGGCGAATTCGGCGATGTTGCTCTCAATCAGTTGGCGTGCCTGCAGCAGCTCGAACGGCCCGGCGGTGGCAAATTCAATGCTGTCGCCCGGCACCACCAGATGCTTTTGCTGGTTGGACATCACGTGGATCCCGGAACCTTTGCGTACGTCGACGTAGCCTTCCACTTCCAGCATGATGATCGCTTCGCGCACCACGGTACGGCTGACGTTCATCTCTTCGGCAATGTAGCGCTCGGCCGGCAGCTTATCGCCCACCGGGTATCGGCCGCTTTCGATACGCTGTTTAAGCTCGGCGGCCAGTTGCTGATACAGGCGTCTGGTTTCAGTGAATTCCATAGTGAATGCTCTTTGGATAGGGAGGGGCGCATGGCCATGGATTTGTTATACCACTTATCCGGCAGAGCTGCCAGTAGGCTCCGGGGAGCGCCCGGCGCGATGGCCGGGCTGCGGGGTTAATGGCGCGCCGGGGAGGGGGCCAATACTGCCTCTTCGGATTGCGTAGCGGGGCGATTTTGCAGGACGGTCCAGATAACGATGGCGCCGAGAATATCGAATACCGACAGTGCGGCAAACAGTGGGCTGAAGCCCAGTGTGTCCGCCAGGGCGCCGACTACCAGGGCAAACAGGGTGCTGGCGGTCCAGGCCGCCATGCCGGTCAGGCCGTTGGCGGTGGCCACCTCGTTGCGACCGAAGACGTCAGAAGACAGGGTAATCAGTGCACCAGACAGCGCCTGATGGGCAAAGCCACCGACGCACAGCAGTGCGATAGCCGCATAGGGGCTGGTAAACAGGCCTATCATGCCAGGCCCAATCATCAGCACGGCACCCAGGGTAACCACCAGCTTACGTGAAACAATCAGGTTCACTTTAAAGTGTTTCTGGAAAAACGGTGGCAGGTAACCGCCGACGATACAGCCCAGATCGGCGAACAGCATCGGCATCCAGGCGAACATGGCGATCTCTTTCAGGTTGAAGCCGTAGGCTTTGAACATGAATAACGGGATCCAGGCATTGAAGGTGCCCCAGGCCGGCTCTGCCAGAAAGCGCGGCAGTGCGATGCCCCAGAACTGGCGGTTGCGAACAATCTGCCAGGCGGACATTTTCTTGGCGTTGCCGGTTTGGTGCTGTGCTTCCTGCCCACCCAGAATGTACTCGCGCTCTTCGTCGCTGAGCTTCTTCTGGTCTTTCGGGTGCTTATAGAAAATCAGCCAGCAGACAGCCCAGATCAGGCTCAGCACGCCGGTGATGATGAACGCCATTTCCCAACTGTGCGCGACGATTGCCCAGACCACCAGCGGCGGCGCCAGCATGCCGCCTATCGACGAGCCGACGTTGAAGTAACCCACGGCGATGGAACGCTCTTTGGCCGGGAACCACTCGCTGCTGGCCTTCAGCCCGGCGGGGATCATTGCCGCCTCCGCCATGCCCACGGCCCCGCGCGCCAATGCCAGCCCGCCCCAACTGTTGGCCAGAGCCGTGCCCATGCAAAACAGCGCCCACAGGATGGCGAACATGGCGTATCCGACCTTGGTACCCAAGACGTCCAGCACATATCCCGCCACTGGTTGCATCAGGGTGTAGCAGGCAGAATAGGCCGCGACGATGTAAGAATACTGCTGCGTGGTGATGTGTAAGGTGTCTTCCAGCGTGGGCGCCGCGACGGCGATGGCGTTACGCGTCAGGTAACCCAGCACGGTGCCGATGGTTACCAGCCCGATCATGTACCAGCGTAACCCTTTAATTTTACGCATCCGAAATATCTCCCAGTCTTGAATTGGCGGCGCCCTGTCGGCGTCAGCGTTTTAAGGGGTTATCCCTTTATCGTTGATTTGCGCCGGCCTGTTCATGACCGGCGTATTCCCGCCGCAAGCACGACTGGGTGGCGAGACAATAACTTGTCATACAGATTTAAAAGTTGAGTGATATCACAAAAGCCATTTTTCAATTCGGCAATACTGTTTGCCGCATGATTGGGCTGTTTAGGCGCTATCTGACCGCAAAAATGCCGGTAAACGGCCTTTTCTGGGTCATGGCAGCCTGGCTGAAGGCGATATTTTGCTGGACGCCCAATAAAATTGGTGTGATAACTTTGTCGCATTGAACACTGTGTCGAACGGCAAGCAAGGTGAGGAGCCAGCTATGGCGACGTTTTTAAACGAAGATTTCTTGCTGGGCAGCGAATTCGCCCGGCGTTTGTATCATGACTATGCGGCGGAGCAACCGATCTTTGACTATCACTGTCATCTGCCGCCGGAACAGATCGCCGAGAACACCCGTTTCAAAAATTTATACGAAATCTGGCTTAAGGGTGACCACTACAAATGGCGGGCGATGCGCACCAACGGGGTGGCAGAACGGCTGTGTACCGGCGATGCCGGCGATCGTGAAAAATTCGATGCCTGGGCTGCCACCGTACCGCACACCCTGGGTAACCCGCTTTATCACTGGACCCACCTGGAGCTGCGTCGTCCGTTCGGTATCACCGACACGCTGCTTTCCCCGATGACGGCGGACGATATCTGGCAGCGCGGCAATGCCCTGTTGGCGCAGGACGATTTCAGGGCGCGCGGCATCATGCAGCAGATGAATGTGAAGATGGTTGGCACCACTGACGATCCTGTCGACGATCTGCGCCACCATAAAGCCATTGCCGCCGACAGCAGTTTCGATATCAAGGTGTTGCCAAGCTGGCGACCGGACAAGGCGTTTAATATCGATGCGCCGGGCTTCAATGACTATCTGCAAAAGCTGGAAGCGGCAGCCGATATTCATATCGGTCGATTCAGCGCGCTGTGTGACGCGTTGAAAAAGCGCATGGATCATTTTGCCGCCCATGGCTGCAAGGTGGCTGACCATGCGTTGGACGTGGTGGTTTATGGAGAGGCGGATGAAGCTGCACTGGATGCGATTTTAACGGCGCGCCTGAGCGGCAAGCTACCTGCGCCAGAGCAGAGTGCCCAATTCAAAAGTGCGGTGCTGCTGTTCCTGGCGGCAGAATATCAACGCCGTGAATGGGTACAGCAATATCACATCGGCGCGCTGCGCAATAATAACAGCCGCATGCTGGCCAGCGTCGGCCCTGATATCGGCTTTGATTCGATAAATGACCGACCGCTGGCGGAGCCACTTTCACGCCTGCTGGATGCCCAGGCGCGTCAGGGGGGCCTGCCGAAGACCATCCTGTACTGCCTCAACCCGCGTGACAATGAAGTGATCGCCACCATGGTCGGTAACTTCCAGGGAGAGGGTATGCCGGGCAAGATGCAGTTCGGTTCCGGCTGGTGGTTCAACGATCAGAAAGACGGTATGCAACGTCAGATGACGCAATTGGCGCAGCTCGGCTTGTTGAGCCGCTTTGTCGGTATGCTGACTGACAGTCGTAGCTTCCTGTCTTATACCCGCCATGAATATTTCCGCCGCATCCTTTGCCAGATGATGGGGCGTTGGGTGGCAGACGGCGAGGCGCCAGCAGATATCGCGCTGCTGGGCGAGATGGTGAAAAACATCTGCTTCGACAATGCCAAGAACTATTTCGCCATTGAACTGGCGTAGCCGCTGCCCGAGGTGGGTTTATGCAAAGCATGGTAAAAATTCATTCGCTGGATAATGTCGCGGTGGCACTGCGCGATCTGGCGGCCGATGAAACGTTGATGCTGGACGGCACGGCAATTCGGCTTGCGCAGCCGGTAGCGCGCGGGCATAAGTTTGCGCTACGGCCGATTGCCGCCGGTGAGGCAATCATCAAATATGGCCTGCCGATCGGCCATGCACTGGAGACGATTGCTTCCGGTGTACATATTCACTCGCAAAATGCCAAAACTAACTTGAGTGACCTGGACAGCTATCAGTACCAGCCGCAATTTCCCGTATTACCGCCGCAGGCTGCGGATCGGGAAGTGCAGCTTTATCGCCGTAGCAGTGGGGAAGTAGGGATCCGCAACGAGCTGTGGATCATACCGACCGTTGGCTGTGTCAACGGCATTGCCCGACAGATCCAGCAGCGTTTCCTCAAGGAAACCCAGGATGCGCAGGGGATCGACGGCGTGCACCTGTTCAGTCATCCGTTTGGCTGCTCCCAACTGGGGCAAGATCATGAGAACACCCGCACCATGCTGCAAAACATGGTGCGCCATCCCAATGCTGGCGCGGTGTTGGTGATTGGCCTGGGGTGCGAGAATAATCAGGTGGATGTTTTCCGCAGTACCCTGGGTGCGGTTGATGATCAGCGGGTGCGCTTTATGGTCTGTCAGCAACAGGACGATGAGGTAGAGGCTGGGTTGGAACAGCTACATGCGCTGTACCAGGTGATGCGCGATGATCGCCGTCAACCGGGCAAGCTGAGTGAATTGAAATTCGGGCTGGAGTGCGGCGGGTCTGACGGGCTGTCCGGCATCACCGCCAATCCGCTGTTGGGGCGTTTTTCCGACTATCTGATTGCCAACGGCGGCACGACGGTACTGACTGAAGTGCCGGAGATGTTTGGCGCCGAACGGATCCTGATGAGCCGCTGCCGCGATCGTGCGACGTTCGACAAGACCGTCAGCATGGTCAACGATTTCAAACAGTATTTTATTGCCCATAACCAGCCGATTTATGAAAACCCTTCGCCGGGCAACAAAGCCGGTGGGATCACCACGCTGGAGGAGAAATCGCTCGGCTGCACGCAGAAAGCCGGGCACAGCCAGGTGGTGGACGTGCTCAAATATGGCGAACGGCTGCGGCAACCCGGTTTAAACCTGCTGAGTGCGCCAGGCAATGACGCGGTAGCGACCAGCGCGCTGGCCGGCGCCGGTTGCCATATGGTGTTGTTCAGCACCGGGCGCGGTACGCCCTATGGCGGTTTCGTACCGACGGTGAAGCTGGCGACCAACAGCGAACTGGCGGCGAAGAAGCCGCACTGGATCGACTTCGATGCCGGCCGGTTGATCCACGGCACCCCGATGGAAAGTCTGCTGGAGCAGTTTGTCGATCTGATCGTGGCGATTGCCAATGGTCAGCCAGCACGCAACGAAACCAATGATTTCCGTGAGTTGGCGATTTTTAAGAGCGGAGTGACATTGTAAGGCGACAGTCGTAAAAAAGGCGCCCGATCACGAGCGCCTTCTGGAACATTTTGGGGATTAACGCACTTTCAGCGGGTCTTCATCCGCTAAACGCTGATCTTCCGCCTGACAGGCAGCTGCGGTGAACAGCACGTCGGTCGAGGAGTTCAGCGCGGTTTCGGCGGAGTCTTGCAGTACGCCGATGATAAAGCCGACTGCCACCACCTGCATTGCCACGTCGTTCGGAATGCCGAACATGTTGCAGGCTAATGGGATCAGCAGCAGTGAACCGCCTGCCACGCCGGAAGCGCCGCAGGCACAGATAGCCGCGACGACGCTGAGCAGCAACGCCGTGGGCACATCAACCGGGATCCCCAGAGTATGCACCGCCGCCAGCGTCAGCACGGTAATGGTGATGGCGGCGCCAGCCATGTTGATGGTGGCACCCAGCGGGATGGAAACCGAATAGGTGTCTTCGTTCAGATTCAGCTTTTTGCACAGCTCCATATTCACCGGGATGTTGGCGGCTGAGCTGCGGGTGAAGAAGGCGGTCACGCCGCTTTCGCGCAGGCAGGCAAACACCAGCGGGTAAGGGTTGCGACGGATTTTCCAGTAAACGATCAGCGGGTTCAGCACCAGCGCCACCAACAGCATACAGCCGATCAGCACCACCAGCAGTTGCGCATAGCCCCAAAGCGCACCGAAACCGGTATCCGCCAGCGTCGAGGCCACCAGACCGAAAATACCGAGTGGAGCGCAGCGGATCACCGCGCGTACCACCAGGGTGACCGCATGTGACATATCGTTAATCAGCGATTTGGTGGTTTCAGAGGCGTGGCGCAGCGCCAGCCCCAGACCCACGGCCCAGGCCAGAATGCCGATATAGTTGGCATTAATCAGCGCATGGAACGGGTTGGCGACCACGCTCATCAGCAGGCCTTTCAGCACCTCAATAATGCCGCCCGGCGGGTTGATATCCGCATTGCCGGTTACCAGCGCCAGGTTGGACGGGAACATAAAGCTGACCACCACCGCCACCAGCGCCGCGGCGAAGGTCCCCAGCAGGTAGAGGAACAGGATCGGGCGGATATTGGTTTTTTGCCCGTGCTTGTGGTTGGCGATTGAGGCCATGACCAACACCAGCACCAATACCGGCGCTACCGCTTTTAGTGCCCCGACGAACAGGGCGCCAAGCAGGCCCACCGCAGAAGCTGCTGCCGGTGAGATTAACGCCACGATAATCCCGGCCACCAGGCCGATCATGATTTGTTTAACCAGACTGCCCTGTACGATCCTGTGTAGTAAGTTTTGCATAATGCTTTTTCCCGATGATGTTGCGTACAGACTTTGTCACCTCGGTGGGAACGCCACCGGACAACTTTATAGGGATCTGTAACCAAGTGTGTTTGCCGAATCAGTATTCAGTAAAGCCTGGGTATTGGAAAGGGGAGAGGGTGAAATTCTGAGCGCGGATCAACTCTTTATAACATACTGATTACATTTGTGTGATCGCAATAACATTTGGCGTTTGGGGGGAATTGCCAAACAATCGCGGGGCGGCAAGCCGCCCCGGCTAACAGATTATGGTGCTTTATGATTGGCCAGACGGTCGTTACGACGGTTAACCCAGGCGTTGATCACCAACGTTAACGTCAGGATACCGGCCACCACGCCGAGCGAAACGCCGATCGGGATATGGAAGAAGTCGATAATCAACATCTTGACGCCGATAAATATCAGGATAATCGACAGGCCGTATTTCAGCATCGAGAAACGCTCAGCCACGTTAGCCAGCAAAAAGTACATGGCGCGCAGGCCCATGATGGCGAACAGGTTAGAGGTCAGAACGATAAACGGATCCGTGGTCACGGCGAAAATCGCCGGGATGCTATCGACCGCAAAGATCACGTCACTCAGTTCCACCAGGATTAGCACCAGCACCAGCGGCGTAGCGAACAGCAGGCCGTTGCGGCGCACGAAGAAACGTTCACCTTCCAGGTTGTCGGTCATACGCAGGTGGCTGCGCAGCCATTTCACCAGCGGCTTGTCACCAATCGCCGAGTCATCTTCTTTTGCCAGCGCCATCTTGATACCGGTAAACAGCAGAAACGCACCGAACAGATACAGCAACCACTGGAACTGGGTCACCAGCCAGCTGCCGGCGAAGATCATGATAGTACGCAGCACGATCGCGCCCAGTACGCCAAAGATCAGCACACGACGCTGCAGGTTGGCCGGAACGGCAAAGTAGCTGAACAGCATCAGCCAGACGAAGACGTTATCGACCGCCAACGCTTTTTCGATCAGATAACCGGTGAGGAAGGCCAACGCCTGGGTGTCGGCGACGGCGCGCCCGGCGGTTTGGTTCAGGTAGTACCAGAAGCCCAGGTTGAACAGCAAAGAGAGGCTGACCCACACCAGCGACCAACTGGCGGCCTGCTTGAGCGTCATGGTGTGTGCGCCTTTGCGGCCTTGCAGCAGTAAGTCGATTGCGAGCATCACAACTATGATGGCGGCAAAGCTGCCCCATAACCAAGGTGTGCCAACGGTATTCATCATCAGAGGTATCCTTCAAAAACAAAAACGGCCAACGTCGGAAGACGCTAGCCGCTCTTATGAACGCTGCAAGCAAACCTCGCCTTCCGGCAAGGTCTCACTTACAACGTTGATGAAGGTGCACTGATCGTGCCCGTTACATCATGTTGCCCGGTAACCGGATGCTTGCGCATCGTAATGACGATTGACCGGCAATGAAGTTACTCCCCTTTGCACGGCAGAAAGTAATGCAAAATATGTCAGCGGTCAACGTTTATTAAGTTACCCGGCCAGGGCTTTTTGCGCGCCGAGGCTGACGACAAATCCCTGCAGCAGCAGCCGACTGAACGGCGTATCGCTAACCTGCTGTTGCTTAAGCTGATACGCTGCCTGCTGCTCAGGATACAGTTCACCGAGCCAGCTCAGATACTGATGCATCACCGCGCCGTTAAATTCCGGATGGAACTGGGTCGTCAGCACGCGATCGCCATAACTGAGGATCTGATAGGCATCCTGTTGCGACCGGGCCAGCGGCACTGCGCCGGCGGGGGGCGTCAACACGCTCTGCGAGTGGATCAGATTGGCTTTGAAGCGCGGCGGTAACATCGCCATTCGCCGGTCGTTGGCGGCGGCGGGCAGCAATTCGACGTCCAATGTGCCGACTTCCATACCCTGCGGGTGATAACCGACTTCACCGCCAAGCGCATAGGCCAACAGCTGGTGCCCGTAGCAGGCACCGAAGATCGGCAGCTGGATCTGCATCGCCTGGCGCAGCCACTCGGCGGCTTGCTCGCTCCACGGCAGCCGTTCGGTCACCATCGCCGGTGAACCGGTGATCACCACGCCGGCATAATTTTGCGGCGGCAGCGGCTGCTCGCCTGCGGGAAGGTGCACGATCTGCACGCGATCGGCATCAATGTTCCCCTGTTGCAAGAACATGCCGTCGAAGTTGGCCTTTTCCCGGCGGATAACCTCTGGGGCATCGCCGGTTTGCATCAGTAATAAGGGTTTCATGTCACTCTCCGTCGGCAGGGAAGACCACGCCGGTCTGGCGGCGAATTTCGGTCAGCAGGCGGGCGATAATCAGTGAATTCTCCAGCCCCGGGTGTTCCACCTGCCGTTTTTCCACCAGATCGGCGAACACCTGTGCCTCATACAGCATGGTATTGATGTGCTGAGGACGGGTCAGATCCTGACGATGGCCGCCGCGTGGGGTCAGCACCACGCCCTGACACTCAGAAATTTTCTCAATCACCAGCGTTCCTTCTTCGCCCTGTATCTCACTGGGAATGTCCGAGTTGCTGACTTTGGAGTGGGAGAGGGTGACGTCGAAATCGCCGTAGTTGAGGCAAGCGGTACCGTGGGCATCCACACCGGTATCCAGCAGCGCCGCGCTGGCAATCACCGATTTCGGTTCGCCGAACAGGGCTACGGCGCTGGCCAGGCAGTAATAGCCAATGTCCATGATTGAACCGTTGGAAAACTGCGGATTGAAGGTGTTCGGATTCTCGCCGGCCAGATAACGCGGGTAGCGTGACGAGTATTGGCAGTAGTTGAGGAAGGCTTTGCGCAACCTGCCGATTTGCGGCAACGCCTGTTGCAGGGCCAGGAAATTCGGCAGATGAGCGCTTTTGAAAGCTTCGAACAGCACCACCTGATTTTCACGCGCGCAGGCCACCAGCTTTTCGGCTTCACGCAGGTTGGACACCAGCGGCTTTTCGCAAATCACATGCTTTTTATGGCTGAGGAACAGCAGCGATTGTTGGCAGTGAAGGGCGTTGGGGCTGGCGATGTAAACCGCATCGATGGCATCAGATTGGGCCAATGCTTCAAGGGAATCGAAAAACAGGCTGACGTGGTAGTTGGCGCCAAATTCCTGCGCTTTTTCCAGCCTGCGCGAATAGACGGCGGTCAATTTCAGCTTGCCGCTTTCGTGCGCGGCGTCGATAAAGCGTTCCGTAATCCAGTTGGTGCCCACAACGGCAAAGCGAATCATAGATATCTCCGGTTCCCAGGCGCTGTACCCTATGCGCTTCACACGTCGCACAGGGTAGAAAGAATCAGATTATCACGGCATTTACAGAAGGCGAATCTCGCTATGCATACAGATCGCCAAACACGGAGAGGTGGGTCAGATACAGTCGGGTGTCGAATTCCAACTGATGGTAATTGGGTTCCATATGGCAGCACAGGCTGTAGAAGGCCTTGTTGTGGTCTTTCTCTTTCAGATGCGCCAACTCATGTACCACGATCATGCGCAAAAACGGCTCAGGCGCCAGCTTGAAGACCGTCGCCACGCGGATTTCCGCCTTGGCCTTCAGTTTGCCACCCTGCACGCGGGAAATGGCGGTGTGCATGCCCAGCGCGTGTTTCATCACCTGAATTTTACCGTCGTAAGCCACCTTGCTCAGCGGTTGAGCGTTGCGCAAATACTGGTTTTTCAGATCGACGGTAAACTGATAAAGCGACTTGTCGGTAGTGCAGTCATGCACTTGCGGATAGCGCTGCAACAGCACATCCCCCAGGCGTCGTTGGTCGATCAACTGCTGCACCTGGCTTTGCAGATGTTCAGGGTAGCCCTGCAGGTAGGTCAGTTCGGACATCATCTTCCCGTTTTGGCCTCAATTGAGCGGGTCATTGTATGATGTTTTTTCGTGCAAAGCCCGCAAAGGGCAATTTATCCGAAAAAACATTTTACTGCCGGACGTTTTTAGGGGATAAACAGCCCAAATTTTATCAGTCAGGAGGGGCAATGAGCCAACTCGATCTGGGAACACAGCAACTTGAGCTGGAACGTTATCCCCAACAGGAAGAATCCACCCAACTGCAGGCGTGGGAAGCGGCGGACGAATATCTGCTGCAACAGCTTGAAAATATAAACATTGGCGATCGTCCGGTGCTGATTTTCAACGACAACTTCGGCACGCTGGCCTGCGCCTTGCACGCTCATCAGCCTTACAGCATCAGCGATTCCTACATGAGTCAGTTGGCAACTCGCCATAACCTGAAACTCAATGAACTGGATCCGGAGCAGGTGACGCTGCTGGACAGCCTGGCCGAACTGCCTGCATCACCGGCAGTGGTGCTGATCCGCATTCCTAAAGCGCTGGCACTGCTGGAACAGCAACTGCGCTCGTTGCGCAACGTGGTGGCGCCGGATACGGTCATTATCGCCGGAGCCAAGGCGCGTGACGTTCACACCTCGACCATGCAGCTGTTTGAAAAGGTGCTTGGCCCAACGCGCACCAGCCTGGCATGGAAGAAAGCGCGTCTTATCCACTGCGAAGTGACGGACATTGTGCCACCGGCGGCCCCGGAAACCACCAACTGGACGCTGGACGGCACGGATTGGCTTATCCACAACCATGCCAACGTGTTCTCGCGCAGCAATCTGGACATCGGCGCGCGCCTGTTCCTGGAACATCTGCCGAAGGATCTGGAAGGGCATATTGTCGATCTCGGCTGTGGTAATGGCGTGATTGGCCTGACGGCACTGGCGCAGAATCCGCAGGCTCAGGTGACGTTTGTCGATGAGTCTTATATGGCGGTGGCCTCCAGCGAGTTGAACGTAGAGCACAACCTGCCGCAGGATCTGGATCGTTGTCAGTTTGAGGTGAACAACTCACTGGCGGGGATTGAGCGTGAAAGCGTGCAGGCGGTACTGTGCAACCCACCGTTCCACCAACAGCATGCGATCACCGATCACACCGCTTGGCAGATGTTCTGCGACGCCAAGCGTTGCCTGCAGGTCGGTGGCGAGTTGCGCATCGTCGGCAACCGTCATCTGGATTACCACCATAAGCTGAAGCGCCTGTTTGGCAACTGCACCGTTGTGGCATCCAACAAGAAATTTGTGATCCTCAGAGCGGTGAAATCCGGCGCACGTTACTGATTGACCGAGGGGCGCGGTGAATGCGCCCCTCCATGATTAGCGAATTAAAGTGCCATTGCCAGCCGCGTGCCCTGATCGATAGCGCGGCGGGCATCCAGCTCGGCGGCGACGTCCGCACCCCCAATCAAATGCACGGTTTTTCCCATCTCAAGCAGCGGTTGCTGCAGTTCGCGTCTGGGTTCTTGTCCGGCGCAGATAATCACCGTATCCACCGGTAGGCAGCTTTCCTGTTCGGCGCGTGAAATATGCAGGCCTTCATCATCAATGCGTTGGTAGTTCACGCTGTTGAGCATTTTTACACCGCGCATCGCCAGGCTGGTGCGGTGGATCCAACCGGTGGTTTTCCCCAGGCCTTCGCCCACTTTGCTGGTTTTGCGTTGCAGCAGGTAGATCTGCCGAGCAGGGCGGGCAACCACTGGCCCCTGCACCGCCAGCCCGCCGCGTTGGCTAAGCTGGTCATCGATACCCCATTCACGGTTAAATTCCGCCGGATCCAGACTGCTCGACACCCCGTGTTGGCTGAGGTATTCGGCGGTATCGAAGCCGATGCCGCCGGCACCGATAATCGCCACGCGCTGGCCGACCGGCTTTTTATCGCGTAGCACATCCAGATAGGTCAACACTTTGGCGTTGTCGATGCCGGGGATTGCCGGGGTACGCGGCACAATACCGCAGGCAAGGATCACTTCGTCGAACTCCGCCAGATCGGCCGCCGTCACCCAGGTGCCGAGCTTCACATCGACCTCTTGCAGCATCAATTGGCGACGGAAATAACGCAGCGTTTCATGGAACTCCTCTTTACCGGGGATCTGCTTGGCGATATTGAACTGGCCGCCAATCTGATCGGCAGCATCGAACAGCGTCACCCGGTGGCCGCGGCTGGCTGCGGTAGTGGCAAAGGCCAATCCGGCCGGCCCGGCTCCGATCACCGCCAGCTTTTTCGGCTTCTCCGTTGCCACCAGCGGCATCTCGGTTTCGCGACAGGCTCGAGGGTTCACCAGGCAGGAGGTGAGTTTGCCTTCAAAAATCTGGTCGAGGCAAGCCTGGTTACAACCAATGCAGGTATTGATTTCATCGGCACGCCCTTCGGCGGCTTTCTGCACAAAAGCGGCGTCGGCCAGGAACGGGCGGGCCATTGATACCATGTCGGCGCAGCCGTCGGCCAAGACCTGCTCCGCTACCGCCGGGTCGTTGATGCGGTTGGTCGTGATCAGCGGAATGCGCACCTTACCCATTAGCTTGCGGGTCACCCAACTGAATCCTGCTCGCGGCACCATGGTGGCGATGGTGGGGATACGCGCCTCATGCCAGCCAATGCCGGTGTTGATAATAGTGGCCCCGGCTTGCTCAATGGCCAGCGCCAACTGTTCGATTTCCTGCCAACTGGAGCCATCCTCAACCAGATCGAGCATCGAAAGGCGATAAATCAGGATAAATTCGTGGCCGACCGCCTGGCGTACCGCCCGGACGATCTCCACGGCAAAACGCATGCGGTTGCTGAAGCTGCCGCCCCATTGATCATCACGCTGGTTGGTGCGTGCGACCAGGAACTGGTTGATCAGATAGCCTTCGGAACCCATCACTTCGACGCCGTCATAACCCGCCTGTTGAGCTAAAGCCGCGCACTGCGCGAAGTCTGCGATAGTTTGCAGAATGTCCGCTTCGCTCAGTGCGGTAGGGGTAAAGGGATTGATCGGCGCCTGTAGCGCGGAGGGGGCTACCGGCTGCGGCTGGTAGCTGTAGCGACCGGCATGCAGGATCTGCAGCGCAATTTTACCGCCGGCCTTGTGGACGGCGTCGGTGACGATGCGGTGATGGTCGACCTGCTCCGGGTGGCTCAGGGTTGAGCCGCCGCGATACACCACACCTTTTTCATTGGGGGCGATGCCGCCGGTGACGATCAACGCCACGCCGGCTGCAGCGCGCTCGGCATAGAAAGCGGCCATGCGCTCGGGGCCATTCGGCAGTTCTTCCAGGCCGGTGTGCATCGATCCCATCAGCACCCGATTTTTCAGGGTGGTGAAGCCGAGATCCAGCGGCGCCAGCAGGTGTGGGTAATTGCTCATTGCAGTCTCCATCATTCATCCCCTTCATCTTTCAAGCTGCAGCGTTGTTGGCTGCTTTCGCTCACCCCAGTCACCTACCTGAGTAAGCTCCTGGAGACTCGCGAACTTGCTGCCTCGCTGCCGCGTGAAAGCTATTGGGTATGATCTGTAGTTATTATTATGTGCGACCTCAAGTGGTCGGATGAGATAAATCTAGCCGTTGTCTCTGTCGTTGGGAATCTGCGTTGCGCTGAATGTGATAGATGTCATGAATCTGTGCCTCTGTTTGCATGGTGAACAACAAATGGGTTAGCATTCGTTCGTCATAAATTTCCTCTCTCTACGGAGCCATCACCGAAAATGAACACACACGCCTGCTGATATCTTGTCCCACGTTGCGCACACCGGTGCCTTGTGGGGATGTTTTGATTTCATTCAGGAGTGCTTATGGCTCATTTTGCGCAATCCCCTCATTTTGTTTTACATCACCTGATCTGCCAGTTCGCTGACGGCGAAACGCTGTTCGGTCCCTTGGATTTGACTTTCGATCAGCAACGCTGCGGCCTGGTTGGGCGCAATGGCGTCGGCAAAACGCGCTTGCTGCGTTTGATCGCCGGACTGGATCATCCCGGTGGCGGGCATGTTGAATCCCATGCATCGCTGGCTTACGTCGCGCAACAGCCGGAGCTCTCCCCACAGACTACGCTGGCCCAACTGCTGGGCTACGGTGAGATATTTGCCGCATTGGCCCGCCTTGAGCAGGGGCAACCGCTGGCGAACGATCTCGATCTTTTGGAAGGTCAGTGGGATCTGTGCGATCGTCTGCAGGCTGCCTTTGTCGCCGCCGGGTTACCGGCGTTCGATGCGCAACGCCCCGTGAGCGATTTGAGCGGCGGTGAACGAATGCGTGCCGCGCTGTGTGGGGCGATACTGAGCAACGCGGATTTTTTGTTGCTCGACGAACCGACCAACCACCTCGACGGCCGGGGCCGCGACTGGCTGTATCAACAGGTGGAACAGTGGCGTGGGGGCTTACTGGTGGCCAGCCACGATCGGCAGCTGTTGGCGCGTATGCAGCGCATTGTCGAACTGACGCCGGGCGCATTGCACAGCTACGGCGGCAACTACGGCGACTATCGCCGCCAGCGTGATTTGGAGCAGCAGGCCGCACGAGCCGGGCTGGAACACGCGCGCCAGGAACGGCGGCGCACCCGGGCCCGGCAGCAGAAAGAACACGACATCAGCCAACGGCGCTCTGCGCAAACGCTGAAAACCGTCGATACGCTCAATATCGCGTCTTTTGAGCGTGTGGCCTACAAAGCGGCGGCCAAAGAAAGCCTCGGCACGCTGCGCAAGCAGCATCAGGACCAGAAGGATGCCCTCGATGCCGCCGTGCGCGATGCCTATCAGCGGGTGGAAGACGACTGCCCGGTGATGCTCACCCTGCCGGGCAGCGCCGTGGTAGCGGGCAAGCAGGTGTTGGTACTCGAACAGTTGGAACTGCCTTTTATCACCATGCCGCCGCTGAATTTTCGCATTGATGGCCCGATGCGCGTGGCGCTGACCGGCCCGAACGGCTGCGGAAAATCCACGTTGCTGAAGGTGATCCTGGGGCAGTTGGCGGCCAAAGCGGGGAGTTGTCACTGCCCACTGTCGACGGCTTATCTCGATCAAACCCTTTCACAGCTCGATCTTTCGCTGTCTGTGGTTGAACATCTGGGGCTGCAGGACTCACCGCTCAATGAGGGTACGGTACGCAGTCAATTGGCGCAGTTGCAGCTAAACGCCGAACGCGTGCTGTTGCCGATGGCGGTGCTGAGCGGCGGCGAACGACTGAAGGCGGCGCTGGCCTGCATGCTGTGGCGTCGAGAGCCGGCGCAGTTGTTGTTGCTGGATGAGCCCACTAACCATTTGGATCTGGCGTCGTCACTGGCAATCGAGGCTTCGCTGGCCAGCTTCCCCGGCGCGATGCTGGTGGTTTCTCATGATGAAAACTTCCTGCAGGCGCTGAAATTGACCCATCGTTTGCAGTGGCAGGCGGGGGAATGGCACCTACAGAGCTTATGAGGCTCATTAGTGCCTTAGGGCCGAGGGGGGATGCACTCCAACAGCAGGGTAAAAGCGGCGGCCATCTGCTCTTCCGGTACGCAGGCAAAGCCCATCAGCAGGCCGCGGCGATGGTTGGGCAACATGTAGTAACGCGACAGCGGCCGTACCAGTACGCCACGCGTATTGGCTGCGGCGGCAATCGCCACATCGTCCGCCTGGTCCGGCAGGTTGAGGATCAGGTGCAGCCCGGCATTGTTATTGAATTCACTCAGGGCCTGCTTACCCAGATGCTGCTCGATAAGACCGGTTAGGAAGGCGCGCCGCCGGGCATACAGCAGGCGCATGCGGCGGATATGTGCGCTGTAGTGGCCTTCCTGAATAAACTGCGCCAGCGCGGTCTGGATCAGCAAATGGCCGCCTCGATACAGTTCCGCGTGGGCAGTTTTCAGCGCCGCCATCAGCGGTTTCGGCAACACCACATAACCCAGTCGCAGCGCCGGATACAGCGTTTTGCTGAAGGTGCCGATATAGATCACCGGCGCGTCGGCTTCCAAGCCCTGCAACGCCGGGATCGGCTGACCGGAAAAGCGAAACTCGCTGTCGTAGTCATCTTCAACAATCCAACTGCCGGCGTTGCGCGCCAAGGCCAATAACCGTTGCCGACGCGCCAGGCTCATCACCGATCCCAATGGGTACTGGTGCGACGGCGTGACGAAAATCAGCCGCGGCGCCTCGGTAGGCTGTTCCGGTGGCACCATACCGGCTTCATCCACCGCCAACGGGCAGATATTCACGTCGTTCATCCGCAGGATATTGCGGATCCCCCAATAGCCCGGTTCTTCAATCCATGCGTCATCGCCCGGATTACACAGCAGGCGTGTCACCAGATCTATCGCCTGATGGATGCCTTCGGTAATCAGAATTTGCTCTGGCGAACAGCGTACCGAGCGCGCTACGCGCAGATAGTCCACCAGCGCATGCTGCAGCTCCGGACTGCCGCCCTGGTTGCTGTAGGTCAACTTCTGCGGGGCCGGACGACGACTGATACGCGCCTGGATCTTGCTGAATAACTGGTGTGGGAAAGCATTGACGTCAGGCACGCCGGGGATAAAGGCGCCCCACTGTTTGGGGCTGGCGCTGGCGTGGTGCAGCAGAGTGGCACCGCGCGCTGACAGTTCAATCCGTCGCTGTTCCCCGTCACTGCCTGCTGGCGTGCTGACGGTGGATAAACAGCTGTCCGGGACGGTTTCGGCGACGAATGTACCGCTTCCGGCGCGCGCCAAGACATATCCTTCCGCCAAGAGTTGTTCATAAACGGTTAATACAGTGTTACGAGAAAGGCTGAGCTCCTGGGCTAAATCCCGTGAGGCGGGCAGGCGGCTGGAGGGCGGCAGGCTACCGTCCAAAATGCTGGTGCGGATCGCATTATAAAGCCGCTTATGCAGCTTATCATCCGGCTGTTCGCCAAGACGTTGCAACAGCAGGTCACCACTCAGTGAGCGCAATTGGATCCCTCAATTAATCGTAACTGGCTCTCGATTATAGGGCCACATCCTGTGTAAATAAACGTCATTGTTTCACGAATGTGAACAAACCGTTTAGCTGGCACCGACTACCGACTGGAGAGAACAACATGAAAAACGCAGAATTGAATCAACGTCGTCAGGATGCCACCCCACGTGGGGTCGGCGTGATGTGCGGCTTTTACGCCGAACGCGCCGAGAACGCCACGCTGTGGGATGTCGAAGGGAATGAAGTTATCGATTTTGCCTCCGGTATCGCCGTGTTGAATACCGGACACCGTCACCCGAAGGTGATCGCTGCCATTGAGAAGCAGCTGAAGGCCTTCACCCATACCGCTTACCAGATTGTCCCTTACGAAAGCTACGTTTCGCTGGCCGAACGCATCAACCAGTGTGCGCCGATCGAAGGACCATGTAAAACCGCGTTCTTCACCACGGGGGCGGAAGCGGTAGAGAACGCCGTCAAAATTGCCCGCGCCCACACTGGCCGTCCGGGTCTGATCACCTTCGGCGGCGGCTTCCACGGCCGCACCTACATGACCATGGCGCTGACCGGCAAAGTGGCGCCTTATAAACTGGGCTTCGGGCCATTCCCGGGATCGGTGTTCCACGGCCAGTATCCGAATGCGCTGTATGGCGTGACCACCGAAGATGCGATGAACAGCCTGGAGCGTATCTTTAAAGCGGATATCGATCCCAAGCAGGTTGCGGCCATCGTGCTGGAGCCGGTGCAAGGTGAAGGTGGTTTCAACGTCGCACCGGCCGAGTTTATGCAGGCGTTGCGCACCTTGTGCGACGAACACGGCATTTTGCTGATTGCCGACGAAGTGCAAACCGGTTTTGCCCGTACCGGCAAGCTGTTTGCCATGGATCATTACAACGTCAAACCCGATCTGATCACCATGGCGAAAAGCCTGGCGGGCGGCATGCCGTTGTCGGCCGTAGCCGGTCGTGCAGAGGTGATGGATGCCCCGGCACCGGGCGGGCTGGGTGGCACCTATGCCGGTAACCCGCTGGCGGTGGCGGCAGCGCTGGCGGTGCTGGATGTGATTGAAGAAGAGCAGCTATGCCAACGTTCTCAACGCCTGGGCCAGCATCTGGTGGAGGTGCTGCAGCAGGCCCGCCAGACCAGCCCGGCGATTGCGGATATTCGTGCGCAGGGTTCGATGGTGGCGGTGGAGTTCAACGATCCCAAAACCGGCAAACCCTCGGCCGAGATCACCCGCCAGGTGCAGCAGAAAGCGCTGGAAGAAGGCCTGCTGCTGCTGAGCTGCGGTGTTAACGGCAACGTGATCCGCTTCCTGTACCCACTGACCATTCCTGAAGACCAGTTCACCAAGGCGCTGGGCATTCTTTCCCGCGCGCTGGCTCAATAAGGAGTGACCGGTATGAAATTGAATAACCCCGAGCTGCTGCGCAGCCAGTGCCTGATTAACGGCGAGTGGTGCGATGCGCTGAGCGGTAAACGTGAAGCGGTCATCAATCCGGCGACCGGCGTTGAGCTGGCCAGTATTCCGTTAGTCAGCGGCGAAGAAACTCAACAGGCGATTAACGCTGCGCAGGTTGCGCAGCAAGGTTGGAAACAACTGACCGCCAAACAGCGTTCCGCTTTGATGCTGACCTGGGCCGACAAGGTGCTGGCGGCGCAGGAAGATCTGGCCCAGTTGATGACCGCGGAGCAGGGCAAATCGCTGGCGGAAGCGCGCGGTGAAGTGGCTTATGCCGCCTCGTTTATCACCTGGTTTGCTGAAGAAGCCAAGCGAGTGGACGGCGCGGTACTGCAAGCGCCGCAGGCTTCACAACGTCTGGTGGTGGTAAAACAGCCCATTGGCGTTTGTGCGGCGATCACTCCGTGGAACTTCCCGGCGGCGATGATCACCCGCAAGGTGGCGCCGGCGCTGGCAGCAGGTTGCGCAATTATCGTTAAACCGGCCGAACAAACGCCGCTGACCGCGCTGGCGTTGGGCAAGCTGGCGCAGGACGCCGGCATTCCGGCGGGGGTGCTGCAGATCGTGACCGGCGATGCCGCTCAGGTGGGCAAAGTATTGTGTGACAGCCCGGTGGTACGCAAGTTGAGCTTTACCGGTTCGACCGAGGTCGGCCGCATTCTGATGGCGCAGTGCGCGCCAACCATCAAAAAGCTGTCGCTGGAGCTGGGTGGCAATGCGCCGGTGATCGTTTTCGACGACGCCAATCTGGACGCGGCCGTGGCGGGTATTATGGCCTCCAAATTCCGCAATAGCGGCCAGACCTGCGTCTGCGCCAACCGTATCTACGTGCAGGACGGCATCTATGACCGGCTGGTGGATAAGCTGGTGGCGGCGGTCGAGCAACTGAAGGTCGGTGACGGCAGTCAGGCGGGCACCACTCAGGGCCCGTTGATTGACCAGGATGCGGTGGAAAAAGTGCAGAGCCATATCGACGATGCATTGATCAAGGGCGCGCAAATCGCTATCGGCGGTCAGCCGCATGAGCTGGGTCGTACCTTCTTCCAGCCTACGTTAGTGACCGGCGTGACGCAGAAAATGCGCTTCGCCAAAGAGGAAACCTTTGGCCCGGTGGCGCCGCTGTTCCGTTTCCATGACGAGGCGGAAGCTATTGCCATGGCCAACGATACCGAGTTCGGTTTGGCCGCCTATCTGTTCACGCAGAACGCCTCGCGTCAATGGCGAGTGCCGGAGGCGTTGGAATACGGCATGGTCGGCATCAATACCGGTCTGATTTCCAATGAAGTGGCACCTTTTGGCGGCGTGAAGCAGTCAGGGCTCGGACGTGAAGGATCGCGTTACGGGATTGAAGAATATCTGGAGCTGAAATACCTGTGTATCGATGTGAGCTGTTAACCCCTGGGAAATTAACCAACCCCGGTGGCCAGCGCCGCCGGGAGCCAAAGGATGCTGCATGTCTTCTGAAAACATCTCTATTTCTCCGGCGCTTGCCGCCGGGGTGCGAACGCCTGCACCCGCCAAATCACTGAGTTTCCTCGAAGGGGTGGCGATGATTGTCGGCACCAACATTGGCGCCGGCGTGTTGTCCATCGCCTACGCCTCCAGCAAGGCCGGTTTTCTGCCGCTGTTGTTTTGGCTGGTGCTGGTGGGCAGTCTGACCACTATCACCATGCTGTACGTTGCTGAATCTACCCTGCGTACCCGTGCCCATCTGCAATTGAGCGGACTGGCGAAACGTTATGTCGGCGGTATCGGTGCCTGGCTGATGTTTGCTTCGGTTTGCGTTAACAGCATTGGGGCGTTGACCGCCTACATGAGCGGCAGCGGCAAACTGTTGCAGTCCCTGTTTGGCATTTCCCCGGCAATAGGCAGCCTGCTGTTTTTCGTACCCGCTGCGGGGGTCTTGTACCTGGGATTAAAGGCGATTGGCCGCGGGGAGAAGTTTATCAGCATCGGCATGGTGGTCATGCTGAGTGCGCTGGTGGCGGCCACGCTGCTCAAAGACACCACCCAGATGCGCAACCTGCTGGACGGTGACTGGCGCTTTATGGTGCCGGTATTCAACGTGGTGGTGTTCTGTTTCTCTGCGCAGTATATCGTGCCGGAAATGGCGCGCGGCTTTTCGGACAAGCCGGAACAACTGCCCAAGGCGATTATGGTCGGAATGGCCGTGACCTTTGTGCTGCTGGCGGCGGTGCCGATGTCGGTGATTGCGCTCAGCGGGCTGAATAACATTTCTGACGTGGCGACCATTTCATGGGGCCAGGCGTTAGGGCAGTGGGCCTTCTTCTCCGCCAATATTTTTGCCCTGTGCGCGATGCTGACCTCTTACTGGGGCCTTGGCGGCAGCTTCCTGACCAATATTTTCGACCAGTTCAGGCTGGGCAACGACGAACAGCCACTGCGCCGTTTCGGCGTGCTGATGCTGGTGGTGCTGCCGCCGTTCGCGCTGGCCTACAGCGGGTTGGTGTCATTCGTTAACGCGCTCTATTTCGCCGGGGTTTTCAGCGGGGTGATTTTGTCGATTATGCCAATGCTGATCCTGCGTGGGGCGCGCAAGCATGGCGACCAGACACCGCGTTGGCAGTGTAACTGGATCACCCACCCGCTGTTGCAGATCAGCATCGTGTTGCTGTATCTGGCCAGTGCGGTGTATGCCATCGCGTCGCTGTTAGGCTATCTGCCCGCGGGATGGTGATTTGCCTTCCCTCAAGAAGTGATGTTATTTCTCAGTTGAGAACGGCGGCGTCGTGGCCGCCGATTTTTTATCACCCGCGCATTTTCTCTGGCAGCGCCAACCAGGCCTGCACGGAAGGACGTTGCCACTGTTTGTGAGCGTAGTGGCGAATATTTTCCGGTACCGGATCGCCATGTATCACCAGCCGATTCAGCATCAAAGCCAAATCGGTGTCGGCAATGCACCATTCCCTGAACAGATTATCCTGGCCGTGACTCAGCAGCTTTTCGACGGCGGCAATCAACTTGTTGGCGGCACCCTGCGCGGCGTTGGACAGTGGAGGAAACTTACCGTTAATGAACACTGCCTCGGTCGGCCGCTCGGCGCGTAGCTGTAGCAGATCGCTGCGCAGCCATGCCTGAACTTCGCGGGCTTTGGCACGGTGTTTTACATCGCGTGGGTACACCGGATGGGCAGGATGGATCTCATCCAGGTACTCATCAATCGCCGAGGACTCCGAAAGCTGAAATTCACCGACCACCAGCGTTGGCACCCGGCGTGTCAATGACAGGGCCGCGTAGGCCGGCTCATGGTTTTTCCCCTGCGACAAATCGACCGGCTTCACGGTGAAGGGAATACCTTTTTCCGTCAGGGTGATAAACGCCGACATGGCATAAGGGCTGAAAAATTCGGCGTCGGTATAGAGTTCGGCAATCGGCTGAGACATTGGGTTTTCCTCAAGGCAAAGGGAGGCGAACTTTGATAATTGACGAGGAGTGGCTAAAGATCAATCTGTTAGCCGAAAGTTATTTTCGTAGTGAAAAGCGCGGCGAGCGGCGACGCCTGGCGTTGTGATATATTTGTTGCCATTAAGTTGAATTTGGCAGCACGAAGTAACATGAAAATGCCGTTGTTGGAAAGAGTGAAAGTAGGGTGCGCACGTTTGTGGCCGCACCCATTGGCGGTGGGCAAAAAAGAGATTTTGCTTTCCAGCGTCGGTGCCGGGCTGGGGCTGATGATTGCCGGCTGGATCAGCCATTTTGTTTTGGGCGAGGTGAACCTGTGGTTTATCGCCCCGATGGGCGCATCGGCCGTATTGCTGTTTGGCGTGCCGAATAGCCCGTTGGCGCAGCCCTGGTCGATCGTGGGCGGCAATATGTCGGCGGCGGCAGTGGGGGTCAGCACCAGTTTGCTGATTGCCGACCCGGGGCTGGCTTGCGGGGTGGCGGCCGCACTGGCGATTGGCTTGATGTTTAAGCTGCGTTGCCTGCACCCGCCCGGTGGCGCGGTGGCGCTGACCGCCATTCTCGGTGGCCCGGGTATTCATCAACTGGGCTATAGCTTTGTGCTGTACCCGGTGCTGTTGAACTCGGTGCTATTGGCGCTGCTGGCGATCGTCTTCAATAACCTGGCCGGGCGACGCTACCCGCACCCTTTGGCGCCGACCGAGGCGAAGCCGGCTAATCTGCCAATTGATGCGGTGTCTATCACCCGCGCCGATCTGCACGAGGCGCTGATGCAGGGCGAATTGTTTGATATCGACGAGGACGATCTGCAGGAAATCCTGCTGCGTGCCGAACAGCTAGCGCATCAACGGCAGAGCGGTGGAAGCTGATCACGCGGGCGGATGGAAATAAAAAAGCCACCTTTAGGAAGGTGGCTTTTTTGGCTGTGAAAACAGCGAGATTTGGTGGCCCCTACTGGACTTGAACCAGTGACCAAGCGATTATGAGTTCCTATCGAAATAACCGAAAATCAATGAATTATATTAATTATCATTGACATAGGTTGCCACTGTTAACCATCAATTTGCCACTATCCGCCATTTCTACCGCCATTTTATCGCCACTTTTAATTACAGTAACTTTATATTTTTCATGGGGTTGAACCCTCCATTTTTCGACCCCATATCTTCTTTGATCGACTTACTACCCCGGTCTGTTAGAAGGTGTAAAGGCGGCTTCCTTCATATCCTGTTTGGAGAATGGATATGAAAAAGAAGCTTAAAACTCACCGATCTGTAAGTAAAAAGAATGCATGTTGTTGCGGAAATGTAAAGGAAAGTGTGTTGCGCCGGTTCTCTCATTATGTTCCTGCGATGTACGCGCTGTACAAGTTTTCAAACGATTTACATCCGCACTTCTGGTCATTGGTTGGCACCGCTGACTGGCATGCACTCAAGGAGGTTCTTAACGCCTTAATATCAATGAATTAATTGTGTTTTTAAATTACGTAACTTTTTGTTTTTATGGTGGTTGTATGAATAATAACCTTAACATTAACGGTAAATCAGAACTGATTTAACACCTCTTATCATTTGGAGGAAGCGCCATTTCCTCCGGAGTGCTTTTGGCTAATGGAGCAGCGTTATCCAGAAGTAGGGTAGTATTGTAAAAGGAATTTCCGTTGAAGCTGGACATAAACGATCTTGACATTTCAGAGGAAAAAATGCTTAGTGCGATTGAGTCAGCTCTTACTGACCTTTCGCTTTCAGACATTGTACCTACTGATCTAAAAGACGCGTTTGTTCAAGCTGGTTTACAGGTGGTACGGCAAGAGGATACTGAGCAAAGGTCCATTACAAATGATGGCATTTACTTAAGTTCTTATCTTGATCATCTGATGCGTGTGTTTATTAATCGCGCATTGAGAAACAACGTTTTCCATGTTGTCAAACCCCGGGTTGTCAACTCGGTTATTGGTGTAAAAGAACCTATAACGGCTGGTTTTCTTACTATCCTTTTACAAAAAAAATTCCTGCTACGTGGGCTGTTTAAGTGGATAAGAGCCCCACCAACCTTGTGCTTAAAGGATTATATTTCACTGCATCCTCTAAGTGTTCAGGTGCAAAATGGGCATAGCGCATAGTCATTTTAATGTCTGTATGACCTAAGACACGCTGAAGCACGAGTATGTTACCGCCATTCATCATAAAGTGACTGGCAAAGGTATGTCGCAAAACATGGGTAAGTTGCCCCGCTGGTAATTCGATATTTGTTCTTTCTAGTGCTGATCGGAACGCTCCATAACAATCACTAAATAACCGAGCTTTTTTATCATCAGGCAGAGAGTCATAAAGCGCTCTGCTGATGGGAACAGTGCGGTTTTTTCTGCCCTTTGTGTTGGTGTAGGTGATTTTGTATTTCGCGAGCTGGCTTTTTTTCAGGCTCTCGGCCTCAGACCATCGCGCTCCAGTCGCTAGGCATATCTTGACCACTGTTTCTAAATCCGGATGGTCATGGCGTTTGCACTCTGCAAGCAGTATCCCGATCTGGTCTCGAGTGAGCCAAGCCATTTCCATTTCTTCTGTACGGAAGGGACGCATATTTTTTAAAGGGTTCTCACCTTTCCATTCTCCAAGGCGATTTAGCTCATTGAAAACCGCCCGAAAGTAGGCCAACTCAAGATTAAGTGTGCGTGGAGAAACTACTTTCACACGATTCGAACGCGCATACTCACCTTTAAGCCTTTTTTCCCTGTATCGGGAGAACATCTGTGCATCAAAATCTCTTGCAAGCGGTTCACCCATGCAGTCGAAAGCGTGGTGCATTGCTAATTGACGTTTGAGGCCATCTTTTAAGGTGATGCCGTGGGCACTATACCAAGCGTCAACCAACTCTTTGAGCGTGCGTCTGTCTTCTTTTTCTTCCTGCCACGGATTTTGCACGGTGTATTGTTCAAAGGCCAAAGCCTCACCTTTAGTGGCGAATTTCTTCCTGATGCGCTTGCCTTTTGCCCCGTTTGGATAAAGTTCGCAAATCCAGCCGCCAGCGGGTTTTTTACGGACAGTCATCAATTAACCTCGCTGTATACACCTACTACTCGTCCAATCGTTTTTATCTCATCAATCCCACACTCAAAAGGCACTTTACCGCCAGCAACATGCAGCCTTTTCCCTGGTAAAACGGTTAATTCGCGGATGCTTATTGCCCCTTCTATATCAACTAACCAACTTCCATCAGCTAGAGAGGCGGCCTTGTCGACAAAATGCAACCTTCCATCTGTGCGAACAGCAATACCATCAACGAGTTGTTTGCGGAAAAGGTGAGGATCTATACTCAAAAACTCCTCTTCATGTAACTTACCTTCACTTAAAGTGAATTCTTCATACTCTATTTGTGTTTTCTTCGATGTCTCGTGTTCAAATTTTTTCCCTTCACCAGTTAGTAACCATTTCAGACTTGCTCCTGTATCTAACGAACAAATGGCTGCGTAGTCATAAGAAATCGTGCCCCGCGTGTAGCGGTTCTGAAGGGAACTTGCTGAAATATCGAGGTAATTTGCGAGTTGTATCTTCTGGGTGAAGCCGTAGACATCGCATATCCGATCAAGGATTTCGATAGGCTCCAAGTGAGTGTCTTTAATATTCATTTGTTAATCCGTGTATTGACCAATGCTATAAAGTTTATTACATTGCTCTTTAGTGTTTTTCTGCTGGCCGATATTGGCAAATTGATGGCTAGCAATGGCAAAAGATGGCAAATAGGGAATGATGCAACATGGCTTCTGAAATCGCAATCTTCAAAGTACCCGCACCGATCGTAACTACTGAACAATTTTCAGTGTTAGAGGGGGTCTCTCTTCGTACCGTTTATCGCTGGACTACCGGAGATAACCCGCAGTTACCAATTGAACCCCGTACCATCCGTAAAGGCTGCACAAAAGCAGGTGGCCCGATTCGTATCTATTACGCGCGCTGGAAAGAGGATCAATTGCGTAAAGCGTTGGGGCATTCACGTTTTCAACTCGTCATTGGTGCGTAATTCACTTTAAGTGAGTTTTTGAGGGCAAAGTATGTTTGATTATGCCGTTTCTAAACACCCGCACTTCGATGAAGCCTGTCGCCAGTTTCCAGCACGCCACAATGTGACGACGCTCGCTAAACAGATCGGCATGAATGCGCAGACGCTGCGCAATAAGCTGAGTCCGGGCCAGCCTCATCAGCTCACTTGTGTGGAATTACTCACGATTACCGACATTACTGAAGATTCAAGCTTGCTTGATGCCCTCTTGGCGCAGATTAACTGCATGCCGTCCGTGCCAGTTAATGAGGCCAGCGCTGGGAACATCCCAACGTATGCACTACAGGCGATCGCTGCCGTCGGCAATATTGCTGCCGCTGCTGTTCAAAGCGACCATAAAACCCCAGTCCGCAAAAGTGCGTTGCTTGAAAGCGTAAACACGGCGATCCGCCATTTGTCGCTAATCGGCCTGACCGTTCAAAACCGTATCCAATCCACCCCGGCGCTTGCCTCCACCGTTGACGTGCTCGGCGGGTTGAGTGCAGTTGCTGGTTTAAGTTGAGGTGATCACTGTGCCTATCTCAATCGCTCCACTGCTGAAACAGCAAAGCCCATCGCGCCATTTTGAAAACGGCTTTATTGAACTGCCGGGTGGTAAACGCTGGCGACCACGTCACGATCAGGCAGCATTGCTGCGCGGTCTATCTACTGTAAAACCTGCGCAACTGCTGCGCCGTTTGCTCTGCCGTTAATTGGGGTTGATATGTTACTGGCAACGGATAACCAAAAAGCTATCGGCATTAAGCGTATTTCCCAGATCAAGCGGGAACTGTTTGCCAACAGGAAAAACGTGGCGCAAGAGGCTTTTGATAAATCGCCACCGCATATCCGCAAGACAATCTGCTTCCATGCCGAGCTGAAAGCCCGCCATGTACAAATGACGTTTGCCGAAATGAGCTACACCGAGCGCCAGAAAATCATCTGGGCACTGAATGACCTGATTGATTTATCAAAAACTTTACCGCGTTTCATCAGTGATGATGATTGCGAATTAAACAGTAATTAACCCCCCTGGCGAAATTCTGGCGTAAACCCGCCGGGCATCGCTTTGCTTGAATTAAGGAATTAACCCAATGAATAAACAGATTATCGGTATTGATAAAGGCGATGAGTCGGATCACGACAGGGTGATCGTGCTGCTCAATACCGCTCGCCTTGATGAACGTAAAAATCAGGCGGAAGTGGCCGCCGCTCGGCTGGTTCGTCTGGCGTCGCATATTGCACAAAACGGCTTGAACGCTATCGAGGCCGTGGAGTTACTGCGCCAAGAGGCTGAGGCCATCGAACACAAACCGCAGGAGCTGCATTGATGGCTTACCTCATGGATATCGCACAAGAGCGTCAAGCGCTGATCCTGGACGCACAGATCGCCAATGCTCGTAAGTCCTCGGTTATGCCTTCGGCTTTTAAATGTGAAGACTGCGACGCACCGATCCCTGAAGCCCGTCGCATTGCCCTGTTGGGCGTAGAAACCTGCGTAGCCTGTCAGCACTTGCGTGAAGCCAAGCGCCGCCATTATGCGGTGCAGGCATGACAGGTTTCATCATCGTTTTCAGCCTGCTGCTGTTTGCAGTGGGCTTTTTTTGGGCTACTGATTTAAGTGATGCGGAATACGCCCGCAGACCTGAAGTGCAACCTTATGACTGAAGGCAATCCGTGGGCTTATTCCTGGAACCTACCGCGCCCGGCGATTGCCGGGCCAGTAAGACCGCTTACCCGTGAGGAGCACGCTCAGGGGCAAGCTGTTTTGCGCAATATCCATTCCCTACCGCGCTTTCTTAGCGCCATTTTCCTGTCACGCCATGATTACTTGCTGAAATCAAAAGGGCTGCATGACGCCAATAAATGGCTTGTGTTCCAGTTTGAGCGCCGCATATGGCCCCGAATTGAGGCGGTAAACGCCAAGAATGGGATGAACTTAGCGGCTTCACCGCGCTGGATGGCTGAAGTTGATAATTATGCTGGCTTACCGGGTATGGATGACAAAGAGCTGAAACGCCTTGCGGATCGCGTGGCCGGTCAACTGTTGTCTATCTATGAAAGCCGAGTTGAAGAATTCATTAAAAGCAACGGCGGAGACAATACAGGGCTGTTTGAAGATAGCACTCAAGCCTGTTTTTATGGTCATACCGCGCCGATGGCCCGCGCCTTCAACATCACCCCGATGTACTGGCGCAAATACCGCAAGGGCAAACTGGATGCCCGGTCAGCTATTGCCAGTCTGTCACGGTTGGTGAATGCCGAGTGGTGGGAACGCCAACTGAAAGCGCAGCGCACTCGCTGGCGTGAAGCCTTGCTGATTGCGGTGGGTAATGTGAACCGGGGTGTTTCCGCTTATGCCAGTAAGCAGGCGATCCGCGAAGTGAAAGCCCGCCGCCAGTCCAATCTTGATTACCTGAACAGCCGGGAACTGGAGAACGCCGACACCGGCGAACGTATCAGCCTTATCGACAAGGTGATGGCGAGTATCTCCAACCCGGAGATCCGTCGGATGGAGTTAATGGCGATGATTGCTGGTGTCGAAAAAGCTGCTGCCGAGTACGGGCATAAAGGGCTGTTCATCACCATTACCACGCCATCCAAATACCATCCGACGCGCACTCTCGGTAAAACCAATCCCAAGGTGCAGTTTAACCACAATTGGGATGCCGAAGCTTACACACCCAAAGACGGCCAGCGTTACCTGGTCAAGCTGTGGAGCAAGATCCGCACCGCCTTTAAAGATAATGACCTGCAGGTTTATGGCGTGCGAGTCGTTGAGCCCCATCACGATGCAACCCCGCACTGGCACATGATGCTGTTCACCACCAAAGAACAGCGCCAACGGGTGATCGATATCATGCGCCGTTATGCCATGGATGAAGATGGCAACGAACGTGGCGCAGCGAAGAACCGTTTTGACTGCAAGCACCTGAATAAGGGCGGTGCGGCAGGCTATATTGCGAAGTACATCGCAAAAAATATCGATGGCTATGCCCTGGACGGTGAACGCGATCATGAAACCGGTGAGCTGTTGACCGAGACCGCCGCTGCTGTTACCGCCTGGGCGTCAACCTGGCGCATTCCTCAATTCCACTCCATCGGCTTGCCTTCCATGGGCGCTTACCGTGAATGCCGCCGCATCCGCTCAATCAGCCTGGCAGATGACTTTGACGCCAGCGTTGAGGCTGTTCGCGCTGCTGCGGATGCCGGAGATTTTGCCGCTTATATCCTGGCGCAGGGTGGGGCTAATGTCCCCCGTAAGGAACAAACTGTGCGTGTTGCTCGTCGTGTCGCTGAAGAGCTCAATGCTTACGATGAAGAAGTGCAGCGGGTGATCGGCATTTTCGCCCCGCACCTGGGTAGCTCACGCATTCATGAGACCCGCACCACCCAATGGCGCATTGTCGCCAAAGCCGTTGACCTTGAGGGCTTGACCTTAAAAAGCGCCTCTGGCGCGCCTCGGAGTCCTGTCAATAACTGTGGGTTGGTCGATAGCAAAGGCGCTACCAATACGCAGGATAGTGAGCCTGTAGAGGTCGTGACGGTGTTGGAACACCCGCCAGAGACACCGATTGACTGGAATGATATGACCGTTACACGGTCTGTTATGAGTCGTATACGGGCTATTCCATCACAGATAAAGAAATCACAACGCAGTTTTGACCCTTATCAGGTGCCAGATGTGGCCCCGTCAGCAAGATTGACCCCGGCAGAGCGTGATCGGTTGGGCGGAATTCAGGCTGATTTGGCATTGCACGACATTGTCGCCCAGCGTTGGGAACTAGAAGCGCTAGCACGCGGTGCTAAAGTCAAATTTGGTGATCTTTCAATGCAGTATGAGCCGGTTAATGATTGGGCTGGTTTTTAATAATTGGTTGCGGAAGCAAAACTTATGGTTGATACTGTATATGCATACAGTGATTAAGCATCGGAGGAACAGGGTGCATTTACCAGTAGTGGAAGAATTGGTTGTTTTGGAACGTATTGAACTCATTGCCCGCTTGGGGGTTTGTTATGAGAGCCAAGCTAAAGATAAAGACATTGCATTGATATGGATTTCAGAATTGGCCGGTGAGATGAAAACTAACATCGCCCCGGAAAAAGCAGCGGTGATTAAACAACTCGCGACTATTTCTTGATCCAGTAGGTGATGTATGAAACGAGATTTACACATGGCTGGGGCGTTCATAGAAGCGCTGAAAACTACCGATAAGGGCCGCAGGATTAAGACGGTAGATTTTATACACGCGGCGACAAAGCAAGGAACGCACGTTACCCCGGCGGAGGCGAACTACTACATAAAAAATAGGTCTGGCCATGTTTTCAAGTTGATTGAAGAGGGGCGCTATCAGCACAACACATACCTTTATCTGTGCTAAAAATTGTACTAGCTCAGAACTTGAACTGGCATTGTCACAGCACAGAGCTTAACCTAACGGGGTAGCTCTGTGCCAAGAAAGGAAGTCTGATACATAACATCACGATTACCTCAAAGATTGAGTCACAAGACTGTAGGAATAAGGAATGAGCGTTATATTTTTAAATTATTTTCATCTGATTTTAAATGTTTTGAATATAAGGATGGTATTATGAGTAACACCATCCATTTAAGAGGTTAACTATTGATTCGATGACCATATTCCCTGAAGGATTCAGTTAAAAAAACAATAATAGAAAATATATGCTTTGAAACTTCATCTTCGTTAACCTCGAAATCTCTAAAATTTTGATGAGTTAATGTATGTCGTAAAGTTGATAATTTTTCCAGCCCATCAGATTTTAACTGGTCAATTTTGTTTTTTTTGTTGCTACTCTCGGGCATTTCATCAATTATCGATACATCAAGGCCGAGATGGGAACAAAAAGCATGACTCGCATAATCTTTTGCGCCTCTCAATCCATAGTTATGGTTGACATTCCAATTGAGCTCGTTCCTGCAATGTTCCAACAACTGTAAAGGTGAACCGGAAAAAGCAATGCGGTTAGATAAATTGAACACGTTTTTCAAAGGAAAGAAGAACTCAAGCATTTTATAAAGACATAAAAACATACTATCTTGTTTTTTAGAGCGAATAGCCCTTATTAACTCGAAGTAAAGCCAATCATGATCCTCCTCTGGCAATGACAAGGCCAGCTCTATAATGTTTTCATATATGGCTTCATGCTTTTTATCAAGTAGTTCCACATATAGCAAAACCCTAATTATTTTAACTTCTAATTTCTCGCTGCCGTATTCTTCATCAATACTAAGTGTAAGTAAATCAGGGAGGGTTTTTATTAATTCCTCTTCGAATATATAACCATTTTCCTCTAATAAACTTAGCTGCGCATTCGGCTGTATATTAAATTGGGTATAAAATACAAGGTTAGATAAAAAGTGACACTTATCTTCTATTAATCCTATGTCTTCATCAGTGTGGTTTTTATATTCAAACCCCTTGCTCCAATAAATAAAAAATTCTTTACCATCAGATTTCAACTGAGTAATATAATAGTCATCCTTGTGTAGTTTACCTCCCCATTCGCAATTGCGGAAAAAGTTAATGCCTTCATCAACGAGTTCGTGATAAATATCACCATCATCAGGACTACAGGGGACAACCATAACTCTTTCGACTGTGTCCCTCCCTGAGTGTGAGTTAAACCATCGTGTAAACTGGTTTTCCATAAAATTCATTGGATTTTTTGTCATCTCAAACCACTCGCCAACATGGGTACATGCTATTATTTTCTATAACAGCTTCTACATGTCTGAATAAGTTTGTAAAGGCTTTTAGATAGTAATTCCTTTCTAACTCCCCAATTCGACTTGTGCGGCCTCTTGTCGAAAGCACCTCATTGAGTGTCTGGAGATCTACAAATTCGTTAAGTTGTATATCATTCAAATTATCCATGAATCTAATAAGATGACTAAGCCTATTCTTTAAATCATCCATTTTAACTTTAGCTTCGCTTAGATTGTAATCAAATCCGGAGTACCCTAGAGTATATTCTGCCACCGCTACAATAAAACCTATTGAGCCTGGTGCTGATGTAAATATATCTCTTCCAGATTTTATTCTTGGTTCTTCTTCTGCATCAGTATCTGTCCTTGTTACTTTGTCAAATCTTTCATCTAGGTCAACTAATAATCTTATGGCATCCAAGAAAAGTGGGAAATATTCTGCGTCGGAAGCTGCATCAGTTATATCAATTTTTGAAAACTCCTCGGCCATTTTATCTTTAATATCTACATCTATAGAACGAGATGTAAAAGCCAAAAATAGCTCGACGACTCGAGAGCTTTTGTATGTTCCAGCCTGAGTTCGTCTGGAGTTGTCACCAACAGTAATTATTCTAATGTTCCCTACGCTATCGTTTACTTTTGATATAAGTTGTTTGTACAATACATCCAATTGTCTTTTTAGATCCCAAGGAACTTGTCCCGTATTTAATACAAGCATCCTATAAATTAATGTGTCAACTTTCTCTGAAATCCATATTTCAACTCTTACCAGACTATCTTGTGCATTGGCTTCTTTGAGTGCAGTCGTCCTTTGCATACCATCAATTATGCTAACCTCTAGTCTTTTATTTTTTATATCACTAATTAATTCATTGGAGTTTTCCACTTCACTCAACATGTCATAATCACTTTTAGGGCACACCACACCTATTACGACCGGAGGAATAACAGCTCCATCTTTGATATCTCTAACTAATCTACTTCTTATTTTTAGGCCCGTTTTCGACTTAATTGCTGGACGCTGCCCATCTAAACCTCCATCATTAGCATAAGAAGCCTCAACCAACTCTAAATAGTCTTTAGCTGAAACTGTCGCCATAATTGACCAGCATGAACTTCTTTCGTCGCGTAACTTGATAACTGGTATGTCTTGCATAATATTATCTACCTTATACTTACTCATTAAAGAATACGTTGACTTAATTACAGAAAGATTCTCACCAATAATATACAAGGTTTTTAGGTAAAAAAAACACTTTTTGGTCTCATTGCCGCATCAAAATTTCAGAAAATAAGTCCGCTCTTCGCTCAGAGCGGACAGTTGGATTTAATTGTGTGCTGGCAGAGAACGCAGCCAGCTCAAGTCTGAGCTAAATACCCTATGCATGCATTAGATGCATGAATTCGCATGATGATCCGGTGTGAGTTTTACCCCCGCAGTGCCAGCACTGGCGCGGATCGTGTCGGATCATGCAAGTGCATTAAAAGCGACACATGAAGCGGGCAGGCGAGGCGGGGATAGCATTGCGCGCAAGCGGTGTTTAGACCATTTCAAATTGTCCGCCAGCGGGCCATCACGGCGATTTATCGAATCATTCAAGCATTCACGCAGTTTTAGAACGCAGCGCGCTAGCGGCGCTCTCAGGTGTTTGTAGCGGCACACATTTCAATATCAAACCATGACACCAAAAAATGACACTAACTCACCCTTGTAATGGTGTCACAAAATGATACTATAAACCCCATGAACAAACGACACCAAAAAACGCTGTCAGATGTGTTTGCCCGGCCTGTCAACGGTTCTATAAAGTGGTCTGATATTGAGGCGCTTTTTACCGCATTAGGGGCGGAGATTCACGAAAGGGAAGGTTCTAGGATCGCGGTGCTGTTGAAAGGTGAGAAACGAATCTTTCACCGGCCACACCCCAGACCTACCACTGACAAGGGAGCGGTTAACTCCATACGGATCTGGTTGGATAGCTTAGGAATTAAACCATGATGAACAATACACTTAAAATCGACGGCCACGTGGCCGTCATCACCTTTGACCCTGAAATTGAAATGTTCCGGGGTGAGTTTGTCGGACTAAATGGCGGCGCTGACTTCTACGCCTACAGTGTTGAAGAGCTGAAAAAAGAAGGTTCTATTTCGCTGGCGGTCTTTTTGGATGAGTGTGAAAAAGATGGCATTGTGCCTTACAAATCGTACAGCGGAAAAGTGACCACGCGCTTGTCGCCGGAACGTCATCAGGCGTTAGCGATAGCGGCACAGGCTACCGGGCAGTCAATCAATGAGTTGCTGAATGAAGGCGTTGATTTGGTTATCGAAAAACATTCTTAACTTTAATAGGCCGATGTAAGTCGGCTTATTAACTGGAGGTAAAGTGGCGAATAATATTCATTGTGAATTAAAAAAAACAAAAGATGGGCTGTTTAACTACTCCGTTAAAAATAGACGTGGTGAAATAATTTTCAGAAGTGAAAATTATACAAACAAACACGCAGCCATTACGAGTTTTGAAATTCTTGTTGAAGCTTTAAGTAATGACGAATACGAAGAGCAATACGAATTCGATAGCTTTAGAAAGCCATATATATTGATTAAAACAAAATACGTGAATGTTGTAAAAAGTATGCCTTTCGAAAGTTATTCTGAAGCTAAGTTATCATTTCTTAATCTAAAAAATAATATAAATAAGATGAAGAATGATATTGATAGCATAGATTCGGATAGAGTTTGTGAAAAGGATAATAGAGTATCTAGTATTGTCGATTTTGTTACCAAGATATCTGAAATAAAAAGAGAAAGAGGATATTCATATTACTTTAGAGGTCATTCTGATTTTGGTTACGATCTATTGCCCGGAATTTACAGAAAAGAGAGTCGCTGGATTAAACGGGAGCATAAGCTATTTAGGGAAATTATAATAAAATGTCCCTATGAATTTAAAAATAGTAAAACTACTTTCCAAAAACTTGTTAAAATGCAACATTATGCGTTGCCTACAAGATTGCTTGATATCACAACAAATGCTCTGGTTGCCTTGTATTTTTCTTGTGTCGGGGGTAAGGAAAAAGAAAAAGATGGAGAAGTCATTGTTTTCAAAATAAGTGATCAGGACATCAAGTACTTTGATGACAAGGATGTATCTTTACTTTCAAATTTGAGTAAGGTTGAATATTTGTTTAATTTACCATCCACACAGGAAGAAGAAGATTATCTCAGGGATATGGTTATAGGTGGATCTCAAACAGGCTCGGATTCGGATAATGAGAGTAATGAGTCTTTTTCGTCATATTACCGGGATGCAATTAGAGCCTCGAGTGAAAGAAGTAAAGAATCCGAAAGGTTATTGCTTGATGCAGTAAGTAGAGATGGGTGTTTTATGCCATCTGGCATTTTTGGAAAAGATTTGAATAAGGTCGTTTGTGTCAAGCCTGAAATGGATAATCCTAGAATTGTTAGACAGGATGGAGCTTTTCTTTTATTTGGCATGAATTATGAGAAAAGGATGCCAGCATCTATTCCTAACCATTACATACATGCACCAGATAGTGGAAAGATAATAATAAAGGCCGAGGTAAAGGAAAAAATAATCTCAGAGTTGGAATCCTTAGGTATAACGGCTGGTAATGTTTATCCAGAAATTGAGCATGTAGCCAATCACATAAAAAGAAGATACCAGTAAAAAAACCGCCAATCACTGGCGGCTTTTGTTTATTCTGTTGGCAACTCATAAGGCGAGAAGCGGATCACCTCTTCCCCGATCCACTCATTGACCTCTTTCATTCGCTCTTGCAGCGGGGTTAACTCGTTGCGTACAAATACCTGCGCGGCTTTTTTCACATCCCCGAACCCGCCGGAGTTATCAGGGATAATTCCCATCATTTGAGGCGGCACCCGATGGGCGCTTAACAGATCATCCCGGCTGACTTTTTTGATATTAAAAAAGTCGTCTTTGGTGGCGACTTCGGACAGCGGCACAATTTTAATGCCGTCGGGTTTTCCGTTTGGCGCGTACATGAACAAGTTGCGGAAGTTGTTTAAACCTTTGGTGCTCTGCATAGCTTTGCGCATTCTGTCAACGTCAGTTGTACTTTGCGCTGCATCTGTCATATACAGGATGTAACCAGCATGACAGCCGTTCTCAAAATATCGGCGGCGGAACAACGTAGCCGATTCATTAAGCCAGGCCGAGTTCAACGCGCTGAGGTATTCCGGCAGGCCGTACAGTTCTTGATTGATATCTGGCTCAATCAGATGAAAAACGCTGTCAGGCTTGAAGCGGTGTGCCTCTTTCCAGTCTTGCACAAACCAATAAACGCCATGCTCAACCCCTCGGCGCGTGTACTTAGCTGGCGCACATTTCAACTGCAGCGGTTTACCTAGCTGGTTTTGCCGTTCCTCTAAAAAACCATTGCCAAACACCAAGTAATCCAGCGCGTATCGGCTAAATTCCTGCTGACTTAACAGCCGGTGCGGGATGAACGTTGACGCCAAAATGTTGCGCTTAACATACATTGGCGAGCTGTGATGAACAGCGGCCCGTAGGCTGCGTGCCAGTCCGTCAAAGCTGATCGGCGGCTCATACCATTTGCCGTTGCCCGTGCACTCGATGTAATCCAGAATTTCCCGCTTATCCAGCACAGCGGACGGTTCGCCAAACGAGAAGGCTTCAAAGCCTTGTTGCTGCGTTGTCGGTTGGGCTGGGGTGGTCAGTGTCTTGCGGCCTTTACGCTTACTCATGAATAAAACTCCAAAATGTTGGGGCTGCTGTGGCCGCTGCCTGCGGTGAGCGGTTCGTTTAACAGGGCGTGCATGATTGCCCACGCGACATCGGCGTGGCTGGCTTCTTCACTGCGGCTGGCGGTATAGGTGGAGCGTGCGCCGCTGGCGGTCATGGTCTTGCGGATTGCCATAAAGGCGGCGGTGATATCGGTGTGGCTGGTGTCGTATTCCAGACAGCCGCGCCCAATGGTGTCTTTGGCTTTCAGCACCATGGCGGTCTTGATTTCTGGGGTGTATTTGATTTCTCGCGCTGCCGGGAAGAATTCGCGCACCAGTTGGAAAACCCCTTGCCCGACGGTGGTCGCATCGATACCGATGTATTCCACGCAATATTTTTCGGTGAGGTCTGCGATTTTCTGGGCCTGATCGGCAAAGTTCATGCCCTGCCATTGGTGGCGCTCAAGCACGCGGAATTTGCCACCGGCCACCATAGGCGGCGCGATGACTGCACACCCGGCGCTGTCGCCGCCGTTGGCTTCTGACGGATCGTAACCAATCCACACTGGACGATAGCCAAACGGCCGCACTGCGTAGGGGTTGACGTCCTCCCACTCTTCCAGCGTGTCGACCATGCAGCCTTGCAGCTCGGCGAACGGGAACACCGACGCTGTATCGTCCACGAATTCACACATCAGCAAGTTTTGATACTCACTTGGCGCGTACTCAAGGGACAGCTGATTAAGGTCAAACAGGTTACAGCCGCCGGTCAGCGCATCTTCTACCGTGACAATTTGCCGCCACTGCCCATCCCCGCACAGCACACCTTTTGCCAGATGGCTGTGACTGAGGTCGAGCTGAATGTGGTCGTTCTTACTGCGGCGACCTTTGTTGAACAGCTCACCTGACCAGAACGGGTAAGCCGAATGCGCCAGACTGGATGGCGTGGAAAAGTAGGTTGTGCGCCATTTCTTGTGCAGTGACATCCCGCTGGCGACTTTGCGCAGCTCCTGGAATTTCGGTATCCAAAAATATTCATCCAAGTAGAGATTGCCGGTGTAGCTCTGCGCGGTGCGCACGTTGGTGCCGAGAAATATCAGGCGTGCACCGTTCGGTAACACCATGGGATCGCCTTTAAGGTCAACATCAACCTGTCGGGCAAAATCAATGATGTAGTTGCGGAAGACATGCGCCTGCGCCTTGCTGGCCGATAAGAAGATTTGATTGCGGCCGGTAGTTAGCGCATCCATTAACGCTTCACGGGCAAAGTAGAAGGTTGCGCCAATCTGGCGCGATTTCAGGATATTGCGGATGCGGTGTTGCATCCCGGCACGGTGCCAGCCGCGCTGATATTCGAAGCAATCCCCCAGAAAAATATCGTTGAGCTTGGCAATGGCCGATTCACTGAACAGGTTACGCTCGACGGGCTTACGTTCGCCTTTATTGCGGTTGGCGACGTTCGGGTTTAAATCCGCCTCGTTGCCGCTCATTGAATAGCGATTGACCCGCGCCAGCCGTTCAATCTGGCGGCCGAGCAGGTCAATTTCTTTAAAGTCGATCCCCTCCTTTTGCGTTTTCATGATGAGCTGAATTAACCGCGCTTCCATGCTCTGTTCCACGCGGGAAATGGGCGCGATAGCGTCCCATTTATCGCGCAGCTTCCAGCTCTGCACGGTCGGTGCCTTGGCATTCAGCGTTTCCGCAATTTGGCGCACAGAGAAGCCCTGCCAGTAGAGCAGGGCTGCTTGGCGGCGCGGATCGCTAATGATGGTTGTCGTCGGTGTCGTATTCATGCTGCCAAGGCTACGGAAGCGCCGAGTGACTCGCATTAAGCCCTTGTTGTGCCTCAGATCTTCCAACTGCAACGCGTTGAGACGTGACGCCATTCCCCTGAAACTAGCCCCGAACCCAACCACCACAACTGGAGCCGTTTACATGGCAAAGAAAGTTTCTAAGTTTTTCCGCATCGGCGTTGAAGGCGACACCGTTGATGGCCGCGAGATCGGCGCGACGGATATTCAACAGATGGCCGCGACCTACAGCCCGAAGGTGTTCGGCGCACGCATCAACATGGAACACATCAAGGGGATTTTGCCGGATAGCTATTTCCGCCGTTACGGCGGTGTGGTTGAGCTGAAAGCCGAGAAAATCGACGAGCCGGATGAACCCCTGTTGCACGGCAAGTGGGCGCTGTATGCCAGTCTGGCCCCGACCGCCGATCTGGTGTCAATGGTCGGCGCAGGCCAAAAAGTTTTCACCTCTATGGAAATTCGCCGCGATTTTGCCAAGACCGGCAAAGCCTATCTGGTCGGGCTGGCGGTCACCGATGACCCGGCGAGCCTCGGAACTGAAATGCTGGAATTCAGCCGCCGCCACGATGACGTCGAGTTTTCCGCACCGCTGGAAGTCCATTTTGATTTTGAGCCAGCCGCTGACCCGGAATCCTCATTCTCTTCCCGCATTAAGGCGATGTTTACCCGCAAGCAGGCTGGTGATGACGTGCGATTCAGTGAAATGGAAGGCGCAGTGATGACCGTGGCCGAGAAGTTGCAGGAAGCAGAAGCGCGTTTTACTCAGACCACTGACGCCCTCAATGAAGTGATTACCGGCCTCAAACAGCAGGTGGAAAGCGGCAACAGCGCTTTCAATGAGCTGAAAACGCAGCTTTCCACCTCTGAAAGTTTTAGCCAGCCGACCCGCCCGGACGCCACTGGCGGCAACGGTGCGCAGGACGTGCTGACCGACTGCTAAGACAGTCACACCCGATAAAACTAAATAAAAACAGGAATAAAAATGCGCAAGCAAACTCGCTTTAAATTTAATGCCTTTCTGTCCCGCGTTGCCGAGCTGAACGGTGTCGACACCGGCGATCTGGATAAAAAATTCAGCGTAGAGCCGTCTGTCACGCAGACCATCATGACCCGCGTACAGGATTCCTCCACGTTCCTGTCCCGCATCAATATCTTGCCGGTGCGGGATATGAAAGGGGAAAAAATCGGACTGGATGTCACCGGCACGATTGCCAGCACCACCGACACCGCTGGCGGTGATGAGCGCGAAACCGCCGACTTTGCCACGCTGGATACGGAGGGCTATTTCTGTCAGCAGGTGAACTACGATTTCCACATCCGCTACAACACCCTTGACCTGTGGGCGCGTTATCAGGACTTCCAGACCCGCTTACGCGATGCGATTGTGAAGCGTCAGGCGCTAGACCGCATCATGATTGGCTTCAACGGTACCCACCGCGCGAAAACCTCTAACCGCATCAAGTTCCCGTTGCTGCAGGATATTGCGCCGGGCTGGCTGCAGAAATACCGCGACAACGCCCCGACCCGCGTGATGAGCAACATCACCGGTGAGGATGGCAATGTGGTATCAGAAAAAATCCGCGTGGGGGCCGGGGGCGATTACGCCAACCTCGATGCGCTGGTGATGGACGCTACCAACAACCTGATTGCGCCGTGGTATCAGGAAGACCCGGAACTGGTGGTGATCTGCGGCCGTCAGTTGCTGGCGGATAAATACTTCCCGCTGGTTAATCAGGAGCAGCCGAACAGTGAAGCGATGGCCGCCGATCTGATTATCAGCCAAAAACGTATCGGCAACCTGCCAGCGGTACGCGTACCTTATTTCCCGGCTGATGCGCTGTTGATCACCCGTATGGATAACCTGTCGATTTACTGGCAGGAAGATACACAACGCCGCCATATGGTGGAAAACTCGAAGCGTGACCGCATCGAAAATTACGAATCCATTAACGAGGATTACGTGGTGGAGGATTACGCCTGCGGCGCACTGGTGGAAAACATTGCGCTGTTGCCCAGCAAGCCAACCGATCCACAAACCAAAGCGGTGTTGCCATCCTCCGGCGAGGACATTAAAGCGCTGGCCGGTGCCATCGTTGAGGCGGTGAAAGCGGTGTCCGCCCCGGCGGAGGTAGGCTCCGATGCCGAGGTGAAAGGCCCCGATGTTGCGCCCGCAGACGACAAAGCGGCGAAAGGCGGTAAGTAACCATGACCAGCCCTGCCCGTCGTCACCTTGTGCGTCAGTCAGCGGTTGAGGCTGCGCAGCGGAAAAATGACCCGCTGCGTCATGCCAACGGCTACGAACTGATGATGCTTAAACTCTCTGAAGATAAGCGAAAGCTCAAACAGGTGCGCTCGCAAGAGCGCAAGGCCGAACTCAAGCGCCAACTGCTGCCGGACTATGCCCCATGGGTTGCTGGCGTGCTGGCCGAAGGTAAGGGAGCGCAGGATGCCATTCTGATGACGGTCATGATCTGGCGACTGGATGCCGGGGATATCCCCGGCGCGCTGGAGATTGCCCGCTATGCGTTGCGCTACAAACTGGCACCGCCGGGCAATTTTTCCCGCTCCACGCCGTACCTCATCGCAGAAGACGTCGCCGAGTCTGCCA
This sequence comes from Serratia sp. BIGb0234, assembly GCF_024809915.1. Lineage (NCBI taxonomy): Bacteria > Pseudomonadati > Pseudomonadota > Gammaproteobacteria > Enterobacterales > Yersiniaceae > Serratia > Serratia sp. BIGb0234. The sequence goes on from NZ_JANUEI010000003.1 coordinate 259,642, forward strand.
CTCGCGCCCACGAGGCCGGGGAGGCGGTTAATATTGACCACCTCACGCAGACCATGGAACTCACCGACGCAGAGGACATGCCCGACCAAGTGCGCGCCAAGCTGCACAAAATCACCGGGTACGTCTTGCGCGAAACGGGCAGGGCTGAACTGGCGTTAAATCACCTGAAACGGGCGTTGCAGTTGCATAACGGCTGCGGCGTCAAAAAGGACATTGAACGGCTGGAGCGGGCAATACGCACCGCCGCCAGCCGCTAACAGAACGCGCCCCGCGCCGGGCGGCACGATGGCTGCGACAGGTTTCACCTCGTCAACGCCGTCGTCCACCGCCCCCTATTATTGAGGTCTTATGAGCACCGTCATTATAAAACCCCGTCCGGACGCGCCAGCACCGCGCCCGGAGGATGAGCCGATCATTAAAAACGTCTTTTTCTTCCCGGATATCAGCCCGGCAGACGTGCGTGACGTGATGCGCATTGAAGGCACGATCACCGCCCCACGGCTACGGCTGGCAATTAAAAGCGCGATGGCGGAAGTCAACGCCGAACTGTTCATTTACCGCCGTGACCAGATGGCCGACGGCTATCAGCGACTGGAGGATGTGCCGGGCGACCAGCTCGACGGCGAAAGCATCCGGGTGAGTGAATACCGCAACGCCGTTAGTGCGATGACCATGGCGACGCTCTCGGAGCAATACCGCAGTTTAGACACCACGGCAACCGGTGGCCGTAAGGCCGATGTGATTGAAGCCTCCATCGGCGAACTGTGGCGCAATGCCCGCAGCGCGATCAGCAACGTGGCCGGGCGTTCTCACTGCATCATCGGGTTGCTCTGATGAAAATCTATGCCCTGCAGGGCGACACCGTTGACGCGATTTGCTGGCGCTATTACGGACGCACACAGGGTGTGGTTGAACAGGTTTACTCACTTAATGAAGGGCTGGCCGATGCCGGGGCGATTTTGTCCCACGGCCAGCCGGTAGAGCTGCCGGACGTGACCGCCGCGCCGCAGCGTGAAACCGTCAATTTATGGGACTGACAATGGAGCGAATTACCTCATTTTTAGCCTACGCGGTGGCGATTTTTCTTGCGTGGATCGGCAAGTATTCGCCGCAGGATATTGCCTTTATGGTCGGTGCCGCCGTCGGCGTCGGTACCTTTTTTGTTAACTGGTACTACCGCCGCAAAAGCTATCAGTTACTGAATAAATTAGGTGTTAGCCGGAGGGTTTACGATGAACTCAATCGCTAAACGTTGCACCGTGGCTGCCGTGCTGGCGCTGGCTGCTTTGCTGCCGCAATACAGCGCTTTGCACACCTCCGAGGCCGGGTTGCGTCTGCTGGCTGATTTTGAAGGCTGTCGGCTTTCCCCTTACCAGTGCAGCGCGAACGTGTGGACGAGCGGCATCGGTCACACCGCCGGGGTGGTGCCGGGGAAGGTCATTAGCGAACGCCAAGCCGCCGTCAATTTGGTTGCCGACGTTTACCGGGTTGAGCGTGCTATAGGTCGCTGTATGCCTGTCACGATGCCGCAACCGGTTTATGACGCGGTAGTGTCCTTTGCCTTTAACGTCGGCGTGACGGCGGCGTGTGGCTCCACACTGGCCGGTTTCATCAAACAACTACACTGGCGCAGTGCCTGCGAGCAGTTATCACGCTGGGTGTATGTCAACGGGGTTAAAAACAGAGGGCTGGAGCGCCGCAGGGCGTCAGAAATGGCCTACTGCCTGACAGGGGTTGACCAATGAATCGCACCGCCGCGTTGTTACTGGTGTTAGCGCTGGCCGTCGCCGGTTGGTTGAAATGGCAGGTTATCGCCCTGGGTGATCGGCTGGATGTTGCCAAGTTGGAAAACGGCAGGATATCGACGGCGCTGACCGACACCCGCGCAGCGATCACCACGTTGCAGGCAGCTGCCGGCCAACTGGCGCAGGAAGAGAAAAGCCTGAGAAATGACCTCAACGACGTGCACCGTCTGGCGCTGATCCGCGAACAAAAAATACAGAGATTACTCAATGAAAACCAAATTTTACGCGATTGGTTCAACACTCCTTTGCCTGCTGATGTTGCAAGGTTGCACCAGCGCCCCGGCTTCACCGGCACCGCAGATTATCTACATTGGCTGTCCGACGGTGAACCCGTGCCAAATACCGGCCAGCCACCCGAAGAATAACGGCGATCTGAGCGCCGACATTCGCCAGCTTGAAAACGCCTTGGCGGCCTGCGCGGTGCAGGTCGACGCCATCAAAACCTGTCAGGAGAAACACCATGTTAAAACCGCAACAGCTCCGCGCTGAGATAACAAGCTGCCTGCCATGGCTACAGCGCAATCCCGACAATTTGCGGGTACGAGTAGAGCGCGGCTGCGTGGTGTCTACGCTCGCCACTTCACTGTCGCATGAGTACCGCTATACGCTGAACCTGCTGTTTTTGGACTACACCGGCGATCTGGATTTAATCGTGGTACCCATGCAGGCGTGGCTACGTGAAAACCAGCCCGACATCATGGCGACGGAGGAAAAGCGCCGCACTGGTTTCACGTTTGAAACGGATTTTAATAACGACGGTTCGTATGATTTCAGCGTGTCGTTGCAGTTAACTGAGCGTGTAGTGGTCAACGAGCAAGACGGCGGCGCATTGCACGTTAAGCACCTGCCGGAATCCCCGTTACCGGAAAACGTCACGCGCCCGCTGCAGCTCTTTGTTCACGGTGAATTAGTGAGTGAATGGAATGAACGAGCTTAGCCCCTTTGATGCACGGCTGGCTGGGCTGATTACTGCGTTGTCGCCGCAGTCCCGCAAGTCGTTGGCCGTCGCCGTGTCCAAGCGTTTGCGCGCCAGCCAACAGCAAAACATCAAGCGCCAGCAGGCACCGGACGGCACGCCGTATGCCCCGCGTAAAACACCATTGCGCAATACAAAGCGCCTGCGCGATCGGGCGATGTTCTCAAAACTGCGCACCGCGCGTTACATGAAAGCTAAGGGCAGCGGTGACGATGCCGTGGTGGAGTTTGTCGGGCGTGTTAAGCGCATGGCTAACGTGCACCATTATGGCCTACGTGACCGGCCAACGCCGCACAGTGATCCTGTGAAATATGAAGCGCGCCCGCTGCTGGGATTCAGCACGGCAGACGTCAAAATGATTGAAACGGCAGTTATAGAACACCTCGCCCGCTAACCCTCTGTTGTGCCTCTGATCGTCCAACTGTCTCACGTTGCCGCCGCCCTTGCCGGGCGGCATCCTTTCCGCATGAACAATCAATCCGACATTCTGCGTCTGCTGCGCAACCTGATCCGCATTGGCACCGTGAACGCCGTCGACCCAGACAGCGGTCATTGCCGTGTCGATACCGGCGGCAATCTTACCGACTGGCTCAACTGGATCTCTTTCCGCGCCGGACGCACCCGCATATGGTCGGCCCCGTCAGTTGGAGAGCAGGTTCTTGTCTTTGCGTTGGGGGGGGAACTCGATACCGCCTTTGTACTGTGCGGTATTTACTCCGACGACTTCCCGGCCCCGTCGGTGTCAGCGGATGCGCTACATATCCATTTCCCTGATGACGCGGTGCTGGAGTATGAACCGGCCACCGGGGCGCTGAGTGTGACCGGCATTAAAACTGCTGACGTACAGGCGTCAGAGTCGATCACCGCCAGCACCAAGGTGGTGATGGTCAAAGCCGCAAAAAAAATCACCCTCGATGCCCCGGAGGTGATCTGCACTAACAAGCTGACCACCGGCACGCTGGAAGTGAAAAAAGGCGGCACGATGACCGGCAACATTACACACACCGGCGGCTCATTCTCATCCAACGGCGTTGTTGCTGATAAGCATACCCATGGCGGCGTCCAGAACGGCGGCGGCAAAACAGATGACCCATCTTGAGGACACCAGAATGAAAACATTACCCGTTATTTTTGCCGCTCTTTTTTCCCGTTTGGGCGCGCCAATTGCCTTATCTGGCGCCGTCTTACTTGCGCTGAATGGGGTATCCGGCTGGAGCTGGTTTCTGGCCGTTGGACTGCTGCTGTCATGAACAACGCCAAATATATCGGCATGAACCGCAACACCGGCCGCATGCTGACGGACATCGACCATATTCGGCAGTCCGTGGCTGACATTCTGTTAACGCCGCAAGGTTCACGCCCTATGCGCCGGGCCTATGGCTCTTTGCTGTCGGAGCTGCTCGACCAGCCGCAGAATGACACGCTGCGCCTGCAAATTATGGCCGCCTGTTACAGCGCGATTCTGGCTTGGGAACCCCGCGTAAAGCTGACCGGCATCACCTTTAACACCACCTACGACGGCAAGATGGTGATCGACATCACCGGCACCCGCACCGATACCCCCGGCGCGTTGTCGTTGTCTATTCCTGTGAGTTGAACCATGGCAACGATTAACTTAAGCCTGCTTCCCGCCCCGACAGTGGTCGAGGTGTTGGACTATGAAACCCTGTTGGCAGAACGTAAGGCTACGCTGATTTCACTTTATCCCGAGGCTGAACGGGCGGCCATCAGCCGCACACTGGCGCTGGAGTCAGAGCCGATCGTTAAGCTGCTGCAGGAAAATGCCTATCGTGAGGTGATTTTACGCCAGCGCATCAACGATGCCGCCAAGGCGGTGATGCTGGCTTATTCCACGGGGGCCGACCTTGACCAGTTTGGCGGGAATTTTAGCACCCCGCGTTTGGTGATCATCCCGGCGGATGAAACCACTATCCCGCCGACACCGGCAGTCATGGAATCGGACGACGATTATCGGTTACGCCTGCAGGATGCCTTTGAGGGTATGAGCACCGCCGGTTCGGCAGGTTCTTATCGCTTTCATGCACGCTCTGCCGATGGTCGGGTAGCCGATGTGACCGCTATCAGCCCATCACCGTCCTGCGTGACCGTGACGGTGTTATCACGTGACGGCGACGGCACCGCCAGCCCTGAGCTGTTGCAAGTCGTCAGCGTGGCGCTGAACGATGAGGATGTGCGCCCGGTCGCTGATCGGGTGACGGTGCAATCCGCCAAAATTACCCGCTATGCCATCGAGGCCACGTTATACCTCCATCCCGGCCCGGAGGTTGCGCCGATCCTCACGGCGGCCAATGAAAGGTTGCGTAATTACGTGGAGGGTGTGCGCCGATTAGGGCGCAGTATTCGCCGATCCAGTATGAACGCTGCGTTGACCGTTGAGGGTGTCGAGCATGTAGACATCATCAAACCGGCGGCCGATATCGTGTTGGATAAGACGCAGGCAGGCTATTGCACCGGCTTCACCATCAATCCAGGGCGAGCCGATGAATAACCGATTAATGCCGGTCGGGTCATCCCCGCTGGAAGTGGCCGCCGCCACGGCCTGTGCCGAGCTGGAGCGTTTACCGGTACCGCTGCGCGAACTGTGGAACCCGGCACGCTGCCCGGTGCACTTGTTGCCCTATCTGGCGTGGGCATTTTCCGTCGATAGATGGGATGAGGCATGGCCGGAGGATGTAAAGCGCGGTGTCGTCGCAGCGGCGTTTTTCATCCATCGCCACAAAGGCACCATTGGGGCCGTGCGGCGTGTGGTCGAGCCGCTCGGCTACCTGATTAACGTTGTTGAATGGTTTCACACTGAAGGCGCAGATCCGCCCGGCACCTTTCGGCTGGATATTGGCGTGTTGGAAACCGGCATCACGGAAGAAATGTATTTAGAAATGGAACGGCTGATCGCCGATGCAAAACCCCTGAGCCGCCATCTGATCGGCCTCAATATTCTGCAGGACATCCCCGGCCTGATTTACGTCGGTGCGGCCGTCGTGGACGGCGATGTCATCACCGTTTACCCCGGATAAGAGGAAGTCATGAGCAAGTATAAAGCGATTATTACCACCGCCGGGGCGGCCAAAATTGCCGCCGCGTCGGCAGGCGGTACCCAGTTAAAAATCACCCGTATGGCCGTCGGGGACGGTAACGGCACCTTACCCACACCGAACCCGGCACAGACCAAGCTCATCAATGAGAAATATCGCGCTACCCTCAACGGGTTGACCATTGATAAGTCGATAAAAAATCATATTGTTGCGGAGTTTATTATCCCGGCGAACGTCGGCGGGTTCTGGCTGCGTGAAATGGGGCTGTATGACGATTTCGGCACGTTGATTGCGGTCAGTAATGTGGCCGAAAGCTACAAGCCGAAACTGGAAGAGGGCAGCGGTCGCACGCAGACGTTGCGCATGATCCTGATTGTCAGCAGCACCGCCGCTATTAGCGTGATTGCCGGGGGCGATACCGTACTGGCTACTAAAGATTTTGTTAATGACGCCATAAAGGAGCATGAGAAAACCCGTAACCATCCGGACGCCAGCACCATCGCTAAAGGGTTGGTGCAACTGAGCAGTGCGACAAACAGCGCAGACGAAACTAAAGCCGCCACGCCGAAGGCCGTTAAGGCCGTTAACGATGCCAGTGCCAAAAAGAGCGCCAATCTGTCAGACCTGACCGACAAATCCGCCGCCCGTGGCAATCTTGCGTTAGGCAGTGCTGCGACGAAAAACGTCGGTGTTGAGGGCGGGCAAGTGATGGCCGTCGGTGCGTTTGGGCTGGGGATGGGCGGAAGACAATTTGATGATGCCTATTCGAATATCGCGCAAATTTACCGTGTTAATGTTGCCTCTGTGAATAAACCACCGATTACCGGTAACATTGCTGCCGGGGTCATTAGCCTGCCTTGCGATGCCGCACCGTCAGCGGGTTATATTGCGGTGTCAGGTGTTGGTCATGGTTTTATCGGTTACTCCAACCGGCCGGAAAACGGGGTGCGCTGGTCACGCATTTACACCACGGATTACAAACCAACGGCGGCGGATGTGGGGGCGCTTACTGATGCGCAGGCGGTGCAAAAGTTTGTCCAGCGCTCTATCAAGGTTAACGGCAAACCGTTGTCCGGTGATGTCAATCTGTTGGCGGCTGATGTTAACGCGTGGAATAAAACCGAGGCTGACGGGCGTTTTGTGAAACGAACAGGTGACACGATGGCCGGGACGCTTGTCATTGATGGCGCAACGGTGTTACCTACTCAACCACTGCGAGCAGCGACCGACGTCCCCGCACTCTGGAAGCAGGGGATCAGTTTATCAACGTTGGAGTTTGACGATAAAAACACCAGTAGTTATCCCGCGCAGCCTTATGCAACGTTAGTCAATTTGAGTGTGACTGAACATCGAGGCATCCAATTATTATCAGAAAAAGCGACGAATAATTTTTGGCTGCGTTCGGCAGATGCTAAAAAATACTCAGACTTTGTAAAACTCTACCATACGCAGAATAAACCGACGGCAGCGGATGTAGGGGCGTTAACGGATACGCAAGCCGCGCAGAAATACGCCTTGCGATCGTACAAGGTCAACGGTAAACCACTATCAGGCGACGTCAATCTGTTGGCGGGTGATGTTAATGCCTGGAATAAATCAGAGGCAGACGGACGTTATTTAATGAAGTCCGGCGGGCAACTGACCGGCACAGTAAAAACCACGGCTGAGATTCAGTCGCTTACCGCTGATAATTATCGCATTGTCAGCGGGGATTACGGGACGTTCTGGCGTAATGATGGCAACAGCATGTATTTAATGCTGACGAATGCAAAAAATCAGTACGGGACGTTTAACGGCCTGCGCCCATTTGCTGTAGATGTGAAAAACGGGAATGTTAACTTTGGCCATATTGTCAGCACAAATAACGATCTGAATGTTGGGAACAACCTCGGCGTCAGCGGACAGGGGTTTATTTTTAAAGGTGGTGTCACATCCTATGAAGGCGGCGGCGAACGTCATCACCAAACCAACGGGCTGTTATTGCGTGGTGCGGGCGATCTGAGAGCTGAAATTTATCATCATGAAACCATTGGGAAGCACCATGCACTTTCGTTTCATGTGGGAAACGGCACCGCTGGTGATGGCTGGTTTGATTTTCGCGCTGGCGGTGATGTGTATCTTAACGGCCCCAGTCCGACATTGAATGTTGGGCCTGCTGTTCATGCTGCTGACGGTAATATTATGGGGAGTCGCTGGGGTAATAAATGGCTATGGGATGCGGTGATTGAGCAGGTTAATGGCCGTGTTGACTGGAATTCATTTAACAATCGTAGTCACATTTCCGGCAATAGAAATGCCTGGTGGTATAAGGACGAATTAACCGGGTATATCCATCAGGGTGGTGTTATCAATCGCGGCGATAACTATCTAAACCGCGTTAATTTTCCACGCGGATTTACACAGGACTGTTTCGGGGTTCAATTAACACTGGCGGGTCATTGGGGGGACTCATCTGCAAACATGGAAGCGCTAAACGTGGGGCCGGGAGGATTTGACTCTGGTATGAATGGAAATGAACGCATCGCATTTTGGTGGGCGGTTGGGGTTTAATGATGAATTACGGATACAGTGCGAAAACCAATATTTTCTATGTGTTGGAAGATCAGGAAGCCTACGAAACAAATAACAACTGGCCTGATGATGTTAAACCGGTGTCTTTAGAACATTGGGAAAAATACCGCGGGCAATCCCCTTCGGGGAAAATACGGGGGGCGGATTGCGATGGCTTGCCGTGCTGGATTGACGTTCCACCGTTGAGCCAACAGGAACAGGTGAGCGAAGCGTCACGTAAAAAGAGTTTGCTGATAGTACAAGCCAGCAATGCAATTGCTCCTTTGCAAGATGCGGTTGAATTAGGGATGGCGACCGAGAAGGAGAAGGCGCAGTTGGTCGCATGGAAAACCTGCCGGGTGCTTGCCAACCGTATTCGGCCTGAGGATACGCAGGACATTGACTGGCCGACAGTCCCCGACGCCTAATAAAAAAGCCCGCATCATTATGATATGCGGGCTTTGTGCTTTGCGGCTTTCCCTGATGTTGCCGCGTCTTGTTCATTGACCATACCCCGTCTGGCTAAATTCCGTCCAATTGATTGCGTAGATCAATGCGCCATTATTGATCGGCGAAAACGATCGTCATTTCTTCAAAATCGCTCCGGCAGGTATCGCCTGTTGTCTGGCCTGTCTTCCATCACCCATCACGTGCGGCCTGCGCTGCTGGGCGGCATCATGCCTGCACCTACTCATTACGGAGCGAGCTATTTATGGGTGACTATCATCACGGCGTGCGTGTTCTCGAAATCAACGACGGCACCCGCGTTATTTCTACTGTTTCGACGGCTATCGTCGGCATGGTGTGCACGGCGGAGGATGCCGACGCGGCCACTTTCCCGCTCAACACGCCGGTGCTGATCACCGACGTGCTGGCCGCCTCCGGCAAGGCCGGTAAAAAAGGCACGCTGGCAGCGGCGTTGCTGGCTATCGCTGATCAGTCAAAACCGGTCACGGTGGTTGTGCGCGTAGCCGAAGGAAAAGACGTTAAGGAAACCACCTCAAACATTATCGGCGGCGCTAACGCGGAGGGCCGTTACACCGGTATGAAAGCGCTGTTGTCTGCGCAGGCGGAGTTAGGTGTGAAACCGCGCATCCTCGGCGTGCCGGGCCATGACAATTTGGAAGTGGCGACGGCACTGGCGGGTATCTGCCAGAAACTGCGTGCATTTGGTTATGTCAGCGCCTACGGCTGCAAAACGGTACAGGATGCGATTAAGTACCGCGCCAATTTCAGCCAGCGCGAGCTGATGCTGGTCTGGCCGGATTTTGTGAGCTGGAACACCACCACCAACAAAAGCGATATTGCCTATTCCGCCGCCCGTGCGCTGGGCCTGCGTGCCAAAATCGACACGGAAACCGGTTGGCACAAAACCCTGTCTAACGTCGGTGTGAATGGTGTTACCGGCATCACCGCCAGCGTGTTCTGGGACTTACAAGCGCCGGGTACGGATGCCGACCTGTTAAACCAAGCGTGCGTCACCACATTGATCCGCAAAGACGGCTTTAAATTCTGGGGTTCGCGCACCTGTTCTGACGATCCGCTGTTCCAGTTCGAAAACTACACCCGCACCGCGCAGGTGTTGGCTGACACCATGGCCGAAGCGCACATGTGGGCGATTGACCGGCCAGTCACGCCGACGCTTATCCGCGACATGATTGATGGCATCAAAGCCAAATTCCGCGAACTGAAATCCGCCGGGCTGATTATCGACGGCGATTGCTGGTATGACGCCAGCGCCAACGACAAAGAAACCCTGAAAGCGGGCAAGCTGTTTATTGATTACGACTATACGCCGGTGCCACCGCTGGAAGATTTAACCTTGCGTCAGCGTATCACTGACCGCTATCTGGCGACGTTCGCCGCGTCCGTGAACCGCTAAGGAAAGGATGAGTTATGGCTCTGCCTAAAAAACTGAAATACCTGAACCTGTTTAACGACGGCTTCAACTACATGGGGATCGTATCCTCGCTGACGCTGCCGAAGCTCACTCGCAAGCTGGAGAAATACCGGGGCGGCGGTATGAATGGTGCGGCCCCGGTCGATATGGGGTTGGACGATGACGCGCTGGCGCTGGAATGGAGCATGGGCGGCATTGATGAACTGGTGCTTAAGCAGTGGGGCGCAGTCGATGCCGTGCCGCTGCGTTTTGCCGGTTCCTTCCAGCGTGATGACACCGGCGAGGTGTCCGCCGTGGAAGTGGTCATGCGTGGCCGCCATAAGGAAATCGACTCTGGCGAATACAAACAAGGTGAGGACACCGAAACCAAGGTGGCCACTGAATGCACCTATTTCAAGCTGACCGTTGACGGCAAAGAGCTGATCGAAGTCGACACCGTGAACATGGTCGAAAAGGTCAACGGCGTTGACCGTTTGGCAGAACATCGTAAGGCCATCGGGCTGTAATTTTTGTGCCAGCCCGTCGGGCTGGCCGTTCCACGAATCCAAGAGAGAATAACCATCATGAACGAAGCAAAAGAAAACGTCATCACCCTCGACACCCCGATTAAGCGCGGTGAAACCACTATCGCCGAGGTGCAGGTAATCAAACCCACCGCGGGCGCATTACGCGGTGTCGGTCTGGCAGCGGTAGCGAATGCGGATGTTGATGCGCTGCTGGTGATCCTGCCGCGTGTCACGTACCCGAGCCTGACCAAAGAAGAATGCGCCCGCCTGGAATTGCCAGACTTGGTGGCGCTGGCCGGGCAGGTGGTCGGTTTTTTGTCGCCGAAGTCGGCGGAGTAGCGATTGATGCCCGGCTGGGCGTTGATGACCTGATGGCGGATATCGCAGTGATATTCCACTGGCCGCCATCAGAAATGACCGGTATGACGCTCACGGAGCTGTTGAACTGGCGTCATAAAGCATTGCAACGCAGCGGAGTGAATCACGATGAGTAAAAGCCTGCAGCTTCAGGTCTTGCTGAAAGCCGTAGACCAAGCCACCAGCCCGCTAAAGAGTATCCAACAGGCAAGCAAAACGCTTGCCGGTGATATCAAAACCACGCAGCAAACCCTTAAAGCACTGGACGCACAGGCCGCCCGGATTGATGGCTTTCGTAAGCAACAGGGGCAGCTCGCTGTCACCGGGCAGGCGCTGAAAAAGGCCAAAGCGGAAGCGGCCGCGCTGGCCGTTCAATTCAAGGCGACGGAAAAGCCCACAGCGCAGCAAGCGCGATTACTGGCAGCCTCCAAGCGTGCCGCGACTGAGTTACAAACGAAATACAATGGGCTGCGCCAGTCCGTGCAGCGCCAGCGTGACGCGCTCAATGCTGACGGTATCGCTACCAAGATCCTGAGCGCCGAGCAACGCCGGTTAAAAGCCAGTGCCGGTGAAGCCACGGGCGCACTCAACCGCCAGCGGGCAGAACTGGAACGGTTAAGCAAAAAACAGCAGCAGGTAAACCGCGTTAGCGCCCGCTATCAGGCAGGGAAAGCCGCAACGGCCACGGTTCGCAATACCAGTGCTGCCGGATTGGGTGTAGCTACCGCTGGACTGGTCGCAGAAACCGCATTTATTGCGCCGGGTGTGCAGTTCGACAAGCAGATGTCAGACACGCAGGCCACGTTAGGGCTGGCGAAAGATGACAAGCAACTGACGGCGATCCGCCAACAGGCGCGGGATATCGGGGCCACCACGGCATTTTCCCCGACGGACGTCGCTCGCACACAATCGGTGTTAGCGAAATCCGGCTTTAACGGTGATGCCATTCTGAAATCGACCGAATCCACGGTAAATCTGGCGCTGGCTTCCGATCTGGACATCGCCGACGCGGCCGACATCATCACCAACATGCAATCGGCGTTTAACATGCCGATAGACGAGATCCAGCGCGTCGCGGACGTGATGACCAAAGGTTTCACCAGCTCCAACAGCAACCTGATGGATTTTGGCGAGGCGATGAAGTACGTCGCCCCGATTGCGGAGGCGGCCGGGGCCAGTATCGAGGACACCACCGCCTTGCTGGGCGTGTTGGCCGATAACGGCATCAAGGGGTCTATGGCCGGTACGGCGGCCAGTGCGATGTTTACGCGGTTACAGGCGCCAGTAGGGCAGGCGGCTGATGCGTTGTCAGAATTGGGCGTAAAAACCAAGGACGGCAAAGGGAACATGCTGCCGATCGCGAACATCCTCAAGAAAATTAACGGCTCGTTTAAAACCAACAAGCTCGGCACCGCACAGCAGGCCGAATACCTGAAAGTCATTTTCGGCGAAGAAGCGATGAAAGGCGCTATCAAGCTGATTGACGCCGCCGGTAATGGCAAGCTGAGCGAAAAACACAACACCGTCACCCAGTCAAAAGGGGCTACGGCCCAGATTGCCCGAGTGAAGGTGGACAACCTCGACGGCGACCTGAAAAACCTGTTTTCCGCATGGGAAGATGTGCGCATTGAGGTGTTCGACGGCCAAAACTCGGCGCTGCGTAAGCTGGCCGTCTCCGCCACTGAATGGCTGACAAAGGTCGGTGCATGGGCTAAAGCCAACCCGGCGTTGGTCGGCACGTTATCAAAGGTCACCGCAGGCGTAACTGCACTGATTGGCGGACTTGCTGCGCTGGGCCTTATCGCATGGCCGGTGATGGCCGGGGTCAATATGTTGATTGCCGGGGCTGGGTTGCTGGGGACGGTATTCACCACGGTAGGCGCAGGTATTGCTGCCGCATTTACCGCCATTTCATGGCCTGTATTAGCCCTGATTGCTGTCGTTTCTGCCGGTGCTTTGCTGATCCGCAAATATTGGGAGCCTATCAGCGCCTTTATCGGTGGCGTAGCCGAAGGGTTTAAAGCGGCTCTGGCTCCGATTACCGCCGCCTTTGAACCGATGAAACCCGTGTTTGACTGGTTTAGCGAGAAGATTAAAGCGGTTTATAACTGGTTTATGGATTTGTTGGCACCGGTGAAATCGACGCAGGCCGAACTACAGAATGCGGCCGAAGTGGGTAAAAAATTTGGGGAAGCCATCGGAAACGCGCTGAACTGGCCTATGCAGGTGCTCGACAAGCTGGGCGGGAAAGTCGGTTGGTTAGCGAAAAAACTCGGGTTTATGAAGGATGAAACCGCAGAGTTAGACAAAGAGGCGGTAAAAAACAACCCTTACGCAACGGGGGCCGGTGGCCGGGGGTATTCACTCAGCGGCGGGCTAGTAAATACCGGCGCATCGCCGGTGATTAAGGCAGTTCCGGCCGTGGGTCGGCCGGACATACTGCCTGCTTCTGTGGTGAATATCTCACCTGCCGTCATCGCCCTGGCACCCCCGGTGATGTTGCCTGCTACCGAAGTCAACGCAGGCCGTGCGCCCCCTGTTGCCCCACTGGCACCCCAGCGCTATGCGCCGGTAATGCGAGGGGCATCATCGGCCTATACCGATAACAGTGTGACGCATAACAAGTATGACGTTGTGATCCCCGCAGGGATGAGCCGGGAAGACACGTTGCAACTACTGAATGAAGCGCAGGCACGCCAAGAACGTGAGCGACGCGCACGTGCCCGCAGTTCTATGACCAATTAGGCGCAAATTATTATGATGCTGACGTTAGGATTCTTTGTTTTCATGCTGCAAACGTTGCCGTATCAGTCGCTGAACCGCACAGCGGATTATCGCTGGCCGAGCAATGCCCGCGTGGGCCAGCGCCCGGCGTCGCAGTTCTTGGGGCTGGATGATGAAAAAATTACCTTGTCCGGCGTGCTACTGCCGGAAATTACCGGCGGCAGGTGGTCGCTGTTGACGCTGCAACTGATGGCTGAACAGGGGCGGGCATGGCCGCTGATTGAGGGCAGCGGGACGATTTACGGAATGTTTGTGATTGAGTCGATATCGGAAAGCCATTCGGATTTTTTTGCCGATGGCAGCCCACGCCGCACAGAATTTACCCTCAATTTAAAGCGAGTTGATGAATCTTTGTCTGTTATGTTTGGCGATTTGAGCCAGCAGGCCAGAGAGCTTTACGGCAAAGCAGGGGCGGCTATGGGCGGGCTATTATCATGATCACCAACGTTGCCATGCCTGCCGGGGCATTGATTGCCCCGGACTTCTCTTTGTCGCTGCAGGAAAAAGACATCACGCAAAACATTCGTAAGCGGCTTATTTCTCTATCACTGACGGATAACCGGGGTTTTGAGGCTGACCAGCTTGATATTGAGCTGGACGACAGCGACGGCCTGATGGTGATGCCGCAGCGTAATGCGGTGCTTGCGTTGTCGCTCGGCTGGAAGGGGGCAGCGCTGACGCCGAAAGGGCTGTTTACCGTGGATGAGGTCGAGCACCACGGGTCACCGGACACATTGACCATTCGCGCCAGAAGTGCGGATTTTCGCGGGTCGCTCAATACCCGTCGGGATGAGTCCTACCATGACACCACGCTGAGCCATATCGTGCAGAAGGTGGCGGCGCGAAATGCGCTTAAAGCCACGCTGGCCGCCGGATTGAGCACTATTAAAGTGAGTCACATCGACCAGACGCAGGAAACTGACGCGGCCTTTCTTACCCGGTTAGCCTCGCTTAATGGCGCGGTGGCCGTGGTGAAGAACGGCAACCTGCTGTTTATGCGGCCGGGCAACGGCACCACCGTGAATGGCAAGCCACTGCCGGTGTTTACTCTCACCCGACAGGATGGCGATCGGCATAGCTTCAGTATTGCCGATCGGGATGCTTACACCGGGGTGACGGCGAGCTGGCTCAATACCAAGCAGCCAAAGCCGCAGAAAGTGAAGCTGCAGCGTAAACCGAAAGAACAGCATTTACGGGCGCTGCAGCATCCCAACGCCAAGCCGGCCGCCAGTAAAAAAACGGGGAAACCCGTTGAGGAAAAGAAAGGGGAATATCTGGTGGGGGCCGAGGATAACGTGTTTGTGATCCCCAAAGTCTACGCGAACAAGGCCGCCGCCATGCGGGCCGCGCAAGCTAAATGGGAAAAGCTGCAGCGCGGCGCGGCTGAGTTCTCACTGTCGCTCGCCATGGGGCGTGCCAACATCACCCCGGAAACGCCAGTACGCGTCAGCGGGTTTAAAGCGGTGATCGATGCGCAAGACTGGATAGTGAGTAAAGTTACGCACAGCCTGAGCAATGGCGGCTTTACTACGGCGCTAGAGTTTGAGGTTTTGCTTTCTGATGTGACTTATGAAGTTTCATAAAGTGAATTGTAAATTCACTTAAAGTTTATTTTGTTTCAGATCGTGAGAGGTATTATCGGCGACAACAGAGTTAGTGACGAGGAATTAATCATGTTTCATTGCCCGTTATGCAAAACGGCGGCACATGCCCGTACCAGTCGTTACCTGAGTCAGCATACAAAAGAACGTTACCACCAGTGCCAAAATATCAACTGCGGACACACGTTTAAAACGATGGAGAGTTATGACAGCGCGATTATGACTCCCGGGCAGGTAACGGCAGTGCCACCACATCCTATTGGCGTCAGTATTACAGGGCAACAACAGGTTATGTGGATGTAATCAGTCATAGAAGAATAACCCGCGAAGTGCGGGTTTTTTTATGTCTAAAAAAAGTGGCGGTACAAATCCATCGCCACTTTATCGCCATCGACAATCAGGGAAATAAAAAAGCCACTCGCGTGAGTGGCTTAATTATATGATTTTAAAGCTAAAATTTGGTGGCCCCTACTGGACTTGAACCAGTGACCAAGCGATTATGAGTCGCGTGCTCTAACCAACTGAGCTAAGGGGCCAAGCGGCGAGATTATACGGCAATCCTTCGACGCAGGTCTACAGTTAACCATCCGTATGTTGCTTTTATGCGCAGTTCTAGCCTGTTGTAATTACTGGCGGATTTTGCGATAACCGCTGTAAATCCCCTTTAATGGACTCCCGAACCCTATGGAACTCCTGGCGCCAAACCTGCGGGTGGTGTTTTGCGGCATCAACCCCGGCCTCTCCTCCGCCCACCAAGGCTACCCTTTTGCCAACGGCAGCAACCGCTTCTGGAAGGTGGTGCATCAGGCTGGCTTTACCGAACGTCAACTGGCGCCCGAACAGTGGCAACAGCTGCAGGATACCGGCTGCGGCATCACCGCGCTGGTGGCACGGCCAACGGTCGCCGCCAGCGAAGTGACGCGTGACGAATTGCTCAGCGGCGGCGAGGCGCTAAAAGAAAAAATCTTGCGCTATCAGCCGCGCGCATTGGCTGTTTTGGGCAAGCAGGCGTTCAGCAGCGCCTTTGGGGTAAAAAATGCGGCCTGGGGCCGTCAGGAGATGACGATCGGCAAAACTGAGGTTTGGGTATTGCCGAACCCCAGCGGATTGAATCGTGCCACGCTGGAGCAGCTTACAGAGAGTTATCGCGAGCTGTTTCTGGCATTGAAATAATCTGAGAGGGAGTTGCAGGATGAAAGCGATGATTAAAGCGGGATTGGTCGCTCTGCTGTTGGCAAGCGGCGTTGCCCATGCGGGCAACAGCGTGCAGGAACTGAAGAACAAAAATAACGTGCTGGAGTTTTATCAGCAGGGGCTAAATAACAAGGATTTTGCCGCGGCACGGCCCTTTCTGGGTGACGAGTACAAACAGCACAATCCCAATGCGCAGGATGGGGTGGAAGGGTTCCGCAAGTTTGTCGAGCTGCTCAAAGCGCGTTACCCCGATTCTCACAGCGAAATCAAACAGGCATTTGTCGACGGCAACTATGTGATTTTGCACGTAGAGACCAGCGGACGAGAAAAGGGCAAGACGGCCGCGATTATCGATATTTTCCGGCTTGATGACGCAGGCAAAATCGTGGAGCACTGGGACGTGACCCAATCGGTGCCGGAGAAAACCGCCAGCGGCAACAGCATGTTTTAGGCAATAAAAAACCCCGGCGAGCCGGGGTTTTTTGTCAACAGCTGAACCTTAGTCGTCCAGGAAGCTGCGCAGCACTTCGGAACGGCTTGGGTGGCGCAGTTTACGCAGTGCTTTGGCTTCGATCTGACGAATACGCTCACGGGTAACGTCGAACTGTTTGCCCACTTCTTCCAGCGTATGGTCAGTGTTCATATCGATGCCGAAACGCATACGCAGCACTTTCGCTTCACGGGCAGTCAGGCCGGCCAATACGTCGTGCGTTGCGGAGCGCAGGCTTTCCGAGGTGGCAGAATCCAGCGGCAGCTCGAGGGTGGTATCCTCGATGAAATCGCCCAGATGTGAATCTTCATCATCACCGATCGGCGTTTCCATGGAGATCGGCTCTTTGGCGATCTTCAGCACTTTGCGGATTTTGTCTTCCGGCATCAGCATGCGTTCAGCCAGCTCTTCCGGCGTCGGTTCGCGGCCCATCTCTTGCAGCATCTGGCGCGAAATACGGTTGAGCTTGTTGATGGTCTCAATCATATGTACCGGAATACGGATGGTACGCGCCTGGTCGGCGATAGAACGGGTGATAGCCTGACGGATCCACCAGGTGGCGTAAGTCGAGAACTTATAACCACGACGGTATTCAAACTTGTCTACCGCTTTCATCAGACCGATGTTGCCTTCCTGGATCAGATCCAGGAACTGCAGGCCGCGGTTGGTGTATTTCTTGGCGATAGAAATAACCAGACGCAAGTTCGCTTCAACCATCTCTTTCTTCGCACGGCGGGCTTTCGCTTCACCGATAGACATGCGGCGGTTGATGTCCTTCACCTGCTCGATGGTCAAGCCGGTCTCTTCTTCGATCTGACGCAGTTTCTGCAGGCTGCGCTGCACGTCTTCGGCGACGTCTTTCAGCTTCTCTGACCATGGCTTGGCCATTGCCAGCGCCGCTTCGAACCAGGTGGTGCTGGTTTCGTTGCCGGCGAACAGAGTGACGAAGTTTTTCTTCGGCATTTTGCACTGTTCAACGCACAGCTTCATGATGATACGTTCTTGAGTACGAACGCGGTCCATCATGGTACGCATGCTGTTGACCAGGAAGTCGAACTGTTTTGGCACCAGGCGGAACTGCTTGAACACTTCAGACAGCTTCAGAATTTCTTCTGCTGCGCTGGCGTGGCTGCGGCCGTTCTTTTTGATGACGACACGAGTCGCTTCGTACTGATCGCGCAGGTCGGCGAATTTCTGACGGGCCAGCTCAGGATCGATGCTGTTGTCGTCTTCTTCTTCGTCTTCATCTTCTTCTTCGTCGTCGTCGTTCTGCTCTTCGGTAGACAGCTCAGAACCCACGTGGGTAGCGGTAGGGGCGATGTCCTCTTCCGCATTAGGATCGACGAAGCCGGTGATCAGATCGGACAGGCGAGCTTCGCCCGCTTCGACGCGATCGTACTGTTCCAGCAAATAGGTAATGGCTTCCGGGTACTCGGCAACCGAGCACTGCACCTGGTTGATGCCGTCTTCAATGCGCTTGGCGATGTCGATTTCGCCTTCGCGCGTCAGCAGTTCAACGGTCCCCATTTCGCGCATGTACATGCGCACCGGGTCGGTGGTACGGCCGATTTCAGACTCAACGCTGGACAACACCTGAGCGGCAGCTTCTTCCGCATCTTCGTCCGTGCTGTTTGAGTTTTCAGCAAGCAATAGGTCGTCGGCGTCCGGTGCTTCTTCCAGAACCTGGATGCCCATGTCGTTAATCATCTGGATGATGTCTTCGATCTGGTCGGAGTCGACGATATCTTCCGGCAGATGGTCATTGACCTCAGCATAGGTCAGATAGCCTTGCTCCTTACCACGGGTGACAAGTAGCTTTAGCTGTGACTGCGGGTTTTGCTCCATAAGACGGTATCCACACTTCAGAGTATTTGGGTTGGTGTCGGTCGGCGAAACCGCCAACAATAGCATTTGGGGCGTTTTTGTTGTTGCCGCGGCCCACTGTGGCGGCATATTGCAGGGCTCTGCCCTCGCATTTATCGGCACTTAAGCCGTTTGGTATTCAGTTTTTCTTCGCCAGCACCTGATTCAAAGAACGGACTTCTTCACGTTCTTCCGGGCTGAGGCCATGGGTTCTGGCCTGTGCGATCAATGTCTCCAGCCGCTGTTCCAGTACCGAGTCGTACAGGCTGGCTAAAGTATCCAAAAAAGTCTGTTCAACCATATCCTCAACGATCATATGGTTCCATGTTGCCAAGGTTTCAAGCTGTTGGCTCAATTTGTTGTCGCGATACTGCTCCAACAGTTGGCCGGTTGTCAGCCCTGGCTGAGCCAGACAGGTCTGCACCAGCTCGACAAACAGCGGCAAACCCGCCTGTTTGGTCTGCTCCAATCCCTCAAGCGAAGGGATAAGTGTAGCCAGTTGCGGATTTTGTACCAGTAACCCTATCAGTATACGCATGGTTGTGCGTTTTAGCTGGGGCGCCTGATAAGTATTCGCATTTTCGGCTTGCTTGGGCATCAGCTTGTCCAACTGGCTGTCGTCCAGCAAACCCAGCTTGCTGCCGAGCTGTTGGCGCAGGTACAAGCGCAACGTTTCGCCCGGCACCTGAGTAATCAGCGGCAGTGCCAGCGTGCTCAGCTTGGCGCGGCCGTCCGGGCTGCTCAGGTCTACCTGCGGCATCAGGGTTTCGAACAGGAAAGTGGAAAGCGGCTGCGCCTGCTCCATTCGCTGTTCGAAGGCCTCTTTGCCTTCTTTGCGTACCAATGTGTCCGGGTCTTCGCCGTCGGGCAAAAACATAAACCGCAGTTGACGCCCGTCATTGAGATAGGGCAACGCGGTTTCCAGTGCGCGCCATGCCGCTTCGCGACCGGCTCTGTCACCGTCATAGCAACAGACAACGTTGTCGGTGGCGCGGAACAGCAGCTGAATATGTTCGGCCGTTGTCGAGGTGCCAAGCGAGGCGACGGCATAATCGATGCCGTACTGCGCCAGCGCCACCACGTCCATATAGCCTTCCACTACCAGCAATCGCTGCGGGGTAGGGTGGCTCTGTTGCGCTTCATACAGGCCGTACAGCTGACGACCTTTGTGGAAAACTTCGGTTTCCGGTGAGTTCAGGTATTTCGGCATGCCGTCACCCAATACGCGTCCGCCAAAGGCGATCACTCGCCCGCGTTTGTCGCGGATAGGGAACATTACGCGCTCACGGAAACGATCGTACGAGCGTCCTTGATCGTTAGTCACCAGCATGCCTGCATCGTTCAATGCCAGGCGTGACTCGGCGTCACGACCAAAACGCTTTAATGCGTTATCCCAACCGGCAGGTGCAAAACCGATGGCGAAATGACGGATAACGTCGTCACTCAGTCCGCGCTGTTGCAGATAATTGCGCGCCGGCGTGCCGGAGGACTGATGCAGTGACTGTTGATAGAACGCGCTGAGCTGTTCCATCAGTTGATACAGGCTTTGACGCTGATGGCGTTCGATTTGCGTCGGTCCGGAACCCGCCTCGTAAGGCACTTCCAGTCCGTGCATGGTGGCCAGCTCTTCGATGGTTTCGACAAACTCGAGCCTGTCGTAATTCATCAGAAAGTCGACGGCGTTACCGTGCGCACCACAACCAAAGCAGTGGTAAAACTGCTTTTCGCCATTAACCGTAAATGAAGGCGTTTTTTCGTGGTGGAACGGACAGCACGCGTGATAGTTCTTGCCCTGCTTCTTGAGCTTTACCCGGGCATCGATCAGATCGACGATGTCGGTGCGAGCCAGCAAGTCATTGATAAATACGCGCGGAATTCGTCCAGCCATAAGCCCTTACTTTACTAGCCTATAAACGAGAACAAGCCGCGCATTCCTTTCGGAAAGCACGGCCTTCGTATGCAACTACTCGGTCTGCGCGATTTTTAAAATCAGAAATTCACGCGGCGGGGTTGCCCCCGAAGAATTAATACAGACGAGTGCGGCGTGCGTTTTCGCGAGCCAGTTTCTTCGCGTGACGTTTCACAGCAGAAGCTTTAGCGCGCTTACGTTCGGTAGTCGGTTTTTCATAGAACTCACGACGACGAACTTCAGCCAGAACGCCCGCTTTTTCGCAAGAGCGTTTGAAACGACGCAGAGCAACGTCAAATGGCTCGTTTTCACGTACTTTAATTACAGGCATGTGCCTCTCACCTCAATAAAATTCGGTTTGCTGCTGGCCAAGCGCCAGCAATTTCAAAATGGTGCGGAATTTTACTTCAACGGATGCTGCTTTGTAAAGCACCACAGCAAATTGAAACCTGCGGCCACCCTGGTAAAACATGCGCAATTTTGCATCGGGCGCTGATTATAGACTAATCAGAAAAAAATGCTCGTTTTTAATCAAATCGGCATTTGTGGCTGTAATCATCAACATAGCCCAATAATGGTGACAAGCGTGCGCCACGCTGGCGGTAAACAGGCCCGATTGTGCTAAACTGGCGGCCGCACGTGAATGATGGGAAATGTAATGCGAGTACTGGGCATAGAAACCTCCTGCGATGAAACCGGAATTGCAGTGTATGACGATCAGGCCGGTTTATTAGCCAACCAATTGTACAGCCAGGTGAAGCTGCATGCCGACTACGGCGGCGTGGTGCCGGAGCTGGCCTCCCGCGATCACGTGCGCAAAACCGTGCCGTTGATTCAGGCGGCATTGAAGGAAGCGAACCTGACCGCGGCGGATATCGACGGCGTTGCCTACACCGCCGGGCCGGGCCTGGTGGGGGCGCTGCTGGTCGGAGCCACCATTGGCCGCGCACTGGCGTTTGCCTGGAATGTGCCGGCGGTGCCGGTGCATCATATGGAAGGCCACCTGCTGGCGCCGATGCTGGAAGATAACCCGCCGGCGTTTCCGTTTGTCGCGCTGCTGGTGTCTGGCGGGCATACGCAGCTGATCAGCGTGACCGGTATCGGCGAATATGAACTGCTGGGCGAATCGGTCGACGATGCGGCCGGTGAAGCTTTCGACAAAACCGCCAAGCTGCTTGGGCTGGACTACCCTGGCGGGCCGATGCTGTCGAAGATGGCGCAACAGGGCACGGCGGGGCGTTTCACCTTCCCACGCCCGATGACCGACCGGCCAGGGCTGGATTTCAGCTTCTCCGGGCTGAAGACCTTTGCCGCCAATACCATTCGCTCCAACGGCAATGACGATCAGACGCGTGCTGACATAGCCCGGGCGTTTGAAGATGCGGTGGTGGATACGCTGGCGATCAAATGCAAGCGCGCGCTGGAACAAACCGGCTTTAAGCGCCTGGTGATGGCCGGTGGCGTCAGCGCCAACCGTACGCTGCGAACCAAGCTGGCAGAAATGATGCATAAGCGCGGCGGTGAAGTGTTTTACGCCCGACCGGAGTTTTGCACCGATAACGGTGCGATGATCGCTTACGCAGGCATGGTGCGGCTGAAAAGCGGCGCTAATCCGGAGCTGAGCGTTTCGGTACGGCCGCGCTGGCCATTGGCTGAGCTGCCTGCCGTTTAATTGGCCTGGACATTTCCATAGTCAAACAAAAGGCTCCCTCGTGGGAGCCTTTTCAGTTTTCAGTCAGGCAATACGCCAACCTTTGGTTCTGTGCCGCTGAGTCAGGAAATGCGCGTAGTGTCCCCCCAGGGCTTCAAGCTGGGCATGGGTGCCGCGTTCAGCAATTTCGCCGTCTTGCAGTACCAGAATTTGATCGGCCATCGCTACCGTCGACAGCTGGTGCGCAATGACAATCAACGTCTTCTTGCCGCGCAGCCGTGCCAGGGTGTCGGCAATGATCGCTTGATTCTCGGGATCCAGTGCCGCAGTCGCTTCATCAACCAGCAGAACAGGGGCGTCTTTAATCAGCGCGCGGGCGATAGAAATACGCTGGCGCTCGCCGCCGGAAAGCCGTGCGCCGCCTTCCCCTACCGGGGTATCCAGCCCCTGGGGCAGCCGTTCGATGATTTCCGCCGCCCCGGCCTGTTCGATGGCCATCAACACTTCCTCGTCGCTGGCCGTCGGCTTACCCAGACGGATGTTTTCGCCAATGCTGCCTTGGAACAGGTAGGTATTTTGGAAAATCTGGCTGATCTGATCCGTCAATTGTTCGTTAGGGATCTGGCGTACGTCGGCTCCGCCAATCATCACAGCCCCGCCGGTGACGTCAAAGAAACGCGCAATCAAACGGACCAGGCTGGTTTTACCCGAGCCGGATGCGCCAACCAGTGCGGTCATGGTGCCGGGTTCCACCTTA
Source organism: Serratia sp. BIGb0234 (assembly GCF_024809915.1). NCBI lineage: Bacteria > Pseudomonadati > Pseudomonadota > Gammaproteobacteria > Enterobacterales > Yersiniaceae > Serratia > Serratia sp. BIGb0234. The sequence goes on from NZ_JANUEI010000003.1 coordinate 283,038, forward strand.
AAGCTGACCCCGCGCAGTACGGCAGCCTGTTCTGGCGAATAGCTGAACGAAACATCGCGCAGCTCCAGCGAGCCGTCATGTGGCCGTTGCGCCTGTTGAGGTTCGGGCAAGGGGGTAATGGCTAAAATTTCGCTGACGGCATTTAACTGGCCGCGGGCGTTTCGCAGGGCTTCGCCATAACTGGCAACGTCCAGCAACGGGTCGATAAAGCGGCTAACCAGCATCAGGGCGATCACCGTCCCCACGGCGCTACCGATAGCCGGCAGGTTCCCCTGATAATGGCTCAGCAGCGTGGCTCCGGTGACCAAGAGGGTGGCAAACACCAGTTGCACTACCCAGGAGTTGAGCACCACAGAGGCCGTGGAGATATAAATAAGCCGCTTGCCTGACTGATACTGCCGATCGATGGCCTGTTCGAGGAAACGGGTCCCGCCGCCTTCGCCATTGAAGGCACGCAGTACGGACTGTGCCTGAGCAAATTCCACCATACGTTGGCTGGTGTGGGCGGATGCCTGATGGAAGGCTTCGTCAGCCTGGGTACCGAGCCGCGCTGAGAGCAGGAAAATACCGGCAATCAGGGGGAGGGCCGCCAGCGCCAGTAGCCCCATTTGCCACTGCAGGGTGCAGAGCGCTATCACCAGCACCAGCGGCGTGACGACACCGCTGACGATCGGTGTAAAAAGGTGCGCCGGGAGTTGCGCCACATCCATCATCCCCTGAGAAACCACATGACTGAGTCGCGCCGTATTATCAGGAGTGAACCAGCCGATAGGCAAGGTAGCCACATGGTCGCCAATGCGTTGACGGGCGGTCAGTAACAGCGATGAACCTACGTTCATGCCGGCGAAATCGACGCGCCTGCGCAACAGCCAGCTCAAAAGTACGCCGGCGAAAAGCGCTATCAGCCAACCGGCAGCCGTGTAGACTTCACCTTGCAGCAGATAGCCGACAATAGGCACCAAGGTGGTGACCGTCAGGCCGCAACACACACCGTAAAGCGCGGCCATGCCGATATAACGACGGAATATGGGAGCATCGTTGCCGAGCAACTGCATAAATGTTTTTAACATGGTTGATCCGCCTGTTTCGTCATGTTTTCGTAACCCCCCGCAGCCCAGAGGCGTGCATAGCGGCCTTGGCCGGCCAACAACTCGGCATGGTTGCCTTGTTCGCGGATCGTGCCGTCCTCAAGCACAACGATATGATCGGCGTGCATGATGGTATCTAACCGATGGGCAATCACCAGTAACGTGCGATTTTTGGCAAAGTTGGAAAGGGCTTCCTGAATAAGGTATTCGTTCTCCGCATCAGCGGCGGCGGTGGCTTCATCCAGTACCAAAATCGGTGGGTTCAACAGTACGGCGCGCGCAATGCTTACGCGCTGCTGTTCACCCCCGGAGAGTTTTGCATCCTCCCCGACCACCGAGTCGTAGCCCCGTGGCAAGCTCAGGATATGATCGTGAATATTGGCAGCCCTGGCGGCGGCTTCGATTTCTTGCATGCTGGCATTGGGGCGACCCAACGCAATGTTTTCTCGCAGGCTGGCGTGGATCAGTTTCACTTCCTGCAACACGAAACCAATGTGTTGATAAAGCTGGGTCGAGCTCATTTCGCGCAGATCGACGCCGCCAAGCGTGATGCGCCCCTGCGTCGGATCGAAGAAGCGCAACAGCAAGCGTGCCAGGGTGGATTTACCCGCGCCTGATGGGCCGACGATGGCGGTTACGCTGCCGGGTTTCAGGCTGAGGTTGATGTCTGCCAGCACGTGACTGTCACTATTGTAGGAATAACCGGTTTGTTCGAAACGGATCTCCGCGTCTTTCAGCATTGGCTGCACTTCCGGCTGCGTGAGGATCGGCGTGTCCAGCAGCGATTGTATGCGTTCCGCTGCCCCTGTGGCATTACGCAGGCCGTGGGTAATAAAGCCCATTAACAGCAGCGGGGCGGAAATACCCGGTGCGACCAGGGCGAACGGCAAGACGTTAAGCGGTTCAAGCCAGCCCACTGCCACAAACAAGGTACCGAAAACCAACACCACCCCCAATACGGTCACCGGAGCAACGATGGCATTCGCCAGCGCGATGGTCTTGATCACCGGGCTCATGGTACGGGTGAATATCTGGGTAAAGGAGGCGATCGCTTTACGGTAGCTGCTGTGCGCTTTGCCGCCGCCGCTGAAGGTTTTGATCACCGGGATGCCGTTAACGAATTCGGCTACGGCATTATTGATACGGCCTAATCCCTTAACAAACTCGCCCATATGGGGCGCTCCGGCTTTCTGAGCCCTGCCGAAAATGAAGAAGAACAGGAAGAAAGGAATGATCGAGACGATCGCCATCCGCCAGTCCATGACGAACATGTAGATAACCGAGATCAGCATCGCGCCGATTGTGCGTCCCAGCGTGGTGAAAAAGTGGGCGGTGAGATCGTGCAGAGTGCCAATATCGTCCTGCATCGCCTGTTTCACTTCGCCTGAGGCACGGTCGCTAAACCACCCCAAGGGCACCTGTGCCAGACGCCGGGCCGCCGTAATGCGCAGGCCATGGGTAATGCGGTTATCCGCCAGGTGTGCGAGCACTTCGGCCAGGGTGACAATGATTAAGCCGACAAACAGGCTGACCAGGCAGACGACGACGCTGTCGCCAATCCCACCCGCCGCCAGAAACGGAGTAGCGGCTCCTGTTTGTTCCTGATGACCCAAAACAATGACGGCAATATGGGCAATGCCTGCCAACGGCACCAGCGTGAATATTGTGCCGATAGCTGCCAGTACCCCGGCGACAATAAGGCTCCCACGTATAGGCCGCAGCAGTCGCCCGATCGGACCAGGCTTACCGGCCCCCGTTTGATGACTACTCATAATAACTCCCCTGAGGAATATAAATAAGGATTCTTGGCCAAGATTGGCCAAGAAATAGAGTGGCGAAAATCAAACGCCATAATTAAAGCACGACATGTAGCTCAATATAATTTCGAAAGAATAGGGCTGTAATATTTGCTATTACCAATGCAAGGTTAATGTGGTGAGGATTTGCCGTTCTGCACCCCATGAACAGGTATTGTTGGTAAAGCAAGAGGAAACATAGTGCTTATCAAAAAGATTATTTACGTTTAAAGCAATTTCTGCGTTTTCCAGTCCGGGGATATCATCCAGTTGATATTTTATGGCGGTATCAAAAACCGTATAGCTCGGGACTTTGAAATTATTCCCATCGTCACCCGGGGTGCTTGACACATAACGTGCGCCACCGCCGAGGCTCAGCCCATTTAACCAGCCTTGATTAAAGGTGTAATCGGTCCACAAATTAGCCATATGTTTAGGCACCATGGCTGGAGTATGACCATTATTACCGGAGTTATCGCGGAACTCAGCATGAGTATAGGTATAGCTTGCGATTAAATTAAGGTTATAGGTGAGTGCGGCCTTACCTTCAATTTCAATCCCGCGAGAGCGGATTTTGCCTTCCTGCACATTGTAATAAGGGTTAATGGCATCACGGCGTAAATTATTGTCTTTGGTCAGTTGGAATGCGGCGATAGAGGCAGAAACCGGTGCGTTATCAGGGATGAATTTAATCCCGGCTTCATATTGCTTCCCTCGGGAAGGTTTGAAAGCCTGGCCTGATAAACTGTTGCCGCTATTGGGTTCAAATGACTCGCTATAGCTCACGTAAGGTGCGATGCCGTTATTGAAAACATAGTTAACGCCGCCACGCCAGGTGAATTCATTATCCGTGATGCTGGATGAGGATTCCGCGCCCGTCATATTACTGCTTTCATGGGTTTTTACGACGCTGTGGTCAAAGCGGCCGCCCAGCGTGAATACCCAGTTCTGCCATTCGGCCTGATCCTGCAGATAAGTGCCTAACTGGTGGTTTTTGTTAATCGTATGGGTGTCGCCAAAATAAAGCACATCATGGTTGCCATACTGCGGGTTCACCAGATTGAGCGGCGCGGCAGAGCCCATCTTGTTTTGCAGATCGTTGCGCAGCTGCGAATAGTCGATCCCCATCAACAGGGTGTGGCGCCAACTGCCGGCGTTCAATCTCCCTTCCAGCCGGGTATCCGTGGTTAACCCATTCAATCTCTCGTCGCTGACCATGGTTGCGCGGGACAAGGTGGTGCCGTATTGCTGGGGTGCAACTCCCATGCAGGTCATTGGGTTGCACAGGCCGTTGCCATAGATGCTGCGCCAGTTGACCTTGGTATGCTGATAGCGGACGGCCTGATGGAAGGACCAGGTATCGTTGAAGGCATGATCAAGCTGATAGCCCACCGTGCGCTGCTGGCGTTCGAAACGGTTATAGCTGGGCTCGCCCTCGTTAAACGAAGGAGACAATTTGCCGAATTCGCCGGAAGTCAAAGTTCCTTCGCTCGGCAGCCAGCCGTAATAACCGGTGCGTGGTTCGTTTTGCAAAGACAGCTGAAACAACAGCGAGGTTTTATCCGACGGCTGCCAAAGCAAAGAAGGCGCAATGGCATAGCGTTTTTCGCGCTCGCCCTTTTGCTGGCTGTGCGCTTCGTAATAATTACCGGTTAAGCGGTAAGCCAATGCTTCTTCATCATCAAGAGCGTCGCTGAAATCGAATTGGGTTTTCCATTCGTGATGGTTGCCGGCCTGCAGCTGTAATTCATGCAATGGCTGCTTTTGTGGACGCTTGCTGACGCTGGAAATAACGCCGCCGGGGTTACTTTTGCCATACAGCACCGAGGCCGGACCGCGCAAAACTTCTACCCGCTGTAAAAAATACGGATCCACTTTGCTGTCGGCATACATATCCCCTTGTAATTTCAAACCGTCCAAATAGATATTCTGGCTGACGTTATTGAATCCCCGGATCATGACGCTATCAAATATGCTCGAACTGCCGCTGTTGCCTGTCATTACACCCGGCGTATAGTTGAGCGCATTTTTAATGGTGGCTGGGCGTTTGGTTTGTAATTCTTCTTGCGTAATAACGGAAATAGACTGAGGAGTTTTGATTAATGGGGTGCTGGTTTTTGTTGCCGTAACGCTTTGTTTGGCGGCATAGGTTCCATTGGATCCTATGGCTTCTTCTGCCGTATTTCCCTCGCCGTAAACGGTAATGACACTTTCGTTTTCCCCTGCGGCATAAGCCAATGAACTGGTACATATTCCTGCCAGCAGCATAAAAAGGTTAGGCTGTTTTATTATCAGGCGCCGAATAGTCTTCATAGGCATTTTATTGATGATCCATCTTTAGGGAATGACAATATTTAATTGTCGCTAATGATAATCATTAGCGATGGGGGGATTTGGCAATTCATGCGATTTTGAAAGAGGGACATTATTAAAGCAGAGGCGTTACCCTGGCGGGAAAACGCAATATATTCACGACGATAGAGTGATAACTCAAAAAACGGGCAACGAGGGGAACAGAACCCGGGCTAATTCGGGGCAGGCTGACCTGCCCCTGGCGTTATGAATTACTCTTCTTTTTTGGTTTCCTGCTCAACCGCTTCAGGCTTTTTCTTGCGGAATTTGCCCCAAATTTTTCCTTCCTGCCCACGCCAAAGGCGCTGAATGTTGTCGTGGTGCCGCATCAGGATCAGGCATGACAGCATGGCTACCGGGAAGGTGAACTGCGGTTTGAACCACCAAACGTAGAAGGGGGCAATCAGCGCGCTGACAATCGCGCCCAGCGAAGAGTAACCGCTGAGCAACACGGTCAGCAACCAGGTACCGGTCATCAGACCGGTCAGATCCCAGCCTATCGGTGCTATTGCACCAAATGCCGTTGCCACGCCCTTGCCGCCACGGAAATGGAAGAACACCGGATAGATGTGCCCAACGCAGGCGGCAATTGCCGTCAGCCCCAGGTACAGCGGCGGGACATTAAGCTTGTATGCCAGCCAGACCGGCAGCATTCCTTTGAGAATATCGAAAACCAGCACCGCTGCCGCCGCCAGGCGACCACCGATGCGCAGGACGTTGGTAGCCCCTGGATTCCCTGAGCCATGTTCACGCGGATCGGGCAGCCTGGCGATCCGACAAACCAGGATCGCACTGGAAATTGAGCCACACAGATACGCGAAGATAATCATGCCAAGCGCGGTAGCACTCATAACGCGGTTCCGTTTAATAAGGGTCGTTTTACTCGCAACATAAAGGGATAATACGCATATTCCGCTGGAAGTGGTATCCGGCAAGGCCAAAAACAGAGAATGACGTGATGGATATCGTATTTATAGAAGAACTTACCGTAATCACCACCATTGGCGTTTATGACTGGGAACAAAACATTCGCCAGAAGCTGGTGTTCGATATCGAAATGGGCTGGGACAACCGCCAGGCAGCTGCCAGCGACGACGTGAACGACTGTCTGAGCTATGCCGATATCAGTGAAGCCATCATCCAGCACGTGGAGCCAAATCGCTTTGCGTTGGTGGAGCGGGTGGCAGAGGAAATATCTGAAATATTGCTCCAGCGCTTCAATTCCCCCTGGGTCCGTATTAAGGTCAGCAAACCGGGCGCTGTTGCACATGCCAGCCGGGTTGGGGTGATTATTGAGCGTGGTACCCGTCCGGTGTGATGTTCTGTCATACAGGTGCAACTAAAGGCCGTTAACCTGGTCTGAACCTGAGAATTGTTTTAGCGGCAATGTATTGAGCACTGCCGCTTTTTTATGTTTATAGCCGTAAATTTATGGGGTGAGCGAAGCACATGGCGGACATGCATTCACTGTTTATTGCGTTTGTTCTTGGGGTGGTTGAAGGGTTAACTGAATTTTTGCCGGTATCTTCTACCGGGCACATGATCATCGTTGGCGAGTGGCTGGGTTTTACCGGCGATAAGGCCAAAACCTTTGAAGTGATCATTCAGTTGGGGTCGATTCTGGCGGTGGTGGTGATGTTCTGGCGCCGTCTGTTCGGGCTGATCGGCATTCATTTCGGCGGTAAGCCGGTTGAGCACGAAGGCAAAACGGCGGGCCGGTTGAAACTGGGCCATATCCTGCTGGCGATGATCCCCGCAGTAGTGCTGGGACTGTTGCTCCATGATTTCATCAAATCGCTGTTCGCACCGAAAAACGTGATGTATGCGTTGGTGGTCGGTGGTTTCCTGTTGCTGGCGGCGGAATGGCTGAAGCCGAAAAAACCGAGCGCTGAAGGGCTGGATGACATCACCTACCGCCAGGCGTTTATGATTGGTTGCTTCCAGTGTCTGGCGCTGTGGCCGGGCTTTTCCCGTTCAGGTTCGACCATTGCCGGCGGTATGCTGGTGGGCGTGAACCGTTATGCGGCCTCCGAGTTCTCCTTCATTCTGGCGGTGCCGATGATGATCGGTGCCAGCGGGCTGGACTTGTACAAGAGCCTGCACTTCCTGACGATGGGCGATTTACCGATGTTCGCCGTCGGTTTTGCTACCGCTTTCGTCGTAGCGCTGATCGCAATAAAAACCTTCCTGTCGCTGATCAAACGCATTTCGTTTGTGCCGTTCGCCATCTATCGTTTTATCGTTGCCGCCGTGGTTTACATGGTCTTCATGTAAGCGGCATGCCAATTAAAAACCCCGCGCTGCGGGGTTTTTTTATGCCTGGTCTTTCAGAATATCCTGGGTTTGTTTCCAGTCGGCCAACACCTGTTGACGACGGCGTTTGAGCTCATCGCGGATCGCCAGCCCTTGCAGGCCGCTGGCCACCACTTCTTTTACCGAGACGGCATTCGCCACCTGAAACGCCTGGCGCAGATAGTCACCCTGCGGGTAGGGATTGTTTTCAAATCCGGTACGGCCGCGAGCATCGGCTTCGCTGGTGAGGATCATCTGCTCCAACCGCTGAGGCTTGCGCCAGACATCGACCGCATCAAACAGTTTCAACAGGGTTTCCGGGCGCAGTTTGTTAACGGTGTGGATCAGGTCGTGATACTCGGCCACCAGTTTGGCCAGGTCGCGTACCGGGTTGGGGACACGCAACCGCTGACACAAGGCCTCTACCAGCACAACACCGGCAGGCCCGTGGCCGTGGTGGTGCGGCCACAGCTCTTTTGGTGTCTGCCCTTTACCCAAATCATGGCACAGCGCCGAAAAGCGCACGTCGACCTCGGGGCTGAGTTGGGCGGCAATAGCCAGCGTCATCAGCGTGTGAATGCCGGTATCGATCTCCGGGTGCCATTTAGCGGGGGCCGGTACGCCGAATAAAGCATCGATCTCCGGGAACAGTACGCTGAGCGCCTCGCAGTCGCGCAGCACCTGGAAATAGACCTGCGGGCTTTGGCTCTGCAGCGCCTTCTCGGTTTCTTTCCAGACCCGTTCCGGGGTCAGCGCCGCCAGTTCGCCGCTGTTCGCCATCTGACGCATCAACTCCGCGGTTTCCGGGGCTACGGTAAAACCCAGATGAGCGAAGCGGGCGGCAAAGCGCGCCACGCGCAGCACGCGCAACGGATCTTCACCAAAAGCTTCAGATACATGGCGTAACACCCGCGCTTGCAGGTCGGCCACGCCGTTGAAAGGATCGATTAACTCCCCGTCGGCGCTGCGGGCGATGGCGTTGATGGTCAGATCCCGGCGCTGCAGATCCTGTTCCAACGTCACGTCCGGCGCGGCGTAACAGGTAAAACCGGTATAGCCCTGGCCGGATTTCCGCTCGGTGCGCGCCAGCGCATATTCTTCATGGGTCTTGGGATTAAGAAACACCGGGAAGTCTTTACCGACCTGTTGATATCCCAGCGCGATCAGCTCTGACGGCGCGGCGCCCACCACCACCCAGTCGCGGTCGAATACCGGTATCTCAAGCAGGCTGTCGCGGACGGCGCCGCCGACCAGGTAAGTCTTCACTGTTAACTCCTGAATTTATCTTAAGGCTCTGCTGACCAGATTACCTCAATTAGCCGGGCGGTGCCGCAGCCAATAAAAAGGGCGCCCCGCAGGCGCCCGATCTCAAACAGAAGGAGACTGAAATCAGTTCATCCAGCGGTTGTTGCTTTTGCGCCGCGGGATCAGGTGTGGCAACAACAAGCCAAGCAGCAGGCCTACGCCGGCTACGCCACCGCCGTACATGAACCACTGCAGGATAATGGTGCGCTGTTTGTCGTCGAGCTGCAGATTAACCGCGTTAACCTTTTTCTGTGCGACCACCAGCTGATTTTTCAGATCCTGGTTTTCCTGCTGCAGACCGCTGATGGTGCTGTCGCTGCCGGCCACTTTCTGCTGCATTTCTGCCGTGCGCTGGTTCCAGCTGTTGTCGATGTTGGCCAGCTTGTCGGTCAGGGTTTTTACCTGTTGCTCCAGCGCCGGCACTTGGGTGCGCAGGCTTGGCGTCTGGCTCAGCTGATTGAGCGGGATCCAGGTCGTGCGGCCTTTCGCATCGCGGATCTGGCCATAGTTGGTGCTGTCATTTACGCTCAACAGGGTGACTTCTTCACCGGCGTTCAGGGTACCGACGATACGGTACTGATTACCCGGGCCGCTATGGACGTAAGTATTCAATTCATCGGAGATATAGCGTTTATCTTCGGCATGGGCGCCCCAAGTGATGCTGAAGCTCAGCACGGCAAGGCAAATTAGGCGTAATTTCTGCATTAGTTCATCGTTTCTGTGTGAATTTATGGGAACGATAGTAGAGCGTTCAGTCTGACGACGCAACGCAAAAACCGGAATGAGAACTATCTTACTGTGGCAGATTCTGTGAGTTGCGCAGTGTTTTATAACGTAACAGGTTTTTTCTGCAGTTAGCAGGGTTAAGGTGCAGGGAATCGCGGTAAGATAACGGCAACTGTGCGTCATCGGGCAGAGCGCGGCAGGCGAGGCCCGCCGCCGTGAAGGCTGACGCGAATGCGTAACTTATTGGTGTAAAAGACTTATGACCGTTGAAATAGAACTCAAATTTATTGCTACCCCGGATGCGGTTGCCGCTTTGCCGCAGCAGTTGGCTGCCTGGCCTAATCAGCATTCCGCGCCGCAAAAACTGACCAATATCTACTTCGAAACCGCCGATAATTTCCTGCGCAGTCAGGATATGGGGCTGCGTATCCGCGGCTTCGACGACAGTTATGAAATGACCATCAAAACCGCCGGTAAGGTGGTGGCGGGTTTGCATCAGCGCCCGGAATATAATGTGGCGATCACTACGCCGGAGCTGGCGTTGGAACGGTTCCCGGCGGATATCTGGCCGCAAGGCTGTGATGTCGACGCTCTGCAGCAGGCGTTGCAGCCCCTGTTCCGCACCGACTTCGTGCGTGAGAAGTGGGTGGTCACTTACGGTAAGAGCGAGATTGAGGTTGGGCTTGACCAGGGCGAGGTCAGCGCTGGTGAGCTGAGTGAAGCGCTGTGCGAGATTGAGCTGGAGCTTAAAACGGGTAATACCGACGATCTGCTGGCGCTGGCCAACGAATTGGCGATGCACGGCGGCCTGCGTCAGGGCAACCTGAGCAAAGCGGCGCGCGGCTATCATCTGGCGCAGGGCAATGCTCCGCGTGAGCGCCGCCCGCTGGCGGTATTGAAGCCTGCGGCCAAATCCAGCGTAGAACAGGGTATGGTTGCCAGCTTCGAACTGGGCCTGAGCCACTGGCAGTATCACGAAGAGCTGTGGCTGCGCGGTGATACCCAGGCCCGTCGCTCGGTTATGGAGGCGATTGCGCTGATCCGTCAGGCACTGGTGATCTTCGGTGGTCTGGTACCACGCAAAGCCAGCGCCGATCTGCGCGCCCGCCTGACCGCACTGGAGCCGCTGTTGATTGATAAGAGCACTCAGCCGCAGGTGTTGTGTTACAGCGCAGAATACCTGCAGTGTAAGTTAGCGCTCACATCATGGTTGGTGACCGGTGCCTGGAAACCCTTTATCGACGCCAAGGCGCAAACCAAGCTCGACGGTTCATTCAAACGTTTCAGCGACATTATGCTGGGGCGCAGCGCGGCCGAGTTGAAAGAGGCCTTCACGCGCACGTTGAACGAGGATGAATACGAGGAACAGCTGCCGCGCCTGACCCGTCAGGTGTCGGCATTTATCCTGCTGTCCGGTGCTTATCCCGATGACGAAACCGGTCCTTATATCGAAAGCTGGCGCGAGCTGCAGCAGGCGCTGGCCGAACGTCGTCAAGGCTGGTACGAATCCAGCCGCAAGCAGGCCTTATCGCATGCGCCATTCTGGTTAAACGGCGCGCTCCGCTAATAAAGCTGGCCTGCGAGGCGCAGGCCGCAGAACGGATCCTTCACTATGTTGCCACTCTCGAGCAGGTTACAGGTTCAGGCACAGAGCATCGTGCAGCGTTTTCAGGAAACTCAGGGCGCGGACTGCGTGCTCAGCAGCCAGGAACAGCGGGTTTTGGCGTCGAGCGATTTTGTCTGCGACATGTTGCTCAGTCAGCCGCAATGGCTGGAGACGTTGCGCAAACAGCCACCGGTCGCGGACGAGTGGCAACATTACGCCGCCTGGTTGCAAGACACGCTGGAAGATGTGCGCGACGAAGCGCAACTGATGCGCGCGTTACGTCTGTTCCGCCGCGAGACGCTGGTGAGGATCGCCTGGGCGCAAGCGCAGAATCTGTGCAGCACGCAAGAGACGCTGTTGCAGCTGAGCGGGCTGGCGGAAACGCTGATCGTCAGCGCTCGCGACTGGCTGTATCAAACCTGCTGCCGTGAGTGGGGCACCCCGTGCAATGCCCAGGGCGTACCCCAGCCGTTGCTGATCCTCGGCATGGGGAAACTGGGCGGCGGCGAGCTGAACTTCTCGTCCGATATAGACCTGATTTTTGCCTACCCGGAAAACGGTCAGACCCAGGGAGGACGGCGCGAGTTGGATAACGCGCAGTTCTTTACCCGTCTGGGGCAGCGGCTGATCAAGGCACTGGATCAGCAAACCATCGACGGCTTTGTTTATCGTGTGGATATGCGGCTGCGGCCCTTCGGCGACAGTGGTCCGCTGGTCATGAGCTTCGCCGCCCTGGAGGACTACTACCAGGAGCAGGGGCGCGACTGGGAACGTTACGCGATGGTGAAAGCGCGGCTGATGGGCGGCTCGGAAGACGCCTACAGTGAAGAGTTGCGCAAAACCCTGCGGCCGTTCGTTTTTCGTCGCTATATCGATTTCAGCGTGATCCAGTCGCTGCGCAATATGAAAGGCATGATTGCCCGCGAAGTGCGGCGGCGTGGGCTGAAAGACAACATCAAGCTGGGTGCCGGCGGCATCCGCGAAATTGAATTTATCACTCAGGTATTCCAATTGATCCGCGGCGGGCGAGAGCCGGCGCTGCAGGGGCGATCGCTGCTGCCCACGCTGCAGGCGGTGGGGGAACTGGGGTTGCTGGAGCCGCAGCAGGTACAGGCGATGAGCGCCAGCTACTTGTTCCTGCGCCGGCTGGAAAACCTGCTGCAGGCCATTGCCGACCAACAAACGCAGACGCTGCCACAAGATGAGCTCGATCAGGCCCGTTTGGCCTGGGGCATGGGGTTCGACGACTGGTCGACGCTGCTCGCGGCGCTGGACGAGCATATGCAGGCGGTCAGAGCGGTATTTAACGACCTGATTGGCGACGATAGCCCCGATGTGGGCGAAGATCCCGATTATCAGCACTACCACAGCCTGTGGCAGGATGCACTGGAAGAACACGAACTGGCGCCGTTGACGCCACATCTGGATGAAGAAGCGCGCAGGCAGATGTTGCGTACCATCGCCGAGTTTCGTCACGACGTCGACAAACGCACTATCGGCCCGCGCGGTCGCGATGTGCTTGATCAATTGATGCCGCGTCTGCTGGCGGAAGTGTGTCCGCGTCAGGATGCGCCGACGGCGCTGCTGCGGTTGACCCAGCTGCTGTTGAGCATCGTAACGCGTACCACCTACCTTGAGCTGCTGGTGGAATACCACGCTGCGCTCAGCCATCTGATTCGCCTGTGCGCCGCTTCGCCGATGGTCGCCAACCAGCTGTCGCGCTATCCGCTGTTGCTGGACGAACTGCTGGATCCGGCGACGCTGTATCAGCCGGTGGCCCCGGACGCTTACCGCAGCGAACTGCGCCAGTACCTGTTGCGGGTACCGGAAGATGACGAAGAGCAGAAACTTGAGGCATTGCGTCAGTTTAAACAGGCGCAGCAGTTACGCATCGCCGCCGGGGATATCTCGGGGGCGCTGCCGGTGATGAAAGTAAGCGATCACCTCACCTATCTGGCCGAGGCCATTATCGATACGGTGGTGCAGCAAGCGTGGAACGACATGGTTGCTCGCTATGGTCAACCGACCCATTTGCAGGAGCGGGAAGGGCGCGGTTTTGCCGTGATTGGCTACGGAAAACTGGGCGGTTGGGAGCTGGGCTACAGCTCCGATCTTGATCTGGTGTTTATTCTGGATTGTCCTCCGGACGTGATGACCGACGGCGATCGCTGCATCGACGGCCGTCAGTTTTATCTGCGTTTGGCGCAGCGCGTCATGCACCTGTTTAGTACCCGCACCTCCTCCGGCATTTTGTACGAGGTGGACGCTCGCCTGCGGCCTTCGGGCGCAGCAGGCATGTTGGTCAGCACGGTTGAAGCCTTTGCCGATTATCAGCAGAACGAGGCCTGGACCTGGGAGCACCAGGCACTGGTGCGGGCGCGTATCGTCCATGGCGATCCGGCGCTGCATCAGCAGTTTGACGCGATCCGCCGTGAGATCTTGTGCAAACCACGCGACGGCGAAACGCTGCGGCTGGAGGTACGCGAGATGCGCGAGAAAATGCGTAATCACCTCGGCAACAAGCAGCGTGAACTCTTTGATATCAAAGCCGACGAGGGCGGTATCACCGATATCGAATTTATTGCCCAGTATCTGGTCTTAGGCTATGCAAGCACCGAGCCCCGTCTGACGCGTTGGTCTGATAACGTACGCATTTTCGAGTTGATGGCCAATTACGGCATCATGCCGGAAGAAGAGGCGCAGGCGCTCACTCAGGCCTACGTCACCATGCGCGATGAAATTCACCACCTGGCGTTGCAGGAGCATTCCGGCAAGGTCGCCAAGGGACAATTTGCCGCCGAGCGTGAACAGGTTCGCACCAGTTGGGCGAAGTGGCTGGGTTAGGCAGGCCGGTTGCGCAATACGTTTTGCAGCTATTACAGACGTCTGTGGTAATATCTGCGCCACTAAAATTTTGTACTTTTTTGGAGTTATCGGATGAAAGTTACACTGCCTGATTTTCGCCGCGCCGGGGTATTGGTGGTGGGTGACGTCATGTTGGATCGCTATTGGTATGGGCCGACCAGCCGTATTTCACCGGAAGCGCCGGTGCCGGTGGTCAAGGTTGAAACCATTGAAGAGCGTCCCGGCGGTGCAGCAAACGTGGCGATGAATATCGCTTCGCTGGGTGCCAACTCACGCCTGGTGGGCTTGACCGGTATTGATGACGCGGCGCGTGCACTGAGCGCCAAGCTGAACGAAGTGAACGTGCGCTGTGATTTCGTTTCGGTACCGACGCATCCGACCATCACCAAGCTGCGCGTGCTGTCACGCAACCAGCAACTGATCCGTCTCGACTTCGAAGAAGGGTTCTCCAACGTCGATTCGCAACCCATGCTGGAACGCATCCAGCAGGCGCTGCCGCAAATTGGTGCGCTGGTGTTGTCTGACTACGCCAAAGGCGCGCTGAGCCAGGTACAGAGCATGATCCAACTGGCGCGGGCCGCCAAGGTGCCGGTGCTGATCGATCCAAAGGGTTCCGATTTTGAGCGCTATCGCGGCGCGACGCTGCTGACGCCAAACCTGTCTGAGTTCGAAGCGGTCGTAGGGCACTGCAAAGACGAAGCCGAGCTGGTCGAACGCGGCATGAAGCTGGTGGCGGACTTTGAGCTCTCCGCGCTGCTGGTCACCCGTTCCGAACACGGCATGACGTTGCTGCAATTGGGCGTTCCGCCACTGCACCTGCCAACCCAGGCGCAGGAAGTGTTTGACGTTACCGGTGCTGGCGATACCGTGATTGGCGTGCTGGCTGCCGCGTTGGCCGCCGGTAACACCTTGGAAGAGTCCTGTTTCCTGGCCAATGCCGCCGCCGGCGTGGTGGTGGGCAAACTGGGGACCTCTACCGTTTCCCCGATCGAGCTGGAAAACGCGGTGCGTGGCCGTGCCGAAACCGGCTTTGGCGTCATGACCGAAGCCCAGCTGAAAACCGCCGTGGCGCAAGCACGTCAGCGCGGTGAAAAAGTGGTGATGACCAACGGTATCTTCGACATTCTGCATGCCGGTCACGTTTCCTACCTGGCGAATGCCCGCAAACTGGGCGACCGCCTGATTGTGGCGGTCAACAGCGACGCTTCTACCAAGCGCCTGAAAGGCGAGACCCGTCCGGTCAACGCGCTGGAAAACCGCATGATCGTATTGGGTGCCTTGGAAGCGGTGGATTGGGTCGTGGCATTCGAAGAAGACACGCCGCAACGCCTGATCGCCGATATCCTGCCGGATCTGCTGGTGAAAGGCGGCGACTACAAACCTGAAGATATTGCCGGCAGCGCCGAGGTTTGGGCCAACGGCGGCGACGTCAAGGTGCTGAACTTTGAAGACGGCCTGTCGACCACCAATATTATCAAGGCAATCAAAGACGGGCGGGGCTAACAGACTCTTTTTAGCCTAAATAATTCGAGTGGTATCAAGGCGGTAATCGGGTGAGTAAAAGCAGCCGACGCGGATGCAACTTGAACTATGGCGGATAAAACGGCGGTGGCAGTGAGTGGACTGAAGCAGGAATTGAGTTTGGCGCAGGGCGTTGGGCTATTGTCCACTTCATTGCTGGGAACGGGGGTGTTCGCCGTTCCTGCGCTGGCGGCCCAGGTGGCGCAGGGCGATAGCCTTTGGGCCTGGCCGGTATTGATTGCGCTGGTGTTCCCGATTGCCATCGCTTTTGCTGCTCTGGGCCGGCATTTCCCCAGCGCCGGTGGTGCCGCGCATTTTGTCGGTCTGGCTTTTGGCCCGCGTATGGCAAAAGTGACCGGCTGGCTGTTTTTGTCGGTGATCCCGGTGGGCCTGCCTGCGGCATTACAGATAGCCGCCGGTTTTTGGCAGGCCGCGTTCGGCTGGAACGCCAATGGCCTGCTGCTGGTGCAAATAGCCACTCTGATGGTGATTTGGCTGCTGGGTACGCGCAGCGCCGGTTCCAGCGCCAATATTCAAACGCTGATCGCCATGCTGGTGGTGGCGCTGGTCGCCGCAATTTGGTGGCGTGGCGGCATCTCTCCTGCTCAAATCCCCTGGCCAGCACTCGACGAAATATCTCCCCCTAATTTGTTCCACGCGTTGGCGGTGATGTTCTGGTGCTTTGTCGGTTTGGAAGCCTTTGCGCATCTGGCAACCGAGTTCCGCAACCCTGAGCGCGATTTCCCGCGTGCCCTGCTGTTTGGCCTGCTGGTCGCCGGGGCGGTGTACTGGGGTTGTACCGTGGCGGTGTTGCACTTTCACGCGTACGGTGAACATCAGGCGGCGGCCGCGTCGTTGCCGGGTATCGTGGTGCAACTGTTTGGGCAACATGCGTTGTGGGTAGCCTGCGTCATAGGTTATCTGGCTTGCTTTGCCAGCGTGAATATCTATACCCAAAGCTTCGCCCGGCTGGTGTGGTCGCAGGCGCAGGATCGGCCAGCCAGCGCGTTGGCTAAACTGTCCGCCGGACAGGCACCGGTCAATGCATTGAGCGCGGTGGTGGGCTGTTGCCTGCTGTTTACCCTGCTGATTTATACGCTGAAACTGCCGTTGGATATGCTGTTGGTGTATGCCAATGGCATCTTTGTGCTGATCTACCTGCTGTGTATGCTGGCGGGCTGTCGAATTTTGCACGGACGTTCGCGGTTAATGGCGGCGGTAGGGCTGGGGCTGTGTTTGCTGCTGATGGTCATTATCGGCTGGAAAAGCCTGTATGCGCTGGGGATGTTCGCGTTGATTTGGCTGGTGTTGCCGCGCAGGCCGAAGGCGGCGTTAAAACGGCAGTAAGGGCGCGATGCCGCGCCCTTAGCGGTAACTATTCTGCGTCTGGCTGTTGTGCGGCTGGTGCTGCGTTCAGCTTGCTTTCCAACTCGTTCATGCGTTGTTCCAGCAACGCCAGCTTTTCACGGGTGCGCAGCAGCACCTGTGTCTGAACGTCGAACTCTTCGCGGTTGACCAAATCCAGACGGGTAAGCTGCGACTGCAGCACCTGACGGATTTTTTTCTCAACGTCTTCCCCGAATTCACGTACGCCTTTAGGCATGGATTCATGCACCTGGCGTGCGATCTGTTCAATTTTTTTCGGGTCAATCATGGCGTATCCCTTTCAGAGTTTAATAGCTGTCGTCTAGTGTAATGCGAGTTGCCCGCCGGATAAACTAATAACCGCATTCCCTGTGATTGGCCGAATTGTGCTTTTGCCAATTGCCCTGATTAATCATTAGCGTTATAGTCGAGAAGCTTATTCTCAGGGCGGGGTGCAAGTCCCCACCGGCGGTAAATCACCTTCTACGGTGAAAGCCCGCGAGCGCTCAGCCAGTCTCTTGCAGCTTGGTTAGAGGTCAGCAGATCCGGTGTAATTCCGGGGCCGACGGTTATAGTCCGGATGGGAGAGAGTAACGGTATCTGCCGGGTTTGCGCCCGCTTGCGTTATTTTTTTAGCTATTGCTAGCTACTCCTCAAGATCGCCCTGGTTCTGGTAATCCATAATTTTTTAATGAGGTTTTTTACCATGAATCAGACCCTACTTTCAGATTTCGGCACGCCGGTAGAACGCGTAGAGCGAGCTATTGAAGCATTGCGCAATGGCCGCGGTGTAATGGTGCTTGATGATGAAAATCGTGAAAACGAAGGTGATATGATCTTCGCCGCAGAAACCATGACCGTTGAGCAGATGGCACTGACCATTCGCCACGGCAGCGGTATTGTGTGTCTGTGTCTCACCGAAGAACGTCGTCAGCAGCTCGAACTGCCGATGATGGTGACCAACAACTCCAGCCAGTTCCAGACGGCCTTCACCGTGACTATCGAAGCGGCGCAGGGCGTGACCACCGGCGTGTCTGCATCCGATCGCCTGACCACTATCCGTGCGGCCGTGGCCGATAACGCCAAGCCAAGCGATCTGAATCGTCCTGGGCACGTTTTCCCGCTGCGCGCGCAGCCAGGTGGCGTGCTGAGCCGTCGTGGTCACACTGAAGCGACTATCGATCTGGTCTCTATGGCCGGTTTCAAACCTGCCGGTGTGCTGTGTGAACTGACTAACGACGATGGCAGCATGGCGCATGCGCCGGAAGTGATCGTGTTTGCCAAACAGCATGATATGACCGTATTGACCATCGAAGATCTGGTGGCTTACCGCCAGGCTCACGAAAAGAAAGCCAGCTGATAACGATCTGACCTTCTGACGATGAAAAAAGCCGCGTAATGCGGCTTTTTTTGTGGCTGAAAACCGTTAACCTATGCCGCCGCTTTGCAACAGCGTCAGGCTGAATCCCATCACCGCCATTCCACACAGGACGCCGTAGCTCGGGTTATTGTGCGGATCGATTTCTTTCGCCAACGGCATCAGTTCATCAACCGACAGCGCCACCATGATGCCGGCAACCGCCGCCATAATCGACGCCATTACCACCGGCGAAATCATCGGGCCAAGCAGCAGGAACGCCAATACGCCGCCGAGAATCTCCGCCATGCCGGAAATACCGGACCACAGCAGGGCTTTGGTCTTGGAGCCGGTTGCGGCATACACCGGGCCAGCCACCGCCAGACCTTCAGGAATATTGTGGATAGCCACGGCCAACGCAATGCCCATGCCCAGTTCCAGGTCGGCGCTGGCGGTGACGAAGGTAGCGATGCCTTCCGGGAAGTTGTGCAGGCTGATGCCCAGCGTCAACAGCACCGCGGTGCGCTTCAGGTTGTGCGGTTTCAGCGGTTGCTGCATCAGATCCTGCGGGTGCTGGTGCGGCAGCATGCGGTCCAGCGCGAAATACCCCAGTAGCCCAAGCATGAACATGCCGTAACCCATCATCGGCGACATGCCGACGGTGTGCAGCGCCGCGGGCAGCATTTCCATCAGCGATATCAGCAGCATAATCCCGGCGGCAAATCCAAGAGCAAAAGCCAGCATTCGGTTGGAAGGCTTCTGGCCAATAATGCCGAACAGGGCGCCGACAAAGGTGGCGCCGCCGGCCAGCAAGGTCAGGAGCAGCGGTACGGACATGGTTGTCTCCTTTTATGCTGAAATTATCGTTTATTTTCTGATACTAACAGAGTAAAGGCATAAATCGAGTGGATTTGGCTGATTGTTTCTATCGTTTTAACCGTTCAAATTTATTGAAGATCATCATCACGGTTATCCGGCTGTGTCGCCGTGGCAAACGGCGTAGTCTAGTCCCCATCATGTTTGCGACTGACCAAGGATCTTGTATGAACAGCTCTCGTATGCCTGCACTTTTTCTCGGCCACGGTAGCCCGATGAACGCGCTGGAAGAAAACCGCTATACCCAGGCCTGGCGTCATCTGGGTGAAACGCTGCCGCGCCCGAAGGCCATCATTGCCGTTTCTGCTCACTGGTACACCCGTGGCACCGCGGTGACCGCGATGGAAAAACCAAGAACCATCCATGACTTTGGCGGTTTTCCGCAGGCGCTGTTCGATACCCGGTATCCGGCGCCAGGATCCCCTGCGCTGGCGGCGCAGATCCAGCAAGTGTTGGCGCCGATTACTGTCACGGCAGACGACAGCGAATGGGGCCTGGACCACGGCACCTGGGGCGTGTTGATCAAAATGTATCCCGAGGCGGATATTCCGATCGTGCAGCTCAGCATCGACGGCACCAAACCGGCGGAATACCATTATGAACTGGGCCGTAAACTGGCGGTGTTGCGTGACCAGGGGGTGATGATCGTCGCCAGCGGCAACGTGGTGCATAACCTGCGGATGGTAAAATGGCAGGGGGACGCCACCCCTTATCCGTGGGCCACTTCGTTTGACCGGTTTGTGCGTGATAACCTGAATTATCAGGGAGATAACCACCCGCTGGTCAATTTTATGCAGCACGAAGGCGCAGCGCTGTCTAACCCGACGCCGGAACACTACCTGCCGCTGTTATACGTACTGGGCAGTTGGGACGGCAAAGAGGCGATAACCCTTCCGGTGGAGGGCATCGAGATGAGCGCACTGAGTATGCTGTCGGTGCAGGTTGGCTAAAGGCTCTACGCCGGCCTCAGGCTGGCGTAGATTGATCGGCAAAGCCGCAGGATTGGCGGATCACCAGCGAAGGCGGCAGGATGATGCGTTTTGGCGGTTCATCATTGCCTTGAATGCGGCTATACAGCAGTTCCCCCGCCTTGCGGCCGATCTCGCGGGAGGCCACCGATACGGTGGTCAAACCCGGCTGCACCAGCGACGCTTCGGTAATATCATCAAACCCTATCAGCGCGAAATCACGGCCAATCTGGCGCTCGAGTTTGCGTAATGTCTGCATCACACCCAACGCGACAATGTCCTGATAGCATAACGCCGCCGTGATTTCCGGATGGGCCATCAGCAACTGCTCTGCAGCCTTGGCGCCGGAGCTTTGGCTGGCCTCGCTGTCGACGATCCATTCGCCCTTGACCACAATCCCCCGTTCCAGCAGCTTGCTGGTGTAACCCCCCAACCGCTGCGCGCGGGTGGTGGAGTTGATGGATCCTCCGATGAAAGCAATATTGCGATGGCCAAGATCCAACAGATGCTGGGTTGCCAACTGTGTGCCAAGGAAGTTATCTGTGCCGACAAAGTCAAAGTGCGCATCAGCCACCGGCCTGACCACCATGATGGCCGGGATCTTGCGGCGTTTCAGCGTTTCAAAAAACAGGCTCGGCGTTTGTCGGGCGGCACACAGCACCATACCGCTGGCGCTGTTTTGCAGCAGCGAGTCGACAAATTTTTGTTGCCTGTCGGCCGATTCTTCGCTGTTGGCCAGAAACAGCATCAGTTGATGGCGTTCCATTTCCTGACTCAACCCGGCGGTCATCTCGGCGTAAAAAGGGTTGGTGATGTCATGTAGCAGCAGGCCGACCTGATTGCTGCTGCGATTGCGCAGGTTTGCCGCGGTCTGATTGTAAACGTAGCCCAGATGATCGATGGCGCTCAGCACACGCTTGCGTGTTTCATCCGATATGCGGCCACGGTTGCGCAATACCATCGAAACCGTAGCGGTGGAGACTTTTGCGTATGCGGCGACATCCGCCAAGGTTATGGTGCTCATTTCATCTCCTGTCGATACTGGCTTTTACATCAAGGTATATCGATTAACCTTTTTCTGTGTGATTTCGTTAAATA
Organism: Serratia sp. BIGb0234; assembly: GCF_024809915.1. NCBI lineage: Bacteria > Pseudomonadati > Pseudomonadota > Gammaproteobacteria > Enterobacterales > Yersiniaceae > Serratia > Serratia sp. BIGb0234. Next base: position 304,253 of record NZ_JANUEI010000003.1, read on the forward strand.
GAGTGTGACGACGATCGCGATTTATAAGCTTTTTAGCAGGTTATTATCCGTTATATGAGGTTAATCTCGTTAATCAGCCTGTTTGTTATGGGGTTAATCGATTAATCTTTTTCTATCTATTCAGTGCATAGGCAGAAGGATATGACAGAGCAACAGCGCAACGCAACAAGCTATGACAAACACCCGGAAGTGGCGGTTCAGGGCTTTGATCATGCCGCCTGGCAAGGTTGGCCGGCGGTGGTCGAGGCAGTCAGCCGCAAGGTTGCCGCCCTCGGGTTACGCAAAACCCTGTTGGTGGTGGATTGCTACCCTGGGGTGAATTTGGCAGAACTGAGCGAGAATCTTATCCATCCGCTGAAGCCCGCCAGCAGTATCAACGCCGAATTGGCCAAATATGATGAATCGCATATTCACGCGATGATTGAACGCAACTTAACCGATGACCGCGTTTTTGGCGTGCTGTCATGCCATCAACTGCCTGAATTTTTTGATGATGAGCGCGTGCAGCAGCTACGCGATCAAATTGCGAGCGTCGACAGTGGCCTGGTAGTGATTTATGGACCGGGCGCGGCGTTGATCGCCGAGGGCGATGTGCTGGTGTATGCCGACATGGCTCGCTGGGAAATCCAGCAGCGTTTTCGCCGTGGTGAACTGGGCAACTGGGGCGTAACCAATGTGGACGAAGACGTGTTGCGCCGTTACAAGCGGGCCTTTTTTGTGGAATGGCGGGTGTTCGATCGCCATAAAACCCCGTTGTTGCAGCGTGCTGACCTGGTGTTGGACACCAACCAGGCAGGTAAGCCCAAGGCCGTGAGTGGCGAGGCATTCCACGCTGGATTGCAGCAGGTCACCCAACGTCCATTCCGCGTCGTGCCCTTTTTTGACCCCGGTATTTGGGGCGGTCAATGGATGAAGCAACAGTTCGATCTCGACCCGACGGCAGCCAACTACGCGTGGTGTTTTGACTGCGTGCCCGAGGAAAACAGCCTGCTAATGCGTTTTGGTGACGTTCGGGTCGAGATCCCCTCACAGGATTTGGTGCTGTTATACCCGAGGCCCCTGCTGGGCGAGCGCGTACACGCCCGTTTCGGCGCCGAATTCCCGATCCGTTTTGACCTGCTGGATACCGTCGGCGGGCAAAACCTCAGCTTCCAGGTGCACCCGCTGACGGAATACATCCAACAGCATTTCGGCATGCATTACACCCAGGATGAAAGCTATTACATTCTGGCGGCAGAGCAAGGCGCCGAAGTGTATCTGGGGATGAAAAACGGTACCGATCCGCAGGCGATGATGGCCGATCTGGCGGCCTCCCAAAGGGGCGAAAAGGCGTTCGACGATCGCCGTTTTGTGAACCGCTTCCCGGCGCGTAAACACGATCACTTCCTGATCCCAGCTGGGACGGTGCATTGCTCAGGTGCGGGTACCATGGTGCTGGAGATCAGCGCTACGCCGTACATTTTCACCTTCAAACTGTGGGACTGGGGCCGTGTGGGATTAGATGGCCTGCCGCGTCCGGTGCATTTGCAGCACGGTGAGCAGGTGATCAACTGGCAATGCGACACCGACTGGGCAACGGAGCACCTGGTCAACCGCGTTGAACCGGTTGCTGAAGGGCAAGGCTGGCAGGAAGAGCGAACCGGCCTGCACGAGCGCGAATTTATCGAAACCCGCCGTCACTGGTTCAGTGAACCGGTGTTACACCATACCGAAGGGCGAGTGAACGTGCTGAATCTGGTGGAAGGGGAAGAGGCAGTGGTTGAAAGCCCTGAGGGCCATTTTGCTCCCTTTGTGGTGCATTACGCGGAAACCTTCATCGTCCCGGCTGCGGTCGGGGCGTATCGCATCAGCCCACATGGCCGCAGCCTGGGTAAAACCCTGGGCACCATTAAAGCCTGGGTAAGGGGATAAACATTATGTTGAGAGTGATTGTGACTTCTCATGGGCCGCTGGCCGAGGCGTTACTGAGCAGTGCGCGCATGGTTTACGGCGAGTTGCCGGGGACCAGCCATGTCGGTCTGAGTGAAGGCGCCGGCATCGAGGCTTTTAAGCGGGAGTTTGCCGACGAACTGCGTCGGGTGAGCGCAGGGGCTGACGGTGTGTTGATACTGTGCGACATGCTGTGCGGTACGCCGTACAACGTGGCTTGTCGTCACGCCTTTGATCCCAATGCGCCAGTGCCGATGGCGGTGGTGACCGGCGTGAATTTCCCGATGTTGCTGATGAGTGCCGAATTGCTGGAAGGAAAGGATGTTCAACTGGCGGCACAGGAGCTGGTGGCGCAGGGCGGTGAGGCGATTGCGCTTGCCCGTCCTGCGGTGACGGCGCAAATGGACGATTTCTGAGGAGAGAGTATGGCTATTTCATTCGTACGTATCGACGACCGGGTCATTCACGGTCAACTGGTGACCCGCTGGGCGAAAGAGCTGCCCTGCGACGGCATCGTGGCGATTGATGATGAGGTCGCGGCAGATCCGCTGTTGTCATCGGTGATGAAAGGGGCAGTGCAGGATACCAAGGTATGGCTGTTCACCGTACAGCAGGCGATAGAAAAATTGCCGAAGGTGATTGCCAGCGACAAGCAGTACTTCGTGATTGGCAAATCGCCGGTCACGCTGCGACGGCTGATGGAAGCAGGAATCGACCTCAGCAATCGCAACAAGAAAATCAACGTCGGCCCGATGTCTGCCCGCAAAGACACGGTGACTATCGGCCCGAATCAATCCGTGACGGTACCAGAATCGGAAGCCTTTGATTTCCTGACCGAACACGGCCACGCCATCGAATTCCGTTTAGTCCCGGATGCCAGCCATTTCAGCTGGCTGGATGCAAAAAAGAAACTCAAATAAGCCTGAACGGCGGGAGTGAACTATGTGGTTTGAAGCGACGCTTATCGGGATACTTTGCTATCTCGGCGCGCTGAGCAGCCCCTGGCTGCTGGGACTGACCGGAGGCTGGTATATTCTCAGCCGTCCGCTGGTCTCCGGCATGCTGGTGGGGGCTATCCTCGGCGATGTACAGACCGGCATCATCATTGGTGTGGCGGTACAGGCGGTTTATATCGCCATGGTTACACCGGGCGGATCGATGCCGGCCGACCTCAATTTTGTAGCATTCCCGGCGATTGCGCTGGGCATTCTTTCCGGTAAGGGGCCCGAGGTGGCCGTCGCCCTGGCAGCGACTATCGGCATCATGGGCACCGTGCTGTTCAATGCCATGATGGTACTCAATTCCTACTGGAACCACCGCGCGGATCTGGCGGTGGAGCGCGGGGACGAACAGGGCATTTACCTTAACAGCGCCATCTGGCCGCAGGTCACCAACTTCCTGCTGCGCTTTGTACCGACGTTTATCGCCGTCTTTTTCGGGGCGCGCTATATCAACGCCTTTATGGACAGCTTGCCGACGCTGGTGCTGACTACCATGAACGTGGTCGGCGGCATTCTGCCTGCGGTCGGTATCGCCATTCTTCTTAAGCAGATTATTAAAAGCTACAGCATGCTGATTTACTTCCTGGTGGGGTTCATCTGCATTGTTTTCCTCAAGCTGAATATGGTGGCGCTGGTGATTGTCGGCGCGCTGCTGGCATTGATTCACTACAACTATAAGCCAGAGCCGCAGGCGGCTGCCGCACAGGCCGCGCCTCAGGCTGACGATGAGGATGAATTCTGATGGATACGCCAACACCAAAATTGAATAAGCAGGACCTGCGTCGTTGCTGGCGCAGTTGGATGATGTACAACCTGTCGTCGATGAGCTTTGAACGTCTGGAATCTTACGGTTTCTGCCTGAGCATGATGCCGGCGCTGAAAAAACTGTATCCGGAAAAACAACAGCGCATTGAGGCCATTCGCCGCCATACTTCGTTCTATAACACCGAGCCGCAGTTGGGCGCGATTGTTAACGGCATGGTGATAGGGCTGGAGGAAAAACGTGCCAACGGTGAGCCGATCGACGGTGAAACCATCAATACGCTCAAGGTCGGCCTGATGGGGCCGGTGGCCGGTATCGGCGACTCCATGGTGCCGGGCATGTTGCTGCCCATTTTGTTGAGCATCGGTATGGCGCTGGCTGCCGGCGGCAGCGTGATTGGCCCGTTATTCTACATTATGGCGTTCAGCCTGATCGTCATTCCCGGGTCTTACTGGCTGTTTATGAAGGGCTACCATATGGGCTCCGGCTCGGTGGAAATGCTGGTCAGCAGCAAGTCCTCACGCCTGCGAGAAGCGCTTTCCCTGCTGGGAGTGTTCGTTATGGGCGGCGTAGCCGCGAGCTACGTCAAACTGGGCACCGGTCTGGAGTTCATCACCAAAGACGGGGTGAATATTCACCTGCAGCAAATGCTGGACGGCATTTTCCCTAACCTGATGCCGCTGATCGTGGTGCTGATGACCTGGTATCTGATGGCCAAGCGGGGATTGTCACCGGTGAAAGCGATGTTGGGGCTGTTGGCCCTGGCAGCGGCGGGGGTGGCCTGCGGCTTGTTCTCCTGATACCCGTCGCCTTTCAAGCTGCAGCCAGGCGCCTAGGCTGCAGCTTGAAACTCATAGGGTAGAAATTTCCTATTATTGAATTAGACAGTAGTCTTTAGGGCTCAAACCGTTGCCATTTTTCCGCTACGCTGCCCGGTTTGGAAATGAACTGGAAGCGCGCCGGATCGGTTTCAAACTGCGAGTAGAGCGGGGCATCACTCAGACCGAATTCATGGTATTGGCGTGGGCCGATGGCGTGCAGCCGGCCGGATTGATAACGCGGGTTCTGTTGCCAGATTATATTGTCGCCCTGCAATAGCGGGTACCACGCCAGTCCTTTGTATTCACGCACGGCATCGTATTCGAAGCCATATTCACGATCGCACCAGGCCGCGAAGGTCAGCGGCTGGTGAGGATCGGCAGAAATCGTGGCGTGGGCCCAGCCCGGCGGCACCAGCACCTTCTCGCCGGGTCCGGCGTGGACGGCGAAGCAGCGGCCCGGTTCATATTCCACCCGTTCCTGCATGTAAATGATCGCTTTTCCCTGCCAGATTTCATACAGCTCCGGTGGTGACCAACCGCTGTGCGCGCTGATACGGTGTACGTGTCCCTGGCTGCGTATCGGCTCCTGGCCCAATTGCCCTTGGGCATAGGTGACAATGCCGAACAACAGCATGCGTTTCTTCAATTCGGCCAAATGTTGCTGTTTCGCGACGTCCATCGCGATGGCATAAACCTGCTCTGGTCCCTGGCAGTCAGGGTCGCGCAGGGAACGGCGGATTTGCTCCAGCGTGCGTATCTCCGGCAAGGGGCCAATCACGTCATTGCCATAGCCAAATCCCATCGGGCTGTCGCTAATACGGACATCAAGCCCAAATCGCAGCATTGAGTCACTCATATTGCGCCTCCGCCTTCCAGCCATCGCCATCGGCAAAGACCCGCAGCTTGAAACCCTGAGGCTGCAACGCATCGTAGTTGTGGCCGGCGACCGTTGGCCACACCGCCAGCGCAGAGAGCACGTCATTGCCGGTATTGATCAAACGGTGGGCAGTAAAGGAGGGGATATGATGAACGCTACCGGGGGAAACCTGTTCCAGCGTACAAGCGCCGTCCTGGTGTTGCAGCAACAGCAAACCTTGGCCCCGTAGGCCAAAATAGAACTCGGCCTGTTCTGGCCGCTGGTGAATATGCCCGCGGGTCATAAAGAATTCGTCGCCCACCCGGCCAGGTTGCAGATGAGTTGTGCCGACAAACAGCTCGCCTTCCTGCTGCACGGAAGGCAGCATTTCAACCTGATAGACGGCAAGCTCCGCCGATAAGCTTTGCCAGGCCACGGCATCGGCAAAGATCCCCGCCAGGCTGCCCAGCGTCGTGGATTTGCGTTGAACATCAGGTGCGGTAAAGCATCCGTCCGCCAGGTTGACCTGCGGTGGGATCATGGACGTCAGTTTCATATCTGGTTGCTCCGCCCGAGGAGAACAGACGCTTCGAGTATAGAAGGTTAATCGATTAATCACCAGGCGAAATGCATAAAAAAAGCGCGATAAGATCGCGCTTTTTACCCAAGAACTGAGCCGTTAGCCGAGAATGATATGTGGATAGAAACGCGACAGATCCTGGGTGATCAGTTCACGATCTTCGCGCAGGCCGATACCGCAGGGTTGATCGTCCACCAGCCAACTGCCGATCAGCGTATAGCTGCCTTCGAACTGGGGCAGCGGGTGGAACTGCTGCACGATCATGCCTTCTTCGCCGTAAGGGCCATCGACGCTCGCGACCTGCTGGCCGTTCTGCACGATCTGGATATTGGCGCCTTCGCGTGAGAACAGCGGCTTGGTGACGTAGTGGTCAAGCTGCGGGTGCTCGTCTTCTGCAAAGTAGGCCGCCAGCAGATTTGGATGATCCGGGAACATTTCCCACAGCATCGGCAGCAGTGCCTTGTTGGAAATGATGCTTTTCCATGCCGGCTCCAGCCAGCGTACGCCGGCGTCTTCCAGCTTGGTGGAAAACATCTCGCGCAGCATGAACTCCCACGGATAAAGCTTGAACAGGTTACCGATGACCTGGTTCTGCAGGTCGGTAAACTGGCCTTTTTCACCCAGGCCAATCTCTTCCATAAACAGGAATTCGGTCGGCACGCCGGCTTCCAGCGCGCAATCTTGCAGATACTGCACTGTCCCGCGATCTTCTTCGCTGTCCTGGCAACAGGCCATATGCAGCAGGCCAAAACCGTGGTGCGCTTTCAGATCGGCGAAACGCTCGATCAGCTTTTCCTGCAGGCTGTTGTACTGATCGGATTCCGGGCTAAGGTTGCCCGCATTGATCTGATCTTCCAGCCACAGCCATTGGAAAAAGGCTGCTTCATACAGCGAAGTTGGCGTATCGGCGTTGTTCTCCAGCAGCTTGGGCGGGTTAACGCCGTCGTAGGCCAGATCGAGACGCGAATACAGCGAAGGCTGGTTGGTGCGCCATGAACTGCGCACAAATTCCCAGGTGTGTTTCGGGATGCGGAACTTGGTCATCAGCGCGTCGCTGCTGACCACTTTCTCTACCACCTGCAGGCACATCTGGTGCAATTCAGCGGTAGCGTTTTCAATTTCTTCAATCTGCGCCAGCGTGAATTGGTAATAGGCATCCTCACACCAGTAGGGTTCGCCGTACATGGTGTGGAAGCGGAAGCCAAATTCGGTGGCTTTTTCGCGCCAGTCCGGACGCTCGGTAATCGCAACGCGTTTCATGCATTAACCGCCCATGCTGCGTGAGCCGGAATTGGACGTTGCGCTGCTGCGCTGCATGCTGGTTTGCTTGGCCACGGATTCACCGAAGCCACCGCGGGTGACGGTATTGGTCACTGCCGGTTTTGGCGCCATCGCGGTTTTCGGCACCGTCATGGTGCGGCCGCCTGCGGTGGCTGGGCCGTAGCTCTTGCCACTGGCGTCAACAAACTTGCCGTTTGCCGGGCTGGCTGCATTTTTCGAGGTGAACAGCGGTTGCTGAGCAAAACCGGAGCCGCCCATCATGCGGCCCATCATGTAACCGGCCATCAGCGGCATCCAGAAGCTGCCGCTGCTCTGCGACTCTGCGGCCATGCCGGCCTGGGCCGGAGCAGGTGCCTGAGTACATTGAGCTTCGCCGAACTCGGCGACGCAGTCTTCGCGGGTTGCGTATTTCGGCGCCGTTTTCTCGGCTTCTTTCAGGGCGTTGTTATAGGCGGTGGTGCACTGCTCGCTCATGGAAGGGTTGTTGCGCGAACAGTCGTCGGCATTCTGATACATGGAGACAGTTTCATCGCTCTTCTCGCAGCCGGCCAGCATAAAGACTGCGCTGATCGCCAAAGCCACGGGGGCAACACGGTAGTTGCGCCAGGATTTGCGGAACGTCTCTTGGTTGATGTTTTTTGTCCGTTTCATCGTTAGTAATCCCATCAGTCGGGCTGTTTTCGCCCTTTCCCAGTAGTGGCCGTAAGAATAGGGGAAAGATGGTCAAAATTAAAGCTGAAACGCCCACAGAATCCACTCTTTACGCAGTTATACGTTGGGCTGTGCGCCAGCTCGCTTTACTGACTAAAAAAGCGGCGTCAGGGTTTCATTATGGAACGTGAAGGGGAAAGTAATGTTCCATAATGAAACGAAAAATCCCGAGATCGCAAAGCAAGCGGCAAGCCCTATAGTCAGTCCATAACAACGCGGCGGCACAAGACCGACGCAGCATCACCTGATATCTGAACGTTACCATCGCCAATTTCCCTACAAGGATCCGGTTATGTTGAGAATCATCCAGTCTCCAGGCAAGTACATTCAGGGTGCCAACGCATTGGCCACCGTGGGCGAATACGCCAAAAACCTTGCCGACCATTATTTCGTGATTGCCGACGACTTCGTGATGAAGCTGGCGGGCGATACCCTGATGGGCAGCCTGCAGCAGCACGGGGTGAAGCACCATGCCTGCGTGTTCAACGGCGAATGCTGCCATAAGGAAATCGACCGGCTCGGCCGGGAGCTCAAGGCTCACGGTTGTCGCGGAGTGATTGGCATCGGCGGCGGCAAAACGCTGGATACCGCCAAAGCGATTGCGTATTACCAGCATCTGCCGGTGGTGCTGATCCCGACCATCGCCTCTACCGATGCGCCGACCAGCGCGTTATCAGTGATTTATACCGAACAGGGCGAATTTGCCGAATACCTGATTTACCCACGCAATCCCGACATGGTGGTGATGGACAGTGCAATTATCGCCAAGGCCCCGGTGCGGCTGCTGGTGGCAGGCATGGGCGATGCGCTGTCGACTTATTTTGAGGCGCAGGCGTGTTTCGATGCGCAAGCCACCAGTATGGCGGGCGGCAAATCGACGCTGGCAGCCCTCAGTCTGGCGCGCTTGTGTTATGAGACGCTGTTGGCGGAGGGCGTCAAAGCCAAGCTGGCGGTCGAGGCCGGAGTGGTGACGGAGGCGGTCGAACGCATTATCGAGGCCAATACCTACCTGAGCGGCATCGGCTTTGAAAGCAGCGGATTGGCGGGAGCGCATGCCATCCACAACGGCTTTACCGTGCTTGAAGAGTGCCATCATCTGTACCACGGCGAGAAAGTGGCTTTTGGCACGCTGTCGCAGCTGGTGCTGCAAAACAGCAGCATGGAGCAGATCGAAACGGTGCTGGATTTCTGTCAGCAGCTCGGTTTGCCGATCACGCTGGCGCAAATGGGGGTTAGCGGCGATGCGGCAGAGAAAATCATGGCGGTTGCCGAAGCCAGCTGCGTTGCCGGCGAAACTATCCACAACATGCCGTTCAAGGTCACGCCGGCCAGCGTTCAGGCGGCCATTCTGACGGCAGATCGGCTGGGCAATGCCTGGCTGCAACGACACTCAAGCTGATGCCGCAGGGGCGCAGCAGGCTGCGTCCCGTGGGCCAAACGAGGAAATAACCGTGAAGAAACTGATTAATAAGGTGGAATCGGTACTGGAAGAGCAACTGCTGGGGCTGGCAGAGGCGCACCCGGAGCTGTTGGTGCATCAGGAGCCGGTGTTCGTCACTCGCGCCGACGCGCCGGTCGCGGGCAAAGTGGCGATCCTGTCCGGCGGCGGCAGCGGCCATGAGCCGATGCACTGCGGCTTTGTCGGCGAAGGCATGCTCGACGGTGCCTGCCCGGGCGAAATTTTCACCTCGCCAACGCCGGACAAAATGTACGAGTGCGGCCAGGCGATCGACGGTGGTGCCGGGGTGTTGTTGCTAATAAAAAACTATACCGGCGACGTGCTGAACTTTGAAACCGCCACCGAGCTGCTGCATGACAGCGGCGTCCAGGTGGCGACGGTGCTGGTGGACGATGACGTGGCGGTCAAAGACAGCCTGTTCACCGCCGGACGTCGCGGGGTGGCCAATACCGTGCTGATGGAAAAATTGCTCGGTGCGGCAGCGGCGCGCGGCGACGATCTGGATAGCCTGGTGACGCTGGGCCACAGCATCAACAATCACGGGCATTCGATCGGCATCGCATTGGGAGCCTGTACCGTACCGGCCGCCGGCAAGCCCTCGTTCGTGCTGGCGGAAAACGAGATGGAGTTTGGCGTCGGCATTCACGGCGAGCCGGGCATTGCACGGCGTCCGTTTACCACCCTCAATGCGGCGGTGGACGACATGTTCCATACCCTGATAGACCATGGCCATTACCAGCGCACCCTCCGCGTTTGGGATCGTCAGCAGGGGGAATGGCGTGATGAAGCGCAAACCAAGCAGCCGCTGACGCGCGGCGATCGCGTGATTGCATTGGTGAATAACCTGGGTGCGACACCTTTGTCCGAGCTGTATGGCGTCTATCACCGTCTGGCGGAGCGTTGTGCCGAAGCAGGCCTGATCGTCGAACGCAGCCTGATCGGTTCTTACTGCACGTCGCTGGACATGCAAGGGGTTTCAATCACGCTGCTGAAGGTGGATGACGAGTTGTTGTCGCTGTGGGATGCGCCGGTGAAAACGCCTGCGCTGCGTTGGGGTTGCTGAGGAGGAATTATGGCGTTAACCAAACAACAAGTGGTCGATTGGCTGATGCGTTGCGGCGAAGTGTTTACTCAGCAGCGCGATTTCTTGACCCGGCTGGATACCGAGATCGGCGACGCCGACCACGGGCTTAATATGAACCGCGGCTTCAACAAGGTGGTGGAGAAACTGCCTTCGGTGGCGGACAAAGACATTGGTTTTATCCTGAAAAACACCGGCATGACGCTGCTGTCCAGCGTGGGCGGCGCCAGCGGTCCGCTGTTTGGCACCTTCTTCATCCGTGCGGCGCAGGCGGCGAATGCCAAGCAGAGCCTGGATCTGGCGGAGCTGCATCAACTGATGCAGGAAGGCGTTGACGGCGTAGTAATGCGCGGCAAGGCGGAACCGGGTGATAAAACCATGTGCGATGCCTGGTGGGCGGTGGTGGACAGCCTTGGTCAGTCGGTTGAGCAGCAGCTTGGCGTCGCGGAAGCCCTGCAGCGCGCCAGTGAGCGGGTAGAGCAGGCGGTCGAAAGCACTATCACCATGCAGGCGCGCAAAGGGCGAGCCAGCTATCTGGGTGAGCGCAGCATCGGTCATCAGGACCCGGGCGCGACTTCGGTGATGCTGATGATGAAAACGCTGGCAGAGGTCGCCGGCCAATAGCAGGAGGCGAGATGATCAATATCGTTGTTGTTTCACACAGTGCGCAGTTGGCTCGCGGCGTTGAGGAACTGGCATTGCAGATGATGCGTGGCGACGGCTGCAAACTGGCGCTGGCAGCGGGTGTCGATGATGCGGAGCATCCGATAGGCACCGATGCGATCAAGGTGATGGAGGCGATAGAGTCGGTGGCTGAGGGCGCGGGCATTGTGGTGCTGATGGACCTGGGCAGCGCGCTGTTGAGCGCCGAAACCGCCATCGATCTGCTGGATCCGGCGCTAGCCGCCAAAGTCAGGCTGTGTTCGGCGCCGTTGGTTGAAGGGACGCTGGCCGCCGTGGTTGCCGCAAATGCCGGCGCGGGGCTGGAGCAGGTGCTGGCCGAGGCGCAAGGCGCGCTGCAGGCCAAGCAGGCGCAACTGGGCGAGGGTACTGCGCCCGTGGTCAAAAAGGTTGAATTACCGCTGACGCAGGGGAAAAGCGTCAGTTGGACGGTGCAGAACCCACATGGGCTGCACGCCCGCCCGGCGGCCCGGCTGGCGGAAGCGCTGGCGCCGTTCGATGCCGAACTGGTGCTGGAAAAGCAGGGGCAGTGCGCCAATCCTCGCAGCCTTAACCAACTGGCATTGTTGCAGGTGCGTCATGGCGACACCATCCGGCTGATTGCCGACGGTGCGCAGGCCGACCAGGCGCTGGCGGCCTTTAGCGCATTGGCGGAGCAGCACTTTGGCGAAACGGTCTCTGAGCAAAGCTTACCTTCGCTGCACGGTATCCCGGTGGCGGAAAGCGTCACCAGCGGCCCGGTTTGGCAGGCGTACAGCTTCTGCCCGGCGATCACCGAACGCCAGATTGGCGCCGATGACGTACTCAACGAACAGCAGCGGCTGCGTGAAGCGCTGCAACATACGCTAAGCGATTTGAACCGCCTGGCGGAGCGCACCGGCTCGTTGATTGGCAAGCCGCAGGCGGCGATTTTCGGCGCGCACAGCATGTTGCTGGACGATCCGGACCTGCAACAGGCGGCCTATACCCGCATTGCCCGTCAGCAATGCAGTGCCGAGCAGGCCTGGCAGCAGGAGATGGAAGCGATAGCCGAGGAGTATCGCGCGCTGGACGACGAATATATGCGGGCGCGTGAGCTGGATGTGCGCGACATGCTGCGCCGCACCTTGAGCCATTTGCAGCAGCAGCCGTTGCCGTTAATCACGCTGACCACACCGTCGATTCTGGTGATGGACGAACTGATGCCGTCTGACGTGGTGATGTTAGATCGCCGGCTGGTGCTGGGCATCTGCCTGAGCGGTGGCAATGCGCTGTCGCACAGCGCGATCCTCGCTAAGGCGATGGGGATCCCGATGGTGATTGGCATGCACGACTGCATGAGCAAAACCCGCAACGGCCAAAAAGCGATGCTGGATGCGGCACGCGGGGTATTGCAGCTCAGCCACTGACGGCCGCCTCAGGCGCGCAGCTTAAACTGGCGGATATCAATCTGATACTGTTTGATTTTCCGCCACAGCGTAGTGCGGCCAATCCCCAGCAACTGCGCCATTTCATTCAACTGCCCGCGGCTGACGTTGGCCGCGCGAATGATCGCCTGGCGCTCCATTTCCGCCAATGTTAACAGCGGCATACCCGGCTGCGGATCGCTTTCCAGTAAGGGTTGTTGACCGAGCAGGTGCTCGGGCAGATCGGCCAGTTGCAGGTGGTGGCCGTGGCACATCATCGCCGTGCGCTCCACCACGCCTTTCAGCTCCAGATCGTTGCCGGGCCACAGATAGAGCCCAAGTTGGGTCATCACCTCGTCGTCTACCCGGAAGCGGCACTGGAAATGCTGTTCCAGCGTACGCAGATGATGCTTCACCAACAGTGGAATATCGCTCAGGCGCTGGCGTAACGCCGGGATCTGGATCTCGAACGCCTGCAGGCTGTAAAACAGCTGACGGCGAAAGCGATTTTGCTGCACCAGCAATGGCAGATCGGCGGCGCTGCTGGCGATCACCCGCACGTCGACGGGGATCACCCGGTTAGAGTTGAGCCGCATTACCACGCCGGTTTTCAGCACCTGTAACAGTGCCGACTGCATTTCCATCGGCAAATACTCAATCTGCTCCAGGTACAGCGTCCCGCCGTTGGCCAGTTCAAACTTGCTGAGCTGGCCCGCTTCCTCTTCGTTGGCGTCGCTGCCCAGCAGCTCGCGCAGCCCCTGGGCCTCCGGCAATAGCTGACAGTTGAGGGCAATATAGGGCCCGGCGGCGCGATCGCTGGCATTGTGGATCGCCTGGCTGAGCTGTTCCTTGCCGACGCCTTCTTCGCCACACAGCAAAATGGGATGCTGCCCCTTCGCCGCCTGTTGGCCATAGCGGATCAAGCGACGCATCTCCAGCGAGGCGGACGGCATCTGTTCAAAGCTGTGGCTGACGCGCCCCAATTGGCTGCTGACATACTGGCGCAGCCTTTCCAGCGGGTGCAGCAGGGCGATAAAGCTGCAGCGCTCGCCGTCGAAGATCGGCTTCAGGGTCAATAGCGTTGCGATAAACTGCCGCTGGCTCTCAAAGGTGACTTCAACGTGCTGCAGCGCCTGACGCTGGGCGATAGCTCGGTTGAGCAACGCGGGCAGCGTCAGCAGCTGTGTCAGCGGTTTGCCCTGGCTTTGCTGCTCATCCAGTTTCAACAGGGTGGCGGCACGCTGGTTGATGTACTGCAGGTAGCCGCGGTGGTCCCAGGCCATAACGCCGTCATCCACGCCGTCGAGCAGGCCGTAAAGCTGGTTCAGGTGGCGGTTGGACTCGGCAAGGAGGCCATCGGCATTCAGCGAATTGCCGATTTCGCGTGCCAGTGCCAGCGTCAGGGACAGATCGCCGGCGGCGCAGTCGGCCAGCAGACAGCCCAGCGCAATTGACCCGCGTTGACGGCCGCTGTTGTCATAGACCGGGGTGGCGCAGAATGACCAGTCGTGCAGCGCCTGACGCACGTGCTCGCTGCCGCGTACCTGTATCGGATGCCCCTCCGACGCCGCCAGCGACGGTGCATTGGTGCCGATATCACCTTCCGCCCAGTAGGCGCCGGGGGTAAACCCCAACAGCTGCAGACGTTCGCGAGTCAGGACATCGCCGCACAGCCACAGCATGCAGCCGCTTTCGTCGAGGATAGCCAACAGGCAGCGGCGCTGTTCCATGTATTCGCAGGCGTCCTCCAACGCTGCCTGGCCGAGCGTCAGCAGATCGTTCTTACGCTGGCAGATTGACGCAAAAGTCGCGCCCAGCGCGCAGTGGGGGGCTTTCCACACCGCAGGCTGCATCAGGCTGCGACAACGTAGCCAGGAAGCATAAATTGCCGGAGCAGGGCGCTGGGCCGGCGGCAGTTCGCCTTCGATCAGGCGTTGCCAGCGTGAAGTGTTCTCCATCGGATCCCATCCAAACGAGATAAAGCGATAGCCGTGATGATATCACCCCCTCTTCTTTTCGACGGTTTGCCGTTGCCATATTGACGATGAAGATCACATCGCAGTGATTTGCCGCTTTTCTGTTATTTTTATTTCTCATAACCTGTCATACAGGTTGATAGCTTCTGCCTGAGGGGCAGGGTACGAATCCGTAATCGGTGATAAATAAAATTTTTTTTCTTCAGGAGATAAGGTGATGAAACTGGGTTTCGGTCTGTACAAGCATATGCTGGATGATGAGCACTTTGCCTTTGCTCGCCAGTGCGGTGCGACGCATGTCGTGGTGCACATGGTGGATTACTTTCATCGAAACGATCGTTTTTCTCGTTCGAATCAGCCCGTGGGCGATACTCAAGGGTGGGGAACGGCACAGGCGGAGATCTGGAGCACGGAAGATCTGCTCGATATTCGTGCCCGGATGGAGAAATTCGGCCTGACATTTTTTGCCATCGAAAACTTCGATCCCTGTCATTGGGACGACATTCTGTTTGATGGCCCCAAAAAAACTCAGCAGATAGAAACGGTTAAACAAATTATTCGCAATGTGGGTGCCGCCGGTATTCCCGTTTTTGGCTATAACTTCAGCCTGGCCGGGGTCGCCGGTCGAATAGAGGAAAATAAAGCGCGTGGCGGAGCAAAAACCGTTGGGCTAAACGGAGCCAATGAGCAAACAGAAAGCCCGCTACCGGCCAGCATGGCGTGGAATATGGTGGTGGATGAAAACGCTACAGGGTTGAGAGAGGTGACGACGAAAGAGCAGCTTTGGCAGCGTCTTGAGTGGTTCCTGGCGCAGATTGTCCCGGTGGCGGAAGAGGCTGGCGTCAGGCTGGCAGCGCATCCGGATGATCCACCGCTCGAGTTTGTACGCGGTCAGCCGCGGTTGGTCAATCAACCGCATTTGTATCAAAAATTGCTGAATTTGCAACCCAGCCACGCGAATGCGCTGGAATTCTGCCTTGGCACTATCGCCGAAATGTCAGCGGGGGATGTTTACCAGGCGGTGGAGCAGTACGCACAACAGGATGCCATTGCCTATATCCACTTTCGCAATGTGAAAGGCAAGGTGCCGTACTACCATGAAACCTTTATCGATGAAGGTGATATAGACATGCCGAAGGTGTTGCGAGTGCTGAAAGAGTGCAAATTTAACGGTGTACTGATCCCCGATCATTCGCCGCAGATGAGCTGTGAGGCGCCATGGCACTCGGGTATGGCCTATGCGATGGGATACATGAAAGCACTTATGCAGGTTATTTGAGCCTTTTCTCGATTTTCAGCCAGTTCTTCTGCCCAAACGCCCAGAAGTGAATTCCTGCTATTGGGGCTGAGGATCCAAATCTATAAGCCGAGACAAAAAAAACGGGGCTGGCAGATGCCATACCCCGTTTTCAATGCTGTGCGCGAATCAGTTGCGGAATGGATTACCGCTGTTGCGTACAGGCGGAGTGGTTGTGCTCACCGGCGCAGAGATCCGGGTAGCGGCAACCGGTGCCGGCGCTGCGCTTTGCTGTGCAGGCGCATTATCCTGATAACCGTCGGCATAAGCGTCTTGCGCCGTGGTCGGTGGCGCTACCACGTCTTGCGAGGTAGAGATTGGTTTGCCCAACGCACCGTTCAACAGCATCAGGTCGTTCTCGTTCAAGGTACCGAGTGCGAACTTGATGTTCAACTGGTTGATCAGATAGGTATAACGCGCGCTGGAGAGCTGTTGCTTGGCGTTATACAGCGTGGTGGTGGCATCCAGCACGTCGACGATGGTGCGGGTACCGACCTGATAACCTGCTTCCATTGCATCCAGTGAACTCTGAGCCGACACCACTGCCTGTTTGTAGGCGTTGATGCTACTGATCGAGGCGTTCACGTTATTGAACGAGGAACGAACAGTCTGCACCACATTACGGTGCGCACTTTCCAGTTGCTCACTGGCGCCGACGAAGTTGTACTGTGCTTGTTGCACCTGCGAGTTGGTCTGGCCACCGCTGTAAAGCGGCATATTAAAGCTCAGGCCCACTTTGTTCTGACCAATATCGGCGTCTGGCGTTGAATTACGCGAGCCGTTGTTTTTGGTGTTACTGACTGCTGTGGACGCATTGAAGTCAATCGTTGGCATATAGCCGGTTTGCGCAGAGCGGATCTGCTCGCGGGCCAGATCCTGGCTCAGACGGGCGGATAACAGGCTCAGGTTGCGGCTTTCGGCCTCTTTCAGCAGATTATTCACTGCTTCCGGGCGCTGGGTGCTGAAACGGTCGGTATTCAGCGAAGCCAGTTCCGGGTAGAAGGTGCCGGTGACCTGGCGCAGTTTTTCCAACGCGTTATCCAGCGTGTTACGGGCAGTGACTTCCGCCGCCAGCACCGTATCGTAGTTGGAACGGGCGTTCTGCACGTCGGTGATCGCTACCAGACCAACGTTAAAGCGCTGAGTGGTTTGATCCAGGGTGCGATATACCGCCTGTTTCTGCGCTTGGGTATAGGACAGTGAATCGATGGCGCTCAGCACGTTGAAATAGGCGGTGGCGGTATCGAGGATCAGCTGTTGCGACGAAGTCTGGAAGGTCACGTCGGAGATGCCGGCAGTTTTTTCCTGTAGCGTCAGCGCGCGCCATTTCGACATGTCGAAGATGGTCTGGGTCAACGCCAGTGAACCACTTGTGGCATCGCTGTTCTTATCGCGACTGTCACGGTAGCCATTGGTGTGGGTATAACCCGCACTTAACCCCAACTGTGGCAGTAAGGGGCTGCGCGCTTCGTTGATTTTTTCGAATGCGGCGTCACGGTCAGCGGCGGTTTTGCGCAGATCCGGGTTACTTTCCCTGGCCTGTTTGTAGACCTGCAGCAGGTTCTCTGCCTGGCTCATTGCACTGAAGCCGCCCAGGCTCAGTCCGATAAGAAGGGGGAGCAGTTTCTTCATTTGCATTCCTTGTTGTGCAGCAATATTGCTATGTAGTTAGCGCTGACGATAGACGAAATAGTTGCCGATTCTAACAGAGTCTGTTGTACGCATAAGGTGGCGGAATGTGCCATCTTGCGTAACTTTTACCTTTCAGGCCGCCTGTTTACCTTAGTTCAACTGGCTGCGTACGTCACACCTGATATCATGGCTCACAATCTATCATAAAGCCGCGGAAGATTATCCCGCCGTTTCTGTCATCAAAACTGTTTATTTTATCGGCATACTCACGCAGGAGAATTCGCTTATGAGCCACTCGCAGCCATCGCCCGTTACTCTCGATAAAAATGATGTAGAAATTATTGCACGTGAGACACTTTACCGTGGTTTTTTTTCACTCAATTTATATCGCTTTCGTCACCGTTTATTCAACGGCGATATGAGCCCGGAGATTAAGCGCGAAATTTTCGAGCGTGGGCACGCGGCGGTGCTGCTGCCTTATGACCCGGTGCGTGACGAAGTGGTGCTGATTGAACAACTGCGCATCGCTGCGGTCGATACCAGTAGCTCGCCCTGGCTACTGGAAATGGTGGCGGGTATGATCGAAACCGGCGAAAGCGTTGAAGACGTGTGCCGCCGCGAAGCGCAGGAAGAAGCCGGCGTGACGGTCGGGCGCTGCAAGCCGGTGCTGAGTTATCTGGCGAGCCCAGGCGGCACCAGCGAGCGCTTGTCGATCATGGTCGGCGAGGTGGATGCCACCACGGCGGAAGGTATCCATGGACTGGAAGAAGAGCATGAAGATATCCGTGTCCATGTGGTCAGCCGCGAACAGGCTTACCGCTGGGTTGAAGAGGGCGCGATTGATAACGCGGCATCAGTGATTGCATTGCAGTGGCTGGCGTTGCACCATGAATCGTTGAGAAAAGAGTGGGCCAACTAATGAAACAGCGCTATACCCCTGATTTCCCCGAAATGATGAGATTGTGCGAAACCAACTTCGCGCAATTGCGCCGCTTGTTGCCGCGCAACGATGAAGTGGGCGAAACGGTGACTTATCAGGTGAGTGGCGCCAGTTATCGTCTGACTATTGTTGAATCCACACGCTATACCTCGCTGGTGCAGATTGAGCAGACCGTCCCGGCGGTCAGCTACTGGAGCCTGCCTGCCATGACGGTGCGCCTGTATCATGACGCGATGGTTGCGGAAGTGTGTTCAAGTCAGCAGATCTATCGCTTTAAAGCGCGTTATGATTATCCCAACAAAAAGTTGCATCAACGCGACGAAAAGCATCAAATTAACCAGTTTCTTGCTGATTGGTTGCGCTACTGTTTGGCGCATGGAGCGATGGCGGTTCCGGTTTGTTAGACAGACTGAGATAACAAAGGACACCATTTGGAAAGCCTGTTTAAACCGACCGTGGCAAGTGGGGCCAGGGTCAGGATTCTGCAAATAACAGATACCCACCTTTTTGCCGGCGAAAATGAGACTTTGCTCGGCATCAATACCTATCGCAGCTATCACGCGGTGTTGGACGCCATTTTGGCGCAGCAGCGTGATTTTGATTTGGTCGTCGCCACCGGTGATTTGGCCCAGGATCATTCATTGGCTGCCTACCGGCATTTTGCCGAAGGTATTGCCCGTCTGCCGGCGCCTTGCGTCTGGTTGCCGGGTAACCATGACTTTCAGCCGGCGATGGTCGACGCATTGGCCGCCGCTGGTATCGCCCCGTCAAAGCAGGTGCTGGTGGGCGACCACTGGCAGGTGTTGCTGCTGGACAGTCAGGTTTTCGGCGTGCCGCACGGCGAACTGAGCGAGTACCAGCTTGAGTGGATGGAGCGCTGCCTGCAGGCCTATCCCGAGCGCTATACCCTGATGCTGCTGCACCATCATCCGCTGCCTTCCGGCTGCACCTGGCTCGATCAGCACAGCCTGCGCAACCCACACATGCTGGGTGCTGTGCTGCTGCGCTACCCGAAAGTGAACACGCTGCTGTGCGGGCATATTCACCAGGAGCTGGATCTGGAGTGGCAGGGGCGTCGTCTGCTGGCGTCGCCCTCTACCTGCGTGCAGTTCAAACCGCACTGCACCAATTTTACCATCGACGATGTTTCGCCCGGCTGGCGCTATCTTGACTTGCTGCCGGACGGCCGTATCGAGACGCAGGTTTTCCGATTGGAAAACGACGACTTCCGCCCCGACATGGATTCGGATGGGTACTGATGCCTTCTACGCTGCTCTATCTGCACGGTTTTAACAGTTCGCCGTACTCGGCCAAAGCGACGTCCTTCAAGGCGTGGCTGGCCGAGCATCATCCGCATATCGAAATGTTGGTCCCACAGCTGCCAGTCTTTCCGGCTGAAGCCGCCGAAATGATCGAGAATCTGGTGATGGAGCGTGCCGGGCAGACGATGGGCCTGGTTGGTTCCTCGCTGGGTGGCTACTACGCGACCTGGCTTTCGCAGTGTTTTTCACTGCCAGCGGTAGTGGTTAACCCTGCCGTGAAGCCGTTTGAGCTGCTGATTGACTACCTTGGCGAAAACGAGAACCCCTACACCGGCCAGCAATATGTGTTAGAGTCACGACACGTTTACGATCTGAAAACGATGCAGATCGATCCCTTGGAGTCACCGGATTTAATCTGGTTGCTGCAACAAACGGGCGATGAAATTCTCGATTATGGGCAAGCGGTGGCCTATTACACTGCGTGCCGTCAGACGGTGGAATCGGGTGGAAACCACGCTTTCGTCGGTTTCGAGCACTACTTCCCCCAGATTGTGGATTTTTTAGGGCTCAACGCTGTCTGAGCAGACGGTTCCGGCACCTTCCTTTAACCACGAAAAAATAATCAACGATGACTCAATCCAGCTATAACGCTGATGCCATTGAAGTACTCAGCGGTCTAGAACCAGTGCGCCGTCGTCCCGGCATGTATACCGACACGACGCGCCCCAATCACCTCGGCCAAGAGGTGATAGATAACAGTGTCGATGAAGCTTTGGCCGGTCACGCCAAGCGCATCGACGTGATTTTGCACGCCGATCAGTCACTGGAAGTGATCGACGACGGCCGCGGCATGCCGGTGGATATCCACCCTGAAGAAGGCGTACCTGCGGTTGAGTTGATCATGTGTCGTCTGCACGCCGGCGGTAAATTCTCCAATAAAAACTACCAGTTCTCCGGCGGTCTGCACGGCGTGGGGATCTCGGTGGTTAACGCCCTGTCGAAACGGGTGGAAGTCAACGTCAAGCGTGACGGTAACGTCTACAGCATTGCCTTCGAAAACGGCGACAAGGTGCAGGAATTGGCAGTGACCGGCAGCTGCGGCAAGCGCAATACCGGCACCAGCATCCACTTCTGGCCTGACGAGCAGTTCTTCGACAGCCCGCGTTTCTCGGTATCGCGCCTCAGCCACCTGCTGAAGGCCAAAGCGGTGCTGTGCCCCGGCGTTGAAATTTACTTCATCGACAAGCTGAACAACACCGAGCAACGTTGGTGCTATCAGGACGGCCTGACCGATTACCTGATGGAAGCGGTTAACGGCTTGATCACCCTGCCGGAAGCGGCCTTTGTCGGTAACTTCTCCGGCGATACCGAGGCGGTGGACTGGGCGTTGCTGTGGCTGCCGGAAGGCGGTGAGCTGCTGACCGAAAGCTACGTCAACCTGATCCCGACCATGCAGGGCGGTACCCACGTCAACGGCCTGCGTCAGGGCCTGCTGGACGCGATGCGTGAGTTCTGCGAATTCCGCAATATTCTGCCGCGCGGCGTTAAGCTGTCCGCCGAAGATATCTGGGACCGCTGCGCCTATGTGCTGTCGGTCAAGATGCAGGATCCGCAGTTCGCCGGCCAGACCAAAGAACGTTTGTCTTCGCGCCAGTGCGCGGCCTTTGTTTCCGGCGTGGTGAAAGACGCCTTCAGCCTGTGGCTGAACCAGAACGTTCAGGCGGCGGAACAATTGGCCGAGTTGGCGATTTCCAGCGCCCAGCGGCGTTTGCGTGCCGCCAAAAAAGTGGTGCGCAAGAAGCTGACCAGCGGGCCGGCATTGCCGGGCAAACTGGCCGACTGTACGTCGCAGGATCTGAACATGACCGAACTGTTCCTGGTAGAAGGGGACTCGGCGGGCGGTTCAGCCAAGCAGGCGCGCGATCGCGAATATCAGGCGATCATGCCGCTGAAAGGCAAAATCCTCAACACCTGGGAAGTGTCTTCGGACGAAGTGCTGGCCTCGCAGGAAGTGCACGACATTTCCGTGGCGATCGGCATTGACCCGGACAGCGAAGATCTTAGCCAACTGCGTTACGGTAAAATCTGTATCCTGGCGGATGCGGACTCCGACGGTTTGCATATCGCCACGCTGCTGTGCGCGCTGTTCGTGCGTCACTTCCGTTCGCTGGTGAAG
The DNA here is from genome assembly GCF_024809915.1 of Serratia sp. BIGb0234. Taxonomy (NCBI): domain Bacteria; kingdom Pseudomonadati; phylum Pseudomonadota; class Gammaproteobacteria; order Enterobacterales; family Yersiniaceae; genus Serratia; species Serratia sp. BIGb0234. The sequence continues at coordinate 326,084 of NZ_JANUEI010000003.1, forward strand.
GGCGGCCACGTGTATGTGGCGATGCCGCCTCTGTACCGTATCGATCTGGGCAAAGAGGTGTACTACGCGCTGGACGAAGAAGAGAAAGCCGGCGTGCTGGAGCAGTTGAAGCGCAAAAAGGGCAAGCCTAACGTTCAGCGCTTTAAAGGGCTGGGCGAGATGAACCCATTGCAGCTGCGTGAAACCACGCTCGATCCGAATACCCGCCGTCTGGTGCAATTGACGGTGAGTGACGACGATGTGGATCAGACGCTGGCGATGATGGACATGCTGCTGGCCAAGAAGCGTTCAGAAGACCGCCGTAACTGGCTGCAGGACAAAGGCGATATGGCCGAGCTTTCTGTCTGACTGTCAGGCCCGGCTTCCCCGCCGGGCCTTCTTTCCGCAGGGGCGCTGCGTGCGGCACCCGACCACTCTGGGCGGCATGCATGAAAATCACCCTCGAAGAGTTACTGGCCTTTACCACCGTCGTTGACAGCGGCTCCATCACTGCCGCAGCCGAACAGCTCGGTCAGACCACCTCCGGCATCAGCCGCGCACTCAGCCGGTTGGAAAAAAAACTCGATACGACCCTGATGCGCCGCACCACGCGTCGACTGGAACTGACCGAAGAAGGCCAGAATTTTCTCAGCCACGCGCGTGAGATTATCCACTCGGTGGAAAATGCCGAAGAGCAAATGGCGCTGCGCAGGTTGATCCCTGCCGGGAAACTGCGGGTCAACGCTGCCGCTCCGTTTATGGAACACGTGATCGTGCCGCTGGTAGCCGGTTTCCGGCAAAGCTATCCGCAGATTGAGCTGGAACTGAATACCGATAACCTGATCATCGATCTGCTGGAAAAGCGCACCGACATTGCCATTCGCATTGGCGCGCTGCGGGACTCGACCATTCATGCACGTCTGTTGGGCTCCAGCCGCTTGCGTATTCTCGCCAGCCCGGAATACCTCGCGCGTTATGGTACGCCGGGCAGCGTGGAAGCGCTGCGCGAGCACTGCCTGCTCGGGTTCACCCAGCCGGAGTCGCTCAACCTGTGGCCGTTGCGCTATCAGCAGGCGCAGCATTTTGCCATTACCCCGACAATTTCGGCTTCCAGCGGTGAAACCCTGCGTCAGTTGGCGTTACGGGGGGAAGGGATAGTGCAATTGGCGGATTTCATGACGCGAGACGATCAGCGTGCGGGGCGACTTATACCCTTGCTGGAACAGGAAACGCTGGATGTGCGCCAACCGATTAATGCGGTGTATTACCGCAATACCCAGTTGGCGGCGCGTATTACCTGTTTTCTGGACTACGTCAGTGCGCATATTGATGCGCAGACGCTGTAGAAAACGGCTGGCTGTTCCCAACCGGTCTTACAGGGCGTTGCCCAGCACGTGAATGGTCACGCCCAGCACGCTGTCTTTGATGGTGTCACGATGACGGTGCATGTGAGCGATATCCAGATGCTTTTCCAGATGCGCCTGACTGGCCCATTTCTCCAGCATAAACACCGAGTCCGGCGACAGCTTCTGCCATGGCGCCTGGGTGTGGCTGTCGATCATCGGCGTGTATTCGCTACAGCCATCTTCTGCCAGTACCAGCGGGACCAGTTTCTCAATCGCCTTCAGAACCGTTTCACGGTGGCCCGGCTTGGTTTTGATTTCTGCAATTACGGTGATCATCATTACCTCATTGGTTGACGTGTATTCCCATCATACTTCAAGCAGCCTCTTTGTTGGCTGTCCGTATTTACCCCGGTCACGTACCACTTGTACGCTCCCGCGGATGCGTTTGGTTGCCGCCTTGATGCAACTTGAATTATCTCGGGAATAACCTATCAGTTAAGCAAAAATTTCGGTCAGATGCGCGCGATAACGTGCGATGTCGCTGTCGATATCCGGTTGTTTAATCACATCATTACAGATAAAGGTCGGCAGCGCTTCCATTCCCAGGAACTGATTGGCCTTATGGAAATGCAGATACACGCCGTCGACGCCGACGCCATGGAAGAACTGGTCCGGGTCGGTAAAGGCTTCCAGCGGGGCGTTCCAGGTCAGGCTCAGCATGTATTTCTTGCCCTGGATCAGGCCGCCGGAGCCGTACTTCTTGCCGGCGTCTGAGCGGGTACGACCGTCGCTGGCGTACAGGCTGCCGTGCCCGGCGGTGAACACTTCATCGATGTATTTTTTCAGGATCCACGGCTCGCCCATCCACCAGCCCGGCATTTGATAAATCACCACGTCGGCCCACAGGTATTTTTGCACCTCGGCCTCGATGTCGTAACCGTCGTCGACGACGGTGACCTGCACCTGGTGCGGTACATCGCGCAGGAAGCTTTCCGCCACCTCGCTCAGGGTTTGATTGAGTTCGCCGTTGGAATGGCCAAACTGCTTTTTAGCATTGATAATCAGGATATTGCTCATTATTCACGGCTCCTGTCAGAATTAGAATGTGTGATGTTCTCCGCGCCGGGGGCGGGAAACATTTCGCTGAGAAGCAGTGTAATCGTTAGCAATACAAGTAAAAATGCGATCCAGCGCACAACAGTGTTGACTGTGAGTCAATAAATGCACCACCGCATAGCGCTATTTTGCACAAAACTGCCTGATACACCGGCTTCGCCGGATGATTGCTGTGCCATCTGTGACAGCTACCCTGCTGATGGGTTACTATCGCAGGCAGAATCAACCCTTTGTCGTCCAGGGATTGCCAAGCCACGGTCTGAGGATAATTGAGTAATGAGTGATCTGACTCATGACGGTGTAGAGCGTTTACCGCTGCACACATTCACTGAAAACGCCTATCTGAACTATTCCATGTACGTCATCATGGATCGGGCGTTGCCGTACATCGGTGACGGTTTGAAGCCGGTACAACGCCGCATCATCTACGCCATGTCGGAACTGGGGCTGAGCAACAGCGCCAAATTCAAAAAATCCGCCCGTACCGTCGGTGATGTGCTGGGTAAATACCATCCGCACGGCGACAGCGCCTGTTATGAAGCTATGGTATTGATGGCGCAGCCATTCTCTTATCGCTATCCGCTGGTAGACGGCCAGGGGAACTGGGGTGCGCCGGACGATCCGAAATCCTTCGCCGCGATGCGTTATACCGAATCGCGCCTGTCCAAATATGCGGAAGTGTTGCTGGCCGAGCTGGGTCAGGGCACCGTTGACTGGGTGCCGAACTTTGACGGCACTATGCAAGAACCGAAGATGTTGCCGGCACGTCTGCCCAACATTCTGCTGAACGGCACCACCGGCATTGCCGTGGGCATGGCGACCGATATCCCTCCGCACAACGTGCGTGAAGTGGCCGCCGCTGCGGTGGAGCTGCTCGAGCGGCCGGGTGCTTCGCTTGAAGACCTGCTCGAGTTCGTGCAGGGGCCGGACTTCCCGACCGAAGCCGAGATCATCACGCCGCGCGATGAAATTCGCAAAATCTATCAAAATGGCCGCGGTTCAGTGCGTATGCGCGCCGTTTGGAAGAAAGAAGACGGCAGCGCGGTGATTACCGCCTTGCCGCACCAGGTTTCCGGCGCCAAGGTGCTGGAGCAGATTGCCAGCCAGATGCGCGCCAAAAAGCTGCCGATGGTTGAAGATCTGCGTGATGAATCCGATCACGAGAACCCAACGCGGCTGGTGATCGTGCCACGTTCCAACCGTATCGATTTGGAACAGGTGATGAACCACCTGTTTGCGACTACCGATCTGGAACGCAGCTACCGCATCAACATGAACATGATCGGTCTGGACAACCGCCCGCAGGTCAAGGGGCTGGTAGAAATCCTGACCGAGTGGCTGGCGTTCCGTCGCGATACGGTACGCCGTCGTCTGAACTACCGCCTGGAAAAAGTGCTGAAACGCCTGCACATCCTCGAAGGTTTGCTGGTGGCGTTCCTCAATATCGATGAAGTGATCAACATCATCCGTACTGAGGACGAACCCAAGCCGGTGCTGATGGCGCGTTTTGGTATTTCAGACACTCAGGCCGAGGCCATCCTCGAACTGAAACTTCGCCATTTGGCGAAGCTGGAAGAGTTCAAGATCCGCGGTGAGCAGGACGAACTGGCCAAAGAGCGCGATCAACTGCAGGCGCTGCTGGCCTCCGAACGTAAGCTGAACACTCTGATCAAGAAAGAGATCCAGGCCGATGCATTGGCCTACGGCGACGATCGCCGCTCGCCGATTACCGAGCGTTCGGAAGCCAAGGCGATGAGTGAACACGACTTCGTGCCTTCTGAGCCGGTGACCATTGTGCTGTCTGAAATGGGCTGGGTGCGCAGCGCCAAGGGCCACGATATCGACCCAAGCGGCCTGAGCTACAAGGCGGGCGACAGCTTCCGCAGCGCGGCGCGCGGCAAAACCAACCAGCCGGTGGTGTTTATCGACTCCACCGGACGCAGCTACGCGCTTGATCCGCTGACGCTGCCTTCGGCACGCGGGCAGGGCGAGCCGCTGACCGGTAAGCTGACGCCTCCGCCGGGCGCCACCATTGAGCAGGTGCTGATGGCGGCGGACGACCAAAAACTGCTGATGGCTTCCGACGCCGGCTACGGCTTCGTTTGTACCTTCAACGATTTGGTGGCACGCAACCGTGCCGGCAAGGCGATGATTACTCTGCCGGACAACGCCAAAGCGCTGGCGCCGATGGAGATCCACGGTGACGACGATATGCTGCTGTCGATCACCGCAGCCGGTCGCATGCTGCTGTTCCCGGTTGCCGATCTGCCTCAGCTGTCGAAGGGCAAAGGTAACAAGATTGTCTCTATCCCGTCGGCGCAGGCCGCCTCCGGTGAAGACAAGCTGACATGGCTGTTCGTGTTGCCGCCGCAGACCTCTGTGACGCTGCATGTGGGTAAACGCAAGCTGACGCTGCGTCCGGAAGATTTGCAGAAGTTCCGTGCGGAGCGGGGCCGTAAAGGCACCTCACTGCCACGTGGCCTGCAGCGTATCGATCGCGTAGAGATCGACGCGCCTGCACGAGCGCCGACGGGCGACAGCGAAGAGTAACCCTGAGGGAATAACAAGCGGGCGCAGCATATTGCGCCCGCTTTTTTTCACGCAACCGGCAATTATTTTCAAATAGTTAACATTTCTCTGCATAAAATTATTGTGCGTATCGCCGGCTGGCGGGAAAATAGCAAAAAAATGCAGGGCAGGTTTTCAGCCCCTGCAATCAAAGAATGAGTTTACCCAAAATAATTGGAGTTGCATCAAGGCGGCAAGGCCGTAAATCCCTGGGAGCTTAGTAAACTAAGTGACTGGGGTGCGCGGACGCAGCCAACACAGATGCAGCTTCAAGTATGAAGTGAAAAAGGGACCTGCGCAGCGTTTCAGGCTGTGTCGGCAGTGTGCTAATGAGGTTGTTATGTTATTAATTTTGCGTGCCATTCTTGCCACTCTGTATTGTATTTTGGTGTGCATCTTCGGTTCTATTTACTGTTTGTTCAGCCCGCGCGATCCTCGCCATGTGGCGACCTTCGGTCACCTGTTTGGCCGCCTTTCCGGGTTATTCGGTTTGAAGGTGGAAGTCCGCGTACCGGCCGATGCGGCCAAAAATGGCAACTGCATTTATATCGCCAACCACCAGAATAACTACGATATGGTGACCGCCGCCAAAGCGGTGCAGCCGCGTACCGTGACCGTGGGTAAAAAGAGCCTGCTGTGGGTGCCGTTCTTTGGTCCACTGTATTGGCTGACCGGTAACCTGCTGATTGACCGTGATAACCGCGCCAAAGCGCACGGCACCATTGCACAGGTCGCCGAACAGTTTAAAAAACGCGACATTTCGATCTGGATGTTTCCTGAAGGCACCCGCAGCCGCGGGCGCGGGCTGATGCCGTTTAAAACCGGCGCATTCCATGCGGCAATCGCCGCCGGGGTGCCGATTGTGCCCATCTGCGTTTCCACCACCAGCGGTAAAATTAATCTTAACCGTTGGAATAATGGTCATGCGATTGTCGAAATGTTGGAGCCGGTCGATATCAGCGGCTACGGTAGAGAAAATGTGCGTGAGCTGGCGGCCCATTGCCATGAGCTGATGCTGGCGAAAATCGCCGAGCTGGATGCGGAAGTCGCCCAGCGCAATGCCGCCGGAAAATAATATTCCTACCGGCTTCAAAGAATGAACTTTTAAACGGCGCCAAATGCCGTTAACGCCGGGGCTCCTGCTAATCTGATTAACAGGGGCCCGGTCTTTGCACACGGTTTAGTCATTGCTTTTCATGGAGAAAATATGTCACTCAGTCGACGTCAGTTTATTCAGGCATCGGGCTTGGCGCTGTGCGCGGGAGCCGTGCCGCTGAGGGCTGAGGCGAGCGGAACGCAGACCCCGTTACCTGTCCCCCCGTTGCTGGAATCCCGCCGTGGGCAACCGCTGTTTTTAACCTTACAGCGTGCCCACTGGGCATTTATGGATAACCGCAAGGCGTCGGTGTGGGGCATCAACGGCATGTACCTTGGGCCGACGGTGCGGGTTTACAACGGTGATGACGTAAAGCTGATTTACAGCAACCGCCTGCCGGAGCCGGTGGCGATGACCATCAGCGGCCTGCAAGTGCCGGGTACGTTGATGGGGGGCGCGCCGCGCATGATGTCTCCCAACGTTGACTGGTCGCCGGTGCTGCCGATCCGCCAGAATGCGGCCACCTGCTGGTATCACGCCAGCACCCCTAACCGCATGGCGCCGCATGTTTACAATGGCTTGACCGGGCTGTGGCTGGTCGAAGACGAGGTCAGCAAATCGCTGCCTTTGCCGAATCACTATGGCGTAGATGACTTCCCGCTAATCATTCAGGACAAGCGCCTTGATAACTTTGGCACGCCGGAATACGACCCGCCGTCGCAGGGGGGCTTTGTCGGCGATACGCTGTTGGTTAACGGCGTACAAAATCCTTATATCGAAGTCTCCCGCGGTTGGGTGCGCCTGCGCCTGCTTAATGCTTCCAACTCGCGTCGCTACATGCTGCAACTGAGTGACGGCCGACCGCTCAACGTGATCGCCAGCGATCAGGGCTTCTTGCCTGCGCCGGTCGCGGTACAGCAGCTTTCGCTGGCACCGGGCGAACGTCGTGAAGTGTTGATCGACATGTCAAAAGGCGATGAGGTGACGATCACCGCCGGCGAAGCGGCAGGCATTATGGATCGCCTGCGCGGCTTGTTTGAACCTTCGAGCATCCTGGTCTCTACCCAGGTGCTGACGCTGAAACCGACCGGGCTGTTGCCGTTGGTGACCGATAACCTGCCGATGCGCTTGTTGGCCGATCAACTGTTGGACGGCAGCGTCAGCCGCACCCGCGAGTTCCGTTTGGGCGACAGCCAGGCCGGGATCAACGGGGCGATCTGGGACATGAACCGCATCGATGTGCAAACTCAGCAGGGGAGCTGGGAGCGCTGGAATATCCATGCGGATACCCCGCAGGCGTTCCACATTCAGGGCGTACAGTTCCTGGTCAAGCGCGTTAACGGTGCGCAGCCAATGGCAGAAGATCGCGGTTGGAAAGACACGGTGTGGATCGACGGGGACGTTGAGCTGTTGGTTTACTTCAATCAGTCCACCTCAGAACATTTCCCGTTCCTCTACTACAGCCAGACGCTGGAAATGGCAGATCGCGGCAGCGCAGGCCAGTTTATGGTGCAGCCTGCACTCTAAACCCGCTGGGTACGGCGCTAAGCTGCCGTACCCAACATCGTCAGAAAGGCCTGCACCACCGGCGTCGCACTGTCGGCATGGTAAATGGCGTACAAATCCGCTGACGGTGCCTGCTGCAGCGGGCAAAAACGCACGCCGGGCCACGGAATGCGGCCGTAGCTGTCCGGCAACAGCGTGATGCCATAGCCTTCGGCCACCAGCGCCATCAGGGTTTGCGGTTCGTTGACCTGATAGGCGATATCCGGTTTGAACCCCTGCTGCAAACACAGGTTGTGCAGATATAGCCCCAGACTGGCCTCATGAGGCGGCAGCACGATGAATTTTTCATGCCGCAGCGCCGCCAGCGGCAGGCTTTCCGCCTGTGCCAGCGGGTGATCGAGCGGTAGCACCAGCGCAATGTTCTCCCGTGCCAGCAGTTGGCATGCCAGCCCCGGTAATATCTGTTCCCTGGCTTCTCGCCACACGCCGATATCAATATGACGTTTTTGCAGCGCCGTTATTTGCTGGCCGGGTGTCAGTTCGTTCAACGCCCAGGTGACGTTGGCCGTTTGTTCTGTAAAGCGCTTCAGCGCCGGTATCAGCCCACCCCACACCGATGTGCCGACCATGCCAATCACCATATGGCCCGCTTCGCCACGCCCCAATTGCTGCACCTGATTGAGTGCATTACCCGCCTGATCCAATAGCATCTCGACGTTGTGAAACAAGGTTCGGCCCGCCAGCGTCAGCGCCATCGAGCGGGTGGTGCGTTTGAACAGCTCTACGCCCAGTTGGCTCTCCAGCTCTTTGATGTGTTTGCTGAGCGGGGGTTGGGAGATGTTCAGCCGCAGTGCGGCCTGGGTGAAGTTCATCTCTTCCGCCACCACGCGAAAATAGTGCAGCAGGCGGAAGTTAATCCGGCTGGGATCCGGCAGTTGCTGTGGCTGCTTTAGGTTGATGATGGCCTCCTGATGCGAGCAATTTATAGGTGAATGGAATAAATCAGCCGCCAATAATGTATTGGTCGCCGGTGCGCATCGCTCTCTACTATGGGGATTATTTCACCCTTCCACAGATGAGAATACTATGTTTAATCAAGAAGATGCTTTTTCCTGTGCTGAAACTATCCGCGCCCGCCTGCCGGGCTTCCAACCGCGAGCGGCTTTGATTCTGGGCTCCGGCTTGGGGGCGTTGGCGGAGGTGATGACCGACACCCTGACCATCGACTACGCCGAACTGCCGGGTTTCCCGGTCAGCAGCGTGGTGGGGCATGCCGGCCAGTTGGTTGCCGGCTGGCTGGAAGGTGTTCCTGTCGTGTGCATGAAAGGACGCGGTCATTACTACGAAGGGCGCGGTATGCAGGTGATGACCACTGCCGTGCGCACCTTCAAACTGTTGGGCTGCGAATTCCTGCTGGCGACCAACGCCGCCGGTTCGTTGCGCCAGTCGGTGTCGCCGGGCAGCCTGGTGGCCCTCACCGATCACATCAACTTTATGCCCGAGTCGCCGTTGGTTGGCGATAACGACGAGCGTTTCGGTCCGCGCTTTTTCAGCCTGGCCAATGCCTACGATCGCGATTTGCGTGCTCAACTGACGCAGGTGGCCCAGCGCGTGGGTATTCCGCTGGCGGAAGGGGTGTTTGCCGCTTACACCGGGCCCAACTTCGAAACCCCGGCTGAAATTCGCATGATGCAAACGCTGGGGTGCGACGTGGTCGGTATGTCCATCGTGCCGGAAGTGCTCTCGGCGCGCCATTGCGGACTGAAAGTACTGGTGGTTTCGGCGATGACCAACTACGCCGAAGGGCTGTCCGATACGCCACTGTCCCACGAGCAAACGCTGAGCTGCGCGGCCCTGGCGGCAGAAGACTTTATGCGCCTGATCCGTGAGTTCTTCAAAACGCTGTAACGCTGCAAATTCCCCCGCGGCGAGGTGCAGGGGCCTGGCCGCGTGAATCATCGTTTTAATCAAAATAATAAGGTGATGGTGATGGCAATAAAAACGCGACTGAAGGTAATGGTTTTTCTGCAGTTTTTTATTTGGGGTGCCTGGCTGGTTACGCTGGGATCTTACATGATTAATACCCTGCATTTCAGCGGATTGCAGGTGGGCATGGTGTACAGCGCCAAAGGCGTCGCGGCGCTGATTATGCCGGGGCTGGCGGGCATTCTTGCCGACCGCTGGATCAGGGCCAATTACCTGTACGCGCTCTGTCATCTGTTCGGTGCGCTTGCGCTGTATTGCGCCGCCCAGGTTGAGCAGCCGATGGTGATGTTCTGGGTCATGTTGTTCAACGCCATGGTGTATATGCCGACCATTTCGCTTTCCAACGCCATTGCCTATTTCTGCCTGGAAAAGCACGGTTACGACACGGTGAAAGATTTCCCCCCGGTGCGGGTGTACGGCACCCTGGGCTTTATTGTGGCGATGTGGCTAATCGGCTTTAGCCGAATTGAGCTGAGCAATATGCAGCTGTATCTGGCTTCTGCCGTGTCACTGTTGCTGGCCTGCTATTCTCTGACGCTGCCGAATTGCCCGACCAGCAACGTCGAAAAATCGAAAAGCTGGTTCAATGTGCTGGGGCTGGACGCGTTGGTGCTGTTTCGCCAGCGGCGTATGGCGCTGTTTTTCCTGTTTGCCATGCTGTTGGGCGCGGCACTGCAGATCACCAACACCTTCGGCAATCCCTTCCTGCATGATTTCGCGAGCAACCCGCTGTATCAGGACAGCATAAGCGTCAGATACCCGGCGGTGCTGTTGTCGTTGTCACAAATCTCCGAGGTGTTCTTTATCCTCACCATTCCGTTCTTCCTGCGTCGATACGGCATCAAACAGGTGATGCTGATCAGCATGGCGGCCTGGACGCTGCGCTTCCTGTTCCTGGCCTATGGCACCCCGGTTGGTTTCGGCTTTGTGCTGTTGCTGCTGTCGATGATCGTTTACGGCTGTGCCTTTGATTTCTTTAATATCTCCGGGGCCATCTTCGTTGAGAAAGAGGCCGATAGCCGCATCCGCGCCAGTGCGCAGGGGTTATTCATGACCATGGTCAACGGTATCGGCGCGTATCTGGGGGCGATAGCCAGCGGCGAAGTGGTAGATTTCTTCACCCACGACGGCGTAAAAGATTGGCAGAGCATCTGGTTGATCTTCGCGCTGTATACGTTGGTGCTGGGGATCATTTTTGCGCTGACCTTCAACTATCAGCACCGGCCGGAAGAATATGTCGGGCCGGTAGAGCGAGCGCATTAGAAAAAGAAGAGGGGCGCGCAAACCGCGCCCATTAGGCATCAAACGTCGGGGAAACGCTGTTGCAGCTGTTGCCAGTCTGGCACGTCGCTTGCACCTTGGGTTGCTACCACGCAGGCGGCCACGCGGTTAGCCAGATCGACCGCTTGCGGCAATGGCCAACCGGCGGAGAGCCCGGCCAGCAGGCCAGCGCAGTGGGCGTCGCCCGCACCCAGAGTGTCGACGACGTTCACCGGATAGGCCGCTATTTGGAGCGGCGGGGTGTCGCCACGGCAAATCCAGACGCCATCGCAATCCAACCGACAGATCAGCGTGATATTGTGCGCGGTGGCAAACTGCTGGGCCAGAGTGAGCGCATCGCCTGCGCCGCAGAGCGTGACCACTTCATTTCGGTTCAGCGTCAGCAGGGTGTGGCTGTCGCTGAGCATGGCAAAGAAATCTTCATCCAATTGAGCGATGCCCGGGCCGGGATCAATCAGCCGCCACTGGTCAAACGGCAAGCGTGTTAACCATTCACGTACCGCCTCGCCGCTTTCTCCGGCCAACTGCTCGCCGCTGATGTAAATCAGCGTGTCTTCGCTCAGGGGCAGCGTGCCCAACTGGGCTTTATTCCACTGGGTTTCGCAGCCGGGCTCGATCACCGACAGCGACTCGCCGCTGGGTTGCATCTGTGTCAGACGGCGGCCGTTGTCCATCTGGCCATGGCGCAGCAGCACCTGCAGGCCTAAACTTTCCATCTCGGCTTCAATCGCCGCGCCCCATATTCCATTGCCGACCGGCATACCGTTGAGCACCGGGACCTGCAGGCGCTTGAGCGCCCGCGCAACATTAAACGCGCAGCCACCTATTTTTTGCTCCTGCGTCAGCGTCACCTCAACGATCGCGCTGCCCAGGGCCAGAATCGGTTTTACTGCTAAAAACTCACTCATTGATCTCCTCCGCTGTCGGCCGGTGGGCCGAACAGAATGCGCTATGATGACCGCGCAGGCGCGTGGAGTCGAGAGGGAAGCCCGAGATGCTGTGGCGAAGGCGTGAAATAACCATGCTCTTTTTGTCACTAGTGCGTATAATCGCCGCCCGGCGATTAATTAACCTGTGAAAGAGCACCAGAATGAGCACTACCAGCCTGATCCAACCCGATCGTGAATTGTTTTCCTATAAGCCTTATTGGGCCGAATGTTATGGCACCGCGCCATTTTTACCGATGTCGCGCGAAGAGATGGATCAACTGGGCTGGGATAGCTGCGATGTGATCATTATCAGTGGTGACGCCTATGTCGACCACCCGAGTTTTGGTATGGCGATCATCGGCCGCATGTTGGAAGCGCAGGGCTTCCGCGTCGGCATCATTGCGCAGCCGGACTGGAGCAATAAAGAAGATTTCATGCGGTTGGGCAAACCGAACCTGTTCTTCGGCATCACCGCCGGCAACATGGACTCGATGATCAACCGTTATACCGCCGATCGCAAACTGCGTCACGATGATGCCTACACCGCCGGCAACGTGGGCGGCAAACGTCCGGATCGCGCGACGCTGGTTTACAGTCAACGCTGCAAAGAAGCCTATAAAGACGTGCCGATCGTGCTGGGCGGCATCGAAGCCAGCCTGCGTCGTATCGCTCACTACGATTACTGGTCTGATACCGTACGCCGTTCGGTGTTGGTGGACTCCAAAGCTGACATGCTGATTTACGGCAACGGCGAGCGTCCGCTGGTGGAAGTGGCGCACCGCCTGGCTGCGGGCGAGAAAATCAGCGAGATCCACGACATCCGCAACACCGCGGTGATGCGCAAGGGGGCGTTGCCGGGCTGGACCGGGGTGGATTCTACCCGTCTGGACAAGCCGGGCCGCATTGAGCCTATCCCGAACCCTTACGGCGACGATCTGCCGTGTGCTGACGGCGGTAAACCGGAGCCGGAGGCCAAACCGGTCACCGTGCGCGCCGCCAAGCCCAAGCCGTGGGAAAAAACCTACGTGTTGCTGCCGTCATTTGAAAAGGTGAAGGCCGACAAGGTCCTGTATGCGCACACTTCGCGCATTCTGCACCATGAAACCAACCCTGGCTGTGCCCGTGCGCTGATGCAGTCGCACGGCGACCGTTACGTGTGGATTAACCCACCGGCGATCCCGCTGACCACGCCGGAAATGGACAGCGTGTTTGCCCTGCCGTACCAGCGTATTCCGCACCCGTCCTACGGCAAGGAAACCATTCCTGCCTATGACATGATCCGCTTCTCGGTCAACATCATGCGCGGTTGCTATGGCGGCTGTTCATTCTGTTCGATCACCGAGCACGAAGGGCGCATCATCCAGAGCCGTTCGGAAGACTCCATTATTCGCGAGATCGAAGAAATTCGTGACAAAGTACCGGGCTTTACCGGTGTGATCTCCGATTTGGGCGGCCCGACCGCCAACATGTACATGCTGCGCTGTACCAACCCGCGCGCTGAGCAGACCTGCCGCCGCGCCTCGTGCGTGTACCCGGAAATCTGCACCTACATGGACACCAACCACGAACCGACCATCAAGCTGTATCGCCGTGCGCGCTCGCTGGAGGGCATCAAGAAGATCCTGATCGCCTCTGGTGTGCGTTACGATCTGGCGGTGGAAGATCCGCGCTATATCAAAGAGCTGGCTACCCACCACGTTGGCGGCTACCTGAAGATTGCGCCGGAACACACCGAAGAAGGCCCGCTGTCGAAAATGATGAAGCCGGGCATGGGCAGCTACGACCGGTTTAAACAGCTGTTTGACCATTACTCCAAGCTGGCGGGCAAAGAGCAGTATCTGATCCCGTATTTCATCTCCTCGCATCCGGGCACCCGCGATGAGGATATGGTGAATCTGGCGCTGTGGCTGAAGAAAAACCGTTTCCGTCTCGATCAGGTACAGAACTTCTATCCGTCACCGATGGCAAACTCCACCACCATGTATTACAGCGGCAAGAACCCGTTGAGCAGAGTGGGTTATAAGAGTGAAGATGTGGTGATACCGAAAGGCGATCGTCAGCGTCGCCTGCACAAGGCGCTGTTGCGTTACCACGATCCGGCCAACTGGGCGATGATCCGCACCGCTCTGGAAGAAATGGGCATGAAGCACCTGATCGGCAGTCGTCGCGAGTGTCTGGTGCCGGCACCGAGCATTGACGAACAGCGCGAAGCCAAGCGCTTGCAGCGTCATACCCGCCCGGCGCTGACCAAGCACACCGACATCACCCGTCAGCGTACGCCGTCCAACAAGTCGCCGCGCAAGCCGATTCGTAACGGCAAGCCATAACGGCTCGGCACTGGCTTAAATGAAAAGGAGAACCCGAGGGTTCTCCTTTTTTGCTTTTGAAAATCAGAGCTGCTCGTAGGCCGCTTCTACCTTCATCAAGTGGCGCGGCGCCTGCGGGGCGGGATGATACTTGCGCACGTGCCAGTTAAAGGCTTCCGGCGACAGATTGTTAATCATCGAAATGGCTTGCTGGCGGTTGCTGGAGAAGGTCCGCAGCAGCGCACCGGTGCCGTTGACGTAGGCGATGATGGTGGCATAACGCAGCGTGACAGGATCGTCGATGCCTTTAAGCTGCTGTTTTTGCAACACGGCCAGATAGGCTGCGCCGAGGTCGATATTGGTATCCGGATCCAGCAGATCGTCGTCGTCCGGACAGCCACGTTTCCCTTTGTAGCGATAGGCGTCACAGCCGGCGGTGTCGGCTTTCAACTGCATCAACCCGATAGCATTGGAGCGGCTGATTGCCGCCGGGTTAAAACCGGACTCGACCTTGATCATCGCAGCGATCAGTTTTTGATCGACATCGTATTTATCCGCAGCATCCTCAATCGCGTCGTCAAAGGCATGAGCATCATAACTGGTACGCGGTTTTTTGCTGGAACAACCGGCCAGGATCAGCATCAGGCATATCACGCCTGCGCGCGACCAGTGTCGTAGGGTGGGTTTCATGGTGCTCCGTATTGTTTTTGCTGGGATAAAAGTCGGCATCATAGCATCTCCGTCAGTGCCTGTTCGACATACAGATAGCCAATTCCCATCACCTGCTGCGCGCGCGTGAGTTGGCCAAAGCCGATATGCGTGGCCTGAGTCTGGATCTGATCGTGACGATCGAAGGGGTTGAACCCGGTCTGGCTGATGATGGTCTCCAGCCAGGCCTGACCGAAGCCACAGCTACGGCCATAAAGATAAATACGGTTAATATTTAAGATGTTAAGAAAGTTATACAGGCTCAGGCCAATCGCTTGGGCGGCGCGTTGCACCAACACCTGCAACGCGGGGTCCCCTTGATGATAACGGGCGATCAGCTCGGCGGTGGTGGGGGTTTTAAGCCTTTCGCCTTCGTGTTGCGCTCTGGGGGTGACTTTTAGCTGAATGCGCGCTTTTTTCTTCAGTGCCGACAGTGATGCAATGGTTTCCAGACAGCCGTAACGGCCGCAGGAGCACAGGCCACCATCGGGATCGACGATGGTGTGGCCAATCTGGCCGCTGCCGAACAGGCTGCCCCGGTAAATCTGCTGGTTGATCACGAACGACGAGCCGATGCCGTAATCGACGTTAATCACGCAGAAGTCCTGCGCGTTAGCGTTATTTTGCCACTTTTCTGCCAGCCCCAGCATCACGCAGTCGTTATCCAGCAGGACCTCGGTCTTCAGGCGCTCTTCCAGCAGGTATTTTATCTCCACCGGGCCTTCCCAGGGGGCCTGTGGCATGCGCTGCGACACCCCGGTGAGCGGGTTTACCTGGCCGTGGATCGACAGCGCTATTTTCAGCGGCATCCCCTGTTGTCGGCTGTGCAGATGATAGATCTGCACCATTTCCTGCAGCATCGCCTGTGGCGTGGTGGCAACGATTGGTTGCGGCGTGAAGACGCTGCACGGCGTGATCAGGCCATCCACCACGATGCTTTCAATCAGATAGGGCGACACGTTCAGGCACAGGATCCGTTGCTCAGAGGCAGCGATGCGGTAACTGCCGCCGCCCAAACCGCGGCGGTGCAAATTCTGCTGGTCGTGCTCAACCCGGCGTTCTTCCTGCAGCTCATCGAGAATTTTGCCGACGGCAGGAATAGACAGCTGTGAAAGCCGCGCCAGCGTCGATTTACTGGCCACCTTTTCCCGATACAGCAACGCGCACAGCACCCGTTTATTAAAATTGCGCACCCGTTGGTTATTCAACCCTTGCAATGCCATTCATTAAACCCCGTTTACTGTATTGCGTGATGGTAGCGCGTAAAGTAGCCGATTCTGTCATTTAGACTGCCTGAAAAGCAACCTTCAGTATTTTTAGCGAGGAAAACATGCACGGGACAGTCAAGGTTTGGCAAGAGCAGGTTGAATTACCCACTTACGGTACGGGCGAGCAGGATTCGCACCCGATGTTCCTGGAAAACCGCGTCTATCAGGGATCGTCCGGTGCGGTTTATCCCTATGGCGTTATTGACACCCTGAGCGGTGAAAAATCTCTGCGTCGCTATCAGGCGGTATATCTGGAAAACGACTACCTGCGCGTGATGCTGTTGCCGGAACTGGGCGGGCGTATTCATCGGGCTTACGACAAAGTGCAGCAGCGCGATTTTGTCTATCACAACGAGGTAGTGAAACCGGCGCTGGTGGGGTTATTGGGGCCGTGGATCTCAGGGGGGATCGAGTTCAACTGGCCGCAACACCACCGTCCGACCACCTATATGCCGGTGGACTGCCAGATCCAGCAGCACGATAACGGGGCGCAGACCGTCTGGCTGGGGGAGGTGGAGCCGATGCGCGGGCTGCAGGTGATGGCCGGTTTCACGCTGTATCCTGACCGCGCGCTGATTGAAATCAGCGCCAAGATTTTTAACCCTAACCCGACGCCGCGCCATTTCCTGTGGTGGGCCAACCCGGCGGTGAAAGGTGGAGACGATCACCAGAGCGTATTCCCGCCGGATGTGACCGCCGTTTTTGACCATGGCAAGCGCGATGTCTCTTCGTTCCCTATTGCCACCGGCACCTACTACAAGGTGGATTATTCGGCCGGTGTGGATATTTCGCGCTACAAGAATATCCCGGTACCGACGTCTTACATGGCGCATAAGTCGGACTATGACTTTGTAGGCGCTTACAGCCACGATGAGCAGGGCGGATTGTTGCACATCGCCGATCGCCATGTGTCGCCCGGCAAGAAACAGTGGAGCTGGGGCCACGGCGAATTTGGCCAGGCCTGGGATCGCAATCTGACCGACAATAACGGCCCTTACATTGAGCTGATGACCGGGGTTTACACCGATAACCAACCGGATTTCACCTGGCTCGACGCCTACGAAGAAAAATGCTTTGTGCAGAATTTCCTGCCCTACAACACCCTGGGCATGGTGCAGAACGCCAACACCCGTGCCGCACTAAAACTGGAAAGCGACGGGCGACAACTGGTGTGGGGATTGTATGCGGTCGCGCCGCTGGCGCAGCACCGGTTGGTGATCCGCAGCGATAGCGATCAGCAGCTGCTGCTCGACCGCCGCGTTGATCTCACCCCCGGTGCGGCGCTGCTGGAGACCATGACCGGCGATTTCTCCGGTCGCCTGACGATTGAATTGCAGGACGCCCAGGGCCGCAGCGTACTCAGCTATCGCCAGCATCAGGCGAGCGAAAGCACCGAGTTGCCGCAGCCCGCCAAAGCGCCACTGGCGGCAGAACAGATCGTCAGCGCCGATGAAGCCTGGTTTATCGGCCAGCATCTGGAGCAGTACCACCATGCCAGCCGTTCGGCGTTCGATTACTACCAGCGGGGCCTGACGCTGGATCCTCTTGATTACCGCTGCAATTTGGCTCTGGCCACGCTGGAATATAACCGCGCCAATTTCCAACGCGCGATTGCCTACGCGGATGACGCGCTGACACGAGCCCATAACCTTAACCGCAACCCACAGTGCGGGTTAGCCAGCCTGATTCGTGCCTGCGCTCAGGAACAATTGGGTAACGACGACGCGGCCTACGAGGATTTCTACCGCGCCATCTGGAGTGGTAACGGTAAACCGGGCGGTTTCTATGGTCTGGCGCGGGTCGCGGCGCGGCGCGGGGAGTATCAGCAGGCGCTGGCGTTTTGTGAAAGCAGCCTGAGTGTTAACGCCAGCCATTATCCGCTGATCGCCCTGAAAGCGCTGCTGTTGCAACGCCTGGGGAAAGGGGCACAGAGCCTGGACTATATCGATGACCAGCTTGTCGCCCGTCCGCTGCATTACAGCCTGTATTACCTGCGCTATGCGCAAACTCACGCCGAGGCCGATTTACAACGGCTGCGGTCGGTGACCGGTTGCCGTGGGATCAATGCGCTAAACATTGCCGGTCAACTCTGTGAATGGGGAGCCAAAGAGCAGGCGATTGAGTTACTGACGCTGTTGGACAGCCAGGAAACCTTGCCGCGCTATATGTTGGCCAGCCTGCGCAAAGGCGCGGTAAGTGACCGGGAATATCGGCAGTTGTTGGCGCAGGCGCGCGACGGCTTCGGCCACCAGGTGCGCTTCCCCAATACCCTGAATGAAGTGCAGATGCTAAGCCAACTGCAGGAGTGCGTTTTTGCACAGTATCTGTTGGCTTGTTTCCATTACAGCAAGCGCAACTACTCGCAGGCGGTAGCGCTGTGGCAGCAATGCGTGGAGCGGGAGCCGACGTTTGCCGACGCCTGGCGCAATCTGGGGATCTACGCCTTCAATAAACTCCAGCAGCATGACGTGGCGCTGGCGCATCTGCAGCAGGCCTTTGCTCTGCAACCTGATGACGCTCGGCTGCTGTTTGAACTGGATCAACTGAACAAACGCCTCGGTACTGCACCTGCTCAGCGGCTGGCGATGTTGGAGCAACATTTACCGGTAGTGGCCCGGCGTGACGACCTTACCGCCGAATTGCTGAGCCTTTACAACCAGTGCGATCGGTTGAGTGACGCGCAACGGATCCTGCAGCAGCGTGAGTTTCACCCGTGGGAAGGTGGTGAAGGCAAAGTCACCGGCCAGTATCTGATCAATCTGCAACGGTTGGCATTCCAGGCACTGCAACAGGGAGCGCCGCAGCAGGCGCAGCATTTGCTGCAGTCGGCGTTGCACTATCCGCAAAATCTGGGGGAAGGGCGTCTGGCTGGGCAAAGCGACAACGATATCTACTATTGGCTGGGTATCTGTGCTGCCCGGCAAGGCCAGCTCGAGGCAGCGGCCACCTGCTGGCAACAGGCCTGCGCGGGACACGGCGAACTGGCTGAAAGCCGCTACTACAACGACCAACCGGTGGATTATTTGTTCTATCGCGGCATGGCGCTCAAGCAACTGGGGCAGTCGGCACAGGCCGAACAGCAGTTCACCCAAATGCAGCAGTGGGCAAGCCAGCAGTCTGAGATGTTGCCTGGCGCCGATTTCTTTGCCGTTTCGCTGCCGGATTTGATGGCGTTGGACAATGACCTGCAACAGGCGCATCAACAGCACTGCCTGCTGGTGACGGCTTTGGCGCAGCTGGGGTTAGGGCAGTTAGCCGCAGCGCAGCAAACGTTAAGCGAGCTGCTGGCGATAAATCCTGCGCATGACAAAGCGCGTTTATTCACCGTGCTGGCCGAGACTTTAGCCAACTGATGCCCAAAAGGGGACCAATGTGACGAATAAACTGAACATGCCCTATGTCTGGACTATCTGCCTGGTCGCCGCTTGCGGTGGCCTGTTATTCGGCTACGACTGGGTGGTCATAGGCGGGGCCAAGCCTTTCTACGAGGCCTATTTTGGCATCACCGATCCCGCCCAGTCAGGCTGGGCGATGAGTTCGGCGCTGGTGGGCTGTATTTTCGGCGCGGTGATCTCGGGCCTGCTGTCGGATCGTTTTGGCCGCAAGCTGCCGCTGGCGATTGCCGCCTTGACCTTCGTGATCTCGGCCTGGGGCACCGCCGTGGCCACCAGTTTTGACGCCTTTATCATTTACCGCATTGTCGGCGGGGTCGGCATTGGCCTGGCTTCGGCGCTGTCGCCGGTGTATATCGCCGAAATCAGCCCGGCGGCACAGCGGGGTCGCTTCGTTGCGGTGAACCAATTGACCATTGTGATCGGGGTATTGGCAGCGCAGTTGATCAACCTGCTGATCGCCGATCCGGTGGCCGCCAATGCCGGTCAGGCGGAGTTGTTGGCCAGCTGGAACGGACAGGTTGGCTGGCGTTATATGTTTGGCGCCGAACTGGTACCGGCGCTGGCCTTCCTGCTGCTGATGCTGGCAGTGCCGGAGTCGCCGCGCTGGCTGGCGAAGGTCGGCCGCCACGAGCAGGCGCAGAAGGTCTTGCGACGCATCGGCAATGAAAGCTATGCGCAGCAAACGCTAAAGGAGATCCGTCAAACGCTGGACAAGGATAGCGGCAAGGTGCCGCTCAGTGCGCTGCTGCGCAGCGATGTACGGCCGGTGTTGGTGATAGGCATTGTGCTGGCGATATTTCAGCAGTGGTGCGGTATCAACGTGATCTTTAACTATGCGCAGGAGATCTTCGCGTCGGCAGGGTTCGATATTAACGATACGTTGAAGTCGATCGTCGCCACCGGGTTGATCAACCTGATCTTCACCTTGCTGGCTTTACCGCTGGTGGATCGCATTGGCCGACGCCGGCTGATGCTGATAGGTGCCTGTGGATTAACGGTGATCTACCTGCTGATGGCGGCGGCTTACGCCTATGGTTTGCTGGGGCTGCCGGTGTTGTTACTGGTGTTGGTCGCCATCGCTATCTATGCCGTCACGCTTGCCCCCGTTACCTGGGTACTGCTGTCTGAAATCTTCCCCAATCGCATTCGCGGAGCGGCCATGGCCGCCGGCACCTTTGCGCTGTGGGTGGCCTGTTTTGTTCTGACCTATAGCTTCCCGTTGCTGAATGCCGCATTAGGCGCAGCGGGCAGTTTCCTGTTGTATGGCGTCATTTGCCTGGCCGGTGCGGGGTTCATTTACGCCAGAGTGCCGGAAACCAAAGGCATTACTCTGGAAGCACTGGAAGAACAGCTCAGTGCAGCAGGTACGGATCGCGCCAGGGAGAAAAAGTTTACTTAACCCTGTTTAGTTTAATGCGTGATCCTGTGGCGGTAAGTAATCAGTTTGATCATTTAGTGTAATGAGTCTGTGCTCCGCCTGAGGGCGAACAGCGGTAAAGCCTTCAGGCGGGATAATAAAAATAGGCAGCAAGAGGTTAATGAACATTAACTGGAGAATAACGATGTTGCTAAAAAAAATAAAACACGTGCTGTTAGCCATTACCGGGGGCCTGATTATTTTCAGTGCAGGCGCACAGGCTAAAAACGACAAAACCGCCATCGGCGCTATTTATCTCGATACCCAGGGGTATTACGCCGGGGTCCGCTGGGGCGTGCAAGACGGCGCCGCCAAGGACAAAGGGAAAATTGAAATCATAGAAACCAATGCGCAGGGGGATGTTTCTAAAGAAAGTTCGTTTATCGATACCATGATTGCGCGCGACGTGAATGCCATCGTGCTTTCCGCCGTTTCGGTGAATGGCAGCGTGCGGGCCATCAAGCGTGCCAACGAAGCCAGCATTCCGGTGATTTGTTACAACACCTGCATTAATGAGAAAGGCGTAGATAAATATGTTTATGCCTATTTGGTCGGCGATCCCTACGAGTTTGGCAAAAAACTGGGTAATACCGCCGCCGATTACTTCATTGAAAAGAAAATAACCGAGCCTGCGATCGCCGTTATTAATTGCGAAGCCTTCGAAGTTTGCGTGCAACGGCGTAAAGGATTTGAAGAGGCGTTAAAAGCGAAAGTACCGGGCATGAAAATCGTCGCTAATCAGGAAGGCACCGTGCTGGACAAGGCGATATCGGTCGGCGAGAAACTGCTGATTTCCTCCGGGAAAGTCGATGCCATTTTCGGCGAATCCGGCGGCGCTACGCTCGGGGCGGTTAAAGCCGTGCGCAACCAGAACAAGGTCGGCCAAACGGTGGTATTCGGCTCGGACATGACCACTGAAATCGCACAGGAACTGGTGAACCGTCAGGTACTGCAGGCGGTGGTGGATATCTCGGGCAAGAAAATGGGGGCGTTGGTCTTTACTCAGGCGATGAACGCCATCAACCAGCGGCCGGTCGGCCAAAAGGTGGTGCAGGTGCCGATCGATCTCTACGCCTCGTCGCAGAGCGCTACTGATTGGCTGACGACTCACAAAGACGGCTTACCTTAGAGCCTATTCCATTAGGCTATTTTATTTGTCCGTTTGGCCCTGGGCAGTGCTCAGAATCCTCACGTACTCTGTGTACGCTCCGGTTCTTCCGCGCTGTCCTTGTCCAAACTGCCTGCAACAATGACGCCTACTGGGATAGGCTCTTAATGTCGGTGGCTTGCATGAGTGACAGAGCCTTAAACGAATTGGCGCAGCAACCGGTCGTGGCCCGCATTCAATCGGGGCATAAGCGTTACCCGGGGGTGGTGGCGCTGCAAGATGTGAATTTCACGCTGCGGCGTGGCGAGGTGCGCGCTCTGCTGGGGAAAAACGGCGCGGGCAAGTCCACCTTGATCCGCATGTTGACCGGCAGTGAGCGGCCGGACGCCGGGCAAGTGTTTATCGGCGATCGACTGCTGGAGGGGCCAGATGCGCTGTTGACGCGCCGGGCCGGTGAGCTTGGCGTGCGGGCCGTCTATCAGGAGCTAAGCCTGGTTCAGGACATGAGCGTGGCGGAAAACCTGTGTTTGGGGGCCTGGCCGCAGCGCGCCGGCGTGATTGACGCACCAGGCATGTTGGCGCAGGCCCGGCACGCGTTGGCGCTGCTCGGGGTGGACATCGATCCTCAACAATGGGTTCGCGATCTCAGCCCGGCGCAGCAGCAGCTGGTGGAGATCGCCCGGGCCTGTCAGGGGGATCCCAAAGTGGTGATCCTCGACGAGCCAACCAGTTCGTTGGCCAACGCCGAGGCCGATCTGGTCGCGGCGGCAGTGATGCGCCTTTCCGCCGCCGGGATTGCAGTGGTTTATGTCAGCCACCGAATGAATGAGATCCGCCGGCTGGCGTCGTCCTGCACCATTATGCGCGACGGCCGCGTGGCGGGTGACGTGGCGCTGGACAACACCTCAACTCAGCAAATTGTCGACCTGATGCTGGGCCATCAGGACCACCATACGCAAACCGTCACGGCCCCGAAGGGCGGGGACAAGGTTTTTGAAGTTAAACAATTATCGCTGCCGCCCAAGTTGCATCAGGTCAGTTTCGAGCTGCGGCGGGGCGAAGTACTGGGCATTGCCGGGTTGTTGGGCGCAGGCCGCAGTGAATTGCTGAAAGCCATCGTTGGCCTGACGCCGTTCGTCGAAGGCGAGCTGATCCTCGACGGTGAAACGCTGATCTGCCCGAATTACGCCCAGATGCTCCAGCGCGGTATGGCCTACACGCCGGAAAACCGAAAGGCGGAGGGCATCATGCCGTTGCTGGGCGTGGATGAAAATACCGTGATGACAGACAGCCGTTCCGTCAGCCGCTTTGGCGTGCTGAATTGGCAGAAGATCAAACAGGCAACCTCGGCGATCGTCAGCCGGATGCGGGTGAAAACCGCAGAAACCGGCACGCCGATCATGACGCTTTCCGGCGGTAACCAGCAGAAGGTGGTGATCGGCCGTTGGGTTTACGCCAGAAGCCGGATCCTGTTGCTGGATGAGCCGACGCGCGGCGTGGATGTCGAAGCGAAAAATCAAATTTACCGTATTGCGCGTGAGCTGGCGGCAGAGGGTAAAAGTATCATTTTCGTATCGAGCGAAGTGGAGGAATTACCCCAGGTCTGCGACCGGATCTTGTTGTTGCAGCAAGGCACGATAGTGAAGGAGTTTATCTCGCCCGTGGATGTTGAACAGCTGATGTCTGAAGTGCTGATGATCCAATAATTCTGCCCGCATTCGAAGGCACCGGAGGTAATACAATGTCCACATTGGTACCGGAAGTAAAAATAACCCGAACCCGAAAATTATCGAAGCACGCCAATGAACTGGGCCTGCTGGCAATTATTGTCGTGCTTTACCTGGTATTTTCTATTTATGCCACCGGGTTTATTTCGCTGAATAACCAAATGAATATCTTACGCGATGCCGCCACCATCGGCATTGCCGCCTGGGCCATGACGCTGATTATTATTTCCGGGGAAATCGACGTTAGCGTAGGCCCGATGGTGGCGTTTATCTCGGTGATCCTGGCTTATTTGATGCAGTACGCGATCCCGCTGCCGTTCGCGTTGATCCTGGCCTTGTGTCTGGGGGCGGCGTTAGGCTCGGTCGCCGGGGTGTTGCGAGGCTGGTTTAACGTGCCCAGCTTTGTCGCCACATTGGGGCTTTGGAGCGCCCTGCGCGGGATGGGATTGTTTATGACCAACGCCTTGCCGGTGCCGATAGACGAAAATGACGTGCTGGACTGGCTGGGTGGGCAGGTACTGGGGCTGCCGGTTTCGGCGGTGATTATGCTGATCCTGTTCGTGGTTTTTCAGTGTATCAGCAAGAAAACCGCCTTTGGCCGCTCGGTGTACGCCATTGGCGGCAACGCCAGCGCCGCCCAGCTGTGCGGCATTAACGTCAAACGCATTCGTGTCCTGCTGTTTACCCTGGCCGGTCTGTTGGCGGCCGTCACCGGTATTCTGCTGGCGGCGCGCCTGGGTTCCGGCAATGCCGGTGCGGCCAGTGGCCTGGAGTTTGACGTGATTGCCGCCGTGGTGGTCGGGGGGACAGCCTTGTCCGGCGGGCGCGGTTCGATGCTCGGCACTCTGCTCGGCGTGCTGGTGATCACCCTGATTGGCAACGGTCTGGTCTTACTGGGAATTAACTCCTTTTTCCAACAGGTGGTCAGAGGGGTGATTATCGTACTGGCGGTGCTGGCCAATATTATCGTGATGCAGAAGAACAATAAGCAATAGCCTCGTATACCACTAAAAATAACGCATTAAATCTGGAAGGAAAATATTATGGGAAAAATGTTGGCGGCTTATTTACCCGGAAATTCCACGGCAGAGCTGCGCGAGGTGGATATTCCGCAACCGGGTATTGGCCAGGTATTAATTAAAATGAAGTCGTCCGGTATTTGCGGCAGCGATATTCATTATATTTATCATCAGCACCGTGGCACGGCTGCCGCACCGGATCAGCCCTTGTACCGGGGATTTATTAACGGTCACGAACCTTGTGGGCAGATTGTCGCGTTGGGGGCCGGTTGCCGGCACTTCCGCGAGAGTGACCGCGTGCTGGTGTACCACATTTCCGGCTGCGGCTTTTGCAGCAACTGTCGCCGGGGCTATCCGATTTCCTGTACCGGCGTTGGCAAGGCAGCCTATGGCTGGCAACGGGATGGCGGCCACGCCGACTATCTGTTGGCGGAGGAAAAGGATCTGATCCATCTGCCGGATTCGCTCAGCTACGAAGACGGCGCTTTTATTTCCTGCGGCGTCGGCACGGCCTATGAAGGCATTGTGCGCGGCGAGGTGTCCGGCAGCGATCACGTGCTGGTCGTAGGGTTGGGCCCGGTCGGCATGATGGCGATGATGCTGGCGAAGGGGCGGGGGGCGAAAACGGTGATTGGCGTAGATGTCATACCGGAACGTCTGGCGACCGCGAAGCGGTTGGGGCTGATGGATCACGGTTTTCTGACCGGCGAGGGGGTGACAGAGCGCATTCGCGAATTGACCGCGGGCGGCGCCAACGTCACCCTCGACTGTTCCGGTAACGCTAAAGGACGGCTGCTGGCGCTGCAGGCCTCCTCGGACTGGGGAAGGGTTGTCTACATCGGTGAAACCGGCAAGGTGGAATTTGAGGTCAGTGCAGACCTGATGCATCACCAACGACGAATTATCGGCTCCTGGGTCACCAGCCTGCACCATATGGAAAAATGTTGTACCGACCTGCACGACTGGAAAATGCATCCGCATCACGCGATTACCCACCGCTTTGCCCTTGAACAGGCTGCCGATGCTTATGCGCTGATGGCTTCCGGGCAGTGTGGCAAGGTGGTGATTAACTTCGCCGATTAACGCCAGGGGGCACTATGGCACTGTTTAGTTTGGATAACGGCTGCGTCTCGCTGGTGGTTTCCTCGTTGGGCGGCAGCGTGCTGAAATTCACCGCTTATACACCGGAGGGAGAGCTCCCTCTGCTGCGGCCTGCGGTAGTGAGTGACGCTACGCCGGCGCTGCAATCGGGATGTTTTCCTCTGGTCCCCTTCGGCAATCGGGTCAATCAAAACCGCTTCAGCTTCGAGCAGCAAGACTACCGGCTCAGCGCCAATACCGACTGGGATCGGCATTATCTGCATGGTGACGGCTGGCTGCAGGAATGGCAATGTGTTGAGCAAGGCGACGAAGTCCTTCACTTGCGCTATCAGCATGAGAATGGCCCTTATCGTTATCAGGTAGAACAATACTTTACCCTGCATCAGCACCAACTCAGCATCGAACTGGCGGTAGAGCACACCGGTGAAAAGCCGATGCCCTATGGGCTGGGTTGGCATCCGTACTTTCCGTTAACCGCGCATACCCGGGTACAGGCTTCCGCCGCGGCCTATTGGCGGGAGGCCGAAGACTGGCTGGCGGGCGAGCAGGCGGCGCTGAGCGAAGAAATGGATTTCAACCAGCCGGGGCCATTGCCGCGTCATTGGGTGAACAACGGCTTTAGCGGCTGGAACGGCGAGGCGGAGATCCAGTGGCCGGAGCAGGGAGCTCGGTTACGAATGAACACTCAGCCGGCCTGTCCGGTTTATTTCCTGTTCGTCTCGGATCCGGCGTTCGATCCGGGTTATCAATTCGACTTTTTCTGTCTGGAACCCATGTCCCACGCGGCCAACGGGCATAACATGGCTGACCTGGGCGGGCTGCGCCGCCTGGCTAAAGGGCAGCGGTTTAGCCAGACGATGTTGCTCAGTTATTCCGCGTTTTAAGCCCGAAAATTAAAATTCGGATCTCCTTCACAGAACCCATTCAAACTCTGCAACCGGTTACTGAAACCGGTTGCGGTTTTCTCGTTTTTGAAACCATACTCATTCTTCAACTGAATCATTTGTACCTATGCCTCCAGGAGAACGGATGAAAAAAATATTCTTATGCTGCGCCGCAGGAATGTCGACCAGCATGGTGGTGAATAAAATGAAAAAGTCTGCCGAACAGCAGGGGATTGAGGTTGATATTATCGCCGTCGGCCTGGAGGAATTTGAATCCACGTTGGCGAATTACCAATGTTGCCTGCTTGGGCCGCAGGTGAAATATAAGTTCGCCGATTTTAAAAAGATTGCCGACAGGGAAAATAAGCCGATAGCGGTAATAAACAGCATGGATTACGGCATGATGCGCGGCGATAAAATTCTCGCCGAAGCCTTACAGATGATCGCACAACACTGATCCCACCGGGCCGCCGGCATCAGGCCGTTTCCGCCGGTTTTCCCATCCTGTGACCATTGACTCAGCACCTCCCGAGGGTTGGACCATGAGTATCAGCCAGGCCGCATTCAATTTTATCGAAAACCGCATCAGCCCGATTGCCGGGAGATTATCGACTCAGCGACATATTATGGCGATCCGCGACGGTTTCATTTCCGCGATGCCCTTTATGATCGTCGGCTCATTCTTGCTGGTGTTTGCCTATCCGCCCTTTTCCGCCGACAGCAGTTGGGGCATTGCCCAATGGTGGCTGGGGGCGGCGGAAAAACATCAGGTCGCTATTCTCACCCCGTTTAATATGACGATGGGCATTATGTCCATCTATATCACCGCCGCCATTGCCTACAACCTGGCGCAGAGTTATAAGCTCGATCCCTTTATGGCGGCGATGCTGGCATTGATGTCTTTCTTGCTGGTGGCCGCGCCGCAAAGCGAAAAAATGCTGCCGACCGCCGCACTGGGCGGCGTGGGGATCTTCACCGCCATTTTGGTGGCGATATACACCACCGAACTGATCCGCTTCCTCAAGGCGCACAATATCGGCATCTCACTGCCGGAGCAGGTGCCGGCCAAGATCAAGCAGTCGTTCGATCTGCTGATCCCGATCCTGGCGGTGGTGATCACCCTGTATCCGCTGAGCCTGCTGGTGCAGCACCAGTTCAACCTGCTGTTGCCGCAGGCGATCATGGCGCTGTTCCAGCCTTTGATCTCCGCTGCGGATTCGCTGCCGGCGATCTTGCTGGCGGTGCTGATCGGCCATTTGCTGTGGTTTGCGGGTATCCACGGCGCGGTGATCGTTTCCGGCATGCTGCAGGCCTTCTGGCTCACCAACCTGGGGATTAACCAAGACGCGCTGGCCGCCAACCAACCGATGCCGCACATCTTTATGGAGGCCTTCTGGACCTTCTTTATCGTCATCGGCGGATCCGGCGCCACCTTTGGGCTGGTACTGCTTTATCTGCGCAGCCGTTCGGCGCACCTGCGTTCGATCGGCAAGCTGAGCCTGGTGCCGAGTTGTTTCAACATCAACGAACCGGTGATCTTCGGCACGCCGATCGTGATGAACCCTACCTTCTTTATTCCGTTTATTACCGCGCCGATCGTCAATTCGATCATCGCCTACGCGGCGGTGAAGCTGGATCTGATCGGGCGGGTGATCTCGGTGGTGCCCTGGACCGCTCCGGCGCCGATTGGTGCCGCCTGGGCTACCGGTTGGGATTTCCGCGCCGCGCTGTTGGTGCTGCTGCTGGCGGCGGTTTCGGCGTTGATCTACTACCCATTCTTCAAAGTCTATGAGCAACAGCTGCTGGATCAGGAAGTGAGCGAAGCGGAGCAGATTGAACAGACACAAGGAGTCACCGAATGATGGACATGGAAACGGCGGTAATGGAGCTGATCATCAACGCCGGAGAGGCGCGCAGCTGCGCCATGCAGGCGCTGTATGCGGCGCGTAAGTACCAATGGGACCAGGTGGATATTCTGCTGGCGGAATCGCAACTGGCGGCGAAGCGCGCCCACGCCACCCAGACCGAGCTGATCGGTTTTGACGAGGGGGAGGGCAAGTTGCCGGTCAACCTGATTATGGTGCACGCGCAGGACCACATCATGAATGCCATGCTGGCGCGCGATCTGGTGGAGGAACAGGTGAGAATTTACCGATTACTGGAGCAAAACGGGGTGAAAAACCAATGAGCGTATTTCCGAAAGACTTTCTCTGGGGTGCCGCGACCGCGTCTTATCAGGTCGAGGGCGGCTATGATGCCGACGGCAAAGGCCTGTCCAACTGGGACCTGTTCTCTCACCTGCCAGGCACCACCTATCAGGGGACTAACGGCGACGTGGCGGTCGATCACTATCATCGCTTCCGTGAAGATGTGGCGCTGATGGCCGAGCTGGGTATGCAGACCTACCGATTCTCGATCTCCTGGCCACGGCTGCTGCCACAAGGCCGGGGAGAAGTGAACGAGGCCGGGATCCAATTCTACAGCGATCTGATCGACGAACTGCTCAAGCACAATATCAAACCGATGATCACCCTGTACCACTGGGATCTGCCGCAGGCGTTGCAGGACGCATTTGGTGGTTGGGAATCACGAGAGATCATCGATGCTTTTGATGAATATGCGCGTCTGTGTTACTCGCGGTTTGGCGACCGGGTCGAACTCTGGTCCACGTTCAATGAAACCATTGTGTTTATCGGCATGGGCTATTTCACCGGGGCGCACCCACCCAAACTGACCGATCCGAAAAAGGGCATTCAGGCGTGTCACCATGTGTTCCTGGCCAACGCCCGAGCGGTAAAAAGCTTCCGTGAAATGAAGATCAACGGCCAGATCGGCTTCGTCAACGTGCTGCAACCGAACGATCCGATCAGCGATTCACCGCAGGATCGCCGCGCCTGCGAAATAGCCGAAGGGATCTTCACCCACTGGCTGTACGATCCGGTGCTGAAGGGCGAATACCCGTCAGAGCTGCTGGCGATGGCGCAGCAGGCCTTTGGCGTGCCGCATTTCGCGCCGGGCGATGAGGCATTGCTGAAAGAGAATATCGTCGATTTTATCGGCCTGAATTACTACAAGCGTGAAATGGTCGCGCACAACGATGACGTGGACGGTTATACCATCAACACCAGCGGGCAGAAGGGCAGCGGGCGCGAGCTGGGCTTCAAGGGGTTGTTTAAACAGGTTCGCAATCCGCACGGCGTCTACACCGATTGGGATTGGGAGGTCTATCCGCAGGGGTTGACCGATGCCATTGGCCGTATCGTCAAACGCTACGGCAATATCCCAATCTACATTACCGAGAACGGGCTGGGAGCCAAGGATCCGATCGTCGAAGGTGAGGTGCGCGATCAACCACGTATTGATTATTTACGCGATCATATCCAGGCGATTGGCGCGGCGATCGAGCAGGGCGCGGATGTTCGTGGTTATTACCCGTGGTCGTTTATCGATCTGCTCTCCTGGCTCAACGGCTATCAGAAACAGTACGGCTTTGTGTATGTCGATCACGACAACAATCTGGCACGTAAGAAGAAGCAGAGCTTTGGCTGGTACCAGCGGGTGATCGCCACCAACGGCGAACGGTTGTAGCTCGCTAAAGGGGTAAGTCTCAGTATGTCCCAGGCTGATAGGCAACACTTTAGCCTGGGCGGGTACTTACCCTCTTTTTCTGATCTGTCTGTCAATCATACCCTTCTCAAAATCCCCTTTTGCTATTCCATTTCGGCATACCCGTGTTGTGACTATTCATTACTCACCGCCTATAAAAACGCCATATAGTCAAATTATTGCCTTACCGTACCATCACAAACAGGAGGGGGGAGATGAGCGATTTCCCGCTTGAACCGCCACACAATTTTCCTCGCCGGCTGGCAGAGCATAAGCATCTACTACAGTTCTTGTGGGAAACGGCCAAATCTGGCCGGATCGCCATTCACCCCTGCATCCCACTTTCTGCATGATGAGGGAACAAGCATGAGCATGAAAACGATAACGCTGGGCAGCAATTCATTCGACTACCAGGACAGCGGCAGCGGGGACACCACCCTGCTGTTGCTTTCCGGTTGGTGCCAGGATCACCGGCTTTTTAAACACCTAATACCGCTGCTGGCGCAACACTATCGCGTACTTAATATTGATTGGCGCGGGCACAATGCCGCACGGAGTTATGACGGCGATTTTGGTATGGATGATCTCACGGCCGATCTGGTTCTGTTTCTTGACCGGCTGGATGTTGAGCGCTTGATTCCGCTCTCTACATCCCATGGCGGCTGGGCCAACATCGCTTTAAGCCAGCAACTGGGCCCGTTGCGGGTACCGAAAACCATCGTGGTGGACTGGTTGATGACCGGAGCTTTTACCGATCTGCTGCAGAATTTACAGCAGAGCCAGCGGCCGGAAAGCTGGCAACAGGCGCGAGATGCCCTGTTTGCGGAATGGGTAGCCCATACGGATAACCAGGATGTGATCAACCATGTCCAACAGGAAATGGCCGGATTCGATCAGGAGATGTGGATCCGTTCTTGTCGGGAAATCGAGTTGGCCTATGGGCAATTTGGCTCTCCCCTGCAACGCCTGGAACAGCTCACCCCTGAGCGTCCGGTAATGCACCTCTATTCACAACCGCATAGCGCAGAGTATGACCAGTTGCAGCGCGAGTTCGCCCAACGCCACCGCGGGTTCAATCCGGTAAAAATTGCGGGGGCGAGTCATTTCCCCACCCTGGAATCGCCGGACAAAGTGGTGATGGAAATCCGGTCATTTATTGGCTAGGCAACATCCCGCCGTAGCAACAGCGCTCCTAATGATGAGCAGATTCATAAGAATGTGCGTAGCCGTATTTATGTCGTTCGGCCTGTCTGCCGTGATTAAACCACCGACATTGTGCACGCCTGTTTTCCAGTGGGTAATCAGGAGGTAAAACATGAGCATGCAGGCCGATCGTAAGGTCATCACTGGCGGTCATATTATCACCATGGATGCAGAGTATGGGGAACTGCCCCAGGGGGCGCTGCTGATTGAAAATGGCCGGATCGCAGCGCTGGCGGAAAACGCAAAGGCGTTTAGTCATCTGGATGCCGAAGTGATCGATGCGCGTGGTGCGATCGTGTTGCCGGGTATGATCGACAGTCATCGCCACACCTGGATGTCGTTGTTTCGGGGGATCTCCGGCGATATGTCGTTGCCGGAATTTCTGGCGAATACGTTTTATGGGCTGGGGGCCTTGGTGACCGCCGAGGATTTGTCCACTGCCACCCTGGTGGGGGCGCTCGAGGCCATAGACAGCGGGGTCACAACCATCCTCGACTGCTGTGACTGTGTGAATAGCCCGGATCATGCCGTCGCAGCGATCGAATCACTGCAACAATCCGGTATCCGTGGCGTGTATTCCTATGGATTTCAGGTTTATGATTTTCAGCCCGCCGGTTTTTCCAGCCATCAAGAACGCGTCAATTTTGCCGCTGAATTGCGCGAGCGTTATTTTAGCGACGATCAGGGTTTGTTGCGTATGGGGACCTTGCTCAGCGATTTTGGCACCGTGCCCTTTACGCAGACTGCGGCGGAGATCCGCATGGCGCAGCAGCAGGATATCCTGATTGCTTCTCATACCGGCGCACTACCGAATAGCCGGTTATTGAAAGGGTTACAGGAGCTTGACGATCATCAATTGCTGCAGCCCGGTCACCTGCATATTCACTGTTCCGGTCTGACCGATCCCGAATGGCGGCTGTTGGCTAAAACCGGCGCTAAAGTCAGCATCGCCCCCGAAACTGAAATGCAAATGGGCATGGGCTTTCCTCCCATCAGAGCCTGTCTGGATCACGGGATAGCCCCGGCGATCAGCACTGACATTGTCTGCGTGGGGTCTGGGGATCTGTTTTCGCAGATGCGGCTGGGGCTGCAAACCCAGCGCTGCCTGGATAACCATCAGCACCATATCCGTGGGGAAGTGGTTTCTGAACTTTCTCTCTCGGTGGGGGATGCGTTGCGTTGGGCGACCCACGGCAGCGCGGCTGCGCTGGGAATGGAGACAAGTATTGGTTCGCTGACGCCGGGAAAACAGGCCGATGTGATTATGCTTAAACATCAGCGGGCGATGGTGCCTTCTTCTTTCCCAAGGGCGAGTAGTGTGTTGCAGTCCCATGCCGCCGATGTAGATACGGTGATCATCAACGGCCAGACCCGCAAGCGGCATGGCGAACTGGTGGGACAGGATATGGCCGCCATCCGGCAACGTGCCGCTCAGACGCTGGCGCGTATTCAGCAGGCGGCGCTCGGGCGCGCAGAGATCACCGGAGCAGAAGCGGTTGCCTGGCTTAGGGAGGCGGAGCGGAGAGCGTCGGTAAATCTGGCGGAGGCCTATCGCCGATAAGCGTATTTTGGATGATGCTGCGCCCGACCGAAGCCGGGCGCAGGGAGATTACAGTGAGTCCGGATCCGGCCCCAGGCGGTTGCCGATATCCAGTTTGGCAATTTCGGCCAGTTCGTCTTTATCCAGTTTGAAGTCGAAGACTTCGAAGTTTTCACGAATGCGCGCTGGCGTGACCGATTTCGGGATCACGATCAGCCCGCTGTCCAGGTGCCAACGCACCACGATTTGCGCCGGGGTTTTCTCGTATTTTTCCGCCAGGTTTTTGATCACCGGTTGGTCGAATACCCCTTCGCCACCCTGTGCCAGTGGGCTCCAGGATTCGGTCGCAATATGGTGGGTTGCGTTCCAGGCGCGTAGCTGACGCTGTTGCAGCAACGGGTGCAGCTCGATTTGGTTAATCACCGGTGCGACATTGGTTTCGTCCAGCAGGCGCTGCAGGTGCGGGGTGTGGAAATTGCATACCCCGATGCTTTTGACCAACCCCTGCTCGCGCAGTTTGATCAGCCCTCGCCAGGCGTCGACATATTGGTCCTGCTGCGGCCTTGGCCAGTGGATCAGATACAGATCGACGTAATCCAACTTGAGTTTTTCCAGGCTGGTTTCCAGCGCGCCTTGCGGGTCGCCCTGATCGTCGTTCCACAGTTTGGTGGTGATAAACAGCTCATCGCGTGGTATTGAGGTGGATTGCAGTGCTGCGCCAACCCCTTCCTCATTCTTGTAGATTGCAGCGGTATCGATCGAGCGATAGCCCACCTCCAGTGCTTTAAGCACCGCCTGGGTGGTTTCTGAAATACTCGCCTGCCAAACGCCGAGACCCAACTGCGGCATCAGATTACCATCGTGGAGTTTGATGATGGGTTGTTGCGTTGTCATGCGTATCTCCTTGTCAACGGATTGCCCGGTGCTGCATGCACCGGAAACGGCTATTAATAAATTCTAGTTGGCAAATTGGGGGAGTGCTGAGTTTGCTAACCAAATTCCAGCGCTGTCGGGATAGGGCGGCTACAGGTCATGTTTTCTCCCATGGGTTAATCAGATGAGGATCGGCAGCGCGAATAGCGCATTGAACTGCGCCCGATGAAGCGTCGGGCGCAGGAGAGAAGTTGAAACTAAAGCCTAGCAGGAAATAGGCGGTTTGCGATTAACGCGCCGCGTTATAAATGCGTTGGCTGACTTCGAGGGTGATGTCTTGATGCTCGCCAAGTGCTGTCATGCCGTGCTGATGCAGTTTATCAAGCAACGCCGGGATAGAGCTGCCGTCGAGCTGGTAATCCGCCATGCGGGTCGGTACGCCCATTTGTTCGAAGAAGGCACGAGTGGCGGCGATGGCACCGTCGATACGGCTGTCTTCACTGCCATCGCGCAGGCCCCAAACGCGGTCGGCGTACTGCAGCAGTTTTTCGCGTTTCTGCGCTTTTTTCTCGATCAGCAGCGCAGGCAGAACAATCGCCAGCGTCTGGGCATGATCCAAACCGTGCATGGCGGTCAATTCGTGGCCCAGCATATGGGTTGCCCAATCCTGCGGCACACCGGCGCCGATCAGACCGTTCAAGGCCATGGTTGCGCTCCACATCACGTTGGCGCGCACCGCATAGTTTTCCGGCTCGGACAGCGCGCGCGGGCCATCTTCCAGCAGCGTCAGCAGCAGGCCTTCGGCAAAGCGATCTTGCACCTTGGCGTCGACCGGATAGGTCAAATACTGCTCAATGGTGTGGACAAAGGCATCGACTACGCCATTGGCGATTTGGCGCGGCGGCAGAGAGTAGGTTACTACCGGATCCAGCACCGCGAACAGCGGTTGCACGTGTGGCGAGAAGAAATGCTGTTTGTCGCCGCTGCTTTTGCGGGTGATCACTGCGCCGCTGTTGGACTCAGAGCCGGTGGCCGGCAGTGTCAGTACGCAGCCCATTGGCACCGCGCCTTTGATTTCACTGCCCACGGTTTTCAGGATGTGCCATGGATCGGCATCCGCCTGATAGTGGGCCGCTGCGGCAATAAACTTGGTGCCATCAACCACGGAGCCGCCGCCGACCGCCAGCAGGAAATCGATATTCTCTGCGCGCACCACTTCGACCGCTTTCATCAGCGTTTCGTAGGTTGGGTTAGGCTCAATGCCGGAAAACTCCTGCACGTTGCGGCCCGCCAGTGCGGCATAAACCTGATCCAGCACGCCATTTTTCTTCACGCTGCCGCCACCGTAGGTGATCAGAATGCGTGCGTCGGCAGGGATCTGCTGTGCCAGGCCGGCGATTTGGTCTTGGCCGAACAGGATTTTGGTTGGGGTATGAAGAATAAAGTTTTGCATGGGTAATTTCTCTTCTGCATGTGGCAAGCGCCGCTGGCGCAAAATATCTGAGGTGTATTGTCAGTAACTTGGCTCAGCAGCACAATGCACATTCCTGCCCGAGTCTTGCCTATTCCTACAAAGCGTTGTAGAAAAATAGAGTTTTAAACTATTATTTATGCCGAATTATTCTTAATGTAAGAGGGTGTTTCCGTGAGCGAAATCGATGAACTGCGCGGCCGCATGGCGCGCCAGGCGGCCTGCTTTGCCGAGAGCAACGGTTACACGCCCTCGCCGGTGCCGCTGGTGAAAATTCTTTATGTCGATCGTCATTGCCCGCGCCAGCCGGTGATGTATGAGCCGGGTGTGGTGATCATTTTCCAGGGGCACAAGGTCGGCTACTGCGGTAATCGGGTTTTCCAGTATGACCCGCGCAATTATCTGTTGATGACGGTGCCGTTGCCGTTTGAGTGCGAAACCTTCGCCAGCCCGGAATTGCCGCTGGTGGGGCTGTCGGTGAATATCGACAGCCAAATGCTGCAGGACCTGTTGATCGACATCGGCGATGACGACTACCTGGTGAAGCCGCGCAGAGAAAGCAGCGGGGTGAACCTGGCCGAGCTGTCGGAAGAACTGTTGTGCGCTACCGAACGCCTGCTGGATGTGATGGCCAAACCGCTGGATGCACGCGTACTGGGGCCGCAGATTGTACGTGAAATTCTCTACCACGTACTGCGCGGAGCCTGTGGCGCCTCATTGCAGGAATTGGTTAATCGCCATACCCACTTCAGCCAAATCGCCAAGGCGCTGCGGCGTATTGAGAACCAATATGCGGACAACCTCAACGTTGAGCAGTTGGCGGGGGAGGTGAATATGAGCATCTCGGCGTTTCACCATAACTTCAAGGCGGTGACCAACACCTCGCCGCTGCAATATGTGAAATCCTATCGCTTGCACAAGGCGCGTTTGCTGATGGTACACGACGGTTTGAAAGCCAGTACCGCGGCGATCCGTGTCGGCTACGAAAGCGCTTCGCAGTTCAGCCGCGAGTTCAAACGTTTCTTTGGCGTGACGCCGAGTGACGAAGTTGCCCGACTGCGCGAAAACCCTCCTTTAATGATGGAAGGTTAATCTCGCCGCCGGGCAGTGATTCAGCGCGTCAGCACAATTTTACCGAATGCTCCGCGATCGAGGTGATCGAGCGCCTGCGGCAATTGATCAAAGCGGTAGCGCTGGTCGATCACCGGCTGTAGGGCATTAACGTCCACCGCACGCACCAGATCTTCCAGTGCGCGGCGGTGGCCGACACCAATACCCTGAATGACCGGCGATTTCATCAGCAGCGGCCCTGCGGGAGCCGAAACTTCAAAGCCCTCCAGCGCCCCGATCACCGAGATACGCCCGTGCACCGCAACGGCGCGTACCGAATTACCGAGATTAGGGCCACCCACGGTGTCAATCACGTGGTCGATGCCGCGATCCTGGGTCAACTGGTACACCTTTTCTACCCAGTCCGCAGTCAGACGGTTAATGCCATGATCGGCACCCAAGGCTTTGGCTCGCGCCAGTTTTTCGTCGCTGCCGGAGGTAACATAGACCTCGGCACCCAGCATTTTGGCGATTTGCAGCCCGAACAGCGCCACGCCACCCGTGCCCTGTACCAGCACCGACTCTCCGGCGTGCAGCTGGCCCTGTTCCACCAGCGCGAACCAGGCGGTCAGTCCGGCACAGGGCAGGGTACTGGCCTGCGCATCGTCCAGCGAGGTGGGCGCAGCCGCCAACCAGTCTTCGTGCAGCACCACGTATTCCGCCAGCATGCCCTGATAAAAGCCGCCCAGAGTGCGGTAGGGTGGGATGCGCGCATTACCATAGGGTTTTTGCCGGCCATCGATCCAGCCGGGGCTAAAGGTGGAAATCACCCGTTCGCCGGGCTGAAAACGGGTGACGTCGGGCCCAATGGCGTCGACTTCACCGGCCATGTCGGAGGCTGGCGTGAAGGGCTGCGGCAGTTCTAGTCCCATGCCGGTTTCAATGACCAGTTTGTCGCGGTAATTGAGCGATACCGCATTCACTTTCACTCTGATCTGGTGCGGTCCCGGTTGCGGTATGACGCTTTCGTTCAGTTGCAGGTGTTGGCGCCCCAGGGCGTCCATTGTCCAGCGTTGCATTGTTTCGGCCATGATTGACTCCAAAGTCAGCGATAAATAGACCTGCTGATAATATCGTTGATAGAAGTTCGCCAGTGGCGATAAGATTTCCTTTGATTGTTTCTTTCAGGGCTACAAATCATGAGCGATCGATTGAACGGCATTTCGGTATTTGTCACCGCGGTGGAGGCAGGCAGTTTTGCGCTGGCGGCCAGCCGGCTACACCTTTCGCGTTCGGCGGTGGGGAAAACCATCGCCCGCCTGGAGCAACGGTTGGCCGTTCGCTTGTTTCATCGCACGACCCGCAGCCTGAGCCTGACCGACGACGGTGCGCTGTTTTACGAACGTTGTCTGCGGGCACTGGAAGAGATACGTACCGCAGAAATGCTGCTGGAGTCGGGGAAGCAGCAGGTCAACGGCAGGCTGAGGGTGTCGATGCCGGTGCTGTTTGGCCGCATGTGCATTGCGCCGCTGTTGACCAGTATGGCGCGTGAGCATCCTGGGCTGGAGCTGGAGCTGTCATTCAACGACCGCGTGGTGGATTTGATTGAGGACGGTTTTGACCTGGCGATCCGCAACGGTACGCTGGTCAGTAGCAGTGGGTTGGTGGCACGGCGCGTTGGCGACCACCGTATGACATTGTGCGCGGCTCCGGAATATCTGTTGCGCAGCGGCGAACCCAAAACCCTCGAACAGTTGGCACAACATGATGCGGTGACCTACATGCGCGCCGGCGTGGTTCGCAACTGGACGCTTCTGGATGCCTGCGGAAAAGAGCAGGAGGTGATACCGAAGAAAGGGTTACAGATGGATGACCTGCAGGCTATTGCGGATGCCACGGTAGCGGGGTTTGGCATCGCCTGGTTACCTTGCTGGCTGGTGCGCGAAGCGTTGTTGAAAGGGGAATTGGTCAGGCTGATGCGCAATCGGCCCGGCATGTCATTCGACGTTCACGCGGTTTGGCCGCAAACGCCACATTTGCCTTTGAAAGTTCGATTGGCGGTGGATACGCTGGTGAGCAAGCTGCCTCCCAGACTGGCGTTGGTTGAAAAAGCGCTTTAAGGGCGACGATGGCCGCCCGTCTGGGTATCAGGAAGAGGCGGCGCGTTTTTTACGCCAGATAACCAGCATGCCGCCCACCAGGCCAACCAGCAGCAGCACCAACGGCAGGATCATCAGCCCGGTCATCACCTGGCTCTCATAGCGTTTAACCAAAGGGATCTGGCTGAAGGCGTAGCCGAGGCCGACCACTGCACCTACCCAAATCACCGCGCTTAGCCAGTTAAAGAACTGAAAACGGGTGCTGTTCAGGCCAGAAATCCCGGCCATGGTGGGCAGCAGGGTACGAACAAAACCCAGAAAACGGCCGATGACCAGCGCCGTCAGGCCATGGCGGTTAAACAGGTTGTGTGCACGTTGGTGATACTGAGCGGGCAGTTGCAGCAACCAGCCTTTGACCAGATTGGTATGGCCCAACCAACGGCCCTGCAGGTAGCTCAGCCAGCAGCCCAGGCTGGCGGCGACGGTCAAAATGATCAGCGTCGGCACAAAGGCCATCACGCCTTTGGCGATCAGCGCGCCGGATAACAGCAGCAGGCTGTCGCCGGGTAAGAAGGAAGCTGGCAGTAGTCCGTTTTCTAAAAATAGAGTGGTGAAAAGCACCGCATAAACCACCCAAATTACGCTGGGATCGGCAAGGGCAATGAAGTCCTGCTGCCAAAGCGCATGAACAATCTCTCGTAATACATCCATTATTTATCCTGTTGCATACCGGTTGCGCCTGGCTTCAGGGTATCCAGGGCACAGTGTTGGCCGTATCTGACAGTTACCCGCCTAGTGTAACGCTAATAGCTTAAGCACACATTAAACAAGGCGAATAAAGTTGCCGATGCAAGCAGGCGTTCTGTTAGCGCGTATTGGCAATTCGGTCGAACCCGGCGGCGAGATCGGCGATCAGATCCTGCACATTTTCCAGGCCGATATGCAGGCGTACCAGAGTGCCGGAGAAGTCTATGCCACCCGCTGGGCGAATGGCTTCCAGTTCTTCCGGTTGGTTAGCCAGGATCAAGGATTCAAAGCCGCCCCATGAATAGGCCATGCTGAAGTGGCTGAAGTTATCCAGAAACTCGGCTAACTGCACGTCGCTCAGGCGCTGTTTCAGCACGAAAGAAAACAGGCCGTTGCAGCCGTTAAAATCGCGCAGGTAAAACTCGTGGCCCTTGCAACCGGGCAGCGCCGGGTGATTGACCACT
This sequence comes from Serratia sp. BIGb0234, assembly GCF_024809915.1. Taxonomy (NCBI): domain Bacteria; kingdom Pseudomonadati; phylum Pseudomonadota; class Gammaproteobacteria; order Enterobacterales; family Yersiniaceae; genus Serratia; species Serratia sp. BIGb0234. Next base: position 365,877 of record NZ_JANUEI010000003.1, read on the forward strand.
GCCACCTCTGGTCTCTGGGCCAGCCAATGCGCGACTTCGATGCTGCTCTGCTGGTGCTGCTTCAGGCGTACGCCCAGGGTGCGCAAACCGCGGCTGGCCATATAAGCGGTATCGGCGTCTACCATCTGGCCCATCAAATAAGAATATTCACGCAGTTGGTCCCAACAGCGCTCGTTAGCCACGGCGGTGCCGAGCATGTAATCGGAATGGCCGATAATATATTTGGTACCAGCCTGAATCGAAATGTCGATATCAAAATCCAGCGCCTTGAACAAAATGCCGGCCGCCCAGGTGTTATCGATCATGATTACCACTTCAGGTGCCACGGCGCGAATCGCCTGCACCATCGCCGGGATATCCTGGATCTCCATAGTGATCGAGCCGGGTGATTCAAGGAACACCACACGGGTATTGGGTTGAATCAGTCCGGCGATATCGGCGCCGATCAGCGGGTCGAAATAGGTGGTTTCCACATTCATGCGGCTCAGAATATGGGTGCAAAAGTCCTGCGTCGGCTCATAGACGGAGCCGGTCATCAGCAGATGGTCGCCCGCGCCGACAAAGGACAGAATGGTGTTGGAGACCGCCGCCGCGCCGCAAGGATAGAGCACGCAGCCTGCGCCGCCCTCCAGCTCGACCATCGCATCCTGCAACGCGAAGTGGGTCAGGGTGCCGCGTCGGCCGTAAAACAGCTCGCCATGAGCACGTTTGGCGGTAGCCTCTTTTTTGGCCGCCACGGAGTCAAATACCAATGAAGAAGCGCGTTGGGTGACGGGGTTGACGGAGCCCTGGGTATAGCGCTTGCTGCGCCCGGCGCCAATCAGGGTAGTTTCGATGTTTTTAGACGTCATAGGAGCGGGCTCACCTTTGCTTGATCTTCACGGGCCATTTGCAATAGCCCTTACGTTAGCATGACGCTTTATAGCCATCCAGACGTTTTAACATCCAAATGTAGAAACGGCTATAATCTTCTGCTCAATCGTGCTCTCGCATGCCATCCTTCTGCCTGACGACGATAACCAAGCGAGTTTATCGGTGAGTCCGGGATGTAACAGTAAAATGCGACAAATCCCCTATCTATGTTGCATCCCTGTACGGTAAAAGTGACGAAATAGCCCTATAAAGGGTGCATATAGGCCCGAACAGGCGGCGAATGGGTTCGCCAGGGAGCCATAAGTGCGCCGCAGGAGTAATTTTCCCGATTATTTGGTAAATAATAATGAGAACTACTATCAATCCCTGATTGGTTTGATATGATCGCACGCTGAATTATTCCTCAATTTTGATCGGTAACGGGTGGAGGCACAGCGTGAAAACGGCTGGCAAGAATTTAAATCAAGGATCGTTCGGTCAGGGCCGGGCGCAATGGGGCCAGGCGTTCGGCCGTGGTCTGTTAGCTTCAATGGTATTGGTGGCAGGTCTGGCCGGCAGTGCTCATGCGGCACCGGCGACTAATCCGGCCGTTACCGAAAGCGTGGCTCCGGCTGCCAGCGCGCCTGCCGCGGCAGCGCCTGAAACCCTCACTCCGGTCAACCCGCAACCGACCATCCAGCCGCCGGAAACCCGCGGTATGGACCTGTCCGTCTGGGGTATGTACCAGCATGCGGACATCGTGGTGAAAATCGTGATGATCGGCCTGGTGCTGGCGTCTATCGTCACCTGGACCATCCTGTTCTCCAAGGGCAGCGAACTGTTCCGCGCCAAGCGCCGTCTGCGCCGCGAACAGCTGGCGTTGGCCAACGTACGCTCGCTGGACGAAGCGTCCGAACTGGCGCAGAGCTTCTCGGACGAGAGCATCAGCTCCGTGTTGCTGAACGATGCGCAAAACGAACTGGAGCTGTCGGCGGCGTCCAACGACAACAACGGCATCAAGGAACGTACCGGTTTCCGTCTGGAGCGTCGCGTAGCGGGCTACAGCCGTAACATGGGACGCGGCAATGGCTTCCTGGCGACCATCGGTGCCATTTCGCCGTTTGTCGGTCTGTTCGGTACCGTTTGGGGCATCATGAACAGCTTTATCGGCATCGCCCACTCACAAACCACCAACCTGGCCGTGGTTGCGCCCGGCATCGCAGAAGCGCTGCTGGCTACCGCACTGGGCCTGGTCGCCGCTATTCCGGCGGTGGTGATTTATAACATCTTTGCCCGTGTGATCAGTGGTCACCGCGCCCAGGTTGGCGACGTAGCGGCGCAGGTTCTGCTGCTGCTGGGCCGTGATTTGGATCTGGCCGCCACGGCGGAAGCCAAACGCTCACAGCATTCACACCAACTGCGGGTGGGGTGAGTTATGGCGATGCGCTTAAATGAAGATCTGGACGACAGCGGCGAACTGCATGAAATCAACGTGACGCCGTTTATCGACGTCATGCTGGTGCTGTTGATCATCTTTATGGTGGCCGCGCCGCTGGCAACGGTAGATATCCGTGTCGATCTCCCGGCGTCCTCCGCCAAACCTCAGCCGCGTCCGGAAAAGCCGGTGTTCCTGTCGGTGAAAGCGGACAAACAGCTCTACGTTGGTGAGCAGGCGGTCAGTGCAGATCAACTGACGTCGGTGCTGGATCAACGGACGCAGGCGAACAAAGAGACCACCATCTTCTTCCAGGCGGATAAGAGTGTGGACTACGAAACGCTGATGAGCGTAATGGATACGCTGCGTAAAGCCGGCTACCTGAAAGTGGGGCTGGTGGGGATGGAAGGCACCGCCAAGTAGCGGGCTGGCATCACCCAGGATTAGAAGGGCGCTCAGGCGCCCTTTTTTATTGACTGAATTTCGTACAGGGGCTTGACGCATTGCCGACAAATGAAAATACTAATAGATAGTAATTAACACTACTTTCCGGAGTCGGCCATGCCAACTAGCATTGCTTTAAGCCCTCATTTTGAAAAGTTCGTTCATGAGCAAATTGACAGCGGACGTTACGGCAACGTCAGCGAAGTGATACGGGCAGGGCTGCGTCTGCTTGAAGAACATGAGCGCGCGATGAAAATTGAAGAGTTGCAAGTGGCCATTGTACAGGGAGTTGAAAGTGGTGAGGGAGTCCCGGCGGATGAGGCGTTTGCGCGCTTGCGGGCTAAATACCAACGGATGGTGGATAACGGAAGTGACTGATGAGGCTAACAATATCGCCGGCAGCGATATATGACATTGAAAGTATTGGCGATCATATTGCACAGGATAACCCGGCCCGGGCGCTGAGTTTTATTTCTGAACTGTATAACCAATGCCAGCGAATCGGCGAGTCGCCGGAAACCTACCAAAAGCGACCTGAGCTTGGTCGGGACGTCAGGATCAGCGCCTACGGCAAATACCTAATCGTTTTCACAACGATACAACGTAATGTCAGGATCGAGCGAGTACTTCACGGTGCGAGAAATATTTTGCGTCTGCTGGCTCATCGCTAGGCCATCAAGGCCACTCAAACGAACCGCGGCCCTGGCGTTGTTTAGCGTTTTTAACCGCGAGCGTGCGCTGCAGCACGGGCGATTTGCTCATCGGTAGGACGTACGCCGGTGTAGAGGACAAACTGTTCCAGCGCCTGCAACGCAATCACTTCTGCCCCGGTAATCACCTGTTTGCCGTGCTCACGTCCGTAACGGACCAGCGGGGTTTCCGCAGGCAGTGCCACCACGTCGAAGACGATTTTCGCCGCATCGACAGTCGCGGGCGCGAAAGCCAATTGCTCCGCTTCTGCACCGCCGGCCATGCCGATTGGCGTTACGTTGATCACCATATCCACTTTTAGCTCATCGACTTGCGCCTGCCACTGATAACCGTATGCACTGGCCAGAGCCTGTCCGGCCTGCGGGTTACGGGCGATGATATGGCCATTTTTAAAACCGGCGTCACGCAGTGCCGCGGTCACCGCTTTTGCCATACCACCGCTGCCGCGCAGGGCAAAGGCGGTTTCTGTCGGGATTTGGTACTGGGCCAGCAATTTGGCGATGGCGATATAATCCGTGTTATAGGCCCGCAAAAAACCGGCGTCATTGACGATGGTATTGACCGATTCAATCGCCGTTGCGGAAGCGTCCAGCTCATCGAGGAAAGGGATGCAGCTCTCTTTGAACGGCATGGAAACCGCGCAACCACGGATGCCCAAAGCCCGTACGCCGCCCACTGCCGCCTGGATATCCTGGGTAGTGAACGCCTTGTAGATAAAGTTCAGATCCAGTTCCTGATACAGATAGTTATGAAAGCGAGTACCGAAGTTGCCTGGGCGACCGGCCAGCGACATGCACAGCTGGGTATCTTTGTTAATCTCACGGCTCATGCTGAGCTCCTTAAGCGGAAAAAGAAAAACCTCAAGTCAGGGCTGGCCGAGCAGCGCCTTGGAACCGGCGTGGCGCCAGTGGATATTGCCCGGCAGGTAAAGCGCGTTCTGTTCCAGGGGCCGCTCGTCAATCAGCGCGCTGACCATGTCGAAGCTGTGTTGCGCCAGGGCACGACAGTCTTGGGCCACGGTGTCGATTTTCAGCGTCAGGCCATCGAACAGGTAGTGATCGTCGAAACTGCACAAATGCAGGTCGCTCTCCATCAACTGGTGCTGATTCAGGTAGCGCAACACCCCTTCCAGCAGACCACAGGCGGCGGTAAATAACGCTTTTGGCGGACGGCCCAACTGTGCGCACAGCTGGGCGAACATCTCGTAGCCGGAGCTGGGGTGATAATTGCCGTTGATGATCCATTCCGGTTTACACACCACGCCGGCGCGCTCAAGGCCGAGCTGAAAACCGGCCAATCGATCGCGGGTTGGCGAGATGCGCGGTTGCCCGCCAAGGAAATAGAACTCGTCAGGATGCTGGCGCGCGACGTTCTCCACCAGCGTAGCGGTCGAGGTCAGCGAGTCGGTGATCACCAGCGGCAGTTCGGAGCCGGTAATCAAGCGGTCCATCTGCACTACCGGCAAGCTGGCGTTAATCTTTTGGTATTCCGCATCGTTGAGCTGGCTGGAGGCGACAATCAGGCCGTCGACCTGACGCTGCACCAGGCTGTTCACCGCCATCATTTCCTGCGCCGGGTTTTCGTCGGTACAGGCGATCAGCAACTGCAAACCGGCCTCGCGGCACAGGGTTTCCAGCTCGCGTGAAATCACCGCAAAACCGTAGTTGGTCATTTCCGGCACCACCAGCCCCAGGGTATGGCTACGGGAGGAACGCAGCGAACGGGCATGGAAGCTGGGCTGGTAATGGTGCTCGCCGGCCAGCGCCAGGATGCGATCGCGGGTATCGTCGGACACCCGATACTCCTTGCTGCGGCCATTAAGCACCAGGCTGGCGGTCGATTTCGACACGCCGGCCAGTGCGGCAATATCACTGATGGTTATGCGTTTATTTTTTTTCACTGACGGCATCTGAATTCATCGAAGGATGCGTCATTCTAGCATGCATGGCGTCAGCGACCAGTGCTCGAGCGCCAGCTGCGCTTTACCGCTCAGGTACAGCAAGGGTTGTGGGCCGGGGAAGTAGCGCGAACTCATGGTCGCTTCGCCGTGATTGATAAAAATCTCCACGCTCGAACGGTCGAACAGTATCTGCAGCTGAGTCAGCTCACCGCGCCAGTAACGGTGTTCCGGCTGCCCGCTGCGCAGGTTGTTGCGCGTCAGCCGCAGCACGGTGCCATCCCAATTCAGGGCCATCGCCCCGCCAAAGTCGGCGTTGAACGCGCCGTTTGGCGCCAGCAGCAGTTCCGCGCTGTCGACAGGCCAGCAGGGCGCGTCGTCGGCGGTGCCCTGCCATTGGCGGTATTCGCCCCTCAGCTGTTGCAGTTCACGTGCCGGACGTTGGCAGAGTCTGCCGTTATGCAACGACAGCTCCCGTGGGCAGGTCAGAATATGGATCCAGCCATACTGCAGGGTCGGGTGGCAATCCTCGTCTTGCTCCGGCACGCCCATCCAGCCAACCAGTAGCCGGCGACCGTCTTCGGTCAGGGTGGTCTGCGGCGCGTAGAATTCAAACCCGGCATCCAGTTCGTGGAAATCCTGATGGTCGAAAGTGGCCTGTCGATAGTCCAGCCTGCCGGTGAAATACCCCGCCTGGTAAACATTGAGATAGCGTTCGGCCTCCGCCGCCAGGCCTTGCGGACAGCAGATAAGCACCTCGGCACCGTCCAGCGTAAACAGATCCGGGCATTCCCACATATAGCCGAAGTCACCGATGCCGTTCAGCTGTGAGCCGGCGATTTCACCCAGCAACTGCCAGTTGCGCAGCTCGGCGGAGCGCAGCAGTAAAACCTTACCGCGATCCTGCAGGTCACGGGCACCGAGCACCATGTACCAGTTGTCCTGATGGCGCCAGACCTTCGGATCGCGCACGTGGCCGCTATAACCCGGCGGCAGCGGCAATACAGGCCCGAGCTTGTCATAACCGCCGTGAGCATTTTCCTGCGCCAGGCATTGATAGGCGGTGCGCGAGCCGTCGGGATATTTTACGTTGCCGGTGTAGGCCAGCATGATTTTGCCGTCTGCCACTACCGCCGAGCCGGAATAACAGCCATGGCTGTCGTAGCAGGCTCCCGGCACCAGCGCCACCGGTTGGTGCTGCCAGTGGACCAGATCCGTCGACTGCCAGTGACCCCAGCATTTGTTGCGGTGATCGCAGCCCAGCGGGTTCCACTGATAGAACAGGTGGTAAACCCCGTTATGCTGAATAAAGCCGTTGGGATCGTTGAGCAGCCCGACGCTGGGGGCCAGGTGCCACGCCGGTCGGTGCGGATCGCGCAGCGCCTTGGGCATGCCGCTCATCATCGCCTGAACGGCCTGTTTCATCAGGTTTAGTTCTTCCATCATTCACTGTCCGTTTTGTATTTCAGCAACAACGAGAGGGTAAAGGCGCTGCCAAAGGCGATCACCAGACCAATGATATAACTCACCAGCGAACTGGCCTGCACGATTGCCATTCCCGGAATGGCCGTGAGCCCGACGGCGTTCATGCCGACATGATTGGCCACCACCCAGGCTCCACCGAGCGCACCGCCCGCCAGAGCCGCCAAAAACGGTTTCACAAAGCGCAGGTTGATGCCGAAAAGCGCCGCTTCGGTAATGCCAAGCATGGCGGAAAAGGCCGAAGGTACCGCAATGGCTTTGATTTTTGCGTCACGGGTTTTGAAATACACCGCCAGACAGGCGCCACCCTGGGCGATGTTGGCCATTGACCAGATCGGCAGCAGGAAGTTAACGCCGATATTCGGGTTACCGAGCAGTCCGGCTTCGACGGCGTGGAAGCTGTGGTGAATACCGGTGATCACGATAGCGGAATAGAGACCGCCGAACAGCAAGCCGGCAAACCAACCGGCGTGGGTAATCAACGTGCTGAGGACAAAGGAGATGCCGTCACCCAGCGCACGCCCGGCGGGCCCGATAAACAGCATGGCGACGAAGCCGGAGATCACCACCGTCAGGAACGGCGTTAGGATCAAATCCAGCGCGTTGGGGATCACCTTACGCAGCTGTTTTTCCAGTACGCTCATAAACCACACCGTCAGCAGCACCGGGAATACCGTGCCCTGATAGCCGATCATGGCGATCTCCAGCCCGAAGAAATCCATGGTATGGAAACCACCGGCCACGCCCCAGGCGTTGGTCAGCGCCGGATGCGTCAGAATGCCGCCGAGCGTGGCACCCAGATAGGGGTTACCGCCGAACTCGCGCGCCGCGGTGAAACCGATCAGGATCGGTAAAATGATGAACGCCGCCGAACTGAACATGTCCAGCATCACGAACAGGGCGCTGTTGGCATCGGCCCAGCCGTAGGTTTTCACCATGCCGAGCAGGCCCATCAGCAGGCCGGAGGCGACGATGGCCGGAATGATCGGCACGAAGATATTCGACAGCAGGCGGGCGATGCGTTGCAGCGGATTAAGTTTTTTAGCGGCTATGTCGGCGGCTTCCGATTTACTGGATTCGCTGACGCCGGCCGCTTTGATAAATTCCGCGTGCACCTTGTTGACCAGCCCGGTACCGAAAATCACCTGGATCTGCCCGGCGTTGCTAAAGCAGCCTTTCACCCCGTCCAGCTTGCCGATCGCCACTTTGTCTACCTTGCTGTCATCCACCAGCACCAGACGCAGGCGCGTGGCGCAGTGGGCGGCACTGGCGATATTTTCTTTACCGCCGAGCAGCGGCAATAGCGCGTTGGCGGTTGCGGTTATGTCCATGTTCACTCCCTTCATAAATAAAAATGCCGCCGCGATTTTTCGCGGCGGAAATCAGTTCATCCGCGTCAGAAGAAGTACTTGAATCTGGCACGTACGCCATAGCGCTGATCGTTATTGGCGTTGGCTATCTTGTTCTCGGCATTGGCCTCCAGCATCGAAACGTAGGCGCCGAGGTACAAATTGAAATTCTTCATATTCATGATGTTAGGTATCTGATACGAAGTATGGATTGTGTGGATGTCATACTTGCCCGGCTCGCTGAGCGGGTTGCTGATATCGGCCGTCATTCCGGCAGTGTTGAACTCTTTGATATTGTTGTGAGCATAGATATAACCCACTTCAAAGCGGCGCCACAGCACGTTGACCCCGGCGGTAAAGTCCTGTTCGCCGGAGGCGTCAAGATAGGCAGTGCTCAGGTTGGCGACCACGCCGTTGTCCGGATGAGTGGCAGTGTTGTTCCAACTGAGGGTCATGCCATAGCCGTTGCGCTTGGATTGGTCGACGAATTGTCCCTGACTGTCATGGTAGCCATAGGCGTTGTTGACCACGTTGCTTTCCATCGCCACCGCCGCGCTGAGCCGATCTTTTTTCCAGGCGATCACCGGCCGCAGGTAGGCGACATTCTTTTTGTTATCCAGGCTGTTGCCGTGATAGGCGTCGTCCTGAAACAGCGAGGTACCGTCTTCGACCAGCGTATTCAGCTCGAAGTAGAAGTCGCCGGCGTACTTGCTCAGCATCAGGTTACCGCCGCTGCTGCTACGACCGCGGCCTTCTTTCATCATGTAGATATAACCGAAGCCATCAGCATACAAATCGTTGGCGGTATTGCCGGAATACTGGATGAAGGTGTCCTGATTGAGCGGGAACATGTCGTAGGCTTCAAAGCGACCAATCTTGGTTTGCCAGTTCTTTTCGTTACCGAAGAAGAAGGCGGCATCGTCGAGGTTCATTTTGCCGGTCATGTCTGCCAGCGGTTGCACGCTGAAACCAGAAAAGTTGCCATCCGGGTTGCGGCGATAACCGTCCACGCCGACCAGTATGCGACCGTTGATATCCCACTTTTCTTTGTTACCGGGCTTCCAGTCCTTGTTGTCGCTGCCTTTCAACGACGTCAACTGGCCGCTGCGGCTGGCGCCGTCCAGGTTGAATTCGACGTCGCCGTACAGCTTGAGATCGGTTAAGCCGGTGAGCTTCAGGTTGCTGGCCGGTGCGGCGTGGGTTTCCAGCGTCGCGGTACGCTGCGCCACTTGTACGGTTTGCCGCTCGGTGTTGGCGGTACGCTGCTCCAACTGCTGAGCCTTGCGCTCCGCCGCCGTGGCGCGCGTTTCTGCCTGGCTCGCCCGTTGTTCGGCCTGCTGCAGCCGCTGTTCCAACGCATTGAGGCGCGCTTCGATGCTGTCGTTGGCGCCTGCCGCTGCGGCAGAGGTAGAGATGAGAAGCCCTGTAGTGATGGCCAGATAGCTAAGTTTTTTCATGATTTTCTATCATCCGGGAAGGTTGTTATTATTTTTTGCTAAATTGCTAAACCGGTTTTTCAGGATGAAAGATAGTGAGTTGCTGTGCGGCTGGCAATCAAGTTTGCTAACCCGATTCAGCTATTGTGATCGACTCCGCAAATTGTGCCTGAACTGGCAAGGGCGAATGTGGCCCCGATATTGTTTGCTTAATCTCGGGTCTGTCGGGGCCAGTTTTACTGTGGGCGGCTCAGCGGCGAAGGAAGGCCCGGAGCTCGTCGGCATGCGGCAGCGCGGTCATCGCACCTTTGGCGGTAGTCGCCAATGCGCCGCAGGCCTGAGCCTGAGCGATCACCGCCGGCCATTGTTCCTCCTGCGGCAAAGCGCCGATCTGCGCCAGCGCCGCCAGCAGGCCGGCAACAAAAGCGTCGCCTGCACCGGTAGTATCGACAGGGGTGATTGTGGGGGCACGGAAATGCCGGATCTGCTTGCCGTCGTATACGCATACGCCGTTGCCGCCCAGCGTCACCAGCAATAAACGCAGCGGGTAGCGTTGCATCATCCAGTCAATGGCACTCTCCAACTCACCGATATTGCTGATAAAACTCAGCTCTTCCAGCGAGATTTTCACCACGTCTGCCAGCAGCAGGGCCTTTTGCAAACAGGTGCGCAGCGCATCCGGTTGACGCCAGACCTCTTCACGAATGTTCGGGTCAAAGCTGACCCAGCCGCCGGCCGCCTTGATGTTCTCCATGGCGGCAAACGTGGTGCTGCGGCTGGGCTCCTGCGACAGGGCAATAGAGCAGACGTGCAGCCATTCATCGGCGTTGAATTCAGGCAGATCTTCAGGCTGCAGGAACAGGTCGGCACTGGGATTGACCATGAAAGTGAAGGAGCGCTCGCCCGACAAATCAAGGTCCACCACCACGGTGGAGGTGTGGTGACCGGGGTCCTGGAACATATGGCCAATATCCACCTGTTCTTCGCTCAGTACCTGTTGCAAGAAGGTGCCGAAACTGTCTTGGCCAACCCGGCCGATAAAGGCGCTGTCGCCGCCCAGGCGGGCAATGCCAACCGCCACATTGGCAGGCGCACCACCGGGACACTTAAGGTAACTGTTTGAGTTTTCAGGCACCAGGTCGACGACTGCATCACCCAGAACCCATACGCGATTAACCATGTTCAACCTCTGTTTTCACCCGTGTCAGATGGCGAGCTAAAATAGAAGAACCGGTTTAGCATTGCAACGAAAGAATCTGTCGCACCAGGCGAAAGGCAGCAGACTGCGAGGTGGCTATGACTTGATGGCGGAATAAGTTATATCGATTGTGAATAAGTAACGCATTGACAAATATAATTAAAAAATAGCAGGGCAATTAATCGCGAATTTGATTTCTGGTGGGAGCTAATAAAGTGGTTAATCGTATTTGAAATAGGAAATTTCTTAAAGGTTGTAACCTGTTTAGCGTTAATGACTCGGTGATGAATAATTGCATTGTTTAGATGCAATTATTCATGAATATGAATGCCGATTAAAATGGATCTATAAATATAGTTATTAAAAACAATTTGTTAGTTGTTATTTTTGGCTTGGCTTAACAGCGCTGGCATTAGCATTGCAGATCCTTCTTATTAAGCATTTTGTTACCCAGCGCCCATTACCGAGCAAAATTAAGTTGATCGTGAGCTATTCGTGCGCATAATGTTTGCGTTTATTTACAATTCTTATCTTTTATTTGTCTTTCGACAGGGAAAAAGTAATGCGCCACTCCGCTTACTCTTCGCTCGGCCTTGCTGTGCGCAAGGGCTGTATTCCATTTGGCTCCGTTGTCTTGCCGCTATTTATATTCAGCCAACCGTTGCTGGCGGCAACATCAAACAGCGAACAGCTGATCATACAGCAGCAGCGGCAAAAGGCGCTGGAGCAACAGCTGACCCCTCCGACGCCGGATGTGCGCTTGTCGCCACCTTCATCCAGTTTTGGACGTATTGCTTTCCCGCAGGAAAAACCCTGCTTCCCTATCGATCAGGTCGAATTGAGTGGCCAGGACAAACTCCCTCATTGGCTGCCGTTACAGCGCATCGCTAATCAGGCGCAGGGGCGCTGCCTGGGCGGGCAGGGCATTAACCTGTTGATGAGTACCCTGCAAAACCGGCTGGTGGATCACGGCTACATCACTACGCGCGTGCTGGCGCCGACGCAGGATCTGAAAAGCGGCAAGCTGCGGCTGGTGGTGGTGCCGGGTTACGTGCGGCAGGTGAAACTGACGCCTGACAGCGGCCATTACATTCAGCCTTACAGCAGCTTCCCGGCCCATGCGGGCAACCTGCTGGACCTGCGCGATATCGAACAGGGGCTGGAGAACCTGCAGCGCCTGCCGACGGTGCAGGCCAATATGGAAATCATCCCCGGCGAACAGCCCGGCGAAAGTGACATCGCCCTGAGCTGGAAGCAGGAACGCATGTGGCGTATTGGTGCCTCGCTGGATGATTCCGGCACCAAGAGTACCGGGCGCTATCAGGGTGGTTTAACGCTGTCGCTGGATAACCCGTTTTCGCTCAGCGATCTGTTCTATATCTCCGGCTCTACCGATCTGCAAAACCAGGGCGGCAAGGGATCGAAGAACATCACCGGGCACTATTCGGTACCGTTCGGTTACTGGATGGCCGGGGTTACCGCCAACAGCTATGACTACCACCAGACCATTGCCGGTCAGAATCAGGATTACCGCTACAGCGGCAAAAGCAAGAATCTGGATTTCCAACTCAGCCGGGTGCTGCACCGCAACGGCAGCCAGAAAACTACGCTGACCTATGACGTGCTGGCGCGCGAGTCCAGTAACTACATCAACGATACCGAAGTGGAAGTGCAGCGCCGACGCACCTCGGGCTGGCGCCTGGGGCTGCAGCACCGCCACTACATTCAACAAGCTACGCTGGACGCGGGTGTCAGTTATCAGCGCGGTACCCGTTGGTTCGGCGCATTGCCTGCGCCGGAAGAGACCTTTGGCGAGGCCACGGCGCTCAGCAAAATTGTGCAGCTTAACGCCCAGCTCGACGTGCCATTTAGCCTGTTCAGCCAGAATTTCCGCTACAACGTGCAATACCAGCGTCAGATCAGCGATACGCCGCTGACGCCGCAGGATCAGTTCGCTATCGGCAACCGTTGGACGGTGCGCGGCTTTGATGGCGAACGCACCCTGAACGCCAATCACGGCTGGTTCGTCCGTAACGATCTGGCCTGGCGCACACCGTTGCAGGGGCAAGAGTTGTACCTCGGCGCCGACTACGGCGAAGTGGGCGGTTACGGTTCCGACTATCTGGTTGGGCAGCACCTGGCCGGTGGCGTGGTGGGGCTGCGCGGCTACGCCTTCAAGGTCGGTTACGATCTGTTCGCCGGCGTGCCGTTCTCCAAACCCGAGGGGTTCAGCACCAGCCCGGTCACCCTGGGCTTTAACCTGAGCTGGAACTACTGAGGGCACGACCATGCGCATAGGCGAATACGATATCAGGGCGCCGTTGATCCTCGGCGGCGAAGACAGTGAGGCAGAAGCCTTTGGCGCGGCGGTATGGCTGTGGATGCATTCACCGATGCACCGCGACGCCCCGCTGCACACCCTGCCGACCCTGCTGCTGCCGATCATCAAGCGACAGCAATATGTGCTGGCGTCGCACCAGAATCAGCCGGTGTTTTTCCTCAGTTGGGCCTGGATGAATCAAGAGGCCGAGGCGCGGTATTTGACGCAGCCTGCGGTGAATATGCTGGAAAGTGACTGGAACAGTGGCGATCGTCTGTGGTTCTGCGACTGGATAGCGCCCTTTGGGCACACGCGAGAAATGCGCAATCTGATCGCTCGGGAAATCTTCCCGCACCTGTGCATGCGGGCGCTGTATCACCGCGGAGAGCAGCGCGGAAAGCGCGTGGTGAACTTTAAAGGCGCGCAGGTTAGCCATCAACAGGCGCAGCAATGGTGGGCGAGCCACCCGTTAGCCGTCGAGCCGTCAGAAATCCAATAAGGACATTGCCATGAACAAGAACCTGTATCGTATCGTTTTCAACAAAGCGCGTGGCATGCTGATGGTGGTGGCGGATATCGCCCGCTCCGGCCGTGCCGGGTCAGCCCGTTCGTCTGGTTTGGGGCATACCCTGAGCCAGTGCATAGGCAAGATGAACGCCGTCAGCTTTAGCCTGCTGATGGCGCTGGGGGCTATCCAACCGGTGCAGGCGGCGATTATTGCTGACGGCAATGCGCCGGGCGGCCAGCAGCCGACCATCGTCAACAGCGCTAACGGTACGCCACAGGTCAATATCCAGACGCCAAGCGCCGGTGGGGTTTCTCGCAATACCTATAGCCAGTTTGACGTCGACAAACAGGGTGCGATCCTCAACAACTCCCACAAAATGACTCAAACCCAGCAGGGCGGCTGGGTCGACGGTAACCCGTGGCTGGCGAAAGGCGAAGCCAAGGTGATCCTCAACGAGGTCAACTCCCGCGATCCCAGCCGTTTGAACGGTTATATCGAGGTTGCCGGGCAGCGTGCTCAGGTGGTGATCGCCAACCCGTCAGGCATTACCTGTAACGGTTGCGGCTTTATCAACGCCAACCGCGCCACCCTGACCACCGGGCAGGCGCAGATGAACAACGGTAACCTGACCGGCTTTAACGTCGAACGCGGTGAAGTGGTGGTTGAAGGCGCCGGTATGGACAGTTCGCGCCAGGATTACACCGAGATCATTGCACGTTCGACGAAGATTAATGCCGGACTGTGGGCGAACGATCTCAAAGTCACCACCGGTCGCAACAAGGTGGATGCTGCGCATCAACAGATCGACAAACAAAGCGACGAGCCGGCCACCCGTCCACAACTTGCGGTGGACGTGGCTAAGCTGGGCGGTATGTACGCCGGTAAGATCCGCATGATCGGCACCGAAACCGGCGTTGGAGTACGTAACGCCGGTAACATCGGTGCGCAGGCCGGCAGCGTGATAGTCACTGCCGATGGCCGTATTGAAAACAGCGGTAAAATCAGCAGCGGCGCTGATACGCAACTGGCCTCGAAGGGCGGCGTCAGCAACAGCGGTTCGCTGTTCGCGGCAGGCCATGCCGATGTCAGCAGCGACGGTGAGGTACAAAACAGCGGTTCTATTGCGGCCCGCAATAATGTGCGTATCCAGGCAGCCAGCCTGAACAGTGGCAAAGGCAGTACGCTGGCGGCCGGTGTGCAACAGGATGGTCGGCTTGGCGGCAGCGGCGAACTGGCGCTAACCACCAGCGGAAAACTGACTGCGCAGGGCCAAAATCTGGCAGCAGGCAACCTGCGTGCCAATGGGCAGGGCGTGGACATCAGCGGCAGCCGTACCGCGGCTACCCAGGTCACATTGGAAGCCGGGGCCGGCGATTTGTCCACGGCCAATGCGCAGGTTGAAGCCGCGCAACAGCTCACCGCCAGCAGCGGCAAGCGGTTCAATAATGACGGTGGCAAGCTGGCGGCGAATAAACTGGCGCTTAATGCGCATGACTTATCCAACCGCAAGGGGGAGATCACCCAGCTTGGCGAAGACAACCTCCGGTTGAACCCACAGGGCAAACTGGATAACGCCGGTGGCCGTATTGCCAGCAACGGCAATGACTTGACGTTGGAAGCGGGTCTGATCGACAACCAGGGCGGGCAAATCGTCCATGCCGGTAAAGGTGCGCTGGCGGTGAATACCGGTCGCTTGCAGGGCGATGGTGGCAAGCTGCTGTCCAACGGCCAGCTCAGCATGCAGGGCGGCGACTACGTATTGGACGGCGGCACCACTTCGGCACAGCAGATCGCGTTGGATGCCGGCAGTCTGTCTAACCGCAACGGCCAACTGGTGCAGAGCGGCAAGGGTGAGATGCGCCTTAATGCCCGCGAGGGGATTGATAACCAGGGCGGCCAACTGGCGGCAAATGGCAACGTCGCGCTTAACGCCGCGCGGTTGAACAACCAGAGCGGCAAAGTGATTGCTGCGCAGGACGGCAGCCTGAAGGCACAGGTCAGCGGCGCTATCGATAACCGACAGGGACAACTGGCGGCCAGCGGCCATACTCAGCTGCGGGCGGACAAGCTGGATAATCGCAAGGGGCTGGTTTCCGCCGCGACGGGCAATGCTGAGGTTACGGCGCGACAGGCGCTGGATAACCGCGGCGGCCGTATTGAGGCCAAACAGGCTCTGCAACTGACCGGTACCGGGCTGGAGAATCAGGCCGGGCAGGTCGTGGGCGGCGCGCTTTCGCTGGCGCTGGGCAAAGGGGCGCTGAACAACCAACAGGGCGTTATCGCCGCCAGCGGAGATCTGGGCCTGAGCAGCGGTGTGTTGAACAATGACGCTGGCCTGCTGCAATCCGCCGGCAATATGAATATTGACACCCAGGGCGCGGCGTTGAGCAACCGCCTGAGCGGTGAAACCGGCGGCATCCTCAGCCAGGGGACGTTGACGATCCACAGCGGCGCGCTGGACAACAGTCAGGGCATGCTGGTGGGCGCCGGGACGACCGATCTGTTCACCGCCCAGCTTGATAACAGCCAGGGCACTCTGGTCGGCAAGCAGAAGCTGAATATCGACAGCCTGGCACTGACCAACGACGGTGGACTGTTGCAGGCGGGCGGCGATGCGCGCATCGATACCCACGGTCAGGCGTTGAGCAATCGCGACAGCGGCAAGAATGGCGGTATCAGCAGCCTGGGCAAACTGACGATCGCCAGCGGTGCCGTGGATAACCAGGCCGGTTTTATCGCCAGTGCGGGTGACCTGCAGCTGCATGGCGAGCAACTGGATAATCGCCGCGGCACGCTGGCTTCAGAGAAGCAGCTGTCGGCCACCGCCAGGGTGATCAATAACCAGGGCGGGGCGATCAAGTCCGGTCAGGATATGACGCTGGATGCCAAAGAATTGCTGGATAACAGCAATCTTGGGGTGATTGGCGCAGGCAAAAAACTGCAGCTGGACAGCGCGCATTTGGTGAACAATCAGGGCACGCTGGTCAGCGCCGATGTGGCGAAGATTAACTTCGGCCTGCTGGAGAATCAGGGCGGCCAGTTGGCGGCACAGACGGCGCTGGAGCTGCACGGCAATAGCCTCAATAACAACGACGGTGGCCTGATCCAGAGTGGTGAGGGGTTAGATCTGACCGTTGAGCGGCTGACCAACGCCAACAGCGGCGACAAGGGCGGCATCACCAGCCAGGGGGCGATGAACCTCACTACCGGCGTGTTCGATAACGGCCAGGGCGTGGTGATTGCCGGCAAGGGCTTGCAGCTCGATGCCGAAGCGCTGCTGAACGGTGGCGGCAAACTGGTAGCACAGCAGGCATTGGTGCTGAATACCACCGGCGCAGGCGGCTTGAATAACCAGGGTGGATTGGTGCAATCGGGTGCGGATATGCATGTCGATACCCACGACCAGCTGCTGGATAACCAGAACGGTACCCTGCACAGCCTGGGTAAACTGCAGCTCAGCAGTGGCGACGTCAATAATCAGGGCGGAACGCTGGGGGCCAAAGGTGACTTTGCCCTGGCGGCGCTGAAATTGGACAACAGTAACGGCGGGCGGGTTATTGGCGAACAGGCGGTTCAACTCGCCAGCGCCGGTCTGGATAACCGCAACGGACAAATTCAGGCGGTCGGCAACCTGTTGCTGGACAGCGCGCAGGGGGTTATCGACAACGCCCTGGGGCTGATCCGCAGCGGCGCCACCGTGACGCTCAATGCCCTGCAGTTCATCAACGACGACACCAAGGCGGAAAATAAAGGGCTGGAAGGCCAAGCCGTGGCGTTGAACACCGGCTCGTTGAGCAACCGTGGCGGCAGCATTCTGGCTAACCAACAGCTGACTATCACCAACGGCGGTCAGTTGGATAACAGCGCAGGCCAACTGGCCGCCAGCGAAAACCTGCAGTTGCAGGGCGCGGCGCTTAACCTGCTGAACACCGGCGGTATCGTTAAAGCGGGCAAGCTGCTGGACATCAACGCAGCAGCGGTCGGCGGCGACGGGCAATTGCTGTCGCTGGGCGATATGAACCTGGTCAGCGCACAGGGCATCAATAACAGCGGTGAGATGATTGCCAACGGTAATTTCAACTTCACCACGCGGGGCGATGTGACCAACAGCGGCAAACTGCTGGCAGGTGCCAAGCTCGATCTGCGCGCCAATAATCTGTTCAATGCCGCCAGCGGCGAGATAAACGCCGGGCAGGATTGGCTGACGGTCAACGGTACCTTGACCAACTATGGTCTGATTGACGGCAAACATACGTTGATCCAGGCCAATACGCTGACCAACATTGGCACCGGTCGTATTTATGGCGATGCTATTGGCGTGCAAACCGTCACCTTTAACAACCTGGCGGAAAACGGCACCGCTGCCACGCTGGCCGGGCGCGAACGGGTGGATATCGGCACCCAAACGCTGAATAACTACGATCATGGGTTGATCTACAGCGGCGGGGACATGGCGATTGGCGGCCAGCTTGACGCCAACCACCTGGCCACCGGCCAGGCCGGCACCCTCAACAATCACAGTTCGACCCTTGAATCTGCGGGCAACATGGCTATTTCGGCCGGACAGATCAACAACGTCAACGACCGCTTTACTACCGAACTGGTCACCGTTTCCAACGGAAAAATCACCGAGTATCAGCAATCGGGCGACCCGGTACGCTGGACGGCCGGAGAACCGGGCGTTTTCGTTGACCGCAATTCATCAGACTCGCTGTTGAACCTGAATACCCCAGGGAAAACTGGGCATAACAACGACAGATTTACGCAATACGACTACAACCGCACGGTGCAGGAAACCCAGGTCAAGGAAAGCGATCCGGCCAAAATCATCGCGGGTGGCGATATGGCGATCAACGCCGGGCATCTGCTGAACGACAAGAGCCAGGTGATCGCGGGCGGCACGCTGGCGATTAATGCCCGCAGCGTGGATAACGTGGCGGTGCCGGGCCAGCGCCTGACCACCGACGTCGGCGAAGTGACCAGTTACTACCGCATCAAGAAGAAGGGTAAAGATAAGCAGGGGCACAATGCCACGGCCTATACGCCACCGACCACCATTCAGACCATTTCGCTGAAGCCGAGCCAGCTGATTGACCACGGGCAGGTGGCAGGTAACCCAATCGCCATTGCCCCGCTGACGCAGCAGGGCACCAATACCACTATCGGCGCTGCCGGTGGGGTCAATGCGGTGGTCAGCGGCAGTGATATTTCCGCCGGCCTGCAGACTATTGGCAGCGGCGCTCTGCCGGTGATCCAGGCCGTAGCGTTACAGCCGGGCCAGCAGTTCGAAGTCGCCAACAAGGTCAATAACCAGCAGGGCGACGCGGCGGACAGCGTGGTGCGCATTGTCGGGCCAGACACCCGTTTACCGGACAACAGCCTGTTCAAGACCAATCCGGCGCCGGGCGGCCAGTATCTGGTGGAGACCGATCCGCGCTTCACCAACCAGAAAGCCTGGTTGGGCTCGGATTACATGATGGGTAAAGTGACCAATAATCCGGATAACGTGTTGAAGCGCCTGGGTGACGGTTACTACGAGCAGCGGCTGATCCGCGAACAGGTGATCAACCTGACCGGCCAGCGCTATCTGGACGGTTTCAACAACGACGAAGAGCAGTTTAAGGCGCTGATGGATCAGGGGCTGGCCTTCAGCCAGCAATATAACCTGAAGGTGGGCGTGGCGCTGACGGCTGAGCAGATGGGGTTGTTGACCCAAGATATCGTTTGGCTGGTGAACGCCAAAGTCACCTTGCCGGACGGCAGCCAGCAAAACGTTCTGGTACCGCAGGTGTATGCCCGCATGCAACCGGGCGATCTGGACGGCTCCGGTGCGCTGATTGCCGGGCGTAACGTCAATCTCAATCTGGGCGAAGGCCTGTTCAACAGCGGCCATATCGCCGGGCGTGAAGTGGTGAAACTGAGCGCCGCCAACATCACCAACGTGGCGGGCCAGATTCAGGGGGCCGACGTTGGCCTGACTGCCCGTACCGACATTAACAATATCGGCGGGGTGATCCAGGGCAACAACTCGCTGCTGGCCAGCGCCGGGCGTGATATCAACGCCATCAGCACTACCCGTACGGCGCAGAGCGTTAACGGTGCCAACAGCTTCGAACGCACCAACATCGACAGCGTGGCAGGCATGTACGTGCAGGGAGCCGACGGCAAGCTGATGCTGCAGGCCGGTCGCGACATCAAGTTGGATGCGGCGCAGGTGGTTAACAGCGGTGAGAATGGCCAAACCCTGCTGAGTGCCGGGCGCGATCTCACCCTGAATACGGTGACCACGGCCAGCCGCGACAACCTGATCTGGAATGGCGATAACAGCCTGAAACAGGGCAATAGCCAGCAGGTCGGCAGCGAAGTGGTGGGCAAAGGGGCCGTGACCCTCAATGCCGGGAACGATATCACTGCCCATGCGGCAACGGTTTCGGCCGGCGATGCGCTGAACCTCAATGCCGGCCATGACATCAATATTCTCAGCGGCGAGAACACTCTCGATCTGGACGAGCGACACAAGGTGACCGGCGGTAACGGCCTGATGTCGAAAACCACGACCACCACCCGCGACACTCTGGATCGCCAGACCGTACAGGGCACTACCCTGAGCGGCGACAGTATTAATGTATTGGCGGGCAATGATTTACGCGTTCAGGGCAGCAGCGTGGCCGGGACTCAGGACGTGAAACTGCTGGCAGGGAACGATCTTAGCATCACCGGCGCGACCGAAAGCAACAGCGAACTGCACCTCAAGCAGGAGAAAAAATCCGGCCTGATGAGCAGCGGGGGTATCGGCATCAGCTACGGCACCGAAAGCCTGAAAACCACGGATACCGCGCAGGGGCTGACCAATCAGGGCAGCACCGTCGGCAGCGTAAACGGCAACGTCACTCTGGGGGCCGGTAATAACCTGGCGGTGACCGGGTCCGAACTGGTGGCCGGCAAGGACATGGCGCTGAGCGGCAAGAATGTGTCGGTGACGCAGGCGCAGGATCAGAACAGCCAGACTCACAAGGTTGAACAGAAGAAATCCGGTCTGACACTGGCACTGTCCGGCACGGTCGGCAGTGCGCTGAACACTGCGGTAGAAACCTCGCAGCAGGCGAAATCCACCGACGACAGTCGCCTGGCGGCATTGCAGGGTACCAAGGCGGCGCTGAGCGGCGTACAGGCGGTGCAGGCGGCGCGTTTGGCGCAGGCGCAGGGCGCCGATCCGGCCAATAACAACATGGTGGGGATCAGCATTTCCTACGGTACCCAGTCTTCCACCTCTACTCAAAACAGCGGGCAGAGCACCGCGCAGGGCAGCAGCCTGACGGCGGGCAATAACCTGAGCATTACCGCCAGCGGCAACGGCGTGAAGGGCCAGGACGGCGACATCCTGGTGCAGGGCAGTCAGTTGCAGGCGGGCAAGGACGTCACCCTGAACGCCAACCGTGACGTGAACCTGCTTTCCGCCAAAAACACCCAGTATCTGGACGGTAAAAACGAGAGCCAGGGCGGCACGCTGGGCGTGGGTATCGGTGTTGGCTCCGGCGGTATTGGGCTGAGCGTTTCCGCCAGCGTCAACAAGGGCAAGGGTAACGAGAAGGGCAACGGCACCAGCCACACCGAAACCACGGTTAACGCCGGTAATCAGGTCAACATTACCAGCGGGCGCGATACCAACCTGATCGGCGCACAGGTCACCGGCGAATCGGTCAAGGCCGACGTTGGCCGCAATCTGCTGCTGGAAAGCCAGCAGGACAGCGATCGTTACGATTCCAAACAGCAGAATGCCAGCGCTGGCGGCAGCTTCACCTTCGGTTCGATGACCGGTTCGGGCAGCATCAGCCTGAGCAAAGACAAGATGCACAGCAATTACGACAGCGTGCAGGAGCAGACGGGCATTTTCGCCGGCAAGGGCGGATTTGACCTGACGGTGGGCGAACATACCCAGCTTAACGGCGCGGTGATCGGCAGCACCGCCACTGCCGACAAAAACACGCTCGATACCGGCACGCTGGGCTTTAAGGACATTCACAATCAGGCCGATTTCGACGTGGAGCACCAGAGCGTAGGCATCAGCTCCGGCGGCAGCATTGGCAGCCAGTTCGCCGGCAACATGGCCAATGGCGTGCTGGTGGGGGCCAACAACAGCGGACACGACAGCTCAACCACCTTTGCTGCGGTAAGCGACGGCACCATCATCATCCGCGATCAGGACAAACAAACGCAGGACGTCAACGACCTGAGCCGCGACGTGGAGCACGCCAACCAGACGTTGAGCCCGATCTTCGACAAAGAGAAAGAGCAAAAACGGCTACAGCAGGCGCAGCTGATCGGCGAGATCGGCAATCAGGCGATGGATATTGCGCGGACCGAGGGGGCGATCGCCGCAACCAAAGCCGCCAACGAGAAAATGAATAACGTTACCGATGCCGATCGCCAGGCCGCTGCGGCTAAGCTGGCGAAAGAAAAACCTGGCAAGGTCATCACCGATAAGGATATCAACGAACAGATTTACCAGACGGCGTATAACCAGGCGTTCAGCGAGTCGGGCTATGGTACGGGCGGTAAGGTTCAACGTGCGATGCAGGCGGCCACGGCAGCCGTTCAAGGATTGTCTGGTGGTGATTTGACGGGCGCACTGGCTAATGGTGCCGCACCTTATATTACTAAAGTCATAGCCGACAGTATCGAAGATCCGGCAGCACGAGTCCTGGCGCACGCAGCGGTCAATGGTGCGTTGGCAGCAGCGCAGGGCAACAATGCCTTGGTTGGCGCGGGTGGCGCTGCGACGGGGGAACTTATCGGCATGATAGCGAGCGATTCCTACGGCAAGCCGGTAAGTGAACTGAATGAAACAGAGAAGCAGACGGTTTCGGCATTGGCGACATTGGCAGCGGGCCTGGCTGGTGGCTTGATTGGTGATAGCAGTGCTGATGCAATCGCGGGTGCGCAGACCGGTAAGACGGTGGTGGAGAACAATGCGATTAGCGATATCGTAGAGAATAAATTCTCTGGAATAACGCAGGAAGAAAAATACCAAAGAGCGCAGGATGAGCTTAAAGCGGCAGTAGAGGCCTACCAGCAGAAAACCTGTGCTGGGTTGAGTCCAGATGCTTGTTCGGCCAAGTTGCACGCTAACAGAGATGAAATGCTGAAAGGCGCCGCCGGTTTTGGTATAGACTTTGTACCTGTGGTGGGGGATATCAAGAGCTTTGCGGAAGCGCAGAGCGCACTGGATTACCTGGCCGCGACAGTAGGGTTGGTTCCTGTACTGGGCGATGGTGCCGGTAAGTTCATCAAGGCGGCAGAGAAAGCGCTGGCAAAAGGTGATGTTGCTGACGCATCGAAGTTACTCAATAAGGCCAGTGATGAAGTAAGCAGCGCCAAGTACTTCGGCCAAGAAAGGAAGTATTGGTCTGCTGAACCAATACAATTTAATGGTAACAAGGTCTATCAGCGGAATGATTTGTTTGATCCTAATGCTGTAGATGCCAGGGGGCGAAGCAATATTCAAAGGATGGAAAAAGGGTTGGCACCACTTGATGCAAATGGAAACTCTGTGAATTTACATCATATGTTGCAACGTCAAGATGGCCCTATAGCGGAGGTAACTCAAGCTTTCCATAAAGAGAATCATGGGGTTATCCATATCAATGATAACAGTATTCCTTCTGGCATTAATCGGACTGAGTTTGACAAATGGCGTTCTAATTACTGGAAAGAACGTGCTCAGGCTTTTAAAAGGTAGATGATATGAGCTTGAACGATATGAAAAATGCCATTGATATTATTAATGGTAAGATTGACGAGGCAGACTTTGATGGGCCTAAAGATGATGCGCTCATTAAATCTGCTGAGAAGGTACTTGGCTTAAGCTTTCCTATAACATATCGATTCTTTTTAGAGAATTTAGGATGTGGGGATATCGCGGGTCAAGAGTTTTATGGGCTAATTAAATCTGATTTTTTTAACTCAAGTGTTCCTGATGCTGTTTGGATAACGATCCAAGAACGAAATAACTCTAATTTACCAGATAATTATATAATTGTCAGTGCTACGGGAGATGGGGATTATGTGGTCTTGGATTGTGCTCAATCAGGCTCAGAAGCTCCTGTTAAGCTATGGTCTCCTGGAGTGAATGATCATCAGCTCGCATTTAAGCCATTAGCAAATGATTTTGGCGAGTTTTTTTATAAACAAATGCAAAGTATAAGTTGATCTAATTCCCCCGGCTTTAGCCGGGGTTAGTATTTTTAAGCCTGAAACCCTTTCGCGGTATGCGAAGCGGGTACTCAGGCGAAATGGACTGCAATAGATGCGGGCCAGGATGGCAGCTTTGCTGCGGGAATTGTCGCGGGCGTGCCTGCTTCACTGTACGAAACGGTAGAAGGCATTGTGAAAATGGGCTTAAGCCCAGTGGACACATGGAACTCAATCTCTGCCTTATTCGACGGTGATGGTGTATTAAGTAATGTTAGCGGCGCAGTAAAACAATCTTATATCGACAGAATAGATAAGCTGACTACTGAGTATCAAAAGGCGGGAGCCAGCGGCTCATTCAATGCAGGGGGCGAGGGTGGTAAACTACTGACTGATATTGCATCTTTGGCTGCCGGTGGTGCTGGGCTGGCCAAGGGCGGAGTGGTACTGACGGAGAAGTTTGCAGCTAAGGTTGCGGGTAAGGCTGAGTCGACAGCTATGAATGCTGGAAAATTATCAGCTGAAAAAGAAGCATTAGAAAGAATCGGGCAAAATGCGAAAAATAGTTCTGATTTAAGTGGAAAACCATCTGGGGCGATATTACAGCAGCAAGCAGTGAAAAAAAATTTGATGGCCTTGCCACTCAGTTTAATAATCCGGCAGTACATCCGAAGGACTTCCAGTTAAATATTAATGGGAAAACAATGGTTGCAGCTCCACCGTTAAGTTTAGGTGCTCCTGTATTTAAAGGAGCTACTGACGCTGATGTTATGACTTACTTTAAGCAACTTTCGAGGTCAGAGAATATGCAATCAGCTAAGGTGGTTCCTGGTAAAGGTACGGTATATTCGTTAAAAGTCACAGAAGGACCTTCTGCTGGTAGCACTTTGACATTGAGAGACTTTTCAACGTCAGCACAACAAACTGGTGCTAAATGGACCATAGATTTAATGACTCCATCTATAAATGGTGGAAGAAGGGTGGAGATTAAATTTAAATGATTAAAAATATCAATGAGATATATAAATCTGTTGCCGAAAGTTCTTATGGATTGTCTTTGGGGGCTATATGGCAACATATCAGTGTTGAATGTTCTGAGTTGCCTGATAACTACTCTTTCAGGAAAAAAATATTTTTTGTTGTTTTAGGTAACTTATTGAATAATAAAAAAATTAAACTAGCTACGAATGGCGTGTTTTTGACTGCTCCTGTTGAGCAACAAATAAAAATGTTGGAAGAGGCCTGGCCTGCTTACCCATATGAAGATGATGATTTAGATGAATATGGAATGTGGTTTTTAGTTAAGGCACCTGTTGGGGTCGTTTGGCTAACACCTGATGGTGGAGAGCTATGGACTTGAAATAATCCCGACTACCGAGCCGGGATCCTTTTATCAGCCGTTACCAGCACCATCCGTCACGGCGCTTGAACACCGGCGCATCGCCGATATCGTTCAGCGGGCCCGGAAAATCCTTCAGCCACAGGGCCACCTTCTTGCGGTTGTCGAGAATAACTATCTGAGCAGTAAGCAGGTAGATGCATGATCTGCTGAAATGAAATTCTGTCAGACCAGCGGCGGTAAGCGACGGCACCATCATCATCCGCGATCAGGACAAACAAACGCAGGACGTCAACGACCTGAGCCGCGACGTGGAGCACGCCAATCAGACGTTAAGCCCGATCTTCGACAAAGTAAAAGTGGTGAAAAAATAACCGAAAAATTATATCTAAAGGTATATCCCCCATTACTGCTGAAGCATCTGGGGTTGTGGGTGGCGGTGTGGCTGGGACAGTTGTAGGGGCAGGAATTGAAGCTGGGATGAAAGCTGAGGATAAAAAAAATGAAAAATAAACATGTAGGTTTTTCAATGTTTTTATATTTATTTTTTTCGTGTGCATTATTGATAATAGGAATAGCTATTTTAGCTAGTTTTATCGCGCCAATAATTTTCTTCGTTCGTAATGGAGTTTTTGAGTATCGGTTAGATACGTTTATTTTTGCTTGCAAAGCTGGAGCAGGTGCTGGCGTCCCATTAGGCATTGGGGTTTGGGTGTTTGCTAAGATAGAAGAGATTAAAAAGAAAAAATGAAACGACTTTGCAAGACTGTTTTGCTACCGATGAACATCGGTATTGCAGTGCTTAGCCCCCTGAGTGCTGGTGCTGTCACACGCGAAGAAATGCGGACACTCGATGCCGCCTATCCGCCTGGCAGTATTGTTAACTGCGAGGCCGAACTTGCCGGGAATGGTAAAAATCTATTGCCTATGACCACAAAAATTCGTGGGCATATCATAAGTAGAGCGGAAAATCTAAGCCACGCCGATGTCCGCGTGATGTTCATTCCTCATGGCTCATCAACGGCAACAATTACTCTGAGCTATCGGCAGAAAGTGATTATGGAAGAGAATGGTCAGCGGGTTTATATCGATCCGGAAAGCCTGAAAGTCTCAATGCCGGTCAGCCCTTCGAGTGAGGCGATTGTAGCCAAAGGATTTCGGGATCGGCTTCCAGCAACGCAAGAAGTCCAGCCCTATCAGACGACAGAAATCACCGATTTCCCGTCTTATGTGGTCAGGGTTCCGGGTGAATCCCCCCTTTATTGCCATAAAGTAGAGTAGGGAGTAGTTTGAAAGCGAATAGACAGTTCCCAGCGACTAAAGATAGCGTGATTGTTCTTTCTAAAAGGTGGTTAGCAAATTGCACGTTCAACTAATTAATAATAAAACAGGGTTTGCTATAATCTAATTTTATCAACCAATTTTTCTTGATAATGAAAAATTAATGATTTATGCCGCCAATACGACATGGATAGTTATTTTTTTACCAATGTTGTTCCACTTACGATTAAGGAAGATTGCATGAAAAAGTTAATCATCTCCACTTTGGTTCTTTCCACTCTGGGCTTCGGCATGGCTGCCCATGCTGGGCAAAGTACCATCACTGCCGGTTATGCGCAGAGCAAGGTACAGGACTTCAAGAATATCAATGGCGTGAACGTTAAGTACCGTTACGAGTGGGATTCGCCAATCAGCGTTATCAGCTCATTTACCTATATGAGCGGTGACAAGGACGAGTCTTACAATGTCTATCGCGACAAAGTTAATAATCATGCCGAAGTTAAATATTACTCACTGTCCGTTGGTCCGGCATACCGTTTTAATCAATTTGTCAGCGTTTACGGGCTGCTGGGTTTGAATTATAACAAGGTGGATTACAAGTCATCCTGGAGCAATTACGCATACAACACTTACGAATATATGGGTGAAGAGAGCGGTAACCAGAAGAAAACCTCCTTTATGTACGGCGTTGGTTTCCAGGTTAACCCAATGGAAAATTTGGCGGTAGATATCGGTTATGAAGGCTCCAAACTGGATGCCGGTGGTAAAAATCGCTCTATCAACGGTTTCAATATCGGCATTGGCTATCGTTTCTGATAGTTGCATGCTTCCGGCCTCCCGATATCAAGAGGCCGGTAATCTTTACCCCATCTTCGGATAGACCCCCGGCCCGATCGGCAGGCCGAGTGCGTACCACGCCAGCAACAGTAAAATCCACACGGCAAAGAACACCAGCGGATACGGCAGGATCAGCACGTAATAGGTGCCGAGCTGGGCGTCTTTGCGGTAACGCTGCAGGAAACCGAGGAACAACGGCAGGAACGGCGACATTGGTGCCAGCGGCAGCACCGAGGAGTCGGCAATGCGGAAGATCATCTGCGCGAACGCCGGGTGGAAGCCGAGCAGCATAAACATCGGCACAAAAATCGGTGCCAGAATCGACCAGATGGCCGAACCGCTGGCGATAAACATGCACAGGAAGGCAGAGAGGAACATCAGGCCGAGGAACGCCGGTGCGCCGCTCATGCCGGCGGCTTCCAGCATGTCGGTCAGGCCGATGGCCATAAACTTGCCCATGTTGCTCCAGTTAAAGAACGCCACGAACTGCGACAGCGGAAACACCATCACGATAAAGCCGGCCATGCTCTTCATCGGCTCTATCAGGTGGTGGGGAATATCGTCTGGGCGTCGGATCTGTTTGGTCACCACGCCATAGGTAATGCCGACGGTGAAAAAGAACAGGATAATGATCGGTACAATGCCTTTGATGAACGGCGAGGGGATCACCGAACCGGTTTTGGGATCGCGCAGCGGGGCGGCTTCCGGTACCACCAGCGCGGCGATAATCGCGATAAACACCAGTGCGGCGATGCCGCTCATCATCAGCCCATGGTTTTGCAACGGGGTTAGCGCTTCAATTTTATCTTCCGCGCTGCCGCGCCATTCCGGCAACCTGGGTTCAATAAACTTATCGGTCAGCAGTGCGCCGGCGATGGTCAGCACGATCACCGAGGTGGCCATAAAGTACCAGTTGTCGATCACGCTGACGTGAACGGCGGCGTCTACCGCTTTGGTGGCCTCGGTACTGATACCGGACAGCAGCACGTCGGTGGTGACGATCAGCAGGTTGGCGGTAAAGCCGGAAGCGACCCCGGCGATAGCGGCCAATAGCCCGGCAATGGGATGGCGGCCCACGGCAAGGAACATCAGTGCGCCGAGCGGCGGCATCACCACCAGCGCGGCGTCCGATGAAATGTGGCTGAAGAAGGCGATAAACAGCACCATGTAACTGGCATAGCGTGCGCTAACGCGTGAGGCCATTTTATACATCAGCGCCTGCAACAGCCCGACTTTCTCTGCCAGCCCAGCGCCGATGACCAGTGCCAGAATGGCTCCCAGCGGCGCAAAGCTGCTGAAGTTATGAATGATGTTCGGGAAAATCCACTGCATGCCCGCTACGCTCATCAGGTTATTCACCTTGATCAGCTCGCCGGTGGCCGGGTTCTTCACCGCTAGGTCCAGCCAGGAGAACAGCGCCGTGGACAGCATTAAAACAACGATTAAATAGACGAACAGTAAAAAAGGATTGGGAATTTTATTCCCGATGCGTTCTACCCAGTAAAAAATGCGACCGGGGCTTTTATTGACTGACGTTGTGGCCTCACTCATTGTCTTACCCTCTGTGTTTGTCCTGTTGTGTTTATTTTTTATTATTTGATTTATTTATAATTATTTTCACAGGCCCGTGGGTGGGCCTGTGTCGTTCTGTCTTTATTTTAACGGCGAAGGTTTAACCCCCGACGGGATTGGGCAACTGTACGGCTGTTCTGTTCGTTGGCGTTCGAACTCGCGGCGGCACTCCGCCAGCAGAGCGCTGTCGCTCAACAGATCGATGGCGGTGGCCGCCATCACCTTGCCCGCCAGGCACATGCCCTTGTGCGCAATAGAGGTGCGGCCCTGTGCCACCAGTTGCCAGGTGTGCAGCGGGGTGCCGAGCGCAAAGCACGGGCTGAAGCACTGAGCGGTCGGCGTCACCCAACTGACGTCGCCGACGTCGGTGGAACCGTACAGCAGATCTTCCGAGGCCACATAAGGCGCGACTTCATCCATCAGCACCTTGTCGCCCAGGTTTTGCACCCATTCACGCCCGGCCGCCCCGCCAGTCCGGGCGATATTCAGCTTGGCATTACGCAGGTCGTCCTTGTTCAGCGTTTGGCGGATCTCGGTGGCGAAGCTGCGCTCCTCCTCGCTGTACTCCGGCAGACCGAAGCCACAGACGTGGCGATACATCACCTGCTCCATGCTGCGGTTTGGCACGTAGTTGGAACAGGCCTTGTCGAAACGTACCGTCATTTGGGTATCGGTCATTAGCGCCGCACCCTTGGCAATGTTGATCACTCGCTGGTAAATATCCTGCGCTTGATCGAGCTGCGGCGCGCGGATCAGATACAGCACTTCGGCGTCGGCTTGCACCACATTGGGCGAGCTGCCGCCGGTATTGGTAACCGCATAGTGCAATCGCGCTTCCTGCACGATGTGCTCACGCAGGAAGTTGGCACCGGTGTTCATCAGTGTCACGGCATCCAGCGCGCTGCGGCCAAGGTGGGGTGAGTTGGCGGCGTGCGCGGCGACCCCCTTGAACTGAAACGCCGCCTGAATATTGGCCAGGGTGCTGGTATTGAACATGCCGCTGAAGCCTTCGGGGTGCCAGGTGAGTGCGGCGTCGACGTCATCGAACAGCCCTTCGCGTACCATAAAGGTTTTGCCGGAACCGCCCTCTTCGCCAGGGCAGCCGTAGAAACGCACGGTGCCGGTCAGGTGCTGTTGCTGCATCCAGGCTTTGACCGCGAAGGCTCCCGCCAATGCGGCGGTGCCCAACAGGTTGTGACCACAGCCGTGACCGTTCCCGTTTTCGACCAGCGGTTGCGGCGTGGCGCAGCCTGACCGTTGGCTTAATCCGGCAAGGGCGTCGTACTCGCCCAGCAGGGCGATCACCGGGTGGCCGCTGCCATAGCTGGCGATAAATGCGGTTTCAATGCCGCCGACGCCGCGTTCAAGCGTAAAACCTTCTTGCTCCAGCGCATCGGCCAGCAAATTGGCAGAATAGGTTTCGGTAAAGCGTGTTTCCGGGTGATCCCAGATACTGTCGCTCAGTGCGCTAAAACGCGGCTGGTGTTGGTCAATGTAGTGATGGATAAACTTCAGCAGCTGTGGATGGCTCATGCTTGGCTCCCAAAAGTAGGCAGGTTAAGCGCCAGCGACGCCAGCGTTTTCACTGCCACCGCCATGACCTGTTCGTTAAAATCAAACTTCTCATTGTGGTGCCCGGCGCTCAGCTCGGTGCCGAAGATCACGTACGAGGCCTGCCCGCCGTGCGATTTCACCCGTTCCATCATGTAGGTTGCGTCTTCTGAACCGGCGGCCTGCTCGCGGCGGTCGACCACCGAACTCAGTTCGGCAATGCCCTGCGCCTGTCGGTGAATGTAGTCCACCCACGGTTGGGTCGGTTTGCTGCTCTGTGCCGCGCCCATCAGCGCGATATCGCACTCAACGCCGTGCATTTTTGCCGCGCCTTCAATCACGTTCAGCGCCTGCTGGTAGACAAATTCGTTGATGGCATTGGTGGCGCCGCGGGTTTCTACTTTCATGAATGCGTGGTCGGCGATCACATTCCGACCGGTCCCTGCCTGCAGCACACCGACGTTGATGCGCGAGCTGCCTTCGCTGTGGCGTGGAATGGCGTACAGCCCCAGCGTGGCCTGTGCCGCCGCCAGCAGCGCATTGCGGCCATCTTCCGGTTTGGCCCCCGCATGGGCGGCCACGCCACGGTAGGTGACGTCGAGTTTGCTGGTCGCCATAAAGCTGTCGCTGCCGCACACCAGTTCGCCGGCCGGCACGCCGGTGCCGATATGCACCGCAGTGAAGAAATCAACGTCGTCCACTACGCCGGCTTCCACCATGGATTTTGCGCCTCGGGTGCCTTCCTCCGCCGGTTGGAAAATCAGTTTGATGGTGCCGTTGAGCTGAGGTTCCAGGCTTTTGAAAACGTGTGCCAGTCCCAGGCCGATGGTGGTGTGGCCATCGTGACCGCATGCATGCATCATGCCGCTGTTGCAGGAGGCAAAACCTTCGCGAAACGGCAGGTGATCCGGCTGCAGCTTTTCGTTGAGATCTAGCGCGTCCATGTCAACGCGATAGGCGATCACCGGCCCGGGACGGCCGGTATCCAGCGTGGCGACAATACCGGCGAAGCCGCCGGAAAAATGTGGCAGCCATTTTTCCAGCGCACCCTGTTCGCGGGCGCGCTGCTCCTGAGCCTGCAGAGCCTCGGCCGACGGTAACCCCATGCGGGCGTCGGCGTTAATCACTTCACGACCCAGTTGCAGGCGGTAGCCCAGTCGATCCAGCTCTTCCGCCACCAGGGTAGCGGTGCGGAACTCAAACCAGCCGGACTCGGCGTAGCGGTGAAAGTCACGCCGCCAGGCCTGCAGCTGCGGGTACAGATCGGTCACCAACATCGAAAGCGGATTATTCATTTTGATATCTCATAAGTTATCGCGCCCAGGTAAATGCCGGGCAGCAGTGGTGCGCTGAACCAAATCAGACGGTGAAGCTATTTAATGAAAAAAAGACGTATTTAGTGACTAACTGCCGCGAATAGCGCTTATCGGCGCAGAAAATGCGCTTAATTAAGCGAAATAAGAATTTGGTTATATATTCTGTTTTTTTCGAATGTACACAATGGAATCAGGCTAAATAAGATGCCAATATCTTGCTATTGATAAATAACGGTTATCGCCATTTGCCTATGCCAGCCTCAATAAAATTGCACCAATTACGTGCGTTTGTAGAAGTCAGTCGCCAGGGCAGCATCCGCGCCGCCAGCCGCACTTCACGCCTTTCCCAGCCTGCGTTAACCAAGTCGATTCAGGAGTTGGAGCAGGTGCTGGGGGCTAAGCTGTTTATTCGCCGCAGCCAGGGTGTGGTGCTGACCGACTGCGGCGATAACTTTTTCCAGCATGCCAGCCTGATCCTCGAAGAGCTGCGGGTGGCGCAGGAGGATATTCAGCAACGGCTGGGGCTGGCGGGTGGTTCAGTGAATATCGGCGTAGGCGGCAGCATTGCGCGCACCGTCATGCCGCAGGTTATCACCCAGTTTCATCGTGAATACCCGAAGGTCAAAGTACGGATTGTCGAAGGACAGCTGGTATCGATGATCCCGGAGCTGCGCCAGGGCGAGCTGGATTTTACCGTCAATACTTATTACCCCAGCAGCCTGGACAATGAATTACAGTACGAACGGCTGATGGAAAAAGAGTACAAGGTGGTGGTGCGCAAGGGGCATCCGATGGAAGGAGCGACGTCCCTGAAACAGCTGCAGCACTGCGACTGGACCATGCCGACGCCCAAAGGCAGCTACTATCGCCTGCTGCACGATCTGTTCGGGGATTTGGGAATGGCGCCGTCAATCAGCGTGACCTGTGAGACATTTATGGCCTGCACCAGCCTGGTGGCGCAAAGTGATTTCGTCAGTATTTTATCGGTAGATGTGATCTCTGACCCAATACTGGGTAAGCATCTGGTGCCGCTGGCGCTGGAAGAAAGCTTGCCAAAGGCGACGTTTTATCTGATTCAGCGTAAGGACACCACGCTGACGCCGATGGGCGCACACCTGGCGCGCCTGTTTCGTCTGCACTGTCGCTGAGGTGTTAACCAAAAACCGGCAGTGTTGAGCGAAATGTGCAAACCACTTAATTAGCCAATCAGTAGATATCTACGATGTTCTATTTTTGCGTAATTTACGTATTGTACACTTATAAAAAAACAGCTGAAAATCTCTCTGTCATTAATTTATAAAAATATCTTTATCTTAATGGGGGTATTTTAATTCCATTTCTCACCTTTGTAGTTATAGCATTATTTTTAATGCAATTTAGTTGGGTAAAAAAACGGCAAAAACAAAACCATAAGAATGTTTAATGTTTAAATTTATATTTCAAAATCAATGAGTTGAATTATTCATTGGGATTTTTCCTATGTATTGCTTGACCAAAATGGTTAATTTGACATACTTTTTTCTTGATTTTACTGTATTTAAAGGCGTTTTATGGAAGAAAACAAGATATTTAATAATAAAGTCGTTTTTGACTTTAACGCCTGTTGTTTGTATGAGGCTAATAATGAAGGTAACCGAGTTTCATTAACTACGCCTTCACGTGATTGCTTGGCTATCATTACATTAAACTCTCCTAATACAACATCTCAACAAGTGTTGTTTGAGCAAGTATGGGAGCAGCATGGGATCCCGGTTAATGTGAATACGCTGTATCAGCATATTTCTATGATTCGCCGTGCATTCAGACAGCTTGGTATGAACGATGACGTGATAGTGACGATCCCTCGTCGTGGCATGTGCTTGGCGGCGGGGCTGCATGTTGCAGCATTAGCGGGAGGTAAACAGGTTCCCTGTATTGAAAGGTTAGGCCAGCCTGGTAGGGTAATCGAAAAAGCGCCTGATATAATTTTACAGCCAGCGGCTGAAGTTGATAATCAGCAATATCCAGAAAAAGCTCCGGCAGATGCCAGAGGGCCCAGCATTATCAATTGGTTGCTCATTGCACTGCTGACATTGAGTGTGGCGCTGATCGCAACGGTTTTAATGGCGTATTTTTTCTCGACCAAAAACGGCCGGTTCCACGATTATCATCACGCCATGAAAGTTAACGGCTGCGATATTTATCTCTATAAAAAAGAGATTGCGTGGTCGAGAGATAAGATTTCAGACGCATTAGCCGAAGCAGGTAAAACCTGTTCACAGAGTGAAAGGGTATACATCAGTTATTTCAATACGTTGCCGAGAGTTTCCCTGATTAGCTGTAATGGTGATATTTTGAGCGAAAACACGGATTGCTCTTCCTACTATATTTATCGTGAAGGGGGGCATCGTTATGAAAAATAGGTTTTTTTTAGCTGTGATATTTTTATTGCTGCTTGGTTCTCTTGCTGGATGTTTTTTTTATAAAAAACTGACTAAGCGTGAGAATGGCTTGGGTTGCTATGCGCATGCGAGCTTTATTTATCCATCATCAAGTGGGAGTCACCGCCTGGAGCTTGGCATGTTATTTCTTTTGGATAAAAATGTTGGGATTATTTCATACAGCGGTAAGATTAATTCCGCAGGTGTTAATTATAACGTTAAGCGCTATGCTGAAGTAGAGTATGTTGTGCATGATGGCACCTCTTATTTTATAAAAACTAAATCCGTGCATCCCGATGTTTCGGATAATGTGCCTGATGTGCTGTCGAAAAAATATTTTTATGATTACCTCGATAGGGTTGACGGTTGGGTTAGCTTTAGAGTGGTCAAGGATTACCATAATAAATATACTTTTTACACTAACTCAATTCCTCACTTTGTTTGTAAGGAACGCTGAGCATCCAAGTGGATGCTACAATTGTATAAAATCTAAAAAAACCTGACGTTAATGTCAGGTTTTTTTATAAGTTTTTTTTAGCTAAGTTAATTATTTATCTTAATCATCAATCTGTAGTGTGATTAATCTATAGTTGTTAGATTGATAAGGGAATATATGCTTAGTTACAATGTTATTATTGTTGGCAGTGATAAGTATTATGCACAGGGGTTAAAGTTGTTAATTGATAAAATATTTATTGAGGGCGGCTTCATTGGAAATGTGAGTTTTGATAAGAGCAAACTGAACTATGCTGATGTTGTGTTTAAGGAAGTGGAGGGGGATGGCGACTGTGCCATGTCATTGCCATTAATCAGTAAGGGATTCTGTGGTGTGGTTTTTCCGGTATTTAGAGATGTAAGAGACGTCAAGAGAGGTCGTGGGTCGTTAACATGTTCTGTTTTCAATTCTGGATTGAAATTCTCAAAGCGGGACTCTACATCAGAAACTGTAGGTAAAATAAAAAAATACTTCAGCCAGCTGTCAATGAATAAAGAGGGCGGCTACAGCAATGCGTTGTCATCAACTTGTCAATCCTGTGGTAAGCAGCTTTTGACTCAGTGCGAGATTGATGTTATCGAGCTTCTTTCTGCTGGGTTCTCATTTAATAGCATAGCTTATATCTTGAGTAGAAATGCTAAAACAGTCTATACGCAGAAGTACTCTGCGATGAAAAAGCTAAAGTTAAAAAATAATCTGGAGTTGACATCTTTTATCTGTGGGGGGGCAAATAAAAAACGGATGTAATTCGTGATTGTTACATTATTTATTAGTGTAAAAATGATTAGAATGCTCTGTTTCATCTTGTTTAGTTTTTTTAAGACATCTTAAATTATCTGCCAACTTTAATTGTTAAGTTTATGTCATTGTTTTTAATGGATTTATTTTAATTTCATTAACTTTAGATTTATTCATTGAGTAGTGGTGTTTTGACGGTGTTATATTTTATCTCGTCGAAGGTTTTGATTAATTTTCGTCTTGGGAAGAGGGATGCTTCTATATAGGGAAGTTTCCTCTCAAGGTAAGAGGTAATTTATTGTGATGGAAGATTAAATAATGAATATTAATAAGCTTAAGATGGCGATGATCATGGGTGCTATGGGTGCTTCTTTTATCGCTAATGCCGCTGTTGTGAACCAGGGTTCCGGTAAGGTTACTTTCACCGGATCTATTATTGATGCGCCATGCTCTATTGCTGCTGATTCAGCAGACCAAACCATTGAATTGGGGCAGGTTTCTCAGGTTTCGCTGAAGGATGGTGGTAAATCTACGGTGAAACCTTTTTATATTAACCTAGAGAACTGCGAGTTAACCACTTCTGGTCCAGGGAAGAATAACGCAGTGAACCTGACTTTCACAGGGGCAAGCGGTAAAGACCAGGATGGTCGTCTGAGCATTACCGGTACGGCTAAGGGGGCAAGTATTGCTATTACTGATGGGACTGGTGAAGTCATTAAGCTGGGAACTGCAACGAATGCTCAGACCTTGCAATCGGGGAAAAATACTTTGAGTTTCTCCGCCTATTTACAAGGCGATGGTGCTTCTTCAGCTACACCTGGTGATTTCAGCGCCGTGACTGACTTTACCTTGGCTTACCAGTAAACATTATTAAGTAGCTGGTGCTAGATAGGCATGCGGAAACCGCATGCCTGATTTAGCGCTCAATGAGGGTAAGGCCATGTTATCTAAGGGGAGAGTAAAGATAATAACCCCTTTAATTTTTGTGTTTGCATTGATTGTTTCTGCAAATGCAGAGGCCCTATCATCGCAAGGACGAGGGCAGGTCAATATAAAAGGTGAGATTGTAGCAACGGCATGCGCCATTTCTACCAAAAGCCGCGAGCAAACCATTGATATGGGAAATATCTCTGTCTCAGATATTTATCGGCGTGGGCAGGGGAATGCCAAAGCCTTTTCTATTGAGTTAATTAATTGCACTCTGGAAACACAGAGTGCGCATGATTCCGCCAGGAAATACGTGCAACTTACGTTTGATGGTAATAACGATAACGGACTCTTTCAGGGGGAAGGCAGAGGGAAGGGGGTAGCGATAAGAATTACGGATCATAATGGAAATGTCGCTATCCCCGGTGTTGCGATGCCGCTGGAAACTCTTGCTCCAGGAAATAAAATGCTCAATTACTTTATGACACTTGTTGCGGTTCATCATCCGCTCAAGGTGGGTGGGTATTTTTTCACCATTCGGTTCAGATTAGATTATTTATGACGAATCTTAGAACGCGTCTGAAAGTTAAGTAATAGATAAGGTTTTTAATTATGCGAAAGCCTACAAGGACGTTATTGAATTTTTACATGCCCAGGTTGTGTTTTTTTTTATATTTCTGGCAGCCGAATGGGGTGGTTTATGCCGTAGAAGAGATCCAGTTTAATACGGATGTACTGGATTTAAACGATAGAGAAAATATCGACTTAAGTCAGTTCTCTCGTAGCGGTTATATTATGCCAGGCACCTATGCCATGACGGTGCATGTGAACAAGAACGAACTTGCTGAGCAATCTGTGTTGTTTATCGCGCCGGAAAATGATCCCAAAGACAGCAAGGCCTGCTTGTCGCCTATGCTGGTTCAGCAACTGGGGTTAAAGGAGAGCATTCTGCCTCAGCTTTCTTGGTCACGCGATGGACGTTGCCTTAACTTGCACAGTCTGGAAGGGATGGAAGCACGTGGTGATTTGGCATCATCGGCGTTGTATCTGAGCGTTCCTCAAGCCTATTTGGAGTTTACTTCCGATTATTGGGATCCACCGTCGCGCTGGGATGAGGGGATTCCAGGGATCCTGCTGGACTATAGCGTCAATGCTCAAACGCAGTGGAATCAGCGGCAAGCTGGCAATGGGTATGACATCAGCGGCAATGGGACTTTGGGAGGGAACGCAGGTGCTTGGCGGTTGCGCGCTGACTGGCAAGGGCGACTGGCCAGCCAATCCGGTTCGAAACAACGGATGCAGCGTTCGCTGGAGTGGAGCCGCTACTACATCTACCGGGCTATTCCGGCATGGCGTGCAAAATTGACGCTGGGTGAGGAGTATTTGGAGTCCAGCCTTTTTGACAGTTTCAGATTTACCGGGCTCAGTTTACGGTCCGATGACAACATGTTACCTCCGAATCTGCGAGGTTATGCGCCAGAAGTAACGGGGATAGCCAAGTCGAATGCCAAGGTCATCATCAGCCAACAGGGGCGGGTGTTGTATGAGACACAGGTTGCTGCTGGACCATTTCGTATTCAGGGGCTTAGTGACGCTGTATCAGGGCAGCTTGATGTGCGGGTGGAGGAGCAGGACGGAGGTGTGGTGCAAACGTTTACGGTCAACACGGCCAGCATTCCATACTTAACGCGCCCAGGTTTGGTGCGCTTCAAACTGGCGGCAGGACGGCCAGCGGAATGGGGGCATCAGCTGCGAGGCCCGTTGTTTACTGCCGGGGAGTTTTCTTGGGGAGTGACCAACGGTTGGTCGCTGTACGGTGGTGGATTAGGCGGTGGCGATTATAACGCGCTGTCATTGGGGATTGGGCGCGATCTAATGGCACTGGGTGCGCTGTCATTTGATGCGACCCAGTCACGGACACAGCTGCGACAAGAGAGAGCCTTTAGCGGCAGCTCGTATCGCCTCAGTTATTCGAAGACCTTTGACGAATTGGACAGTCAAGTGACCTTTGCTGGTTACCGTTTCTCGGCGCAGGACTTTATGACAATGAGCGAATATCTTGATGCGCGCTATACCGGCCACAGAAGCGGTAGCAGCAGGGAAATGTACACCGTCACCCTGAACAAGAACTTTCGGGACTGGGGATTAAGCACTTATCTCAACTACAACCACCAGACCTATTGGAATCGACCAACCAATGATCGCTATAACCTGACGCTGTCGCGCTACTTTGATTTCGGCAATATCAAAAATCTCAGCTTGTCGATAGGGGCTTACCGCAACCGTTTTAACGGTCGCAATGAGGATGGAATGACGTTGTCCGTGTCGATGCCATGGGGAAATAGAGCATCACTTAATTACAGCCTAATGCTTGATCATAAGGACACAGTGCACCGTGCTGGCTATTACGATCGGATTGACGAGCATAGCAGCTACCAGTTGTCCGCTGGCACATCGCGCCGTGGTGGCAACCTGAGTGGTTATTACGATTATGAAGGGGATATTGCCAGGGTCAGTGCCAATGCCAGCTATCAGCAAGGCAGCTATAGCGCATTGGGTGCCTATGCGCAGGGGGGTATGACGTTAACGTCCGAAGGTGGGGCATTACACCGCAGCAACATGATGGGAGGCACACGTTTGTTGATTGACACCAATGGGGTCAGTGGTGTGCCGGTGCGTGGATATGGCAGTACCTCCAGAAGCAACCGCTTTGGCAAAGCGGTTGTCGCAGAAGTAAACAGTTATTACCGCAATAAGGTGAGCATCGATTTGAACCAGCTAAGTGATAGCGCGGAGGCGATAACTTCGGTGGTGCAGGCAACGCTCACCGAAGGCGCGATTGGTTCTCGACGATTTGACGTGATAGCCGGTGAAAAGGCTATGGCGATGATCAGACTCGCCGATGGCAGTGAGCCGCCTTTTGGTGCGACGGTGTTGAACGTGCGCAATCAGGAAACTGGCATTGTTAACGACGGTGGCAGTGTTTACCTGAGTGGTATCAATGCAGGTGAGACCATGAAGGTGAGCTGGGCGGGCCATGTGCAATGCGAGGTGAAAATGCCGGCGTCGCTGCCAGCGGATTTGCTGATGAATAACCTGCTATTGCCGTGTGAACCGGTAGGTAGGGGGAGCGATTTAAGCCAGCAAAGTGTGCGGGCGATGATGCTGCCATGAACAGTGTGTAGGGGGAGGCTCTCTCCTCAGCACAAAGAATAATGTAATAACAATCAGGATGTAGGTATTGATGATCATGACTTATGTAAAACGCCGTGGCATATCCAAATTGAGTGCGGTTATCGCTGTTTTGCTAGGTTTTATGACGGCTTGGCAGGTGCAGGGCGCTATTGCTCTGGATCGCACTAGAGTGATTTTTGACGGTGACTTGAAATCCGTAAGTCTTAATATTAGCAACCAAAACAAACAGTTGCCATATTTAGCTCAGGGGTGGCTGGAAGACGAACGGGGGAATAAAATCCTAAGCCCACTGACAGTGCTGCCGCCGGTTCAGCGTATTGAGCCGGGGAAAGCGAGTCAGGTGAAGTTGTTGGCGTTGTCGAAGATCGCACAGCTACCACAGGATCGAGAGACGTTGTATTACTTCAACCTCCGTGAGATCCCACCAAAAAGTAGTAAGCCGAACACGCTGCAGATTGCGCTGCAGACGCGGATCAAACTGTTCTATCGCCCGGCGGCCATAGCGCCTCAGCAAAACGCCGCGCCTTGGCAGGAAAAACTGACGCTGACCAAGATAGGGAATACCTACCGCGTCAATAACCCGACACCGTACTACGTAACGATTGTCGATGGCGGCGTCAAAAAAGGGAGCCCG
Source organism: Serratia sp. BIGb0234 (assembly GCF_024809915.1). Classification (NCBI taxonomy): domain Bacteria; kingdom Pseudomonadati; phylum Pseudomonadota; class Gammaproteobacteria; order Enterobacterales; family Yersiniaceae; genus Serratia; species Serratia sp. BIGb0234. The sequence continues at coordinate 406,006 of NZ_JANUEI010000003.1, forward strand.
GGCATTACGGGTTTTGAACCGTTGATGTTGCCACCTAAAGGCAACGGCATGCTGAACGTATCTTCAGCGGCTCTGGGGCAAACCCCTGTGTTGACCTATGTGAATGATTACGGTGGGCGTCCGCAGCTCACCTTTACCTGCAGCGGTAGTGAATGCCATGTAGTCATGGATAAACCCTAAAGGTATTTGGAGAGGAAATGGCAATGCAGGGAGCTAAGCATTGTGGGGGGGACGACGGCTATAGTCGCTACCTACATCGCTGGATAGGGTTGATTATTGCGGCGCTGCTGATGGTGTTGCTGACATTGGTCATGATGATGCTATTGATACAACAAGCCCAAGCCGATGGTGGTGAGGTTGATGGTGCCAATGGTGTGCTACTGATCACGGGTTCACTGACGGAAAGTGCCTGTCGACTGGATATGGCGAGTGCTGATCAGGTTGTGAGTCTGGGGAGTTTAGGAACGGCACAGTTACAGCAACCTGGTGATCGCGGTGCCTCAGTATTGCTCGAGTTGCGGCTGAAAGATTGTTTACGTATTCAGACCGACCAGCGGGATGAGCTCGTGGGAAAAAGAGCCTGGGGAATCGAATATCCCACGGGCACGGTGAGTTTCAGTGCCCTACAAGATGCAGATACGACGGGATTAGTTGAAGTGCAGGGGGCATCGGGTATTGCGCTATTGTTGTCTGACCGTCAGGGAAAACCCGTGAGTCTTGATCTTCCTGGTACGCCACTGATGCTCTCCCCTGGTAATAATGCGTTGGTTTATCGGGTGACACCCGTGCGTACACCCGCTGCGTTGCAAGCTGGCGCATATAGTGCGGTGATCCACTTCCGGCTGTTTTATGAATGAGGTGACTAAGATGGCGGGGAAAAACCTGTGCATGGCAGCAAGTCTGTTGAGCTTATTGGCGTTGTCTGCGCCTTGGGTGATACAGGCCGCCACGGTAACGGTAAAAGTGGTTGTTGTTCAACCCCCTCCCTGCGTCGTTAATCAAAATCAACCAATAGAAGTGAATTTTGGCGAAGTCAGTACGATGAAGGTTGACGGCAGCAACTATCGTCAAACGATCAGTTATAGCCTCGCATGTAGTGGCGCAGTATCCAACGCTATGAAATTACAAATTAAAGGCAGTGGCGCATTGTTTGATCACGAAGTGCTGCTGACCAATAAGACGGGGTTAGGTATCGCTTTATTACATAACGATATCCGGCTACCTCTTAATCGTTGGGTCAACTTTACTTACCCAAACTCACCGGTATTGGCGTCGGTTCCGGTTAAAGCCGCTGGTGTAACGTTAACCGGGGGGGAATTTAGCGCTGGTGCAACCTTGGCGGTGGATTACCAATGACAAATGCGGGATGAGTCTCATGCAATCTATAAATATGCGCCGATATTGGCATATTCACGCTCTATTGCTGTTGGCTTTGGGGAAGGCTGGGGTGGGGCAGGCAACCGAGATGCAATTTCGGGGCAAACTGATAGAGCCGCCAGTTTGCTCGATTAATGATGGCGGGATTGTGGATGTGAACTTTGGCGATCGGTTGGGTGTGAACAAGGTTGATGGCGTGAACTACCGACAAGCCGTGAATTACCGAATTAGCTGTGAGGGGAGTACTGGCATGGACGGCATGACACTTATCTTTAGTGGCGCTGTCAGCACTTTCGATAAGGCAGCACTGCAAACTAGCATGAGTGATCTGGGCATCCGCATTTATCAGAATGATCAACCGATGGCGCCGGGTAGCAAGATTGCCATTAATCCCTCTAGCCCACCGCAACTGGAGGCGGTGCCAGTACAGCGTCCCGGTGCGGTGTTGAGCGAAGGCCAGTTTGAGGCCACTGCGACCCTGCAGGTTAATTATCAGTAGCAGAGAAATGCATGATAACCATAAAAATGAAACACCATCCTTTGGTGTGTGTTCTGGGGATGTTGACGGTACTAAGTACAACGAGTGCTCTTGCCGAAAAAGACAACCTTCGTTTTCGTGGTGCGTTGGTGGCAGAACCTTGCGTTATCGCACCGGGGGACGAAGAGGTTCAGTTGGCGTTTGGTGTAATCGTCGATAAATATCTTTACCAGAATGTCCGAACGGTTGGAATGCCCTTCGAGCTGCGTCTGGCACAGTGCGACCTGAGTTTAGCCAAATCCATCTCGGTAACGTTTACGACATCGGAAGAGAGCCGTGAGCTGCCAGGGTTGTTGGTTCCCGTTGGTAACGCGAGGGGAATTGCTATAGGGCTGGAAACAGCATCAGGGCAAACCATTAAGCTTGATAAAGCGAGTGAACTTTACCCGCTGACGCAAGGCAGCAACGTGATACATCTCAAAGCTTATGTGCAGGTGGAACCACTGGCATTGGCTAACAGGTCCGTTGTGCTGGGAGCCTTTACCGCGGTGTCCACTTTTCGGTTGACGTATGAATAAGGTGGACAACATCTCCCCGATATAGGTTTTCAACCATATTCTATATTTCTGACTGGTGTTTTCTACGAGAATAATTATGGAAATAAGAAAAATTTCATTACGTATTGGGTGTCTTTTATTTTGTTTTTATACATCCATTTCTTATGGAATGCCCTCTGACTATGGTAGTGGCTATTTTAATGTGTCATCTTTCAATAATTATGAATGGCATATTGATCAGGATGGGTATGCTGTTGTCGATAAGGCCGACTTGTCGCTGCGTGTAAATACAGTGACCAATCCTTGTCTAAGTGCTTTTAATCTCGTTGCTGGTATTGGCCGGTTTGTTTCTTGCCGCGTTGAACGAGAATTGTGCGGAGCCAGATGTGAATATTCAAAGTTGTTTGAATCCACTAATATTAATGCGTTGTCAGTGGCCCAATTGAGAAATCTGTTGTCTGCCACGGGTAAGATGGCGTATGTCGGGTCTGCCCAGCAGGGGAGCATGATTTTTATATTGTCAGTGAGCGGCACCTCCGGGAGCTCTAACAACTATCTTCCCAAACAACGTGGAGGAGGAGGTGGTGGTGTTGAAGGTATCCCGATTACACCCGTTGAGCCGCCCACCAGTTGTTTAGCGTCAAGTACGACGCTTGATCATAAGACGTTGAGTGTCGCTGACTTGCAGGGCAATATCGCGACAGGCAACCTGACGATTTCTTGCAATAAAGCAGCCGGAGTGCGACTCAGGATTAATGGCTATAGCCACTCCAGTGGTCTGGCGTTGACTGACGACCGGTCGTTAATATCACACTTAACTCTCAACGGCGCACCGGCAGACAGCGATTTAAATGTCTCGGTACCGAGTTGGCAGGCAGCCACGGTGGTTGTCTATTCGATATTAGAAAAAACTGGAACGACGGTCACACCAGGCACTTATTCGAAAGCATTGATCGTTTTAATGACTATTGATTAGCACAGATAGAACCGCGAATTAATACTCCTTGGGTTATTAACGCTTTCCCTCATTACAATGAGCGGGGATATGTATAGGTTGGGAAAGATATGCGTGTATTATATAAAATAAAGTATTGTGATAATTATTTGTTTCTACTTTTTCTTGTTGTTTCATTTTTTGTTTTTCGCTACTTCCCAAATATGGGAGGGGTGGGATTAAATCTGCCGGTGAATACATTGGTCTATGCTGCCAGCGCAAGCTTGATATTGCTCATATGGCTGCGGATGGTAAGAAGGCGGTCCATAACCATCACTTCGACGTTCCGCTATTTTTTCTTTGGCGGGATTATGTTGAGTATTCCGCTATTGTTTACGCGCCCAGAATGGTTGCCAGCTGCAGCTTGGCGAATGGCGGCGTTTTTTGCTGGCTTGGTGCTCTATTTCTCTTGGCTGCAACTCCCCTTGAACCGTCACTATCGGCGTACTTTATACGTACTGCTGTTACTGCTCGTTGTGCAACAGGCGGGTATGGCGTTATTGCAGCTGTTTGCCCCTGAATGGAGTGGTATGCCGCCGGGAGGACGCCGGGTATCTGGTGTTTTCCAGCAACCTAACGTGCTGGGCAGTTTTATCGCCACCGGGCTGGGGCTAACATTGATGCTCTATCTGCTACCAAGGAAAATGCTGGCGGTTTCGGGTTATGGACGTTATCACCGTTTGGCGCTCGCTTTGCTGCTAGTTTTACTCCCGGCATTACTGATCTGGATACAGTCGAGGGCCGCTTGGTTAGGCTCAGGATTGATGGCGTTGGGTTTCTGTTTGAGTTTCTGGCGGCATCAGCCATTGTTTTGTGCGAAGGCGGTTGGGTTAATGTCCGTGGGGTTGTTGTTGGGGATTATCGTGATGCAGTGGCAGCATAGTGAAATGCTACGCTATATCAGCCATGAGTCATCTAACCACGCGCGATTGTCGATGCTGATGGACACATTGGCAATGATAATCCGGCAACCTTTGAGCGGTTGGGGATACGGTGGTTTCGAATTCAGTTTCCAGCACTTTCGTATTAATCAGAGCCCTCCAACTGCAGTGTTGGAAATCGCTCGGCATCCTCATAACGAAATTTTGTTGTGGTGGGTTGAGGGAGGATTACTTGCTTTAGTGGGCATGGCGATGATCGCTGTGGCGGGAGGACTATTGCTGATACGAGCAATGTATAATGACCGGCAGGCATGGAGGGCTGGGCGAAGTGGAGCCGGAGAAGCAACCGCGCTCTGTTGGGTACTGGTTCCTATCCTGATTCATAGCCAACTTGAATATCCATTTCATATTTCTGCCGCGCATTGGGTACTGTTTTTACTGCTGTTAGCCACATTAGATGGCTTAACGAAAAAGCGTATAGCTTGTCGTCGGGTGGGCAGCGGAATACTGGTAAAAGGGGGAATGCTGGTTATGGCTGTGATGATCATCAGTGTGATGATCGCTGCCTTTCGGGGCGGGATAGAGCTGACGGCGGTTGAACGCAATGGTATGCGCGATATCGAACCACTGAAACAGATGTCACCATTGTCTGCGTGGGTGCATGATGAGCGCAGAGAGTTTGACCTGCAGATTAACGCTTTGATGAGCTATAACCAGACGAATGACGAGTTACTGCTGGTGGAACATGTCACTTGGGCACGGGCCTATTTGTTACGGCGCATTGATGTCAATGTCTACGCCAGCCTGATAACTATCTTACGCCACCAGAGGCGAATGGTGTTGGCTGAACGCTACCGTCTGGAGGCCGCCATGCTATTCCCCGCCGATCGACGCTTTTCTGATGAGCCTTGGTATCAGCAACAGTAATATCCAGCGTGGCTTTGAACAAAAAGCTCAGCAGGGGCTTTTATTCCCGTGCTCTGGCTTGTCGTGCTTACGACTCTGAGGTTACGCGTCGTTCGCAAGATTAACCCCCCGGTTCTGGCGAGCCGGGGGGCTTTAAACGCTTAGAATGCCACGGAACCCTGCACGAAGAAGGTGCGTGGTTCACCGACGTATTTGCCGAAGTTGTTGTCGTTGGAGCGGGTGAAGTAGCGCTGATCAAACAGGTTTTTCACCCCGGCACCCAGCGTCAGGTTCGACAGCTGCGGCCCGAAGTTATACTCCCCACGCATATTCCACACCATATACCCGGCGATGTTGCCAAACTGGCCGTCGGCGCTTTCCTGCGTGACGTAATCCGGCCCGGTACCCGGCGAGTGCTGCTTGGACTGGGCATAGCTGTCCAGATTCCACACCCAACTGCCGGTGGCGTAGCGGGTGCCGACGGTATACACCTGGCGCGAATAGAACGGCAAATCCTTACCGGCGAAGTCGCCCTTGTCGGTGCTGGCTTTGGTATAGGTGTAGCTGGTGTAGACGCTTACGCCATCCAGCGCGCGGTTCAGTTCGCTGAGATCGTAGCTGAGCGCCAGCTCGATACCCTTGTGCTTGGTGGCGCCCATGTTGGTCCAGCCGACATCGTTGCTGATGTACTGCAGCTGGTTATCGAAATCGATATAGAACAGCGTGGCTTCGGCTTTGACGATGGTGTCGTCATAACGGGTACCGAATTCATAGGTATGGGCTTTTTCCGCCGTCAGGCCCGGCGCGGGTTGGTTGCCGTTGCCGCCCTTGGTCAGCTGGAAGTACTGCATGCTGCCGAACGAGGTGTTGGCGTTGGCGAACAGCTTCCAGGCGTCTGACATGTGGTACATGACGTTCAGTGACGGCAGCGGTTCGCTGTAGCTCTTCTCGCGGCTGATGTTGTTGAACGAATCGTCCACATGGGTGCGGATGCTTTCATAGCGCAGGCCCGGCGTAACCGTCCAGTTGCCGACGTTAATGGTGTCGTCAATGTACAGTGCGTGGGCTGCGGTGCCGCCGGAGGTGTGCTGATAGTAATCCGGCGTTTCCGGCGTAGAACCGATATCTGCCGGGTTGTACCAGGCAGAACGGGACGCTTTTTCATCCATGGTTTCGTTCAGGTAGCGGTAGCCGAGGGTGATCTCGTGCGCCATGTCCCAGAAACGGAAGACCTGCGAGTAGCTGGGTTCGATCGCCCAGGTGGAGTAGTGGCGTGGGTAAGACACCATACGTTTCATCCCGGCGTTTTTACCGGTGCCTTCCGATTCGATGCTGCTGCCACGATAGCTGTCGGTGAAATACGTCAGCACTTCGAACTGCTTGTCGTCTTCCTGGTGCTTATATTTGAACGACATGTCCTTGCGGCGGCCTTCGAACTGGTCCCACGGACGGGTCGACTGGAACGGATTTTGCGCATACTGCGCGCTGCTCAGCCCGCCCGGCATACCGGATTTTGCATCGTAATAGTGGAAATTGGCCAGTAACTCATCACGATCGGTAAACGCATAGCGCGTTTTCAGCATGAAATCGTCGATGTCGGTATTGTCGTTGTTGTCGCGATAGCCCTGGCCGTGCAGGCCGGAATACAGCAGCTCTGCACCGAAACCGTTGTCGGCGGTGCCGCCGAGCGAGGTGCTGGTCAGGGTTTTCAGGCCGCCGTGGCTGGCCCCCTGGGTCTGGACGCTGGCCGCGCCACCGAAGGTTTTCGGGATGTCCTTGGTGACGAAGTTAATCACGCCGCCGACGTTTTGCGGCCCGTAACGCACCGCCCCACCGCCGCGCACCACGTCAACCGATTGCAGGCTGCCAATCGACAGCGGTGCCATCGACAGCTGTGGCTGACCGTAAGGCGCGACCGCCAAGGGGACGCCGTCCATCAAAATGGTGGAGCGAGGTGAAAGGCGCGAAGTCAGGCCACGTACGCCGACGTTGAGCGAAATATCGCTGCCGCCGGTACCGTTGCTGTCGCGCACCTGCACGCCAGGCACGCCGCGCAGGGTATCGGCAATGGTCTGATCGCCTTGTTCATGCATTTGTTGTTCGGTCACGATGGAACGTGCGCCGGGGTGGTTGAGCAACACCGAACTGGTATCCGGGTTATCCAGCCAGTTGCCGACGACGGTAATAGTGTCGGCTGGCGCATCATTTTGAGATTTATTATCAGCAGCAAGGACTGGCATTGCCATGGCAACGGAAGCCGCCAACAGCGAAAGACGAAAAAGAATTGACATAATAATGCCTTAAAAGTTTCGAACCCGGATGTGTTTTTTTAGAAATGACAATCTTAATGATAATTATTAGCAAGTAAATAGCTTTGTTGCGGAATAATTCAACCGGTAAGCAAGTGGCGGGGAAAGGTGTCGGAGCCCGGCCGGCGGGCCCCGAGCGGGGGTTATTTTGCGGTGACCCAAAACACGCCGCTGTAATCCAGCGCGGTGAATTTATGGTGCACCATTTCAATATCCGCTTGCGGATCAATATCTTTAAATAAGTCCGGATGCAGGAATTTGGCGATGGCCTCGACCGCAATAAAATTCAGCGGCGTGTCATAGAACTGGTGGTAAATCGCCATCACGCGTTTTTCCTTTACCGCCTTCAGCACGTTCAGGCCGGTGCGGTTCATCAGTACCGCCAGCTTTTTCTCTGTGGTGGCCGTATCGGTGGCATAGCCCAAGGGAACCGCCAATGTACCTTTATGACCGCGGCTCCAGTCGGCGCCGGTCATCAGATAGAAATCCGGGTTGCTGGCGATCATCTGTTCCACGTTCACCTCACCGCCCATTTCCGGGAACAGTTTGCTGCCGATGTTGTTGCCGCCGGCGGTATCGATAAACTGGCCAAAGCTGCCCTTGCCGAAGGTGTTGCAGCACTGCTCGCCTTTCATGCCGGCGCTGCGTTCGATAAACACGCTGGGGCGCTGTTCCGGCTTCAGCGTAGCCACCCGCTGGCGTACCAGATCCAGACGTTGCTGGTAGAGCTGGATAAAGGCGTCGGCATTTTGCTGCTCGTCAAACACCTTGCCCAACAGTTGCATGCTGGCGACGGTGTTGGTCAGCGGCTGCTGACGGAAGTCGATAATCAGTACCGGGATGCCGATTTTTTCCAACTGGGCCAGCACGCCGCTGTCCTTCAGCTTGCTCAGCAGGCCGATGTCGAAAATGATCAGATCCGGCTTACGGACAACGGCGCTTTCTACGCTGAAATCGCTGACGTAAGGGTTATCGAAGGTGGGGATCTGCATCACCTGCGGGAATTTTTTCGCGTAGGCCTCCACTAGATCCGGTGCCTTCACCTTCAGCGAGTTATCCCAGGCGATGATATTTTTCAACGGCTCCTGCGGATGCAGGATATTCAGTGCCAGCAGCGCGCGGGCATCGGCCAGGATCACCCGTTGGGCGGGCTGCTGCAGGGTGACTTCTCGACCCGCGACATCGGTGACGACGATCGGTGCGGCCTGTACGGCGCTGACCATCAGCAGGGCGCAGACGGCCAGCCAACGGCTGGCTTTGGCAATAAGAACGGCAGGCATGGAGATCCTTGGGCATGGGGTGTTGAATAAAGAGGCTAATGATAATCCATATCCTTTCGCTTTTTGAACACCCCCGTGCGGATATCTTAGGCTTTGCCCATTAGCGGATCGCTGACGCTGTGCTCGCCGTTCTCCAGCCGCCCGGCCAAGCGGCGTTGCCAACCGTCAGAAGCCTGCAGTGAAATATCGTACCAACCTCCGCTGGCCCTGGCGTCAAAGGCCTGCTGGTGGCGCTCTCCTGCCGGCAGCTCAATCGACCAGGGGCCGTTTTGCGTATAAGGGCAGCGGGCGATAGTCACGGTTATAGCCTGGCGGGTGGGGTTAGTGAGGGTTAATGACAAGTGGTCGCCTTGCGGCGTCAGGCGGACTTGCGGCTGCGGTTGCCCAGTGGCGCCGCGCAGTTCACGATGAAAGCCGTTCGGGCCCAGCAGCCACAGGTGATACTGGTTCACCACGGGCCAGTTATCGCTGATAGCTTTGCTGGCCTCGACGGTATAGCGCCGTGGGATCTGGTTCAAATCCAACCGGTTGTAAACGTGAAATACCACTCCCTGTGCCCCGGTGTTGTACAGGTTGAGCGTCAGTAATTGCTGGCCGGGGGAGAGAGTTTCTTCAACATGCAATTGGTAAGGCAGGGCGCGTGAAGGGCGTGCCAGCCGTGCCTGATGCGGCAACTGTTGCTTGTCTGCTGCTGGCAGAGGCACCTGCGGCAATTGCTCCTGCCGCTGGCGCAGGCTATCGGCGGAATGGCGGCTGGTGGCGGGCAGATTGGGCAAGGTTTCCCCGTTGGGATCGACAAAGTTGAAGGCCGAAGTGAGATCGCCACATACCGCGCGTCGCCAGGCGCTGATATTGGGTTCGTGTACCTGGAAGCGCTTCTCGAGAAATTGCAGCACTGAAGTGTGGTCGAACACCTGTGAATTAACCCAGCCACCGCGGCTCCAGGGCGACAGCACCAGCATGGGCACACGCGGGCCGGGGCCATAGATGCGGCCGTCCGGCGGCGGTTGTTCCTGTGAACCTGGCGGGGCGACATGCTGAAAGATTTCACTGTCGAACGGCACCGTCGATTTACCGGCGAAGGTGCCATCTTCACGTAGTGACGGTGCGGAGGGCGACGGCATATGATCGAAGAAGCCGTCGTTCTCGTCGTAATTGACCAGCAGCACGGTTTTACTCCACACCTCGGGATTCTCCGTCAGCGCATTGAGGATCTCCTGGGTAAACCACCCACCCTGCACCGGGCTGGAAGGCCCTGGGTGTTCCGAGTAGGCCGCCGGAGCGATGATCCAGCTTACCTGCGGCAATTTGCCTTGCTGCACGTCGGCGCGGAAACCGGCCAACATGGCCTCTAAATCGTTGCCGTCCGCCGCCGGCAGCGTATTGCCATTGCCTTTGTATAACGGCGCTTCGGCGTTCAGCTCGTCGCGGTAGGGGACAAAGGCAGTAAAGTCCTTCGGCGGCTGCGCCGGATTGCCCACTTTCACGCTGGCCGCACGGTACTGACGGAACCCCGCCAAAGGGTTGTCGGTGAAGTTATCCGGTAAAAACTGGTAGACCTTCCAACTGACGCCGCTGGCTTCCAGCCGTTCGGGATAGGTTTGCCATTGGTAGCCTACGCCGGGTGGGCCTGGGCTGTCCCATTCGTTGACCACTACGGCGACCTCGGCTGCCGTCGGGCCGTTAGTGCCGGTCCAGTGGAACAAGCGATTGGTGTTAGTGCCGGCGTGGATCGAGCAATGATAGGCGTCGCACAGGGTGAAGGTTTCGGCCAGGGCAAACTGGAAGGGCAGCTCATGCCGACGGTAATAACCCATCGAGGTCGGCGTTTTGTAGGTTGGCCACGCACTCATGCGGCCGCTGTCCCAGGCAGCTTGCTCATCCACCCACGAGTGCGGCGTGCCGCTCACCCGCTGGGCATTGCCACGTTTGCTGTCCAGATGGTAAGGCAGCACCAGTCGATCTTCCCCTTGCTGTTGCCAGACGTGACGGTTGTCGGGCAAAGGAATGGTTATGCGATCGCTAAAGCCGCGTACGCCGGGCAGCGTGCCGAAGTAATGGTCGAAGGAACGGTTTTCCTGCATCAGGATCACCACGTGTTCGACATCGTTGATGGTGCCGGTGCGGTTATTGGCTGGGATCGCCAAGGCTTTGCGGATCGACGCGGGTAACAGTGAAAAAGCCGATCCGATGGCGGCAGCCCGCAGTATTTCTCTGCGCGAAAAGTCAGGCATGCGTCGTTAAACTCCCTGAGGTTTGCTTTGAAGATAGTTGCTAACGACGGTAATAGCGAAAAATAACAAGGAGATGAACAGGGGAAAAATAATGCCCCGCATGGGGGCATTGATGGGGAAGCTTATTGTCGGATCAGACGACCGAGGGTTGGCGCCGTTTCGAAGTCGCTGCGGAACGGGTTGATGTCCAGGCCGCCGCGGCGGGTATAGCGGGCAAAAACGCTGAGCTTTTCCGGTTGGCAACTGTGCTTGATGTCGTTGAAAATGCGCTCGACACACTGCTCGTGGAACTCGTTATGCTGGCGGAAGGAGATCAGGTAGCGCAGCAGGCGCTCGCGATCGATTTTCCGGCCCTGATAGTGGATCACCACGCTGCCCCAGTCCGGCTGGTTGGTGACCAGACAGTTGGATTTCAGCAGGTTGGACGACAGGGTTTCGGTCACGATGTCCCCATGTTGGTCTGCTGCACCGTGCAGATATTCCGGCTTAAAGTCGAAATCATCGACGGCAATATCCAGATCGTCGATATTGATGCCCGGCAGGCTATCGATCTGCGGCGAATATCCGTCCAGACCCGGATAGAGCTTAACCCCAACCTGGCCGTTTGCCGCTTGCGACAGGTCTTTTTGCATCGCGGCACTCACCTGTTCCACGCTGTCGAAGCGTGTCTGGTTAAAGCTGTTGAGATAAAGTTTGAATGACTTGGACTCGATCAGGTTGGTGGAAGAATGGGGCAGGGTGAATTCACCAATGCCCACCACCGGCTTGCCTTTGGCGTTGAGCCAGGAAAGCTCGAAGGCGGTCCACAGATCAAAGCCGCTGAACGGCAGGTTTTGTTCATCTACACCGATCAGATCCCGACCGCGTGAGCGTGGCAGGGCCTCGAGCAATTCGGGAGCGTACTGGTCCGGATAATCGGAGTTTGCGCCAAGATGGGTGATTTTATCTTGTTTTTTGATATGCATATTCATTGCTCCTTGCATGATCGGTATTGATATAGCGGTTAAACAGGCTGCGAGCGGCGTAAATCGGCCCGACACCCACCAGGGCGTAGACCACCTTGATCAAGAATTGTGACAGGATCATGGTCTTGATGATATCCCAGCTCAGAACGTTGTAGAACGCCAGCGTGCAAAACACCACGCTATCGATGGCCGAGGCGACCACGGTGCTGGTGATCACGCGCACAAACAGGTAGCGGGAGTTGGTCAGCTCTTTGATTTTGCACAGCAGGTAAGAGTTGACGTTCTCGGAGATTAAATAGGCCGCAGACGACGCCACCAGGACCGCCATGATGCTGTGGACGATGCCGTCATAGGTCTTGCTGAATTCCCATTGCGGAATACTGGGTACCAAGGTGGTGACCCAGACGCCCAGCACGAAAATCAGGTTTGCCATAAACGAGATGATGATGGTGCGCCTGGCCAGTCGCAGCCCGTAAAACTCGTTCAGAATATCCACCAGGATAAAGGTGAGGGGGTAAATAAAAATCGCCGGGGGAGTGATGAGGTTCAATGCGGGAATTTGAATCGGTTTGACGCCACACAGGGTTGAGAAGATATAAATCACGCTGAGTGCGACGGTAATGATCAGATAGGCGTACCACGATCGTTCATGGCGATCGCTGAGCTCATAGGCGGTTTGCTGCTGATTGTTACCGTAGATTTTGCGGTACAGCGCCTGCAGCTCATGCCGGCTCAGATCTTCCGATATTTCGCTGTCGGCCAGCTCATTTAGCCCCATGGTGATGGTTTTGCCGGTGGCCAATATCATGACATTGGCGGCGAGGGTGCCATGCCGGGTAAAGCCCAATAGCTTGAACTTTTGATTCGGTTCCATTTATAGCCGTTCTCCAAAGATATAACCCAGGAATTGCACGGTATCCTGATGATTTTTTTCCATGCAGTAATCTTCTTTGTCGTTAACCACAAAGAAGCCATTTTTTCCCGAGTGATACAATAAAGGCGAATCGCAAACCAGCACCGGCGGGCGTTTTATAATAATCACCTCGCCTGGAATAAATGAACCTTTTATTTCGGTCTCTATTTTCATTGCTACCATATTTGACTCATCGCCGAAGAAATAAGTCAAAGGGAACTCCGTTACCAACTGACCGACTTTCCAACCGGCAACTGCTAAAAAACGCGACTGAGGAATAACGGGCACTGCGGACGGGTTTTTATTGCCTTCGGTAGAGAGCGTTTCATTGAGCAGTTCCAGCTTGGCCAGATCATAATCTTCGATCTCTTCACAGGAAACGCCAAAGAAATCTGAAATCCGATTGATGGTGGCCTGCTGCACGTTGTTAACCCGGCCGTCGAGAATTTTATAGATGGTGGTACGCGTCAGGCCAGTGCGGTTAGAGAAGGATGCTTTAGTTTCGCCCCGGGTGCGCATCAGATATTCAATATTCTTAATGATGTTGATTTTGCGCTGCGCGTTAGTGGTCTTCATAAGCATTCCTTACAATATTCTGGCCGGCATTACTATATCGCACGCGCCGACATTGTCCAGAACTGACGCTGAGGCTGGGGTGGTAACCGGCTGATTAATCATTGGAAATGGGCTTTGATCTCTCACGTATCATGCCAACTGATGCTTTTATCATGATGAGTAAAATGTAAAACAAAGGTAATTAAATATAAATCAATTGGTTAGGTTTAAGACTGGAGAAAGTGGACACAAAAGTGGGTTTTGTGTCTACTTTTGTGTTGACCACGGTGGTTTCCGTGAGCTACTGTTCATCCACACTGAAGTGTTTCTTGACGGTCAAAACGGTTAATAAACGATTGTCTGACAACTTCTATAATAAAAAGCTCGGGGAGGGAGGCGTTTCCATTCTCTGGGTATTAAAGGATGTTTTAGCTACCGACACCAGGGATCCCCACTACGTCTTCTGTTTTACCTTCACAGTAAAAAACCCGCTTTCGTATTGATGCCAGTCGGCTTTTTAGCCGACCGATATCAATTTGTTGCGCCTAAAAAAGGTGGCGACAACTTAATCAAAAACCCTTTCTGTACCGATTACCCCCACTCCCCAGCGCGGGAGAGTAGGGATATCAATCAGCTTTGCGCAGGCGCAGGTTTCTGAGAACGGCTCGTGGCCAACTTAAATACCCAATAGATCAGGCTGGCAGCCAGCAGAGAGTTGATGGTCGGCACGCCCCACTCAGTCACCAAGCCGACAATGCTGCCGACGATGCTGGCGATGATCGCCGCCCAGCCGATAGTCGGCGTCTGGTCCGGCAATTTCCCTTCTCGACGGCTCTCGTCGAGAATTTTACGGTGAGTACGCAGCAGATAATAATCCACCAGCATGACGCCGATAATCGGCGGGAACACCACGCCAAGCACCGTCAGGAAGTCGACGAAGCGGTCGAGGATCCCCAGTACCGACAATGTGGTGCCCAGCACGCCGATCACCAGGGTGGTGGCGGTGTACTTCAGTCTTTTGCCCGTCATGCCTTCGACGGCGTTAACGATGCCCAGCGAAGAGGAATACAGGTTGAGGTCGTTAACCCTGAGGGTAGAGAACACCACGACCAGCAGGCCTGCACCACCGGCGACCTGTGACATGATGGTGACCACATCCGCCGTGCCCAGCGTTTTGGCGATCAGTATCGCCAGGCCGTTAACCACGAATTCCCCGGCAATGATGGTGAAAATGGTGACGCCAAAGACATGCTTGCCGTTCCTGGAGTAGCGCGTCAGATCCGGCGTCATCAGGCTGGCGACAATCGCACCGCCGACCACGATAGTTATACCGGCGCTGATCGACAGCGGTTCGCCTGGTGGCACCAATTGGATAATTTCAGGCAGATTGTGGCCGGTGAGGGTGATGATGGAGATATAGGCCACCAGCATAATAAACATCGGTACCGCAATCCTGGCGGCGATACGCAAGGCTTTAAAGCCGAACGCCACCAGAATGGTCAGCAGGGTGCCGGACAGACCGGCCGCCAGACCAAAGCCCAGCTTGTTCCCCAACGCGAAATCCAGCGACTTGGCGAAGATGGCGTTTTGAATGCCAAACCAGCCCAGCAGGCTGACGGCCACTACCACCCCGATCAACACCGATCCGAGTCGCCCAAAGCCGCACCAACGGGCCAACAGGCTGCCGGAGATCCCTTCGCGCATGCCCGCCAGGCCCAGGCCATAGGTCACCACGCCAAAGATCAGGCTGCCGATGAAAATGGCGGTAAATGCATCGAGCAGCGTCATGGAGTGGCCGAGTACGGCACCGAGCATAAACTGATCGAGCGCGGTCAGCATGCCCATATGCACTATGGCTACGCTTAAAAACGAGACTCTTTTATCCTGAGGTACCCGGGTTAACGGATAGTCTTCGATTTTGATCACGGTGAGGTATTCCTTGCTATTTAAATAAACTGGATGCCTTTAGCTATCAGGCGATCGGGAATGTAGCTGTCCAGCTGAGCATATTTGCAAAATTCCTCAAACTGCTGCTGTGTGTGGACATCAGATTTTTGATAAATGTTATATATTCTATTTTCTATGGTCTTATTGCTGATGTTATATATTTTGGCGATTTCTTTCACCGACAGCCGTTGCAGCATTAAAAATATAACGTCCAGCTCAGCCCGGGTAAAAATGGTGCTGTTGGTTTCTGTGGTCAGTACGCTGGGTTTTTGATGGTTGATATAGTTAAGCGGGGATAAGTTGTTAAGCGGTTTGGCGTTCCACATTACCCCGAAGACTTCTTTCTTGTCGTTGTAGATAGGCAGTTTTTCGCTGATAAACGGTGTCAGGCTGTCTTTCCCGTACCAATAATGTGTTTCTATCACGGCAACCCGATCCCGCGAGATCTCGGTCATTTTGTCATGTTCAACAAAATCGGCTGCAGATTCGGCCCAGTCGGCGGGGAACTCGTCGTCTCGTTTACCGGCTATATCAAAATTTAATGGCGTATTGGTATAGAGGTAGGCGGCCCGGTTCATGTAAAGATGACGGGATGCCAGGTCCTTGATGCCCCATGGCTCACTTAAGTGCTCCATCATGGCAATCAGGCCTTTCAAATAGAATTCATTACTTTTATCGGGCGAATCCATTCTGACCTCACCGACTGGAATTGGGTTAAATCTTTTTCGCCAGGTAGTGACGCGTATGCTGTTTGGCATAGTCGCCTAAGTTGCCGTAAACCTGATAGCCCAATTTTTCATAAAAGCCGCGGGCCTGAAAATCGAAAGTATCGACATAGGCCATGTGGCAACCGCGTTTCTTGGCCTCTTCTTCGGCCTGTACCATCAGTTGACGGCCATAACCGCTTTTACGGTATTGGTCGCTGACCCAAAGATACTGCACTTCAAGCCCGCCCCACCAGGTTCTGGCAACCAGTCCGGCAACGATTTTACCCTCGTCATCGGTGACGGTCAGGAATAAGGGGTGGATATCGACGGGTTCAATTTTGGCGTTGTGGGCCCAAAGACTGTCAATCACAAATTCTTCGTCTTTCGGGTTCGGTTGGTCGGTAATATTAATATTCATCGTTATAATATAATTCCCTGTGATAATTATTAGGCGGTGCAATCAAACGGAGGTTACTCCAACCGGTTTAACTATCACTTTTCATAATGTATTACAAGGGTGGTTTTCACCCGTTCCCGTCACGTACTCAAGGGGCTATATTAGCTGCGACAGGGCCAGAAAATAACGTAATACGCGGTAATAAATAGCCTTTGGTCCTGCTCAGTCTATCTATTCCTATTGTGCCTCACCAGGGCCCCATCCAGGAAATACATTAGCTATTCAGGCTCCACCGGTAGAGCAAGTTAACTTGCCAAAGGGGAGCCGCCGCGTACAGCCTTTTCCCGAAACCCGCTTTTAAACCCTTATTTACCCGCCGCTTCGCCTTTGGTTATGCCTGCCAAAGCCGGCGGTATGGCCGCACCGAACATTGCCCCATGGTCTAAACCGGGCCATTCCCGATAGTCAACCTTAAGTCCGTCAAGTGTCGCCAGCCGTGTGGCCAGGCCATGAGCCGCATCTGCGGGTAACTGACTCTGCCTGATAATCGGCGGGGCTTCACGCATTTTCTCCGCACCGCCGATCCATAACTGCAAATGGGCGGACAAAGACGGATGCCTATCCATAACACGTTGCGCTTCTTGCAGGATAAAGCCTTTCCCCCACCACAGCGAAGGTTCCACCGCGATGTAATTCTGGAAAGTAGCAGGTTGGGTTAACAGAGTATGCAGAACGAAAAGGCCACCATAAGAGTGCCCCCACAGCGTTTGCTGCTGCGGGTTAACGGTGACCTGAGCGGCAACGGCAGGCTTAATCTGGGTTTCGATCAGTTTAAGGAAAGCGTCTGCGCCACCATGGGGCTGCTTTCCTGAACCTTGTTGCGAAGCCGGTGTGTAGTCGTAACTACGGCCTCTGGAGTCGATACGCAGATCGTTGTCATAGCTGAGTAGCACCAGAACCGGCGGCTGTTTTTGTACGGCAAGCTGAGCCAGCAACTGGGCGTTCAACTCCATCAATACTGCGTTGCCGTCCAGGAAGTAGATAACCGGATAGCCGCCCAAGGGCGGAGCAATGCGCGGTTTTATTATGCGGACACGATAACGGCGCTGACCGTCCGCCGAAGTGAAGCGCAGATCGCTGAATTGATAATCAGGCGATTTTGAATCGACCAGGGTTGTGCCGATTTTACGTTCCAGATCGGGCCTGGCCTGCGCCAGCATGGGGGAGCCAACGCCGATAATCAGCGCGATAACGAGGGTGAGACAGCGACGATAAGACGATGGCATGCTGGATTCTGTTTATCAGGAAAAGGGGATATTAGCATTTATGTTGGGAAGCAAAAAACCTGTCTTTCGACCCTATCTTTGCATAGGAAGCCGACCTTGGACGGCCGGCGTTAGCGGTGGTTGTACCATCATCCTGTAAAAGAGGTGTTGGCCGGGGAGGAAATTCCTTTAAGGAGCTAAACCCCGGCCAACTCTGACATCAGTCAGAAGTGCATTTTAGAAAAGATATTTCACGCCAAGCGCAGCCTGGGTGTCGCTGTAGCCTGTATCCCCCATTTGTTGCCCAATGTTTGCCCACAGATTCAGATTGTTACCGAGTTGCCCTTCCACACCTGTTTTTATTTCGCCGATGTGGCGAGTGCCGGCCATAGAGACCCTGGTGTCATCCAGGGTTACGCCGAAGTTTTTACTGTTATGGAGCCAGTTGGCTTCGACAAAGGGTTGGAATATCCGATCTTTACCTTCGTCGATAGCGCTGTGCCCTTTAAGGTACGCCTTGACGCCAAGACGGGTACGGATGTTGTTTTGCCCGTCGCCCTGCACGCGAGTGCCATTGGATTCGGTATGTTCCTTCGCTTTCACGCCCATCCAGGTAACCTGAGCCTGAGGTTGTAACCAGAAGGTTCTGATCATGCCCTGGCGGCTCTTGCTTTCACCGAGAAGGAAGCTGTAACCGCTGGCTAATGATGCGGTAAATCCACGGGATTTATATTTCTCGGCGTTGAGGTTATCGCCATTCACTTCGTTGTTAAACCATTGGTATTGCAGCCAGCCATCCATGTAAAGACCAGACTTATTTGCCGCATTCGCATACCAGGTGCTGTAAATGCCGGTGGAGTAGCCATCAATGTTCCCACGTGAGCCGTAGCCGGTAACTGATGAGTGTGTATGGCTTTTCTGGTTGGCATAGCCTGACATTACACCGAGGTGGTAACGGTTAAGTCCATCAGTGCTCCACTGAGCGAGATCGGCACCCAACTGCACCACATAACGGTTGGCCTGAGTCTTGTTCTGACCATCAGCCATCTGGCTGCGTTGATGCCCACCCTGATTACGCAACCACATGCTGGTCACTTTTTTCTCACCGGTAAGCACGTCGGTGTACTGAGTTTCACCCAAACGGTCGTGCAGCGAGAGAGTAAATAGCGTATTGGCGGCCAGCATATTCGTGGCATAGCTGCCTGCTTCTGGGCGGAAGATATGCTCGGTGGGACGTTCTGGTTCCAGAGGGTATACCGGCGAAATCGGTTTTGCGGGGTCCCCCGGTATTACAGGCTCCGCTGGCGTTACAGGTTTTTCCTGCGTCCCAGGGTCTACAGGGGGGATAACAGGTTTTTCTTCCGATATGCCGGGGGAGACAGGGTTTGTCTGCGTGCTGGACAGATACCAGTTTTTGTTTTTCTTCACCAACTCGTAATCATAGGCACCGGCAGCAATACGTCCTGTTTTGGTGAAAACGCCTTCAGACTTTCCGCCGACGGAAATCAGCTCAATGCCTTCGACAGTTTGTGCGCCGCCGCCGCCGGCCTTATTTACCTGAACGTTTGAATTACCCGCCGAGTCACCGGTGATCACCAGCCGGTCCGTTTGCGACTTATCGTCACCCAGCAGGGTATTGAAGATCAGAGTGCCATTGTTACCGGTGTAGTTTTGGGTGGTGAGTGTTTTAAACTGCCCGCCGGTCGGGGGTGAGAAGGCAAGGGTGCCGGCGTTGCTGACAGATTGTGATACGGTTGAATTACCGGTTACCGTCCATACGCCGCCTTGGTCGAGGGTCATATTAGTGGCATTTTTGGCTGCCCCGGTAAGCGTGGCATCTTCCAGCCTGACCGATACCACGTTTTCTGGGGCGGCCATGATATCACCATAGAGGCTGGATTTTTGTGCAGTGAGATTGACAACGCCATGTTCACCGGGATCTGCGTCAAAGGAGGTAATCAGCAGGCCGCTGCCGGAGCGTGGGGCAATGACATTTTTAAACGTCACATCCAACGCGGCTCCGTAGGAAATCAGAATACTCCCCAGGGAAGACTTCAGCGTGCTGTCAGTTATGCTGACAGTACTGACATCATTATCTTTGGATAGTGTGTCTCTATTGGCAAAAATAACAGCGGCATTTTTCCCTTCTGTCTGGATTTGAGTATTAGTGGTGGTCATCCGGCCGCCGTTATATATGATCAGGCCGTGAGCGAGTTCACCGGTTGTTGTTATACTTCCGCCAACCAGAGTTATTTCTCCTTTGTTGCCGGCACCGGCACCTACAGAATTGAGCCCCTGTGTTTCTATGGCCACATTAATTGCAGATGCAGATGAGCCTTCATCTGCAGCTCCTATCCCGAGGCTTTTGTCACCGAAAGTTTTTATCGTACCGCCGTTGATGGCGACTTTGCCGCTTTTATAGGCCACCGCGCCATATGAGGCATTTCCGGTTGTTTCGGTGTTTACGTTAAACGTCTCAATAGCAGCACTATTATCCTTGGCCAGGATCCCCACGCTTTCTTCACCGGCGGTTTTTATGCTGCTATCACGAACAGTGACTTTGGCATTATTCAGAGCCACTGCCCCTACAGAGTTGTCCCCGGTGATTTCGATGGCTAATTTAGCAACCTCAGCGGATGATCCCGTATCAGTAACGGCAATACCGTGGCTGTTTATATCTGTGGTTTTTATCGTACTGCCGTTGATGATGAGCTTTCCGCTTTGATATGCGGCTACACCATAAGAATCCTTACCTGTTGTTTCTATACTGGCATCGGAGATTTCAATGGATGAATCAGCATCTTTGACATAGACCCCATAACTTTTGTCTCCTGTGGTTTTTATACTCCCGGCGCTGACGATGGTTTTCCCGCCCTGGTAAGCTGCCGCACCATAGGCTTCTTTACCACTTGTTTCTACGGCGACATCAGATGCCTTAACGGAACTGTCGACGCCAACTGCCTGGAGCCCATCGCTCATCTCACCCGCAGTTTTTATACTGCCGCCGCTCAGGGCTACTGTCGCAGCATCCTGAGCCATAGCCCCTTTTGTGCCATTTCCTCTGATATCCAGCGTGGTGCCCGTGGTGTTGATAGTCGAACCGTTACCAGACGCCATAAGCCCAGACCCCATATTTCCAAGGGTGGTAATACTTCCATCCGTCAGTGATATATGCGACTGGTCAAGGGCAATCACCCCAGTTTTATAATCTGAATTAGCGGTAAGTACAGTTATATTTTTTCCTGTGATAGAACTATCCTTTCCAGAGGAAATAATGATATCGAATGTTTTGTTCTCTACATCGATTTGCTTACCATTATTGACAATAAGCATTTCTGCCAAAGCATTCGGCAGGCCAGGTAAAAAACACGAAGTGCCTAGTATTAATGCGCCATTAATGGCGTAAGATATTCTTTTAACTTTAAAACTTAACATGGTATTAACGTCCCTTATGTTAACATATATATGATTGATATTTTATTTGATTGAGGGAGAGTTGGCCGAAGAATAGGGTGGTAATGCATTTGTTTTTTGAGGCTGATTGTTATCTCTCTCAGTATCTAACATGGCTAAAATAGCTCAGCTTGAAACTGGGGTAAAGCTTTCAGTTCTGATTTTTATTGATTATTGAAAGTGGGTTAGACTATTTGATGTTATTTGTTTTTGTTATGAATTAATATGTAATGTACTTACTGCTTATGTTTTTTATTTTCTATGTATTTTTATTTAAAGTCAAAGGGTTGTGGTTTTTGTTTTGGGTTTATGAGAGCCTGGGTTACCGGGGGCTTAACGTTGAAAACTAAAATATTCTGGTATAATTTTGATTGAATTAATAATTAATTGATTTATAAGAAAGTAGAATTACTTATATCATGCTTTAAATAAATAATATGAATGTTTACTACTGTAATTATAATTTTATAGCGCGTGATATATGAGAGGTAATGTAATCATTTAAATAAGCTATTTAAGAATGGTGATTGTTCCTTCCTGTGGGGGAATAGCGTTGGCCCGCAGGGTGAGGCCTTTGGCCGAATAATCGAACGTGTTCGATGAAGAGTCCTACCCCAGAAAGCAAAAAACCCGCCATAGGCGGGTTTTTCTAAATAGTGGTGCCCGGACTCGGACAACCGGTGCTTGCACCGGATTGAACAACGCTTTAGCGTTGGCCCGTAGGGTGAGGCCTTTGGCCGAATAATCGAACGTGTTCGATGAGGAGTCCTGTCTCGGAAAGCAAAAAACCAGCCCTAAGGCTGGTTTTTCTAAATAGTGGTGCCCGGACTCGGACAACCGGTGCTTGCACCGGATT
Organism: Serratia sp. BIGb0234; assembly: GCF_024809915.1. Taxonomy (NCBI): domain Bacteria; kingdom Pseudomonadati; phylum Pseudomonadota; class Gammaproteobacteria; order Enterobacterales; family Yersiniaceae; genus Serratia; species Serratia sp. BIGb0234. Next base: position 428,080 of record NZ_JANUEI010000003.1, read on the forward strand.
GAACAACGCTTTAGCGTTGGCCCGCAGGGTGAGGCCTCTGGCCGAATAATCGAACGTGTTCGATGAAGAGTCCTACCCCAGAAAGCAAAAAACCCGCCATAGGCGGGTTCTTCTAAATATGGTGCCCGGACTCGGAATCGAACCAAGGACACGGGGATTTTCAATCCCCTGCTCTACCGACTGAGCTATCCGGGCAACGGGGCGCATTTAACCCTATTGGCCGGATATCGTCAATCGGTTTCTATCACAAAGCCGATCGGTTGCTCTATTTTCATGCAGTGGCGGGTAAGGTTCGTGGGGCATGGAGGAGGGGGGGAAGTGATAAATATGCAAAGAATCCGTGTATTTATACCGTTTTGGTTTTTCTGTTGGTTATTATTATGTGTTTTATAACAATTGGTTATGCTTAAATTATTATGTAATTAATCGACATAATAGTTACTTGAACCTCATAAAAAAACATGCAATCATTGCGCAAATTTTAGCACTCTACGTCCCCTAACGGCGTTTCCGCTCATTTAAGTCAGAGGGTTGCAGGCATGACTGGTATGGCTACTCAAGCGCTACTGCGCACCAGACATCTGATGATGCCGCTACTCCGCCGCGATCTTTCCCGAACGTCGTCCTCCATAAACGCCCAGCCCAACATGCGGTAAGGCAACTTCATGCTCGCTGTTAGGCATTATTAAAAATAGAGCTGTGGCTCTGATTTTACTGATGTCTATCGGACGCTGCCGATACCAGTTCCCGATAGTGGCCTGATAATCTTAAGAGAGTCAGCCGGTCACGTATGCGCTCTATGCTGCCACCCCGGACATCAAGTTGCCGGGATAACCTTTGTTATCTCATCACCGTGCCTTGTGGCACAGCCTCATCCTTAACCGTTTGAGAGTTAGCACTATGAAAGAATTGAAGATAGCCACCAGCGCCAGCCTGGTCGCCGCCATTGAAACGCTGCGCCAGATTGTCCGCGTCGAGCAGACGGATTATACCGACGTTGCGGCATTGGTCGTGTCGGTTGATGACGTCAACGCCGGCATCCTGGCACAGCTTAAAGCCACCGGGTTCGAGATCCCCACCTTTGTGGCGGTGGCCGGAGATGAGCATCTCTCGCCGGACTACCTGCCGTTTATCAGCGGTGTTTTCGCGCTGGACGGTGCCAGCAAGGCGTTTTATATGGCGCAGTTGGAAGCCGCGGCGGATGCTTACGAGCAGGCGCTGCTGCCGCCGTTTTTCAAAACCTTGAAAACCTATGTGGAAATGGAGAACTCGACCTTTGCCTGTCCGGGGCATCAGGGCGGGGAGTTTTTCCGCAAGCATCCGGCGGGCCGCAAGTTTTTCGAGTTTTACGGTGAAACGCTTTTTCGTTCCGACATGTGCAACGCCGACGTTAAATTGGGCGATTTGCTGATCCACGAAGGCTCGGCCAAGGACGCCCAAAAGCATGCGGCACGGGTGTTCAACGCCGATAAAACTTATTTTGTGCTCAACGGCACCTCGGCCGCCAACAAGGTGGTAACCAACGCGCTGCTGACCCGTGGCGATCTGGTGCTGTTCGACCGTAACAACCATAAGTCCAACCACCATGGTGCGTTGATCCAGGCCGGTGCGACACCGGTGTATCTGGAAACCGCGCGCAACCCGTTTGGTTTTATCGGCGGTATCGATTCCCGCTGCTTTGACGAGCGTTATCTGCGCGAACAAATTCGTCAGGTAGCGCCGGAGAAAGCCGAGGCAGCGCGTCCTTTCCGCCTGGCAATCATTCAGCTCGGCACCTACGACGGCACTATTTATAATGCGCGTCAGGTGATCGACACCATTGGTCACCTGTGCGACTACATCCTGTTTGATTCGGCCTGGGTGGGTTACGAAGGGTTTATCCCGATGCTGAAAGAGTGTTCACCGCTGCTGTTGGAGCTGGACGAGCTTGACCCGGGCATCTTTGTTACCCAGTCGGTACACAAGCAGCAGGCCGGCTTCTCGCAAACCTCGCAGATCCACAAGAAAGATGACCATATCAAGGGCCAGAAGCGTCACTGCAACCACAAGCACCTGAACAACGCTTTCATGCTGCACGCCTCTACCAGCCCGTTCTATCCGCTGTTTGCGGCGCTGGACGTCAACGCCAAGATGCATGCCGGGGCCGCCGGTCGCCGTATGTGGATGGACTGCGTGAAGCTTGGCATCGAGACGCGCAAGCAACTGCTGGAACGCTGTTCGCAGCTCAGGCCGTTTGTCCCCCTGCAGATCGCGGGCAAGAACTGGCAGGATTACGACACCGATTTGATCGCCAACGACGCCCGTTTCTTCAATTTTGTGCCGGATGAGAAATGGCACGGTTTTGAAGGTTACGCGCAGGACCAGTATTTGGTCGATCCGTGCAAACTGCTGCTGACCACGCCGGGTATTGATGCCGCCACCGGCCAATACACCGAGTTTGGCGTGCCGGCCACCATTCTGGCCAATTTCCTGCGCGAGAACGGTATCGTGCCGGAGAAGTGCGATCTTAACTCGATCCTGTTCCTGCTGACGCCGGCGGAAAACCCGGCCAAGATGCAACAACTGGTGGATATGCTGGTGCAGTTCGAACGTTACGTGGAAGAGGACGCGCCGCTGAGCCAGGTGCTACCAACGGTATATCGCAAGAACGAGCAGCGTTATCGCGGCTATACCCTTCGCCAGCTGTGCCAGGAGATGCACGATTTATACGTCAGCTTCGACGTTAAGCAGCTGCAAAAAGAGATGTTCCGTCAGCGTCATTTCCCGCAGGTGATGATGAACCCGCAGGACGCCAACGTGGAGTTTATCCGTGACAACGTTGAACTGGTGCCGATCGGGCAGGCCGAAGGGCGCATTGCGGCAGAGGGCGCGTTGCCTTACCCACCGGGCGTGCTATGCGTAGTGCCGGGCGAAGTCTGGGGCGGGGCGGTACAGCGTTATTTCATGGCGCTGGAAGAGGGCATCAACCGGCTGCCGGGCTTCTCGCCGGAGTTGCAGGGCGTTTATATCGAGAAAAAGGATCACGGCTGGAAACGCATTTTCGGCTATATGATCAAGCAATAGAAAATAAGGGCCGGTTTGCACCGGCCCTTATTATTGATAACGCCACCGCAAATTATCTTCTGCGGTAACTCTTCTGGGCGTTGTTCACCTTGACCAGGTAACGGCGAGATTCGCCGGCCGGATGCTTGGTGGTCAGCGTCTGATAGACGTCGCCCGGCTGCATGCCGTTGATGATGCTCACCGCACGGGTCCTGTCGCTAGAGAACACGCGCAGCACGCTGCCGGCGCCGCCGTTATAGGCGGTGATAACCGCGTAGCGGCGTGAGGTCGGGTTTTGAATCCCTCCCAAATAGTTATTCTGCAAAATGGCCAGATAAGCCGTACCGGTATCGATGTTGTTTTCCGGGTCGAACAGGTAACTGCGGCTTGGTTTGCCCCATTTCCCACGCATCTGGAACACATCCTTACCGGCAGTGTGCTGCACCACCTGCATCAGGCCCAACGCATCTGAACCGCTCACCGCATACGGGTTAAAGCTCGATTCGGTCTGCATGATCGCCAGGATCAGCGACTCTTCCACGCCGTATTTCTCCGACGCCTTGCGAACCATCGGCAGGTATTTGTGGGCACGTTTGTCCAGGTGGTTTGGCACCAGCTGAATAGTGACCGAGTAAATTACGTGCAGGCCGGAGGTGCGTTTTTGCAGCTTGGTCTGCAACAGATAGTCGGCGAAGTGCGCCGCACGCCATTCCCAACGGATCGGCGCACCTTTGTTATCCAGTACCTGGCCGTACAGGAACGGCTCTTTACTGATCTGGATATCGTTGACGTCGGAATAGAGATCGATAGAACCCGGGTCGTCCCCCATCAGCAAGGTGCTGATAATCGCCTGACGCAGGTGAGCGGCAGGATCGGTGGTGGCGATGGTTTCAATAGTGATGGCACCAGAATCAAAGTTGATGTGGCTACGGGTTTGATACTGGTCGGTGTATTTAACGTAATCTTTCGGCCCGGCGATCAGAACTTCGTTCAGACCCCAGATATTCTCGATGTTGTGGGCGAACTGACCCATCAGGATTTCGAAGCCGTTGGTGTCTTTGACCCAGGCTTCGTTGACTTCAGTGCTTTTTTTGCCGGAACAGGATATCAGCAGGGGCGCTATCACTAGCAAAGCTAAAATTTTCTTCATCTTAAAGCCGTATACGAGAAGTATTGGAAGGGCCAGCGCCTGGCCCCAACAGCATTATTCGCTTGGTGGCGTATAGCCTTCGATATGGACGTCATGCCCTTCGAACAGGAATTTGATCATTTCCGCTTCCAGCAATTTGCGGTCGTCAACGTTCATCATGTTCAGTTTTTTCTCGTTGATCAGCATGGTTTGTTTTTTCATCCATTCTGCCCAGGCTTCTTTCGAGATCTCGTTATAGATGCGTTTGCCGACTTCCCCTGGATAAAGCTGGAAGTCCTGCCCTTCGGCGTCACGCTGCAGGAAGGTACAAAAAATGGTTCTGCTCATGCTAATTCCTCATCAATGGCGCTATTGCCAATAAACCCGTCATACTTTGAGCTGCAGGTGTGTTGGCTGCCTTTTCTCACCCGAATCACTTACCTCAGTAAGCTCATCGGGACTCGCTCAGTTGCCGCCTTCCTGCAACTCGAATTATTTAGGCTATAAACCCTGTTGGCGCGGAGACTGTTTTGCCAACTGTTGCAACAGGCGGTCAACCGGTGCGGCCAGCCCGACCGATGGCGGCTGCGCTAAGTTATACCAGAGACCGGCGCCCTCATCCATGCTGCTGCCTGCAGCGTCCATTTCCAGCCATATTGGCACGATATCAAGATGGAAATGACTGAAAGTATGACGAAATGCGGTCAGTTGCTCCTGGCGATTGTTTTTCAGACCGCGCTGTTGCAGCCAGAGTTCCATCTCTTCACGTTCGCTGAACTGCGGGAAGCAGAACAGACCACCCCACAGACCGACGGCGGGGCGCTGTTCCAGCCAGGCGCGTTCGCCGTGCTGCAGCAATAAAAAGTAGGCGGTTTTTTCCGGCAGGGTCTGCTTGGGCTTTTTACCCGGATATTTTGCCCAACTGTGGTGGGCATAGGCGATGCAGCCGAGGCTGAGTGGGCACAGTTCGCATTTCGGCTTGGAGCGGGTGCAGACCATCGCCCCCAGATCCATCATCGCCTGATTGAACTGGCCAACGCCCTTGGCCGGGGTAACGTTTTCGCTGATTTCCCACAGTCGGTTTTCTACCTCTTTCTTGCCCGGCCAGCCTTCGACGGCATAGCAGCGGGCCAGGACGCGTTTTACGTTGCCGTCGAGGATTGGGTAGTGTTGGCCGAGCGCCAGCGACAGCACTGCGCCTGCCGTTGAACGGCCAATACCGGGCAGGGCGTGGATTTCTTCAAAGGTTGTCGGGAACTCACCGCCGTGCTGTGCGACAATAGCCTGCGCCGCCTTATGCAGATTGCGCGCACGGGCGTAGTAGCCCAGGCCGGTCCACAGGTGCAGCACTTCGTCCAGCGGCGCTTCAGCCAGCGCACGCACGTTGGGAAAACGTGCCATAAAGCGCTGGAAGTAAGGGATCACGGTGGCAACCTGAGTTTGTTGCAACATGACCTCAGAGAGCCATACTTGATAGGCGGTCTTATCAAGCTGCCACGGCAGGGTTTTACGGCCGTAACGCTGGTACCAGTCAAGCACCACCTGTGCGAACTGCTGTGCTTGCATCATAAGCTGATTCGATATCCGGCAGAAAATGAAGCGCGATTGCAGCATAGAGTCATGATGCTGTAAACCGGAACTTTCCGACGTCGCACGGCAGGTACATTAGATGAACACTTGCTAAACCAATGTATCTTTGCATAATGCGCGTTTCCCTAATTGGCAGCCAAACAGACAGAAAGCACTATGATTAATGACGTCATCTCCCCGGAATTTGATGAGAACGGCCGCGCGATGCGCCGTATCCGCAGTTTTGTCCGCCGCCAGGGGCGGTTGACCAAAGGCCAACAGCACGCGTTGGACAACTATTGGCCGGTGATGGGCGTGGAGTATCAGGCTGAACCTGTCGATATCGCCGCACTGTTCGGGCGCGACGCGCCGACCGTGCTGGAGATCGGTTTTGGCATGGGCGCCTCGCTGGTGACCATGGCGGGCAATAACCCGCAGCAGAATTTCTTGGGGATAGAAGTCCATTCGCCGGGCGTGGGTGCCTGCCTGGCCGACGCTACCGAAGCGGAACTGAGCAACCTGCGCGTAATGTGTCACGACGCGGTTGAGGTGCTGGAGAATATGATCCCGGACGGCTCGCTGGACATGGTTCAGCTGTTTTTCCCCGATCCGTGGCACAAAGCGCGCCACAACAAACGCCGCATCGTACAGACGCCGTTTGTTGAACTGGTGCGTCGCAAACTGAAAGTCGGCGGCGTCTTCCACATGGCCACCGACTGGCAACCTTATGCAGAACATATGTTAGAGGTTATGAACGGGATCTCAGGCTATCGCAATCTTTCCAGCGATAATGATTATGTGCCGCGTCCGGATTCACGCCCACTGACAAAATTTGAATTACGCGGCCAGCGTCTGGGACATGGCGTTTGGGACTTGATGTTTGAGAGGAAAGAATAATGGCTAAGAACCGCAGTCGTCGTTTACGTAAAAAGTTACACATTGAAGAGTTTCAGGAGCTGGGCTTCTCCGTTGCATGGCGCTTTGCCGAAGGCACCGCGGTTGAAGATATCGACAGCACGCTGGACGCTTTTATCGACGAAGTGATTGAGCCGAACGGCATGGCCTTTGACGGTAGCGGCTACCTGCAGTGGGAAGGCTTGATCTGTCTGCAGACCATCGGTCACTGCACTGACGAGCAACGCGAACTGGTCAAAAAATGGCTGGAAGCGCGTAAACTGACCGACGTTAAGGTCAGCGATCTGTTCGATATCTGGTGGGACTGATTTTCCTGCCTGATAAGCGCGGCCTGGCGTCGCGCTGAATCTATTGATTTAAGGTGCCTTTACGGCACCTTTATTTTGTCCGGAGTGTGACCGCGGTGGTAACAACATTGGATAACGCGTTGCTGGATGAGATCCTGCAACAGGTGCGCCCGCTGATTGGCCAGGGCAAGGTGGCGGACTATATACCGGCGCTGGCGGAAGTGGCGGCCGATCGTCTGGCGATCGCCGTTTGCACCGTCGACGGCGAAATGTTCCAGGCCGGTAACGCCGACGAGCGTTTCTCTATTCAGTCGATCTCCAAGGTGTTGAGCCTGACGCTGGCGCTGACGCGCTACCAGGAGGCGGAGATCTGGCGTCGGGTTGGCAAGGAGCCTTCCGGTCTGCCGTTCAACTCGCTGCTGCAGCTGGAGATGGAGCAGGGCAAACCGCGCAATCCGTTTATCAACCCCGGTGCGCTGGTGGTGTGCGACATGCTGCAAACCCGGCTCAGCGCGCCCAAGCAGCGAATGCTGGAAGTGGTGCGTCAACTGGCCGGTGAAGATGACCTGGCCTATGATTCGCGGGTGGCCCGTTCCGAGTTCGAACACTCCGATCGCAATGCGGCGATAGCCTACCTGATGAAGTCGTTCGGCAATTTCGAAAACGACGTGCTTACCGTGCTGCAAACCTATTTCCACTACTGCGCGCTGCGAATGAGCTGTGAGGAGCTGGCTCGCAGCTTTGTTTATCTGGCCAATCACGGTCGTGATCTTAGCGGACGCGAGGTGATAAGCCCCCTGCAGGCGCGCCAGATTAATGCGCTGATGATGACCAGCGGCATGTACGACGGCGCGGGGGAATTTGCCTATCGCGTGGGCATGCCGGGCAAGTCCGGCGTGGGTGGCGGTATTGTCGCTATCGTCCCCGACGAGCTGTCGATCGCCGTCTGGTCGCCGGAACTGGATGCTTCCGGTAACTCATTGGCGGGAACTGCGGCGCTGGAACTGTTGTCTCAACGGATTAGCCGTTCGATTTTTTAGCCCCACCACGGAAGGGCGTCAGGAGAATATATGTTAAAGAAAACCGGGTTAGCCTTACTGCTGTTGACTGCTTCACAGGCCCATGCCGAGTATCAGTGCAGCGTTAAACCCCAGGACGACGTGATTATCAGCCCGCAGAACGTACAGGTGACCGGGGCCAGCGGCAATCTGCAGATTTCACCGGATGGCGATGTAACCCGCAATGGCCAGGCGTTGAGCCTGACAGACAGCCAGCGCCAGAAGGCCTTCAGTTACCAGAGCGCATTGCGCAAAGAGTTGCCGTGGATCGACAACGGCGCTCAGCAACATCTGGAAAAAGCGCGGGTGGCGTTGGACAAGGTGATCGTCAAAGAGTTGGGCAGCGACAGCAACGTGCGTAACCGCCTGACCACGTTGAACGGTCAGCTTAAGCAACAGATGAACCGTATCATTGAGCACCGCAGCGACGGCCTGACCTTCCATCACAAGGCGATTGATCAGGTTGAGCAGGATGGCCGCAATATCGTCCAGCAGAGCATGGGCGGCGTATTGCAGGACAGCCTGAATGAGATGGGCGTCAAGCAGGCAGCCAATAGCGGCGGCAACCCGCTGCAGGCGATCATGGGCAATCTGGGCGGCCTGCAGAAGGCGATTCAGAACGAATGGAATAACCAGGAGCAGGATTTCCAGAACTTCGGCCACGACGTGTGCAACCGCGTTACCGGCCTGGAAACCCAGCGCAAAGATTTGCTTAATGCATTGAAGTAACATGAAATCACAGCGGATAGCGTGTTTTTTGACCTCCTGACAGTTATCTGACAGACTGGTTAAACTACGTACAGATTCATGGGTGTTTACGGAGAACGCTATGAGCCATACTCGCTACGAAACTGATGTTGTCGCCTGGGCAAATGAACAGGCAGCTCTTTTGCGCTCCGGAAAATTGTCTGAGATCGATGTTGAAAAGATCGCCGAGGAGATTGAGGACGTGGGAAAGAGCGAGCAAAGGGAACTTGCGAGCCGAATGACGGTGCTGATAGCACACTTGCTGAAATGGAAATACCAGCCGGCTCGGCGCGGAACCAGTTGGGAAAGAACGATTAAGGCACAGCGTAAAGAGGTGCTTTATAGCTTGAAAGAGTCGCCCAGCTTAAAAAGCAAACTCGGCGATGCAGACTGGCTGGATGTGGTATGGTCAAAAGCAGTCGCCTTTGCCACCACGGAGACCGGATTGGATGTTTATCCGGAAAACGGTATTTGGGACATTCAGCAAGTCCTTGCTCAAGATTTTTACCCAGATTGATTCAAATAAAAAAGCGCTGAAAACTCAGCGCTTTTTTTCATTCATCCGCCAGGAACAACTCCAGTAGCGAATTAAGGAACAGTTTGCCTTTCTCGGTGATCTGCCAATATTCCGGCGTTTCTACCAGATAACCTTTCGCCAGCGCTTCGTCCAGCGCTGCACGGATCGCGCTTTCATCCAGCCCGGTGTAGTTGACGAATTCAGCACGCGGTGCGGCTTCCAGCAGGCGGAAGCGGTTCATAAAGAATTCGAACGGCCGGTCCGCCGCCGTCACCTCATGCTGCTTGTCCATATACTTGCCCTGCATAAAACCACGCGGATGCTTGGTTTTCGCGGTGCGCAGAATGCGGCCGTCGCTGAAGGTTAACTTGCCGTGCGCGCCGCAGCCAATCCCCAGATAGTCGCCAAAGCGCCAGTAGTTGAGGTTATGTTGGCACTGATAGCCCGGTTTGGCGTAGGCCGAAGTTTCATACTGCTGATAGCCGGCGGCGCTCAGCAATTCATGGCCCCGCTCGAAAATGTCCCACAGCGCGTCGTCGTCCGGTAGCACCGGCGGGCGTGAACTGAAAAGCGTATTGGGCTCGATAGTCAGTTGATACCACGACAGATGCGGTGGATTGAGGGCAATGGCCTGGCGCAGATCGTCCAGCGCCTCTTCCAGCGACTGGTCCGGCAGGCCGTGCATCAGATCCAGGTTAAAACTGCGCAAACCCAGGCCGGTAGCCAGGTGAGCTGCGCGTTTGGCCTCTTCCGGGCCGTGAATGCGACCCAGGCGAGTCAATTTCTCGGCACTGAAGCTCTGCACGCCGATAGAAATGCGGTTCACACCGGCGCGCTGATAGCCGCTGAAGCGATCGGCCTCCACGGTACCCGGGTTGGCCTCCATGGTGATCTCGGCGCCGTCAATCACCGGAATGCGTGCCCGCACGCCGTCCAGCAGCGATTGCATCGCTTCGGCACTCAACAGGCTGGGGGTGCCGCCGCCGATAAAAATGGTGCTGATTTCGCGACCACTGACCAGCGGCAGATCGGCATCCAGATCCGCCAGCAGGTGATCGACGTATTCCTGATGCGGCACTTCGCCCTTCAACGCATGCGAGTTGAAGTCGCAGTACGGGCATTTCTGCACGCACCACGGAATATGAATGTACAAACTCAGCGGGGGCAACTTAAGCATTGCGCATCGCTTCCAGCATCAGCTTCAGGGCTTTACCACGGTGTGATACGGCGCGCTTTTCGTCACGGCTCAGCTCGGCAGCGGTGCGGCCCAGCTCCGGAACGTAGAAGATAGGATCATAGCCAAAACCGCCTTCACCGGCGGCGGCATCGGTGATTTCACCGGCCCAGCTGCCGTGGAACACCAGCGGTGTCGGATCTTCCGCGTGGCGCATATACACCAGCACGCAGTGGAACTGTGCGCCACGGCTGCCCTTGGGCACGTCTTTCAGCGCAACCAGCAGCTTGTCGAGGTTTTGCTGGTCAGAGGCGTCTACACCCGCGTAACGTGCAGAATAGATGCCTGGCGCGCCGCCCAGCGCATCAACCGCCAGACCCGAGTCGTCGGCGATCGCCGGCAGACCGGTGATTTGCGCCGCATGGCGGGCTTTCAGAATGGCATTTTCGATAAACGTCAGGCCGGTTTCCTCGGCGGACTCCACGCCCAATTCGGTTTGAGCGACCACGTTCAGGCCGAAATCGGCCAACAGGTCGGCGAGTTCGCGCACTTTACCCGGGTTACCGGTGGCAAGAACGACTTTTTGCATGATGACTACCTTGAAATTTATTCGATTAGCGCCGCGACCACGGCGGGGATCTGTTGCGGATTAACGATGCGTAACTGTTTATGCCGCCCCAGCTCGCCTTTCTCTATGGTGACGTTGCTTTTCGCCACTTTGAACTGCTTGGCGAGAAACTTGATCAGATGAGCGTTGGCCTGGCCGTCTACCGGCGGGGCGGTAATGGCGACTTTAAGTTCGTCGCCATGCAAACCGACAATCTGGTCGCGGCTGGCTTTCGGCTGAATATATAGCCTGATTGCCAGCCCGTCCAGCACCGGGGTGACTGCACTCACAGCAGGAACCAGATCTCACCGAACAGATCCATACCCAGGTAGTTGATCAGATACAGGATCAGGATCACTACCATCGCTGAAAAATCAATGCCGCCCATTGCCGGAAGAATACGGCGGATTGGCGCCATCAAAGGTTCGGTAAGTTGATACATCAACTGATCAATCGGGCTGCGGCCCTGACTTATCCAGCTCATCAGCGCGCGGATAATCATCACCCAGAAGATCAGATAACCGGCCGACTTCACCAGAGAGATTAGGCCAAACAGCAGGTTATACGGGCTGAGTGACATCGCGCCGCCCTGAATCAGCAGCAACAGCGGGTACTTGATGGTCATCAGCAGGAAAGCCAACAGCAGGGATGCGCTGTCAATAGGTCCCATTGACGGGATAATACGGCGCAGCGGGCCAATCACCGGCTGGGTGATCTTCACGATAAACTGCGCGAATGGGTTGTAAAAGTCAGCGCGTGTCCACTGCATCCAGATGCGCAGCAGCAGTACCATGACGTAAAGATCAATAACGGTTTTGACCAAAAAAGTCAGCGTTAGCATGAAGTCGTCCTTCTCCTTAACTCTCGATTATTTAAAATGATTTTTCCATTTCCTGCGCACGGGAAACTGCCGCCTGCATGGCTTTGGCCACGGTTGCCGGCAGCTGTTGCTCGTTGAATACCCGCAGCGCCTCGGCGGTGGTGCCGCCTTTGGACGTTACCTGCTCACGCAAGGTCGACAACGGCGTCTCCGGGTTGGCTTCCACCAGCGCAGCGGCGCCGGATGCCGCTTGTTGCACCAGCGTACGGGCCGTCTGGCTGTCGAAGCCCATACGTTCGGCTTCCTGCTGCATGGCTTCCATAAACAGGAAGAAATAGGCCGGGGCACTGCCCGCAGCGGCGATCACGCTGTTGATGCCGTTTTCGTCATCCACCCAACATACCTTGCCAACTGACGCCATCAAATCACTGGTGTAGTCACGATCCTGTTGGCTGACCTGCTGCGGCGCATACAGGCCACTCATGCCTTTACCCACCAGCGATGGCGTGTTTGGCATAATGCGTACGATATTCAGATTGTCGGCCAGCAGCTGGTAAAAACGGCTGACCTGAATGCCTGCGGCGATCGACAGCACCAGTTTGCCGCTGAAATCGATCTGATCGCGCAACGGCTGGCAGACATCTGCCATCATCTGTGGCTTCACCGCCAGTACGATGACGTCTGCCTCGCGTGCGCAGGCAAGGTTATCGCCGCTGCTAACGATGCCGTAGTCGGCAGCCAGCGCATCGCGGTTTTTAGCCGAAGGCGCGCAGACGCTGATGGATTTGGCCGGGTAACCGCCCGCCACCAGGCCGGCGATGATTGCGCGGGCCATGTTGCCGGCGCCAATGAAGGTAATCTTACGGTGTTGCATTAAAATTCCTCGTCAGTGTGTCAGGACTGCGAATAATCTCGCGCGCCAAAAATGGCGGTACCGATACGAACCAGAGTGCTGCCTGCGGCAATGGCCGCCGTCATGTCATCGGTCATGCCCATCGACAGCGTATCCACCTGTGGATAATGCTGTTGCAGCGCCAGGAAGGCGTCGTGCATCTGGCGGAATACCGCCAATTGGCTCTGGTAGTCTTCTTGCGGAGCCGGAATCGCCATCAGCCCGCGTAACCGAACGTTCGGCAAGGCGACCACCGCTTCTGCCAGCGCCGGCAGTTCAGCCAGTACAATGCCAGATTTACTCTGTTCATCGCTGATATTTATTTGGATCAGAACGTTAAGTGGCGGCATGTCTGCCGGGCGCTGGTCGCTTAACCGCTGGGCGATACGCAGCCGATCGACGGTATGGCACCAGGCAAAGTGCTCTGCCACCAGCCGGCTCTTATTGGATTGCAAAGGGCCGATAAAGTGCCAATCCAGCGTTGCGCCTTCCGGCAGCGCGGCAAAATGCTGAACCTTATCCACGCCTTCCTGTACATAGTTTTCCCCGAAGGTCCGCTGGCCTGCCGCGATAGCTTCTGCGATCGCCGCCACAGGTTTGGTTTTACTCACTGCAAGCAGCGTCACTTCTTCTGGAGCGCGAGCGCAGCCTTGAGCGGCCGCGGCAATGCGGTTTCTGACATCCTGCAGATTCTGTTGGATAGTGCTCATCATTGACCCAGGAGATTGATATGGATATCGGTGAATTCGTGGCCCTTAGTGTAAAGCATAATGCTTCCGATCTGCACCTTTGTACGGGGCATCAGCCGATGTTGCGCATCGATGGCGAATTACAGCCGCTGGCAGGTGCGGAAAAACTGACCGAGACCAAGATGCATCGCTTGTGCAACGCGCTGCTGCAACCCCAGCAGCGGCAGCAATTGCAACAGCAGGGGCAGCTTGATCTGGCGCTGACGCTTGCGGGCGATATTCGGCTGCGCGCCAATTTCTTTCTGCAAAGCCTCGGGGTTTCGCTTGCCTTGCGGCTGATTGCCGGCGAGTGTCCGACGCTGGCGGCGTTGGCAGCACCAGACATCATTCCGGCCCTGGTGCGCAGGGAGGATGGCCTGATTTTGGTGACCGGCGCGACCGGCAGCGGTAAATCCACCACCCTGGCGGCAATGATTGACGACATCAATCAGCACCAGCGGCGGCATATCCTTACGCTGGAGGATCCGATCGAATTTATTCACCGCAGTCGACACTCTTTAATTCAGCAGCGCGAATTGGGCCGCGACAGCCACAGTTTTGACGACGCATTACGTGCTGCCCTGCGTGAAGATCCAGACGTCATCTTGCTGGGGGAGCTGCGTGACACCACAACCATCAGGCTGGCGCTTACCGCTGCGGAAACCGGCCATCTGGTACTGGCGACGCTGCATACCCGTAGCGCGACGCAGGCGGTCGATCGGCTGGTGGATGTTTTCCCGGCGGAAGAAAAGCCCTACGTGCGTGCACAGTTGGCCGGTAGCCTGCAGGCGGTGATTGCACAGAAGCTGTTGAGTCGGCCCGGGGGCGGCAGGGTGGCGATTTTTGAGGTGCTGACGGCGACGGCGGCGGTCAGCAGCATGATCCGCGAGGGCAAAACCCATCAGCTTGCCAGCGTGCTGCAAACCGGTGGGCAGTCCGGCATGCAGACCTTTGAGCAAGGTCTGCAACAGCGGATCTGTGCGGGATTACTGGGCGGCGCGGAGGGGACTTTGCCAAGGGATTAACCCAATTGCCGTTCGAACCAACTTTCCAGGATTACCACCGCCGAGGCGGAATCCACGCTGCCCTTGTCCAGGGCGCGGAAGCCGCCGCGATCGAACAGGTTGGCGCGGGCTTCGACGGTACTGAGACGCTCATCATGCAGCGCGATCTGCACGCCAAAGCGGCCGTGCAGGCGGTTGGCGAACTTGCGCGCTTGCTCGGTGACCGGCTGTTCGGTGCCGTCCATGTTCAGCGGCAAACCGACTACCACCAGATCCGGTTGCCACTCTTTCAGCAACTTCTCGATCTTCTGCCAGTCCGGCGAGCCGTCCTGCGCTTTGAAAGCCGCCAGCGCACGGGCGCTGCCGGTTAGCTCCTGGCCAATGGCCGCGCCGATGCTTTTGGTGCCGAAGTCGAAGGCGATAATGGTGCGGTTGGTCATCAGGCGTGTCCTGCGTGGTTGGCAATGCTGCGGATATCAATGCCAAGGCGATTGGCGGCCTCGCGCCAGCGGCTGGCGATCGGCGTATGGAACAAAATGTCGGTGTCGGCTTCGATGGTCAGCCAGGCGTTTTCCAGCACTTCCTGTTCCAACTGGCCTTTTTCCCAGCCGGCATAGCCGAGCGCGACCAGTACGTCCTCCGGCTGTTCCGGCGTGCCCAAGGTTTCCAGTACGTCTTTCGAGGTGGTGATCATGGTATCCGGCGAGATCTGGATACTGGAGCCGAAGCCTTTGCACGGCGTATGCAGGATAAAACCGCGATCGTCAGCCAGCGGGCCGCCGGCAAACACCGGTTTATCCAGACTGATGGCCGGATCGCGTGCCTGTGGCATGATCTTCAGTTTGCTCAGCACTGTTTCCACCGTGAACTGTTCCACCGGTTTATTGATCACCAGGCCCATGGCGCCGTCTTCATTGTGCTCGCAGACATAAATCACCGAGCGTTTGAAGCGAGGATCCTGAAGTGATGGCATAGCGATAAGAAAATGGTGTTGTAAATTCATGGTGTTATTTAAGGTATTTGATTGGTGAGAAGTTAAACAGCCGCCAGTATGCGGCTATCCCCATCGCCTTTCAAGCCACGACTCGGTTGACGCGGGCTGACAGCGTCATTCAGGGAGGTCGGGAAGGCGGGCGACGCAAGTCACCCGCATTTCGATTACTTCGCTGCCAGACGCTTCTCGATTGCATCCATCAGCATACCGGTGATGGAAACCGGGAAGGCCGCTTCTATTTCACGCGCACAGGTTGGGCTGGTGACGTTGATTTCAGTCAGGCGATCGCCAATCACGTCCAGGCCCACAAAGATCAGCCCTTTTTCTTTCAGCGTCGGGGCTACCGCACGCGCAATTTTCCAGTCGCTTTCGCTCAGTGGACGCGCTTCACCACGGCCGCCGGCCGCCAGGTTGCCACGGGTCTCGCCCTGCGCCGGGATGCGCGCCAGGCAGTAAGGCACTGGCTCACCGTCAACCACCAGAATGCGCTTATCGCCCTCTTTGATTGCCGGCAAGAAGTTCTGCGCCATGCAGAAACGGCTACCGTGCTCGGTCAGGGTTTCGATAATCACCGACAGGTTAGGGTCGTCCTGCTTCACGCGGAAGATAGACGCGCCGCCCATGCCGTCCAGCGGTTTGAGAATAATGTCGCCGTGCTGCTGGTGGAATTTGCGGATGTGCGCCGCGCTGCGGCTGACCAGGGTGTCCGGCGTCAGTTCCGGGAACCAGGCGGTGAACAGCTTTTCGTTGCAGTCACGCAGGCTCTGCGGCTTGTTAACTACCAGCGTGCCTTTGACCTCTGCGCGTTCCAGAATATAGGTCGCGTAGATGTATTCGGTATCGAAAGGGGGGTCTTTACGCATCAGGATCACGTCCAGATCATGCAGCGCCAGATCCTGCTCGCTGCCAAAGCTGAACCAGCTCTCTTTATCTTCCTTCACGCTCAGCAGGCGAGTGCGGGCGCGGCCGTCACCGGCGTGCAGATAGAGATCGTCCATCTCCATGTAGTGCAGTTCCCAGCCACGGCGCTGCGCTTCGAGCAGCATGGCGAAGCTGGTGTCTTTCTTGATGTTGATGGAGGCGATAGGGTCCATCACGATGCCGAGCTTAATCATCTTTTCTCCTTTAACCCAGATCGCCGAAACGTACCTGCAAAGCGGTAATTGCGGTGAGCGCTGTGGTTTCTGTACGCAGAACGCGTGGCCCAAGCAGGATATCAGTAAATCCGTGGCCTGTGGTCATCGCAATTTCGTCGGCGGATAAACCGCCTTCCGGCCCAATCAGCAGGCGGACATGTTCCACCGGCAGCGGCAGGGTATTGATACTGTGGTTGGCGCGTGGGTGCAGGTTGAGTTTCAGGCTGCCATCTTGCTCGGCGCACCAGTCTTCCAGTTTCATCGCCTCGCGAATTTCCGGAATACGGTTGCGGCCACATTGTTCGCAGGCGGCGATGGCGATCTTCTGCCATTGCTGGATTTTTTTCGCCAGACGCTCGCCGTCCAACTTCACACCGCAGCGCTCGGAAAACAGCGGAGTAATGACATTGACCCCGAGCTCGATGGATTTCTGAATGGTGAATTCCATCTTCTCACCGCGAGAAATCACCTGGCCCAGATGCAGATTGAGTGGCGATTCACGGTCTTCCGGTTGGCCGGCGGCTAGCCGCACCAGCACGTTTTTTTTGTCGACCTGGGTGATCTCGGCGTCAAATACCTGGTTGCTGCCGTCGAAGAGCTGCAGTGCCTGGCCGGCGCCCATTCGCAGTACACGCCCGATGTGGTTGGCGGCGTCTTCGCTCAGTGCGATTTCTGCATGGTCGATTAACGGCTGCGGGTGATAAATACGGGGTATACGCATTGAATATTCGATCCTGACTAATATGCAGTCATCAGTGCTGCAGCTTGAAAAAAAAGAGTATATACCCAAAGTAATTGAAGCTGCAGCAAGGCGGCAAGTGAGTGCATCCCGATGAGCTTACTTAAGTAAGTGATTCGGGGGCGCTCACGCAGTCAACACCGCTGCAGTTTTAAGTACGAAGGGGATTTAGCCCTTTCGTTGCTGGCAAGCCTGTTGAATATAGAGGTTATGGTTGCCCTGTACCTTAGCGATGCGTGCCTCCCGCAGGCATTCCCATTGGCTGACCGGATACTGACGGTTCCACACCTCGAAAAGCTGGGTCTGTTGGCGGGAAAGCCGTAATTGATAGCGATCGCGCATATAAAAATAGGTGCGGGCGATCGCACCGCGAGCGCGTGCGGGCGGTTCGGCCTGCTTATTTTTAAAGTCCACTTTCATTGGACACTGGCCATACTGACCTTCGCCGCCTTTCCATTGGCTGTACATGAAATTATTGCGATCGCCGTTCACTTCGCCAATCGCCGGCTGCAGGTTGTGCAGGTCAGTTTCGATTTGGCGGTAGCTCGCGTCTTTGTTGCAGTTTTTGCGGCCACCCTGTTGCCAGCACTGCAATTGGTGGCCGAACTGCCAGGCCGGTACCACATGTTCCCATTCGATACGCTGTGCGCGTTGGGCGTTCTTGCGTGGTTGATAGCCACAACTGTTTAAATCTGGGATGCCTTTCTTGCCCTGCCAGGTGATCTGGCAGCCGCAGTAGAAAGAACCGGGCGCGTCCTGGTTGATTTTGGCCGCTGCCGCCTTGGCCTGAGAAAAATTATTGATGCCGTGCGCCTGTGCGGCGCCGGTGGTGAAAATAACCGTAAACAAAATTTTGCGAAGCATATTCCAAAACTGCTCAAAATTGGAAAGGCAGGCAGGGTAGCGGAAGTCAACGGCAGTGGCAAACGACGGGCGTTAAACTCGTGACCTTCCAAGCTAGCACCGGGGCCTGGCTGTAACTTTGGACGTAGGGAGCAGAGGTTGGATTTTTCGCTTAAACAGGCTCACCGGCGATAAATTTCAATTTTTCGCCGCACTGACGGCAGCGGTATTCGCTTTCTCCGCGAAGCACCCGATTATGCCGACGTACGGTGAGCTGATGCTGTTGGCAACGACAGAGGTAGGGGAAGGTTTTGCTTTGCACCGAGGCAATTTCAAACTGGTGGGTGCGGCTGGCCGGTACCTGCAACACGCTTTCCATCATCCAGCGCCATTCGCGCCCATGTGGGGCCACGCGGCCAAACTGGCGGAAGACTAACAGGTGCGCCAGTTCGTGCGGCACCACTTCGTCGATAAACGGCTGTTGGTTTTCCATCAGCAAAACCGGATTCAGCCGAATTTCCCAGGCTTGCAGCCAGGCGGTGCCCGCACTGGTTCCGCGTTGCTGGTAAACGACTTTGGGTTCCGGAAACTCGACGGAAAAATGCTGACGCGCCAGCAGCAGTTTTTCACGCAGGCAGCGCATCACCGCCTGTTGCAGCGCTATGGGGATTCTTACTTTGTTCATTGCGGCTAGCTTAAGCAATGGCGCGACGGCTGGCAATAAGACGAAAAACTAATTCTCATCCCGCCTGCCGGGCCGGTTTTTCATCGCATTGATAACCCGATCGACGCTGATGGATTGTAATCAATGTGTTAACTGCGGGATAATAAACCGTACATGCTGAGTCTGTACCCGCAGCGCTCACAGAAAAGATTGGAAAGCATCCCGAGAAAATACCTTTCTAACGCAGGGGTTATTATGCGATTTAGCGCAATAACCGACTGATTAAAAATACGTAAGGTGTGGGAAGTTTTTTGACGCGGCCTGCCCCGAGCTGGCTGAGTAAGTGTGAATTTAACGCAGCTGATGTTGCAAGTGAGAGATCAATGTCGAATAAACCGTTCCATTATCAAGATCCGTTCCCGCTGAAGAAAGACGATACCGAATACTATCTGTTAAGCCGCGATCACGTTTCCGTGAGCGAATTTGAAGGCCAGGAAGTTCTGAAAGTAGCCCCTGAAGCGTTAACCCTCCTTGCCCAGCACGCGTTTCATGACGCCTCATTTATGCTGCGCCCGGCGCACCAGCAGCAGGTTGCCGATATCCTCAAGGATCCGGACGCCAGCGAAAACGACAAATACGTTGCGCTGCAATTTTTGCGTAACTCAGAAATCGCCGCCAAAGGTATTTTGCCGACCTGTCAGGACACCGGTACCGCCATTATCGTCGGTAAAAAGGGCCAGCGCGTCTGGACCGGTGGCGGCGACGAAGAAGCGTTGTCACGCGGGGTGTACAACACCTTTATCGAAGACAACCTGCGCTATTCGCAAAACGCCGCGCTGGATATGTATAAAGAGGTCAACACCGGCAGCAACCTGCCGGCGCAGATCGACCTCTACAGCGTCGACGGTGAAGAATACAAATTCCTGTGTATTGCTAAAGGCGGCGGTTCTGCCAACAAAACCTACCTTTATCAGGAAACCAAAGCGCTGCTGTCTCCGGGCAAGCTGAAGGATTATCTGGTCGAGAAAATGCGTACGCTGGGCACCGCGGCTTGCCCGCCGTACCACGTGGCGTTCGTTATCGGCGGCACCTCGGCGGAAGCAACGCTGAAAACCGTAAAACTGGCGTCGACCAAGTACTATGATGGCCTGCCGACCGAAGGCAATGAGCACGGTCAGGCATTCCGCGACGTGGCGCTGGAAGAAGAGTTGCTGAAAGAAGCGCAGAACCTGGGATTGGGCGCGCAGTTTGGCGGCAAATACTTTGCGCATGACGTTCGCGTGGTGCGTCTGCCGCGCCATGGCGCATCCTGCCCGGTGGGAATGGGGGTTTCCTGCTCCGCTGACCGTAACATTAAAGGCAAGATCAACCGTGACGGCATCTGGCTGGAGAAGCTGGAGCATAATCCTGGCAAATTCATCCCGCAGGAGCTGCGTCAGGCCGGTGAGGGTGAGGCAATCAAGATTGACCTTAACCGCCCGATGGCCGAGATCCTCAAGCAGCTGTCGCAATACCCGGTATCCACCCGCCTGTCCTTGAGCGGCACCATCATCGTGGGCCGCGACATTGCGCATGCCAAGCTGAAAGAGCGCCTGGACAGAGGCGAAGGTCTGCCGCAATACGTTAAGGATCATCCGATTTATTACGCAGGCCCGGCCAAAACGCCGGACGGCTACGCCTCTGGTTCACTGGGGCCAACCACTGCCGGGCGCATGGATTCTTATGTCGACCTGCTGCAGTCTCATGGCGGCAGCATGATCATGCTGGCGAAAGGTAACCGCAGCCAGCAGGTGACCGACGCCTGCCACAAGCACGGCGGCTTCTACCTCGGCAGCATCGGTGGCCCGGCGGCGGTACTGGCGCAGCAGAGCATCAAGAGCCTGACCTGCGTCGAATACCCGGAGCTGGGTATGGAAGCGATCTGGAAAATCGAAGTGGAAGATTTCCCGGCGTTTATTCTGGTGGATGATAAAGGCAATGACTTCTTCCAGAAGATCCAGTCTGGCCAGTGTTCTCGCTGCGTGAAGTAACCGCCGAAAGGATTTGCCGCCCGCAGTGGGGCGGCAAATTTCAGGTTTTATCAACCCCTGTGTAAATTACTGTAGCCCGCTGGACGCGATGTTTTAACCTGTATACCCTACGCGCAAAGCACTAATACGCGCATAAAGGCATATTTGGAACAGAAGGTTCGGCAAACTCATGGAAACGCAGGAAAGTCATATCAGGGAATTGCTGGTCTGGATTGAAGACAACCTAACCAATCCCTTGTCATTGGATATCGTTTCTGCCAAATCAGGCTACTCGAAATGGTATCTGCAGCGAATGTTCAAAAAGCAGACCAGTTTGTCGCTGGCTTCCTATATTCGCGCGCGCCGCTTGTACCTCGCCGCTTTCGCCTTGCGTTATACGCAAAAAAGCATTCTTGATATTTCTATTGAATATCAATTCGATAACCAACAAACCTTTTCTCGCTGCTTCAAAAAGCACTTTGCCGAATCTCCCAGTGTTTATCGCCATGCGCGTAAACAGGACTTCAGCCATCTGGTTCGCTCGCTGTCGGTGAATCAGCCGGGGGATATTAAGGTCGATCGCATTAAGGTCGCCAAGGGGCAGTATGCTATCCGAGGGAAGAGTTACCCTTACCATCTGGACATTACCGATCTGGATAAGTCGCACCTTCCCATCCGCAGCAAAATCAAAGAGACGTTCTATGCTCTGCTGGGTGAGCGCCCTGCATTGACCTATTCGCTGGCCCAGTTTGTGCCGGATGGGGAACGAGTGCGGGTGGATTATACCCTGGGCGTTGCGGCAGACTGCCCGGTCAGTGACGGTGCCGGGCTTGAAGCGCTGCCGGATATCTCCGGTGATTTTTGTCGTTTTTGCTATGCCGGCAAGCCAGTGGCCCTGAACGATCATATTGTGCAGATGTACACTCAGGTCTTGCCGCAACTTGGCCTGGCTCGCCGGGAAGGGCCTGACCTGACGATGTTCAACTATTCGCTAAATGAGCGGGAGGAGCTGCATCTTGAGCTCCAACACCTGGTGCCGGTGACTCCCCTTGACTGAGCGGGGTGGCAGAGCGGTTCTTTTGCTGCACGATATCTGCCATCACCGCCAGCGCGATTTCAGCCGGGGTCTTGCTGCCGAGTGGTAAGCCAATCGGGGCATGAATTCGCTCCAGCTCTTGTGGACTGAATTCGGCAATCTGCTGCAGGCGTTGGCGGCGACGCGCGCTGTTGCGCAACGATCCCATGGCGCCGATATAAAACGCCGGGGTATGGATAGCCTCCATTAGCGTCAGATCGTCCATGCGGGGATCGTGCGTCAGCGCGACAATCGCGGTATTGGCGTGACAGCCGCCGTCTTCAATAAACTTGGCCGGAAACTGACGCAGTAGCGTCACGTTGGATCTCAGCTGCGGGGCGAAATTTTCCAGCGCCTCCGGACGGTTCTCGCACACCAACACTTCAAACCCCAGCGAACTGGCGAAATCGGCGCAGTACAATGCCACGCTGGAAAGACCGGCGATCAGCAAACGCGGGGCTGCGGCAATATGCAGGGTAATTTGCGGGCCGCGGCGTTCCACCTGGGTCGCACTGGCGAAATCGGTCAACGTCAGGCTGCCGCAGGCATCCGGTAGAGTGAGGCGTTTGACCAGCGCATGGTGTCCGTTTAACGCGCCGGCGAGGGTTGTCAGATAATCGATGCTCTCGTCGCCCGCCGGTAAATACTCAATCAGCACCTCCAGCACGCCGCCGCAGGGCAGCGCTACGTTGGGCTCCAGACCGCCCTCACCGTAACGAATGACCTGGCTGGCAGCCTGATACTCCCCGGCCGCCAGGCGCCGCAGAAAGTCTTCTTCCACGCATCCTCCGGACAGCGAGCCGCAATAATGTCCGTCCTGCGTGGCGGCCAACAGCGCCCCCGGCGATCGCGGTGAGGAGCCGTAAGTGCTCAGCACGGTGCACAGCCACACCGGTTGTTGTTTCAGCCAGTTTATCGCCTGGCTGACCACGGTGATATCGAGATGTTGCATAGATGAGTTACTCGCTGACCGGTAGCTGTGACGGAAGATCTATATCCTGCACGACAGTGGGTTGATCAAGATTAAGCCAGTGTACCGCCTGCTCTTTAAGCAGATCGCGTGCACCATTATCGCCACGTAATTGGCTCAGTTGTTTGCGCAATAGAGCGGAAAACCCAACCGGGTGACCCGGCTGTTGTTCAAAACGGGGACGGACAATGGCGTGGTGCTGCAACGCGCCGGCTACCTGCTGGAAAACCGCCGGGGTAACGAACGGCATATCCGCCAAATGAACCAACCAGCCTTGCCAGTGCGGCGTGGCGTTAACGCCGGCGGCAATGGAATCGCCAAGGCCGACGCTGGCCAGCAGCGTGACCGGAACCTGATAGGCGGCGCAAATCTGTTGAACCTGGCGGTTGTCTGGCCGGGTGACCACCCATAGGGGCAGGCCGGAAGCCAACGCTTGACGCAGCGTCTGTTCAAACAGCGAGCGTTGGCGGCCTGTGGCATCCGCAAACTCGGCATTTAATTTATTGCCTGCGCCACCGGCTTGAGAGAAGCGTTCTCCACGTCCGGCAGCGGCGATCACTATGCCTGTTGTCATCTTATCCGCCCGAATTTGCGTAACTTCTAATTACCTTACTAAAAATATGTGTTGTTGAGATGTGTTTTTATTGAAAATCGCATGTTAATCATCACATAATTTTGGTTATAAGCATATGCTTATGACGTCTACGGCAAGGTCGTCAGCGTTTGCGCAACACCACCGCTGAACACAAAACTACAATAAAGATGCAAAGGACTTTTTATGAGCAATTTCAACCCGTCGCGGCGTCGCTTTATCAAAAGCGCCGTGATAGCGGGGGTCTCCGTGTACCTCGCGCCCCTGTACAGCCGTGCCTATGCCGCGCTGTTTGAACAGAAGATCCTCCAGTCCCCGAACTGGGATGCCCACGAGAAACGTATACGCTTTCGTATCGATGGCCGTGCCAAGGTCATGGGGCAGAAGGTCTTTGCCCGTGATATTCGCGCGGTGGATATGCCGCACTGGCCACAGCAGCAGGCGCACGCCTTTATTTTGCGTGTCACTCAAGCAGACAAGCTGTTCGAAGGTATCGATCTCTCATTGCTGGGCGACGACCTGCAGCCCGATCGGCTGGTAACCGCCGAGGATTTGGCGCGCGACGGTTTGGCCTTCCCGGCATTTTACGGCGACGACATGCTGCTGCCGATTGGCAAAACTCCGGCTTACCTGGGCCAGGCGGTGGCAATCCTGATTTATCACGATTTTGCCCGCTTCCGCTTTGCCAAAGACAAACTGAAATTCCGCGAAGGCACGATTAAATACGGGGCGCAAACCGGCCCACTACAGCGCGACCCTTGGGGCACTTTCCGCTATGTGCGGGTGGGAGGAGACAAGCCGTTCGATGACGACCGTTTTTCCAGCCTGAAGGATACCCCGATTTTCCCGGTTTCGATGAAGAAACACCTGCCGGTCTGGCCGGAAGGACGCGAAGGCGGCAAGCTGGATCAGGAAGGCATGTATTACGCCGGCATGATTGCCGATGAGTTGAAAACGCCGCCGGATGAGTGGCTGGTGTTGTCACGCCGCTATACCACGCAGTCCGTCGACACCTCCGCGCTGGAGCCGGACAACGCCAACGGCTGGTTCGATGCCGAGACGCAAACGCTGCATCTGGTGGTGCCGACTCAGTCGCCGCAGGAAGTGGCCGATGAAATGCCGCGCATGCTGGCAAAACGCAATCCGCCGGTTAAACAGCTGATTCTGCACCCATGCTACACCGTCGGTTACGGCTCGAAAGATCACTTTAATTTCCCGTATTACGGCGCGGTGGCGGCGATGTACGGCGACGGGCACCCGGTTCGGCTGGCCAACGACCGTTTCGAACAGTTCCAGACTGCGCTGAAACGCCATGCCTTCGACATGAATTACCGCATTGCGGTAAACCGCCAAACCGGCGTGCTGCAGTCATTCCATGGTGAGATGACGGCAGACGGCGGTGGCCGCAGCAACTTTACGCCTTCGGTGGTGATGGTGGCGGCGACCGCGGCGCAGTCGATTTACTACTTCCCGAAAAGCGATTTGTCTGCGGTGGGGCTGGCTTCGCGCGCTATCGACGCAGGGTCGGCACGAGGTTACGGCACGCTGCAAAGCATGGCCGCCACCGAGATGATGGTCGATGAGCTGGCTGCCGAACTGAAGATTGACCCGATTGAATTCCGTTTGCGCAACGTACTGAAATCCGGCATGAAAAATACGCAGGGGGCCATTCCTGCCGGGGCTATTCGCGCCGATGAAGTGCTGGAGAAGGCGGCGAAGCATGAGATGTGGCTGCAACGCGCCAAGCGTAAGGCGGAGTTTGAAAGCCAGCATCCGGGCAAACGCTATGGCGTAGGCTTTGGCTGCGTGCAAAAAGACTTCGGTACCGGTGCCGAAACTTCATTCGCCCGCGTCGAACTGGGAGAAGACGGGCGCATTATGCTGCATCACAGCGGTGCCGAGATGGGCACCGGCATGTCGACCTCACAATCGGTGTTGTGCGCACAGTGGCTGGGCAAACCGGCAGACGAGGCTCACTTCTCGGTGACCGACTGGTCTGTGCTGCCGATGGTTACCAGTGGCGATCCCTACGTTATGTCGCAGGCCGATCAGGATCGGTTGCAAACCAATCCGGCCTGGACGCCAAGCTACTGCTCACCTTCCAGCGCCAGCAACTCGGCGTATTACTTCTCGCACAGTACGCGCGAAGCGGCGCGGCTGATATTCGATCATGGCCTGTGGCCGGCAGCGATGGCCATTTGGCAATCCGGCCCCGGTGGCGGCCAGGCGGCACCTTTAGTGGTGCGCCGAGAGGATGCGCGTTGGGTGGAGGGGGGATTGACCGCTGCCGGTATGGAGGTGTTGAGCCTGGAGCGGCTGGCAAAACAACTTTACCAGATGGGCGGGATCGCAGGCGCAGCGGTGCACGTTTTCAACCGCTGGCAGTGGGCGGAAGCGGACTTTACCCTGAGCGGCAATAGCGAACGCCTGCCGATTGATGGCCTGGCTGTGCGCAACGCCGGTGGCGAGTTCAAAACGCTGCCACGCAATCAGGTCTATTATCCCCCGACTCAACGCAATAACGCGGCGGTGACCTATTACAGTGCCGTCGGAACCCTGGCGGAAGTGGCGGTGGATATCGCCACCGGCCAGGTAGAACTGCTGAATCACCATTCGATCATGGAGTGCGGCAACCTGATTGTGCCGGAACTGGTTTCCGGCCAGTTACAGGGCGGGTTGGCGATGGGAATTGGTCATGCATTGCACGAATATTTACCGCTGTACGAAGACGGGCCCGGTAACGGTACCTGGAACTTTAACCGTTACCACCTGCCACGCGCCAGCGATGTGGCGGTATGGAAACAGACCGATGACATCCTGCCCGCGTTGTCGGAAACCGATCCGCCCAAAGGCATGGCCGAAGTGGTGATGATCCCGGTGGTCGCGGCCTTGGTCAACGCCATCGCCGACGCCACTGGCCACCGTTTCCGTGATTTGCCCGTTCGTGCAGAAAATATTCGTGAGGTATTACAATGAGCATCAAAACCCAGCCGATTTCCCTGACCATCAACGATAAGCAATACGGCCCGATCGACGTACCTGAAGGGTTGATGATGATCGATTTCCTGCACGAGTATCTCGATCTGACCGGATCGCGTCTTGGCTGCGGGCAGGGTATCTGCCACGCCTGCGTAGCAATTGTCGATCACCCAAGCGGTACCAGCGAAGAGGTGCGTACCTGTATCACCGGCGCGCACTTCTTCAGCGGCAAAAAAGTCCGCACCGTAGAGGGGCATGCCAAGGTGGACGCGCAGGGCGAAGTGGTGGAGTTGTCACCTATCCAGCAGGCGTTTCTGGAGCATTACAGCTTCCAGTGCGGCTACTGCACACCGGGCTTTGTCAATGCCGCCACCATTTTTGTGGAAAAACTCAAGCGTGAACCCATTGCCCGTGAGCAACTGGAAAGCGCCATTGAGCAGGCGCTGGACAGCCATATCTGCCGCTGTACCGGCTATGTTCGTTACTATGAAGCGGTTCGTGACGTGGTGCTCAAAACCCCGGGCCTGCTGAAGGAGACGGCGCAATGAAAAAACGTCTCGCACTGTTGATCCTGCTGGTGGTCATCATCGTCATCGCCGTGCTGTGGTGGCGGGAAAACCGCCGTTACGATGGCCCGGTGCAGCAGGTAACCGCCAGCACGGAACAGGTTGCCCGCGGTCGCTATCTGGCGCAGGCCGCCGACTGTGCCGCCTGCCATACCGCCAGCGGCGGCGCGCCCTTGGCCGGGGGCTATCCGCTGGAGACGCCGTTCGGCACTATCTATGGCAGTAACCTGACGCCTTCGGCCGATCATGGCATTGGCCGCTGGACCAAAGACGATTTCTTCCTTGCGCTGACTCAGGGTGTGGCACCGGGCGGGCGTCATCTGTACCCGGCGATGCCCTATACTTCGTATAAAGGTATTTCACGCCAGGATGCCGATGACATCTACGCCTATCTGATGACCCGACCGGCGGTGGACGTCGCCATTCCTGAAAACGACATGCCGTTCCCGTTTAATCAACGCATGGCGCTGATCGGTTGGAACCTGCTGTTCCGCAGCCAGGCGCCGTTGCCAGCCAGTTCACAAGGCAATTCGGCGCAGTGGCAACGCGGCCGTTACCTGGCGGATACGCTGGGTCACTGCGGGGAATGCCATACGCCACGCGGCATGCTGGGGCAGATGAATCTTGGCAAGCCGATGCAGGGGGGCGATTTGGGGCGCTTTATGGCGCCGGACATCACGCCGCACGGATTGGCCCAGCGCGGCTGGACGCCGGATGACCTCAACCGTTTCCTGGCAACCGGGATGGCACCTCAGGGATCTGCGTTCAGTGAGATGCACATGGTGGTGGATCTCAGCACCCGTCATCTGACGCCGGAAGACCATCAAGCACTGGCGACCTATCTGATGGGTGAACAGCCGCCGGCCGCAGTGCCGGTTAAAATCGGCCAGGGCAGCGATGCCGGGCGTATCAGCTATCTGGATCAGTGCTCCGGCTGCCATGCACGGGAAGGTGAGGGCAAACCGCACGTAGCGGTGGCGATGCGCGATAACGCCACGCTGCGCCAACCGGATGCCAAGAATCTGATTGTCTCGGTGCTGGACGGTTTACCGGCGCAGCAATTCCCCAACGGCGAAAGTATGCAGAGCATGCCGGCCTTTGGCGAACGTCTGGACGATGCGCAAGTGGCGGAGCTGGTGAACTATCTGCGCGTAACCTGGGGGGGCTTGCCGGCGGATATCACCGCCGAGCAGGTGAAGGCCCTGCGCAAGAAGTAGCCTAAGTCAGGCTAAAAAAATGGCCCGCAGTGTAAAACTGCGGGCCATTTTGTTTTTGGCGTGAACTAGCTGCGGCTGGTTGCGCTCATTGCACGCTGGCTACGTTGCTTGACGATATAGCCAATGGCCAAAATTGCCACCCAAACCGGGATCAGCAACACCGAGATTTGAATGCCCGGCGTCAGGTACATGATCACCAGGATGCCGGCCATAAACACCAGGCACAGGTAGTTGCTGAACGGATACCAGAAGGCCTTGAACTTCGGCTCTACGCCTTCGCGGTTCTTGGCTGCGCGGAACTTCAGGTGCGCCAGGCTGATCATCGCCCAGTTGATCACCAGCGCCGAGACCACCAGCGCCATCAGCAATTCGAATGCGCGACCGGGGATCAGGTAGTTAATCAGTACGCAGAACGCCGTGGCCGTGGCGGAGACGGCGATAGCGATGACCGGTACGCCGCGTCCGTCCACCTTCAGCAGGCTCTTCGGACCGTTGCCTTGTTTCGCCAGGCCGTACAGCATGCGGCTGTTGCAGTAAACGCAGCTGTTGTACACCGACAGGGCGGCGGTCAACACCACGATGTTCAGCACGGTTGCTACCAGGTTGCTGTTCAGCGCGTGGAAGATCAGCACGAACGGGCTGCCGCCTTCCACCACTTTGCCCCAAGGGTACAGCGACAGCAAAATGGTCAGTGAGCCGATATAGAACAGCAGGATGCGGTAGATCACCTGGTTGGTGGCCTTGGGAATGCTTTTCTGCGGGTTGTCGGCCTCCGCGGCGGTAATACCCACCAGCTCGAGCCCACCAAACGAGAACATGATCACCGCCATTGCCATCACCAGCCCCATGATGCCGTTCGGGAAGAAGCCGCCCTGTGCCCACAGGTTGGTTACGGTGGCTTCCGGGCCGCCCAGGCCGCTGAACAGCAGGTAGGCACCGAACACGATCATGCCGATAATCGCCACGACTTTGATGATGGCAAACCAGAATTCCATCTCGCCGTAGACCTTAACATTCGCCAGGTTGATGGCGTTGATGGCCAGGAAGAACACCGCCGCCGATACCCAGGTTGGGATCTCCGGCCACCAGTACTGCACATAGATACCGACCGCGGTCAGTTCCGCCATCGCCACCAATACATACAGCACCCAGTAGTTCCAGCCGGAAGCAAAGCCGGCAAAATTGCCCCAGTATTTATAGGCGAAGTGGCTAAAGGAACCGGCTACCGGCTCTTCCACTACCATTTCACCCAGTTGGCGCATGATCAGAAATGCGATAAAGCCGCCAATGGCATAGCCGAGAATGACCGAAGGACCGGCCATTTTTATTGTTTGCGCGATCCCGAGAAATAGCCCGGTACCAATAGCGCCCCCTAGAGCAATAAGCTGAATATGGCGGTTTTTCAGGCCGCGCTTCAGCTGGTCGCCATGCTGTTGACCATCCATCAATGAAACCCTCTGTCGTTGCAGAATTACTCACATGCTGTAAAGCAGTGGTTACGATGTGTGTTTTATTTTATTTACGGCGTTATATCTATTAATTCCACGGAGCCGCTACCGTTTGGCAAAGAATAATGTTATGCGCGTCAGTTTGCACCTGCTTTATAGGGTGAGTGATTAAGATTTCAGCAGTTTAGGAAACAAAATGCGGGTTGTGTGACGGCAGGGGGGATTCAGTGCATGAAATAAGCAGCAAATCACATAATGCGCAAAAATAATTTAGCGCTGGTCGCTTTGGTTCGGCGAAATATTGACCGGTTAAGCGCACCTTATGCGCTGCAAATAGCTATTCGTTAAAGCTTAATAAACATGCAATAAAATCCTGCCTTTGATGCTTCAGTCTGCCTGACGGCAGGTTTCGCAAAAGTTAAATCAAAAACCTACCTCGTAAATGGTATTACCAAGCGTGCGTTAGCGGTTTGCAGCAGCTCTGGTATTGAGGTGTTAAAATGTGCGGGTAACCTGATTTCGATCAAGGCCCATATGGACAGGAGGTGAATACTTTGTTACTTTACCGTCACGTTTTTGAAATTGGTATTACCAATTGACTCCGCGCCATTCGCAGAGAAGAATTCACCCATGGCCTACAGCAAAATCCGCCAACCCAAGTTGTCAGATGTTATCGAGCAGCAGCTCGAACACCTGATCCTCGAGGGAACACTGCGTCCAGGCGAAAAACTGCCACCGGAGCGCGAGCTGGCGAAACAATTTGATGTTTCCCGTCCTTCTCTGAGAGAGGCCATCCAGCGCCTGGAAGCCAAAGGGCTGCTCCTGCGCCGTCAGGGCGGTGGTACCTTTGTGCAAACTAATCTGTGGCAGAGCTTCAGCGATCCTCTGGCTGAACTGTTGGCCGACCACCCTGAATCACAATTCGATCTGTTGGAAACCCGTCATGCCCTCGAAGGCATTGCTGCCTATTACGCGGCGTTGCGCGGCACCGACGAAGATCTGGCGCGCATCCGCGATTGCCACATTGTGATCCAGCAGGCCCAGGAAAGCGGCGATCTCGACGCCGAAGCCGACGCGGTCATGCAATACCAAATCGCCGTGACCGAAGCTGCCCACAACGTTGTGTTACTTCACCTGCTACGCTGCATGGGGCCGATGCTGGAACAGAACGTACGTCAGAACTTTGAATTGCTCTACTCGCGCCGTGAGATGTTGGCAAAGGTGAGCAGCCACCGCGCCGGAATTTTTGAGGCGATTGTGGCACGCGAGCCGGAAAAGGCCCGTGAAGCCTCGCACCGCCATTTGGCGTTTATCGAGGAAATCTTGCTGGATCTCAGCCGGGAGCATACTCGGCGCGAGAGATCGCTACGGCGTCTCCAGCAACGCAAGGATTAAGAGCGTTCTCTTCAGGGCACACCAGCCTGCGGAGCTTTCGTTCGAAGTGCTTAGTTAAGCATTTAAGCGGCAACTAAACTGATGGGCCTGTCTTCGTGTGTTTTGCCTCAGAACACAGGAAGACAGGCTCCAAAACAAACCATTAGACAGATAAGGAATACCACCATGTCAGAACGTTTAAACAATGACGTGGATCCGATCGAAACCCGCGACTGGCTGCAGGCGATCGAATCGGTCATCCGTGAAGAGGGTGTTGAGCGAGCTCAGTTTCTGATTGATCAGGTATTGGGTGAAGCCCGTAAAGGCGGTGTTAGCGTTGCAGCCGGTGCTGCGGCTCACAACTACGTCAACACCATCGCGGTGGAAGACGAACCTGCTTACCCTGGTAACCTGGATCTTGAGCGTCGTATCCGCAGCGCTATCCGCTGGAACGCGGTAATGACCGTGCTGCGCGCTTCCAAGAAAGATCTGGACCTGGGCGGCCACATGGCTTCCTTCCAATCTTCCGCGACCTTCTATGAAGTCTGCTTCAACCACTTCTTCCGTGCACGCAACGAGCAAGACGGCGGCGATCTGGTTTACTTCCAGGGCCACATCTCTCCGGGCGTTTACGCACGTGCCTTCCTTGAAGGCCGCTTGACCGAAGACCAAATGAACAACTTCCGTCAGGAAGTTCACGGTAAAGGCCTGTCTTCTTACCCGCATCCTAAACTGATGCCTGAATTCTGGCAGTTCCCAACCGTTTCCATGGGCCTGGGCCCAATCAGCGCCATCTACCAGGCGAAGTTCCTGAAATATCTGGAACACCGTGGCCTGAAGAACACCTCTGCTCAAACCGTTTACGCCTTCCTGGGCGACGGTGAGATGGATGAGCCGGAATCCAAAGGTGCGATCACTATCGCCACCCGTGAGAAACTGGACAACCTGGTGTTCGTCATCAACTGTAACCTGCAACGTCTGGACGGCCCAGTCACCGGTAACGGCAAGATCATCAATGAACTGGAAGGTATCTTCTCCGGCGCAGGCTGGCAGGTACTGAAAGTGATTTGGGGCGGTCGTTGGGACGAACTGCTGCGTAAAGACACCAGCGGCAAGCTGATCCAGCTGATGAACGAAACCCTGGACGGCGACTACCAGACCTTCAAATCCAAAGACGGCGCTTACGTACGTGAGCACTTCTTCGGCCGCTTCCCGGAAACCGCCGCCCTGGTCAAAGACATGACCGACGACGAAATCTGGGCGCTGAACCGCGGTGGTCACGATCCGAAGAAAGTCTTCGCTGCACTGAAAAAAGCGCAGGACACCCAAGGCAAACCAACCGTTATCCTGGCCCATACCATTAAAGGTTACGGCATGGGTGAAACCGCGGAAGGTAAAAACATCGCTCACCAGGTGAAGAAAATGAACATGGAAGGGGTTCACCACTTCCGCGATCGTTTCAATGTGCCAGTTGCCGATGCCGACATCGAAAAACTGCCGTACATCACCTTCGAGAAAGACTCTGAAGAGTACAAATACCTGCACGAACGCCGTCAGGCGCTGAAAGGTTATGTACCGACCCGTCTGCCAGCCTTCACCCAGAAGCTGGAAATGCCGGCTCTGGAAGACTTCAGCTCACTGCTGGAAGAGCAGAACAAAGAAATCTCCACCACCATCGCCTTCGTGCGTGCCCTGAACGTGATGCTGAAGAACAAGTCGATCAAAGATCGTCTGGTTCCAATCATCGCTGACGAAGCGCGTACCTTCGGTATGGAAGGTCTGTTCCGCCAGATCGGTATCTACAGCCCGAACGGTCAGCAATATACCCCGCAGGACCGTGAGCAGGTTGCTTACTACAAAGAAGACGAAAAAGGTCAGATCCTGCAGGAAGGCATCAACGAACTGGGCGCAGCATCTTCATGGCTGGCCGCAGCGACTTCCTACAGCACCAACGATCTGCCGATGATTCCGTTCTACATCTACTACTCGATGTTCGGTTTCCAGCGTATCGGTGACCTGTGCTGGGCAGCAGGCGACCAACAGGCGCGCGGCTTCCTGATCGGCGGTACTTCAGGCCGTACCACCCTGAACGGTGAAGGTCTGCAGCACGAAGACGGCCACAGCCACATTCAGTCTCTGACTATCCCTAACTGTATCTCTTACGATCCAGCTTATGCATACGAAGTGGCAGTGATCATGCACGACGGTCTGGTCCGCATGTACGGCGACGCGCAAGAAAACGTCTACTACTACATCACCACGCTGAACGAAAACTACCACATGCCGGCCATGCCGCAGGGCGCAGAAGAAGGTATCCGCAAAGGTATCTACAAGCTGGACACTCTGGCAGGCAGCAAAGGCAAGGTTCAGTTGCTGGGTTCAGGTTCTATCCTGCGTCACGTACGTGAAGCGGCGAAGATCCTGGCAGACGATTACGGCGTGGGTTCTGACATCTACAGCGTGACTTCCTTCACTGAACTGGCGCGTGATGGCCAGGACTGCGAGCGTTGGAACATGCTGCACCCAACCGAAACTCCACGTGTACCGTACATTGCTCAGGTGATGAACGATGCGCCGGCGGTTGCGTCTACCGACTACATGAAGCTGTTTGCAGAACAGGTTCGTACTTACGTTCCAGCCAGCGACTATCGCGTACTGGGTACTGACGGCTTCGGTCGTTCAGACAGCCGCGAAAACCTGCGCCACCACTTTGAAGTTGACGCTTCTTACGTTGTGGTTGCTGCACTGGGTGAACTGGCTAAACGCGGTGAAATTGAAGCTTCTGTGGTAGCTGATGCGATTAAGAAATTCGACATCAACCCAGAAAAAGTTAACCCGCGTCTGGCATAAGAGGTACAGAAGAAATGTCTATCGAAATCAAAGTACCGGACATCGGTGCAGACGAAGTGGAAATCACCGAGATTCTGGTGAAAGTGGGCGATAAAGTTGAAGCTGAACAATCGCTGATCACCGTTGAAGGTGACAAAGCTTCCATGGAAGTCCCTTCCCCGCAGGCGGGTGTGGTTAAAGAGATCAAAGTTGCCGTCGGTGATAAAACCGAAACCGGCAAACTGCTGATGATCTTTGAAGCGGAAGGGGCGGCTCAGGCCGCACCTGCTGCCAAGGCTGAAGAAAAGCCGGCTGCGGCACCTGCTGCTCCGGCTGCCGCGGCTGCCAAAGACGTTGCCGTACCGGACATCGGTGCTGACGAAGTGGAAGTGACCGAGATCCTGGTGAAAGTGGGCGACAAGGTGGAAGCCGAGCAGTCCCTGATCACCGTTGAAGGCGACAAGGCTTCCATGGAAGTCCCTGCACCGTTCGCAGGCACCGTGAAAGAGATCAAAATCGGCACTGGCGACAAAGTCACCACCGGTTCTCTGATCATGGTATTCGAAGTGGCTGGCGCAGCTTCTGCTGCCGCTCCGGCTGCGGCAGAAACGCCTGCTGCTCCAGCGGCACCGGCTGCCTCTGCGGCCAAAGACGTTGCCGTACCGGATATCGGTGGCGATGAAGTAGAAGTGACCGAAGTGATGGTGAAAGTGGGCGACAAAGTTGCCGCTGAGCAGTCACTGATCACCGTTGAAGGTGACAAGGCTTCTATGGAAGTGCCGGCACCGTTCGCAGGTACCGTGAAAGAAATCAAAATCAGCGCCGGCGATAAAGTGAAAACCGGCTCCCTGATCATGGTGTTCGAAGTTGAAGGCGCTGCACCAGCGGCTGCTCCTGCTCAAAAAGCAGAAGCAGCGCCGGCACCGGCTGCCAGCGCGGCACCAGCCAAACAGGCTGCTCCAGCTGCCAAAGGTGAGTTCGCCGAGAACGACGCTTATGTGCATGCCACCCCGGTCATCCGCCGTCTGGCGCGTGAGTTCGGCGTAAACCTGGCGAAAGTGAAAGGTACCGGTCGTAAAGGCCGCATCCTGCGCGAAGACGTTCAGACTTACGTGAAAGACGCGGTCAAACGTGCAGAAGCGGCGCCAGCTGCTGCTGCCGGTGGCGGTCTGCCAGGCATGCTGCCATGGCCGAAAGTGGACTTCAGCAAGTTCGGTGAGATCGAAGAAGTTGAACTGGGCCGCATCCAGAAAATCTCGGGTGCCAACCTGAGCCGTAACTGGGTGATGATCCCGCACGTGACTCACTTCGACAAAACCGACATCACCGATCTGGAAGCTTTCCGCAAGCAGCAGAACGAAGAAGCGGCCAAGCGTAAGCTGGATGTGAAGTTCACCCCGGTGGTGTTCATCATGAAAGCCGTTGCTGCCGCTCTGGAGCAGATGCCGCGTTTCAACAGCTCTCTGTCCGAAGATGGTCAGAAGCTGACGCTGAAAAAGTACATCAACGTCGGTGTTGCGGTTGATACGCCAAACGGCCTGGTGGTTCCGGTATTCAAAGATGTGAACAAGAAGAGCATCACCGAACTGTCCCGTGAGCTGATGGCTATCTCCAAAAAAGCGCGTGACGGTAAACTGACCGCCGGCGAAATGCAGGGTGGCTGTTTCACCATCTCCAGCCTGGGCGGTATCGGGACAACTCACTTCGCGCCGATTGTGAACGCGCCGGAAGTGGCTATCCTGGGTGTCTCCAAGTCTGCTATGGAGCCGGTCTGGAACGGTAAAGAGTTCGTGCCGCGCCTGATGATGCCAATGTCGCTCTCCTTCGACCACCGTGTTATCGATGGTGCAGATGGTGCGCGCTTTATTACCATCATCAACAACATGCTGGCTGATATCCGCCGTATGGTGATGTAATGAAAAAAGGGCGCAGCATGCTGCGCCCTTATCGCTTCTGTAGCAGTTTTGTCGGTTTTTGCACGACTCGACAAAATTGTTGAGACACGGGTCACTCGAACACGCTTTGCAGATTATTAACAATTCTGTAAACTGCTCGCGGTGTAAGCGTCCCGGTGGATGAAGGGCGTTATGAGATCGATTAGCAATAAAAATGACGTCTGACCCGCCGGACAATCAATTAAGAGGTCATGATGAGTACTGAAATTAAAACTCAGGTCGTGGTACTTGGGGCGGGCCCGGCAGGTTACTCTGCTGCCTTTCGTTGCGCTGACTTAGGTCTTGAAACCGTTCTGGTTGAACGTTATTCCACGCTGGGCGGTGTTTGCCTGAACGTGGGATGTATCCCTTCCAAAGCACTGCTGCACGTAGCCAAAGTGATCGAAGAAGCCAAGGCGCTGGCCGAGCACGGCATCGTTTTCGGCGAGCCGAAAACTGACATCGACAAAGTGCGCGTCTGGAAAGAAAAAGTCATCAATCAGCTGACCGGCGGTCTGGCTGGCATGGCTAAAGGCCGTAAAGTGAAAGTGGTTAACGGCCTGGGCAAGTTCACCGGCGCTAACACCCTGGTTGTTGAAGGCGAAAATGGTCCAACCACCATCAACTTCGACAATGCCATCATCGCTGCAGGTTCTCGTCCGATCCAACTGCCATTCATTCCTCATGAAGATCCACGCGTGTGGGACTCTACCGATGCACTGGAGCTGAAAACTGTCCCAGAGCGTCTGCTGGTTATGGGCGGCGGTATCATCGGCCTGGAAATGGGCACCGTATACCATGCGCTGGGTTCACAGATCGACGTTGTCGAAATGTTTGACCAGGTGATCCCGGCGGCTGACAAAGACGTGGTGAAAGTCTTCACCAAGCGCATCAGCAAGCAGTTCAACCTGATGCTGGAAACCAAAGTGACCGCGGTAGAAGCCAAAGAAGACGGCATCTATGTCACTATGGAAGGCAAAAAAGCGCCTGCAGAACCACAGCGTTATGACGCGGTGCTGGTGGCTATCGGCCGCGTGCCGAACGGTAAGCTGCTGGAAGCGGGTAAAGCCGGTGTGGAAGTTGACGAGCGTGGCTTCATCAACGTCGACAAACAGCTGCGTACCAACGTGCCGCACATCTTCGCTATCGGCGACATCGTCGGTCAACCGATGCTGGCGCACAAAGGCGTGCATGAAGGCCACGTTGCCGCTGAAGTTATTGCCGGCATGAAGCACTACTTCGACCCGAAAGTGATCCCATCGATCGCTTACACCGAGCCGGAAGTTGCCTGGGTGGGTCTGACCGAGAAAGAAGCGAAAGAAAAAGGCATCAGCTACGAAACTTCCACCTTCCCGTGGGCAGCTTCTGGCCGTGCTATCGCTTCCGACTGCGCAGACGGCATGACCAAACTGATTTTCGACAAAGAAACTCATCGTATCATCGGTGGCGCGATTGTCGGCACCAACGGTGGCGAGCTGCTGGGTGAAATCGGTCTGGCTATCGAGATGGGTTGCGACGCAGAAGACATCGCGCTGACTATCCATGCTCACCCAACCCTGCACGAATCCGTAGGCTTGGCGGCAGAGATCTTTGAAGGCAGCATCACCGATCTGCCTAACCCGAAAGCCAAGAAGAAGTAATTCTGCTGGTTTGAAAGGTGAATAAGCGGCTCCTGAAAAGGGGCCGTTTTTTTATGCACGGCATCCAGGTAAAAGGCCGCTCGATGAGCGGCCAGTAGCTTACTTGTTCTGGAATATCACGTTGAACGTGAGGCTGTTGCCGTTAACCGACCAACCGCCTTTGCTTACGCCAAACGCCGATCCCAGTACAATGAGCAGGATAAACATGGAACTCCCTTTCATTGCGCGATCCTTGTGGAACCACGACCACCGCGACTTCACCGGAAAAATCCCGGCGGAACAAGCGCTTTGTGGCGCCTGTATCGCAGTTGTTGCAGCACTGTTCTCAAGCCCGATGACCGACTGCTAAACCGGCAGAACAGACCCGGCTAAATATTACGTTGAAATGAATTTTCAGACATTCTTTTTGTTGATTTTTTAATCATCGTTGCGCACAATGTCCCTGCTTTGTGGCGCTTGTATCGTTCTTAACGATGTAAGAAATCCGTGAGGTGCCTGCTAACACCGAACGGAACAACAGAACCGCCTTAATGGCGGTTTTTTTGTGCCTTCCGCTCTCAAATTTTACTATTTGCGACCAATAACCATTGTAAGAGAATGGTTATTGTGTTGTGCTCGTCAGGCTGATGTATGTTGGGAACGGAACCTTCCTGCAGCCCCGTCGGGCCTGTGTCGCAGCCGATTACACTGCGCTCAACGATTCAGCAAAGATTTAATGTTGCTTTTATGTGAACGAATTAACAACCAATTCAAATCCTGATATGCTGGCTGAGCGGAACCGGGCACTGTACTTACAGTCCAGGACATCGACAGCAGTGCCCCGTCAGGATCAATGGCATCAACACCGTGCGCTAAACCCGGTTTGAATAGAGAACGCCAGGCACAATAAATGACAATGAGAGCGAGGAGAATGTCGTGCTAGAAGAATACCGTAAGCACGTAGCCGAGCGTGCTGCAGAGGGCATCGTCCCTAAGCCGTTAGACGCCACCCAAATGGCAGCGCTGGTTGAATCATTAAAAAATCCGCCAAAAGGCGAAGAAGAATTCCTGTTAGACCTGCTGATTAACCGTGTGCCACCGGGCGTCGACGAAGCCGCCTATGTAAAAGCCGGTTTCCTGGCAGCCATCGCCAAAGGCGAAGCGACCTCCCCCCTGATTACCCCCGAGAAAGCCGTAGAGCTGTTAGGCACCATGCAGGGTGGCTATAACATTCATCCGCTGATCGACGCGCTGGATAACGAAAAATTGGCTGCGATTGCCGCCAAAGCGCTGTCCCATACGCTGCTGATGTTCGACAACTTCTACGACGTGGAAGAAAAAGCCAAGGCGGGTAACCCGCACGCCAAGCAGATTATGCAGTCCTGGGCCGATGCCGAGTGGTATCTGTCTCGTCCGCAACTGGCGGAAAAAATCACCGTTACCGTATTCAAAGTCACCGGTGAAACCAACACCGATGACCTGTCGCCGGCGCCGGATGCCTGGTCACGCCCGGATATCCCACTGCACGCTCTGGCGATGCTAAAAAACGAACGTGAAGGCATAGTGCCGGATCAGCCGGGCAGCGTTGGGCCTATCAAGCAAATCGAACTGCTGAACAAGAAAGGTTTCCCGCTGGCTTACGTCGGTGACGTTGTCGGCACCGGTTCTTCTCGTAAATCCGCCACCAACTCGGTGCTGTGGTTTATGGGCGACGATATCCCTTACGTGCCTAACAAGCGCGGTGGCGGTGTAGTGCTGGGCGGTAAAATCGCGCCTATCTTCTTCAACACTATGGAAGATGCCGGTGCATTGCCGATTGAAGTGGACGTCAATGACCTGAACATGGGCGACGTGATCGACATTTACCCGTACAAGGGTGAAGTGCGCAACCACGAAACCGGTGAGCTGATTGCCAACTTCGAACTGAAAACCGACGTACTGCTCGACGAAGTGCGTGCCGGTGGCCGTATTCCGCTGATCATCGGTCGCGGTCTGACCACCAAAGCGCGTGAAGCGCTGGGCCTGCCGCACAGCGACGTGTTCCGCATTGCCAAAGAAGTGGCTGTCAGCAGCAAAGGCTTCTCCCTGGCGCAGAAAATGGTTGGCCGCGCCTGTGGCGTTGCCGGCGTGCGCCCGGGCGAATACTGCGAACCCAAGATGACCTCTGTCGGTTCACAGGACACTACCGGCCCGATGACCCGTGACGAGCTGAAAGATCTGGCTTGTTTGGGCTTCTCCGCCGATCTGGTGATGCAGTCGTTCTGTCACACCGCTGCGTACCCGAAACCGGTTGACGTGACGACCCACCACACGCTGCCGGACTTCATCATGAACCGTGGCGGCGTGTCGCTGCGTCCGGGTGATGGCGTTATTCACTCCTGGCTGAACCGTATGCTTCTGCCGGATACCGTAGGCACCGGCGGTGACTCCCACACCCGTTTCCCAATCGGTATCTCCTTCCCGGCGGGTTCCGGCCTGGTTGCCTTTGCCGCCGCTACCGGCGTGATGCCGCTGGATATGCCAGAGTCTGTCCTGGTGCGCTTCAAAGGCAAGATGCAGCCTGGCATTACTCTGCGTGACCTGGTACACGCAATCCCTTACTACGCCATCCAGCAGGGCCTGCTGACCGTAGAGAAGAAGGGCAAGAAGAACATCTTCTCCGGCCGCATTCTGGAGATCGAAGGCTTGCCGGATCTGAAAGTCGAGCAGGCATTCGAACTGACTGACGCTTCGGCCGAACGTTCCGCTGCCGGCTGTACCATCAAGCTGGATAAGGCACCGATTGAAGAGTATCTGAACTCTAACATCGTGCTGCTCAAGTGGATGATCTCCGAAGGCTACGGCGATCGTCGTACCCTGGAGCGTCGTATTCAGGGCATGCAAAAATGGCTGGCGGATCCGCAACTGCTGGAAGGCGATGCGGATGCAGAATACGCTGCGGTGATCGACATCGATCTGGCAGAGATCACTCAGCCAATCCTGTGTGCACCAAACGATCCGGATGACGCGCGTCTGCTGTCCGACGTGGCCAACAGCAAGATCGATGAAGTGTTTATCGGTTCCTGCATGACCAACATCGGCCACTTCCGCGCGGCCGGCAAGCTGCTGGATCAGCACAAAGGCCAGTTGCCGACCCGTCTGTGGGTGGCTCCGCCAACCAAGATGGATGCGGCTCAGTTGACCGAAGAAGGCTACTACAGCGTATTCGGCAAGAGCGGTGCACGTATCGAGATCCCAGGTTGTTCACTGTGCATGGGTAACCAGGCGCGCGTGGCCGACGGTGCGACGGTGGTTTCCACCTCGACCCGTAACTTCCCGAACCGTCTGGGGACCGGTGCCAACGTGTATCTGGCTTCTGCAGAACTGGCGGCGGTGGCTTCGCTGCTGGGTCGTCTGCCAACGCCGGACGAGTACCAGACGTACATGGCACAGGTCGATAAGTCAGCGGCGGATACCTACCGTTATCTGAACTTTGACCAACTGGGTCAGTACACGGAAAAAGCCGACGGCGTGATCTTCCAAACCGCTGTTTAAGTCGCTATATTGCGCAACTGTTTAACGGGAGGCCTTGGCCTCCCGTTTTATTTTTCTCAGTTGCCAACTTTGCGAGCGCTCACTGAGTTAGTCATGAATTAATGTTTACACTAAGAGAAAGGGCTCAGGAGGGCGTGCTATGGATTACGAATTTCTGCGTGACGTTACCGGTCAGGTAGTGGTCAGATTTTCGATGGGGCATGAGGCGATTGGCCACTGGATCAACGAAGAACTCAAAGGCGACTTCAACCTGCTCGATCGCATCGAAGCCGGGGCGGCGCAAGTGAAGGGCAGCGAGCGTCAATGGCAGCTGGAAGGCCATGAATACACGTTGCTGATGGACGGGGAAGAAGTGATGATCCGCGCTAACCTGCTGGAGTTCGAGGGCGACGAGATGGAGGAGGGGATGAATTACTATGACGAAGAAAGCCTCTCATTCTGCGGCGTCGAAGACTTTTTGCAGGTATTGAAGGCCTACCGTTCTTTTATGCTGAAATACTGAACGTAAGGGCGCGGCGTGCCGCGCCCGATACAGATTACAGATGCGGAATATTGCGGCCGTAATAGATTTCCTGCATCTCTTTCCACAGCAGATCGGTAATCTCTTTACGCTCGGCTTCGCTCAGCGCGTCCGGTTTGGCATTAAACAGGTAGTGCTTCAGATCGAAATCCTTCAGCAACATCTTGGTATGGAAGATGTTTTCCTGATAAACATTCACGTCCATCATATGGTACAGCGCCTTCATATCATCAGACATAAAGTTCTGGATCGAGTTGATCTCATGATCGATGTAA
This sequence comes from Serratia sp. BIGb0234, assembly GCF_024809915.1. Taxonomy (NCBI): domain Bacteria; kingdom Pseudomonadati; phylum Pseudomonadota; class Gammaproteobacteria; order Enterobacterales; family Yersiniaceae; genus Serratia; species Serratia sp. BIGb0234. The sequence goes on from NZ_JANUEI010000003.1 coordinate 469,886, forward strand.
TGCTTCAAGCCGTTTACGTCGCGGGTAAAACCGCGCACGCGGTAATCCATGGTGACGATGTCAGATTCCAACTGGTGGATCAGATAATTCAACGCTTTAAGCGGTGAAATCACGCCGCAGGTGGACACTTCGATATCGGCGCGGAAGGTGCAAAGACCGCCTTCCGGATGGCTCTCCGGATAGGTATGAACGCAGATGTGGCTCTTGTCCAGATGTGCGACTACCGTCTTTGACAGTGGGCCCGGGTGTTCTGAAGTATCGACATCGTCCGGGTCGACCGGCTCTTCGCTGACCAGAATGGTGACGCTGGCGCCCTGAGGCTCGTAGTCCTGACGTGCGATGTTGAGAATATTGGCGCCAATGATCGAGCAGGTCTCGCTGAGGATCTCGGTCAGGCGGTTGGCGTTGTATTGCTCGTCAATGTAGGCGATATAGCCAGCGCGGTCGTCCGCGGTTTTGGCGTAACAAATATCGTAAATACAAAAACTCAGGCTTTTGGTCAGGTTGTTGAAGCCGTGCAGTTTTAGCTTATGCAATTTGGTTCACCTCCTTTATCTTCTCGCTTAACGTGAAACGTTCAGTGCGTCGAGCAAATACTGCGGCAGTGCAAAGCTGCCCGCGTGAATTGCCGGGTTATAATAACGACAGTTTAAGCCGCTTTGATGAAAGCGATGTTGCAGCGTTGGCAAGTCGAGCTGACGCAGCGCCGGATTTTGGCTGGCCCAGGCGAAAGTCATAATGCCGCCGTAATAAGTCGGGATCGCCGCCTGGTAGAAACTGACGTCCTTGAAGTATTGGCTCAGCTTGGTGTGGCTATTGACCGCTTCGTCTTGCTGCAGGAAGCACACGCCGTTCTGCGCAACAAAAATGCCGCCCTCGTTCAGGCAGCGTGCGCAGCCTTCGTAGAATGCCGAGGTGAACAGGCTTTCGCCGGGGCCGATAGGATCGGTGCAGTCAGAGATAATCACATCGAATTTTTCATCGGTCTGATTAACAAAGTTGACGCCGTCGTCGATCACCAGCTTAAAGCGTGGATCGTCGTAAGCACCGGCATTGTGATTAGGCAGGTATTGGCGGCAGAATTCCACCACGCCGGCGTCGATCTCGACCATGGTGATTTGTTCAACGCCCTGATGGCGGCTGACTTCGCGCAGCATAGCGCCGTCACCACCGCCGATGATCAGGATTTTCTTCGCCTGGCCGTGAGCCAGCAGCGGTATGTGGGTCATCATCTCGTGATAGATGAACTCATCGCGCTCGGTGGTTTGCACCACGCCGTCGAGCGCCATAACGCGCCCCAGAACCGGGTTTTCAAAAATCACCAAATCCTGATGCTCGGTCTTCTCACGATACAGCACGTTCTCTACCGAGAAGTACTGGCCGAAGTTGGCATGCAGTGTTTCATACCAAATTTCTTTCTGGGTCATGTGCGGGAACTCCGTAATAACAGCCATGAAAAATTGGCGCAACATCATAGCTAACTCTGCCTGGTGATGCACGGCTGAATTTCAAACAGAGATAGCGGAAGGCGGGGGATTAGTTAGCGTAGGCCAGCAGGCTTAGCGAGTCGCGTGCCAGAGATTTGCATTTGTTCGGGGTAGGAATGGCGATACCACTGAGATCGCGATAGCTGTCTTCACCCAGAGCCTTCATATTAAAACTATTATAGTTGGTCAGATCCCAACGGTTTTGCTGCGCGAAATAAACGATGGCGCGTTTGATTTGCGCATTGGGCAAGTCGTTGTAGCCGCAATCGTTTTTCAAATAAATAAACACCGCCGTCAGATCGGCCAGATCTTCCGCTTCGGACTCATTCAGCGCCAGACTGGCGTTGGAGAACCCCAGCATGGTGAGCAACAGCACCAGTAAACTTGTTTTTTTCATCATGAAAATAGACCTGTTTGTTGTCTACAGACGTTATCACACTTGCCTGTAAAGGCACCAAATTTTATTACTCACAGGTAGCATAACCGGCAGCAAAGGCTTGACCTTCCGCTAAGGGGAGGGTTTAGGCTGACGTTTAGATGAGTTAGATCACTGAGAAAAGGGAGTCAGCGATGTTACGCCGTGATTTTATCAAACTGACCGCTGCGCTGGGCGCGGCAAGCGCTTTACCGTTGTGGAGCCGGGGCGCGTGGGCGGCTGAATTGCCGGCGTTACCGATCCCGCCACTGCTGATGCCGGACGCACAAGGGAACGTTGCTCTGGCGCTGCAAACCGGTGAGGTGAACTGGCTGCCGGGCAAGGCGACCCAAACCTGGGGTTTTAATGGCGCGTTGCTGGGGCCGGCGGTGCGCCTACAGCGTGGCAAATCGGTCACGGTGGATATCCGCAATGCGTTGCCGGAAGCCAGTACCGTTCACTGGCACGGTCTGGAAATCCCCGGTGACGTAGACGGTGGACCGCAGGCGCTGATTCAGCCAGGCGCAACGCGCCGGGTGCAGTTCACTATCGAGCAGCCTGCAGCTACCTGCTGGTTCCATCCGCACACCCACGGCAAGACCGGCCAGCAGGTGATGAAGGGCTTGGCCGGGCTGGTGCTGCTGGAAGATGACGAAAGCAGTAAGCTGCCGCTGCCGAAAACCTGGGGGCAGGATGATATTCCGGTGATCCTGCAGGACAAGCGGCTGGGTAAGGACGCGCAAATTGAATACCAACTGGACGTGATGAGTGCTGCCGTTGGTTGGTTTGGCGACCGCATGTTCACCAACGGCGCTCAGTATCCGCGCCACGTGGCCCCTCGCGGCTGGCTGCGTCTGCGTTTCCTCAATGGCTGTAATGCACGCTCGCTAAACCTGGCCGCCAGCGATAACCGTCCACTCTATGTGATTGCCAGCGACGGCGGTTTTCTGGCCGAGCCGGTCAAACTAACCGAATTGCCGATGCTGATGGGCGAACGTTTCGAAGTGCTGGTGGATGCCTCTGACGGCAAAGCTTTCGATATCGTCACGCTACCGGTCAAACAGATGGGCATGACGCTGGCACCGTTCGACCAGCCGCTGCCGGTATTGCATATCCAGCCTTCGCTGGCGCAGGGCATCAAGACGATGCCAGACAGCCTGGTGAAATTGCCAGCGCTGCCTGCGGTGACCGGCATTCAGGAGCGTTGGCTGCAGCTGATGATGAACCCGCAGTTGGATAAGCTGGGTATGCAGGCGCTGATGGATCGCTATGGCCATCAGGCCATGGCCGGCATGAGTATGGATCACGGTGGCATGGGCAAAGGCGACAGCGGTGATATGTCCGGTATGCAAGGGATGGATCACGGCAGCATGAAGGGTATGGATCACGGCAGTATGAAGGGCATGGACCACGGCAATATGAAAGGCATGGATCACGGCGCGAAGCCGTTCGATTTCAGCCATGGCAATATGATCAACGGTAAGGCCTTCGACATGACCAAGCCGATGTTTGAAGCCAAACGCGGCAAGTACGAAAAGTGGACCCTTTCCGGCGAAGGCGACATGATGCTGCACCCGTTCCATATTCACGGCACTCAATTCCGCATCCTGTCGGAAAACGGTAAACCGCCGGCGGCCCATCGCAGCGGCTGGAAAGATACGGTGCGCGTAGAGGGTTGGCGCAGTGAAGTGTTGGTGCGCTTCGATCACCTGGCCAATAGCGATCACGCCTATATGGCTCACTGTCATCTGCTGGAACACGAAGATACCGGCATGATGATGGGCTTTACGGTAGCTGACTGATCTCCTCGTTGTCTTTCAAGTGGCGGCGCACTCGCGTCGCCACCGGCTTCAGGCTATGCTAAACTCTGCGCCCTTCTTCCGGCAACTGACCTGAAAACTATGAAACACACTGTAGACGTAATGATTTCCGAGCAGGAAGTTAAGACCCGTATTGCCGAACTTGGCCGCCAGATCACCGAACATTACCGCGACAGCGGCAGTGATATGGTGCTGGTCGGGCTGCTGCGCGGCTCCTTCATGTTCATGGCTGACCTGTGTCGCACCATCGAAGTGCCGCATGAGGTCGACTTTATGACCGCTTCCAGCTACGGCAGCGGCATGTCCACGACTCGCGACGTGAAAATCCTTAAGGATTTGGATGAAGATATCCGCGGCAAAGACGTGCTGATCGTGGAAGACATCATCGACTCCGGCAATACGCTGAACAAAGTGCGTGAAATTCTGGCGCTGCGTGGGCCGAAATCCTTGGCGATTTGCACCCTGTTGGACAAGCCTGAACGCCGTGAAGTGGAAGTGCCGGTTGAGTACGTCGGTTTCTCAATCCCGGACGAATTCGTGGTGGGTTACGGCATTGACTACGCTCAGCGCTACCGCCATTTGCCGTACGTCGGCAAAGTGGTGCTGCTGGACGAGTAAACTGCTGTGGGCGCGGCATGCCGCGCCCTATGAGCTTTAGATGCCTTTATCCTGTTGCAGCGTGGCCATGGCTTTGCGATAGCCCATTTCCAGGCTTTCACGGCTGGTCGCAGCCACTTCCAAATCGCGCAGGCGGCCGTCCTGGATCCCGTACACCCAACCGTGAATCATCACTTTCTGGCCGCGTTTCCATGCTGATTGCATGATGGTGGAATGGCCCAGGTTGTAGACCTGCTCAATAACGTTGATTTCACACAGCACGTCGAGACGTTGTTCCGGTTCCAGTTCACCCAGCAGTGAGCTGTGTTTGTACCACAGGTCGCGAATGTGCAGCAGCCAGTTATTGATCAGCCCCAGTTCCGGGTTCTCGACCGCCGCTTCCACGCCGCCGCAGCCCAGGTGACCGCAGATAATAATATGCTCGACTTCCAACACGTCAACGGCGTATTGCACCACCGACAGGCAGTTTAAATCGGTGTGGATCACCAGGTTCGCCACGTTACGGTGAACAAACAGTTCACCCGGCTCCAATCCGGTCAGTCTTTCCGCCGGTACGCGGCTATCAGAACAACCTATCCATAAAAAACGGGGCTTTTGCGCCTGTGCTAAGCGTTCAAAAAAGTTTGGGTCTTCCTTGCTGATGTTAGCTGACCAGGTGTGGTTATTGGCGATAAGCTTTTCGATCTCTTTCATGGCGGTTATAGGCCTGTAACGAACAGATTGCGTTGGGGTAATATAGGACAAGCGTCACAATTTGGATATCGGAACAGTGGCGCCGGGCGATATTCGGCCACTTTTTATTCAATATGGCGGGATGGAACCTGAATATACCGCACGGATTTGCCTCAGTGAAAACGCTGCTGATGATAAGATCATCTTCATTACAAAAACGCAGCAGCATACTCATCGTCACAAGGTACTTTTTAACTTATGAATTATGCACTGGAATTAGCGCAGTTAACCAAGACTTACGCCGGTGGCGTCAAGGCGTTGCGCGGGATCGATCTCAATGTCGAAGCGGGGGATTTCTACGCCCTGCTGGGGCCGAACGGCGCCGGAAAATCCACGACCATCGGCATCATCAGTTCGTTGGTTAACAAAACCTCCGGCAGCGTACGGGTGTTCGGCTACGACATCGACAAAGACATCGTTAACGCCAAGCGTCAGCTCGGGCTGGTACCGCAGGAGTTCAACTTTAACCCGTTCGAAACCGTGATGCAGATTGTGGTCAATCAGGCGGGCTACTATGGCGTGACCCGCCGCGAAGCCTTGGCTCGTGCGGAAAAATACCTGACTCAGCTGGATTTGTGGGGCAAGCGCGAAGAACGCGCTCGCATGTTGTCCGGCGGCATGAAGCGCCGCTTGATGATCGCCCGGGCCTTGATGCATCAGCCAAAACTGCTGATCCTCGATGAACCGACTGCCGGGGTGGATATCGAGCTGCGTCGCTCGATGTGGGGCTTCCTGAAAGAGCTTAACGCCCAGGGCACCACCATTATTCTCACCACTCACTATCTGGAAGAAGCAGAAATGCTGTGCCGCAATATCGGCATTATCCAGAACGGTGATCTGGTGGAGAACACCTCGATGAAAGGCCTGCTGGCCAAGCTGAAGTCCGAAACCTTTATCCTCGATCTGGCGGCGAAAAGCCCGCTGCCGAAGCTGGACGGCTACCGTCATCGCCTGACGGACACCTCGACGCTGGAGGTGGAAGTGATGCGCGAGCAGGGCCTGAACGGCCTGTTTACCCAACTTAGCGCACAGGGCGTCCAGGTCCTGAGCATGCGTAACAAGGCCAACCGGCTGGAAGAGCTGTTTGTCACCCTGGTTAACGGTAATGGAGAAAAAGCATGACGCGTTTGTATTGGGTGGCTTTGCAGAGCATTTGGGCTAAAGAGATCAACCGATTTGCCCGTATCTGGATCCAGACCCTGGTGCCGCCGGTGATCACCATGACGCTGTATTTCATCATCTTCGGCAACCTGATTGGTTCACGTATCGGCGAAATGCACGGTTTCGATTACATGCAGTTTATCGTTCCCGGCCTGATCATGATGGCGGTGATCACCAACTCGTACGCCAACGTGGCCTCGTCGTTCTTCAGCGCCAAATTCCAGCGCAATATCGAAGAACTGCTGGTGGCTCCTGTGCCGACGCACGTGGTGATTGCCGGTTACGTCGGCGGCGGCGTGGCGCGAGGTATCTGCGTCGGCGTGTTGGTGACCGTGATCTCGCTGTTCTTTGTGCCGCTGCAGGTGCATGCCTGGTGGGTGATTGTGGTCACGCTGCTACTGACGGCGATCTTGTTCTCGTTGGCGGGCCTGATTAACGCGGTGTTTGCCACCACCTTTGACGATATCAGCCTGATCCCGACCTTCGTGCTGACGCCGTTGACCTACCTGGGCGGGGTATTCTACTCGCTGACGCTGTTGCCGCCGTTCTGGCAGGCGGTGTCCAAGCTGAACCCGATCGTCTACATGATCAGCGGTTTCCGCTACGGTTTCCTGGGTATCAGCGATGTACCGTTGGCGTTCACCATGGCAGTGCTGGTGGCGTTTATCGCGGTGTTCTATCTGCTGGTCTGGTTCCTGATCGAGCGCGGCCGCGGTTTGCGCACCTGATAGTATGGCGTCCCCGGGCAGACGTACGGGGACGCGTTTATCAATCTGCGGCAGGCATCCCGTAAATCAATAAAATTGCTCGAATAACCCCTTTCTCCCCGCTGTTCAAATCGTGCTATGCTGACGCTCCACATTTTCTCCATTTTGTTATATACCCTATGAATTTCAAGTTGCAGCCAGGCGGCCAGCTCACTCATCCTCAGGTAAATCATGAGATGATCGAGTGCAGGTAACAACGCTGCAGTCTGAAATACGACGGGTATTACGTACTCGTAAGTAGAATATAACCATGCGGTCTACACACAAGATAGCGGCTGGAGTACTCGGCATCCTGTTGTCGTTTGCTTCCCCGGCCAGCCTGGCAAGTTTGTTGTCGGAAGACAGCGCCGTTAAATCCGAATATATGGAAGCGCAGCGCGACAGCGAGGTTTATTCGCTGATTGGCGAACACGTTATTCCGGTCGGCGAAGTGAAGCAGGGGCAACTGATTCAGGTGTTCCCGGCGGATGCGGAGTATTACGAGTTCAAATTCGGTCACGGCACCGGGTTTATCGATAAAGACGATGTGCGCGATCTTAAAAAATCGCGCAAGGTGAAGGACGATCTTGGCGAACTGAATAAGCCGCTGACCAACCAGAACCTGATCACTCAAAAGGCGATCAACGTCTATACCGATGCGGATAACACCAGTGATGTGTTTGGCGTGCTGGAAGAGAATCTGCGCTACCCGATTATCGGCAAGCTGAAGGATCGGCTCAACAATACCTGGTATGAGATCAACATTGGCGATCGTTTGGGTTATGTCAGTGAGCTGGACTGCGAGATCGACACCGGTATTCCGGTGCTGACCTACCATCACCTGCTGAAAAACGAAGAGAACAAGCGTTTCCGCCATACCTCGACCACCACTTCCGACGTGGCGTTCAGCAATCAGATGACCTACCTGAAGCAGGCGGGCTACGACACGATTTCCCTGTATCAGTTGGAAGCCTATCTGAACAACCAGATCAACCTGCCCGGCAAGGCCGTGGTGCTGACGTTCGATGACGGGCTGAAATCGGTCTACCGTTACGCTTACCCGGTATTGAAGAATTACGGCTTCCGCGCCACGGCGTTTATTATATCTTCACGCATCAAGCGCCACCCGCAAAAGTGGAATCCTGATTCGCTGCAGTTTATGAGCATTTCCGAACTGAAGCAGATCCAGGACGTGTTCGACGTGCAGTCGCATACGCATTTCCTGCATCGTACCGACGGCAATCGTCAGCCGATCCTGCTGAGCCGTTCGCTGCACAACATAGAATTCGATTTTGAGCACTCGCGCCGCGCGCTGTCGCAGTTTAATCCGCATGTGCTGTATGTGTCATATCCGTTTGGCGGCTATAACCAACGGGCGATACAGGCGGCGAAGGATGCCGGTTTCCATATGGCGGTGACCACGGTGCAGGGCAAAGTGAAGCCGGGGGACAACCCCTATACGCTGAAGCGGTTGTACATTCTGCGTACCGACTCGATTCAGACCATGGCGGACAGAATCGCCAACAAGCCGGGAACGCTGGTGGTGCAGTAATCAGGAAGAAACGGGCGCCGACGGCGCCCGTTGTGACTTTTAGGCGACCTGAACCGGCACGGCTTTCGCCTTGCGCTGCAGGTTATTGTCGCCTTCGAAGTAGGCCACTTTCGGATGGTGTTGACGGGCATCGGCATCGCTCATCTGCACGTAAGAACAGATGATCAGCTTGTCGCCGACGCAGGCGCAACGCGCTGCCGCCCCGTTGACCGAAATAATGCGCGAGCCGCGTTCGGCGGCGATGGCATAGGTTGAGAAACGCTGACCGTTATCAACGTTATAAATATCGATAGCTTCATATTCCAGAATGCCTGCGGCCTCCAGGAAGTCCTGATCGATGGCGCAGGAACCTTCATAGTGCAAGTCGGCCTGAGTCACTTTCACCCGATGCAGCTTGCCTTGCAGCATAGTACGTATCATAACTTTACCTAACTGAGTATCCGCCTTCACAGGCGATTGAGGTTGAACATCCATCCGGCGTTTATCGTCACCGATAAGTCCCTCCATGTCTACTTTCAGAGGGGCTGTAACAGTGACGACTGCACAAAAAGTAGCTTACAGCGTCAGATCAACCTGCTGGTTGTCAATCAAGCGCGCCTTGCCGAGCCAGGCGGCCATCAGCACCACTGCCCGTTGGCTTTCCACGCCCAGCGGTTGCAGGCTGTCGGCGTCACGGATAAACAGTTCGTCCGGTGTGAAACCAGCGCTGCGCAACTGAGCGGCGGTGTGTTCCAGCAACTCGTCGACATGGCGTTCGCCGTTGCTGAGCTGTTCTGCCAGCGCATTCATGATCTTGCTGAGTTGAGGGGCGATTTTACGCTCTTCGGCGGTCAGGTAGCCGTTGCGTGAACTGAGCGCCAGGCCATCCTTAGCGCGTACGGTAGGCACGCCGACGATGTCGATGTCGTAACCCATGTCCGCCACCATTTTGCGGATCAACGCCAGTTGCTGATAATCCTTCTCGCCAAAACAGGCCAGATCCGGTTGCACCAGGTTGAACAGCTTGCTGACAATGGTCGCGACGCCGCGGAAGTGGCCCGGACGGCTGGCCCCTTCCAATATGGAGGACAGGCCAGGTACGTCGACATAGGTTTGTTGCTCCAGCCCCTGCGGGTAGATATCGGCCGGCGCGGGTGCGAACACCAATTCTACGCCGCGACGGGTCAGCTTCTCGCTGTCCTCTTGCAGGGTGCGCGGGTAGCGAGCCAAATCGTCAGGGCGTTCGAACTGCATCGGGTTGACAAAAATACTGACCACCACGACATCGGCACGTGCACGTGCTTCATCGACCAGCGTCATATGGCCTTCGTGCAGGTTGCCCATGGTCGGCACCAGCGCGATGCGTTTACCCTCTTGACACCAGCGGCGGATCTGCTGACGCAACAGAGGCAGGGTTTCGATAATTACCATTCCATAACTCCTAACGCAGTCACTTTAGTTGAATGAGTGCTCTTCAGCGGGGTAAATTCCTTGCTCCACGTCCTGAATATAGTGTTGCACCGCCGAGCGGATATCGCCGCTTTGCGCCAGGAAGTTTTTAGCGAATTTAGGCGTGTGGCCGCCGGTGATGCCGAACGCGTCGTGCATCACCAGGATTTGGCCATCGGTGGCATTGCCGGCCCCGATGCCAATCACCGGAATGGTCAGTTCTTCGGTGATCTTACGCGCCAATTCGGTTGGCACGCATTCCAGCACCAGAAGCTGCATGCCGGCCAGCTCCAGATTTTTGGCATCTTCCAGCAGTTGCTTGGCGGCAAGCTCATCACGGCCTTGCACTTTGTAGCCGCCAAACACGTTAACGGATTGCGGTGTCAGGCCAAGGTGGCCGCACACCGGCACGGCACGTTCGGTCAGCATTTTCACCGTTTCGCACAGCCAGCTGCCGCCTTCCAGCTTCACCATGTTAGCGCCGGCCTGCATCAGCTCGGCGGCATTGGCACAGGCCGATTGCGGCGTGGCGTAACTCATAAAAGGCATATCGGCCAGCAACAGACAGGCTGGGGCGCCGCGGCGGACGGCGCGAGTATGATAGGCAACGTCGGCGACGGTGACCGGCAGCGTGGAGTCGTGGCCCTGCAGCGTCATCCCCAGCGAGTCGCCTACCAGCAACACTTTAACGCCTTGCTCTTCAAACAGTTTGGCAAAGCTGGCATCGTAGGCGGTGAGGGAAGCAAATTTGCGTTGTTCCTGCTTCCACTGGCGCAAATGGGTCACGGTGGTGGGTTTCATCACTACGTCTCCTGAATAGGGCCGAGCGGTATGCACAGGGCCCTGGCTGCAAAAAAGTGCTGTCATTCTACTGTAACCCTAACGGGGTGGGTAGCGCAGATCATCATGCTTAAGAGCTTCTTAAGAACCTTGTGGTGTAATGGGCGGCAATGGCTAAAAAAGGACGCACATGCGAATTTTGCTGATAGAAGATGACAAGTTAATTGGCGACGGCATCAAGGCCGGCTTGACCAAACTCGGCTTTAATCTGGACTGGTTTACCGATGGTCTGGTGGGGAAAAACGCGCTGGAAAGCGCGCCTTACGACGCGGTTATTCTCGATCTCAGCCTGCCGGGTCTCGACGGTTTGGATCTGCTGCGACAGTGGCGGCAGGCTGGCCATGACGTGCCGGTGCTGATCCTCACCGCGCGTGATGCGTTGGAGCAGCGGGTCAGCGGCTTGCAGAGCGGCGCTGACGATTACCTGTGCAAGCCTTTTGCCCTGGCGGAAGTTGCGGCTCGCCTGCAGGCGTTGATCCGTCGTCGCCACGGCCAACTGATGCCGCAGTTGGTGCATGGCAATGTGGTATTTGACGCCGCCACCCGCAGCGTGAGCTGTAACGGTGAACCGGTCACGCTGACACCGCGCGAGCTGGCGGTGCTGGAACTGTTTCTGCACAACAAGGGGCGGGTGCTGGCGCGGCCGCTGATCCAGGAAAAATTGTACAACTGGGACGATGAGGTCAGCAGCAACGCGGTAGAAGTGCATATTCACCACCTGCGACGCAAGTTGGGCAATAGTTTTATCCGCACCATTCACGGCGTGGGTTATACCCTGGGGGATGTGCCGTGAAACATCTTAGTCTGCGGTTGCGGCTGATCCTGATCTTCAGCCTGTTGGCATTATTGACCTGGTGCTCCGCCAGTTTGGTGGCGTGGATGATGACGCGCAACAACATCAACGAAGTGTTCGATACCCAACAGATGTTGTTCGCCAAACGCCTGGCGACCGCCAATCTGGGGGATCTTTTGGCCGACGAAAATGCACGCAGCCTGCCGAAAACCAAGAAGCTGGTGCATCACGGTAAACGCGGCGAGCAGGACGACGACGCGCTGGCGTTCGCCATTTTCGACCGTAACGGCAAGATGTTGCTCAATGATGGCGAGAACGGGGCGGATTTCCTGTTTGATGGCGAGCGAGAAGGCTTTACCGATGGTGAACGCAAAGGTGATGACGACAGTTGGCGCCTGCTGTGGCTGACCAGCCCGGACGGGCGTTATCGCATCGTCGTGGGGCAGGAGTGGGACTATCGACGCGATATGGCGTTGGGCATGGTGACCGGGCAACTGGTGCCCTGGCTGGTGACGCTGCCGATCCTGATGCTGCTGATTGCCTTGATGGTCGGGCGAGAACTGAAGCCATTGCGCACGGTCGCCGCTGGACTGCGCAAGCGCGCTCCGGATGACGCCACACCGCTGGACGCGCGCCAGGTACCTACCGAAGTGCGCCCACTGGTGGATGCGCTTAACGCGCTGTTTGCCCGCATTAATGCGCTATTGGTGCGTGAGCGGCGCTTTACCTCCGATGCGGCCCATGAGCTGCGCAGCCCGCTGGCGGCGCTGCGGGTGCAGACGGAAGTGGTGCAACTGGCGGGTGATGATGAACAGATGCGCGAGCATGCGCTGGAAAACCTGACGGTGAGTATCGATCGCGCAACCCGGCTGGTGGATCAGCTGCTGACGCTTTCGCGGCTGGATTCACTGTCTGATCTGGCCGAACTGGAAGCGGTCGACTGGGGGCAACTGGTGCCGATGACCCTGGCCGAACAGGATCGTCATGCCCATGCCGCAGGTGTCACGCTGCGCTATGAACAGCAGGGCACACCACCGCCGTTACAGGGGCAAGCGCTGCTGCTGTCGCTGCTGGTGCGCAATCTGGTGGATAACGCAGTGCGTTACACACCGGCAGGCGGCACCGTTACGGTGAAGCTTACAGAGCGGATGCTGAGGGTCGAAGACGATGGTCCGGGCGTGACGGAGGAACACCTGACAAGGCTGGGGGAACGTTTTTATCGCCCACCAGGACAGGAACAAACCGGCAGCGGGCTGGGATTATCCATAGTGCAGCGTATCGCCAGTTTGCACGGTCTGCGCGTCAGCTTTGCCAATCGGCCGGAAGGGGGATTTGTCGCGCAGGTGGTGCTGTGAGGGCGCCGTATATGAACTGCGCCCGACGCTGGCGTTTACTTGGGTTTATGCCACAGTTCCATGCCGTTTTCCGGCACGCGCTTCAGGCAACTGGTCAGCGACTCGCCGTCCGGGAAAATCAGGTCAGGGGCGATTTCCGCCAGCGGGTAGAGCATGAACTCGCGTTCTTTCAGGCCGTAATGCGGCACCGTCAGGCGATCGGTATGAATAACCTGATCGCCGTACAGCATGATGTCTAAATCGAGGGTGCGTGGGCCCCAGCGCTCATCTTTGCGCACGCGGCCCTGATTGCGTTCTATCGCCTGGGTATGATCCAGCAGCTGTTCCGCGGGTAGCAAGGTATCCAGCGCCACCACCGCATTGAGAAAGTCCGGCTGGTTTTGCGGCCCCAGCGGCTTGGTGCGGTAAAACGAAGAACAAAGGATCAACCGGGTGCGCGGGAGATGCTCGAGCGCTTCCAGTGCGGCCTTGACCTGTTGCAACGGGTGCGCCAGGTTACTGCCCAGCGCGATATAAACGCGGATCATTATTCCCCTTCTTTACGCGGCGTCCGACGGCGAGGGCGGCGTTGACGTGTGCGGCGCGGCGCCGGATCGTCACCCAAGGTACTCAACATGTTCTTTTGGCGCGCCGGGGTGGCTTCCTGGAACTCGCCCCACCATTCGGTCAGACGCAACATCTCCTGGTTTTCTTCCACTTCGGCACGCAGCGCCAGCAGATCGTAAGCGGCGCGGAATTTCGGGTGTTCCATCAGCTTGTGCGCGCGCTTGCCCTGGCGGCGAGACAGACGGAGCTGCAACTGCCAGATATCGCGAACCAGCGTGGTAATGCGTTTCGGGATCGCCAATGAACGGCATTGCTCGTCCAGCACGTCATTCATCGCCAGTGCGAAGGCGTCGTAGTACGCCAGACCGCTTTCCTGCGCCAGTTTCTGCGCATGTTCCAGCAGCGGATACCAAAGCATAGCAGCAAACAGGAATGCCGGATTGACGCGCATGTCGTTTTGCAGACGGTAGTCGGTGTTCTTCAGCACCTGAACCAGAATACGCTCCATTGGCGTGTCATGGGTCGGGGTGAAGTGACGTGCGATCTGCGGGAACAACGGCTGGAACAGCTGGTATTCACACAGCTTCAGATAGGTTGGGTAACCGTAGCCTGCCTGCAGCAGTTTCAGCGACTCTTCAAACAGGCGTGCCGGTGGGATCTCATGCAGCAGCGAGGCCAGACGCGGGATCGGCTCGGCGGTTTCGTCACTGATGGTCATGTCCAGCTTGGCGGCAAAGCGCACTGCACGCAGCATGCGTACCGGGTCTTCGCGGTAGCGGGTTTCCGGATCGCCGATCAGACGAATCACGCCCTGCTTCAGGTCGCGCAGGCCGTCGACGTAATCACGCAGGGTGAAGTCCGCCACGCCGTAATACAGGCTGTTGATGGTGAAGTCGCGACGCTGAGCATCTTCTTCGATCGAACCGAAGATGTTGTCGCGCAGCAGCATGCCGTTTTGGGCCTGCTGGGAAGAGTTCTTGTCAGAATCCGGCGTTTGCTGTTCGTGGTGGCCACGGAAGGTGGCAACCTCGATGATTTCCGGCCCGAACATCACGTGCGCCAGGCGGAAACGGCGGCCCACCAGGCGGCAGTTACGGAACAGCTTGCGCACTTGCTCCGGCGTGGCGTTGGTGGTGATGTCGAAATCTTTCGGTTTTTTGCCCAGCAGCAGGTCACGTACACCGCCGCCGACCAGATAAGCTTCGAAGCCGGATTTATTCAGGCGGTACAGCACCTTCAGCGCGTTCTCACTGATGTCTTTACGTGAGATGGAGTGCTGATCGCGGGGGATAACGGTCATTGGGCCGGTTCCCTCTGCGGCAGGAAAAGGTGGGCGTTTACGCGGTGCCTGCCGGCGGGCAGGAGTATCTCTGCCGCGATCGGCGGAACGTTGCTGCGGCGCAGACGGCTTCGCAGCCACCGCGCTTTCTTCGCGGACTACGTTTGTATCGCTGACCGGCGCATCGTCACGCGGCAGCTTGTCATCGCGGGTTAGCACCTTACGGCAGAAATTGGCTACTCGGGTAAAAATGGTACACCTCGATAGTGTCTGAAAAAAATGGCGCTAACAAAAAATAGCGGCTAATCATAGCTCACCATGGCTCTTTTGAGAATGCTGATGTGTTTTCGTCCAGGGGAATAGCCTCCTGACGCGGCACATCATCCAGCTTCCAGTGTGCGATCGCCCAGCTCAATAATAACGGCAGGTCAAGATCTTGCCAGCTTTCCGGCACCGGTTGGCGCAGAAACTTCAGTGCGGCAACCAGCACCGGGCGCGGATCGCCTGTGGGCAGCGCGGGCGCATGGTTTTGCTTCGACAATTTGATGCCGTTGGCACCCAGCGCCAACGGCAGATGAACATAGGCGGGCACCGGCGCCTGTAACTGACGGTACAACGCAATCTGACGCACGGTAGGTTCGATCAGATCGGCGCCGCGCACGATTTCGGTCACGCCCTGAAAATGGTCATCAACCACCACCGCCAGGTTATAAGCGAACAGCCCATCGCGTCGACGGATAATAAAGTCTTCCCGCGCCAACGCCGGATCGGCCTGCAATTCACCCTGCAGGCGATCGTGAAAGGCATAAACCGGGCTGGATTGGCGCAAACGGATGGCGGCGCCCTGCGGGCCGAGATTCAAAGCACGGCAATGACCATCATAAAGACCGCCAATCTGCTGGATACGACTGCGGGTGCAGTTGCAGAAATAGCTCAGTCCCTGCTGATGCAGGTGTTCCAGAGTGGCGCGGTAAGCTTCGTGACGTTGGGATTGATAGATGACCTGGCCGTCCCAGTGGAGACCATAGTGTTCCAGAGCGGATAAGATACGATCGGCCGCACCGGCGACTTCGCGCGGGGGATCGATATCTTCAATGCGAACCAGCCATTGCCCGTGTTGGGCACGAGCCTGGAGGTAGCTTCCCAGAGCGGCAATCAGCGAACCAAAATGCAGATCCCCGGAAGGCGATGGGGCAAAGCGCCCCACATAATGTCTTTCTTGCATATCAGAGGGGAAACTTTCCCTTTTCTCTGTGCGGCGCACACTGACGCGCACGCCGCAGCGATAACAACTGTATTAGCCGGCCATCTGCTTTTCGCGGATTTCGGCCAGAGTCTTGCAGTCGATGCACAAATCGGCAGTCGGACGCGCTTCGAGGCGACGAATGCCAATCTCCACGCCGCAGGATTCGCAGTAGCCGAAATCTTCGTCTTCTACTTTTCGCAGCGTTTTCTCGATCTTTTTGATCAGTTTGCGTTCGCGATCGCGGTTACGCAGTTCAAGGCTGAATTCTTCTTCCTGAGTGGCACGGTCGGCCGGGTCAGGGAAGTTTGCTGCCTCATCCTGCATATGCGATACAGTACGGTCCACTTCATCCCTGAGCTGGTTGCGCCATGCTTCAAGAATGCGCTTGAAATGCGACAACTGGGCGTCGTTCATGTACTCTTCGCCCGGCTTCTCTTGGTACGGCTCCACCCCAGCGATGGCGAGAATGCTCAAGGACGAGGTTTTACGGGTTTGCCCTTCTTGCATGTTGCTTCTCCTACATACACACGCACTATCGAATCCCCAATGCGGGGGAAAAACAGGCCGCTATAAATACCAGATGGGGAGTAGGTTGGCAATTATTCCTGTCGCCTGCTTGACAATGGTGTGAAGGAAGGCGTATTTGGCGATGCGATAACCGGTAGTCGGATTATTTGTACCCGGTCAGCGCTAATCGATAAAAAACGGTAACTTATCGCAGAGAGATATACCGTCAGGTGATAATTTAGCCCCATAACAAACCACTTCTACGCCCAACTGCTGAACCTGTGCCAACAGTGCCGCATAACGCTCATCTATATGATGTGCCGGTGCGACCTGCTCAATACCGCTATGTAACACAGCAAAGAACAATACCGCCCGTTGCCCGTTTTCAACCACGCTTTGCAACTCACGCAAGTGTTTCTGTCCTCTGAGCGTTACCGCATCAGGAAAGTAACCACGTTGTTGTTGCAGTAATGTGACTGACTTAACTTCAATATAGCAGTTGGCTCGATTTTCTGCCTGTAATAACAAATCGATACGGCTATTTTCACTGCCATATTTTACTTCGCTGCTGATTTTACTGTAACCGGATAATTCATTGATTAGATTCTGTTCGATTGCCTCGCGTACCAGCCCATTGGCACGCAGGGTATTTACGCAGATCCAATCCCCCTGTTGGGTATGCGTCAGTTCCCAGCTGTGGGCGTATTTGCGTTTGGCATTATCCGAGGTGGAGTACCAAACGGTGTCGCCGGGAGTCGCACAGCCGGTCATGGCCCCGGTATTGGCGCAGTGCAGCGTGAAGGTTTCCCCTTCTGGCGTGACGACGTCCGCCAGAAAGCGTTTGTAACGTTTAATCAGCGTGGCATGGCGCAGGGGGGGCGTAAAAATCATGGGGTGTCCTGAGGGGCTAAGGGCCATTGTTCAAGCATCTGATAACGCGTGCGGCCGTTTTCAAAAACTGACTGGTATAAGGCGAATTCGTTGGCGCTGAAGTGCCAGCCCGGCGTTGCGGGCGGTATGGCGACCGGCTGGGTCGCGGAGCGCAGCAGGGTGATATGCGGATGAAACGGCATTGGGCTTTGGTAGCAGCCGCTGCGCGCCGCCTGCGAGCGCAGCAATTCCGCCAGTTGCAACAGCCCACGTGGTGCGCGCCGGGTGCCAAGCCAAACGACGCCGGGACGCTGCCAGTGACCGAGATCATCGAGCACCATGCTGAAACCGGGCTGACTGATGCGACCGGCCAGTTTTTTCAACGCCGTTTCTTTCTGCGCCGTGACGTCGCCGAGAAAGGCCAGCGTCAGGTGCAAATTGGCGGCCGCGACCGGCCGACCGGCTTCCGGCGTAAAGGCATCGGCACGCCAGCGGATCACCTGCTGCTGCAGCGCATCAGGCAAGGTCAGGGCGAAAAACAGGCGGCGCGAACTGGACATAGATACCCGGCAAGTAAATGAAACGCAGAGTCTAATGCTACAATGTGCGCCGTCTAATGTTAACCACTACGGAGAGTTCTGTGTCTTCACTGCCCGTCAGCGCGGTTCTTGATGAATTGCTTACTGCGCTGCAATCCGCTCCGCAGGTTCTGCTGCATGCGCCGACCGGCGCCGGTAAATCGACCTGGCTGCCATTGCAGATCCTGGCTAAAGCCGGATTGCCTGGCCGCATTATCATGCTCGAACCCCGGCGGTTGGCGGCGAAGAACGTGGCGTACCGGTTGGCGCAGCAGTTAGGGGAAGAGCCCGGTCAGACCGTGGGCTACCGCATGCGCGCCGAAAGCAAAAGCGGGCCGGAGACCAAGCTGCTGGTGGTGACCGAAGGCATTCTCACCCGCATGCTGCAGCAGGATGCCGAGCTGCAGGGCGTTTCACTGGTGATCCTCGACGAATTCCACGAGCGCAGCCTGCAGGCCGATTTGGCGTTGGCGCTGCTGTTGGACGTACAACAAGGGCTGCGCGACGATCTGAAACTGCTGATCATGTCGGCGACGCTGGATAATGCCCGTTTGGCGCAGCTGTTGCCACAGGCACCGGCGGTGGTATCTGCCGGGCGCAGCTTCCCGGTAGAGCGCCAGTATCAGCCCCTGGCCAGCCACCAACGGCTGGAGGACGGCGTGGCGGCGGCGGTGAAGCGCCTGCTGTCTGAGCAAACGGGATCGCTGCTGCTGTTCCTGCCCGGCGTGGCAGAAATCAACCGGGTGCTGGAGCGGTTGAACGGTGAAGTGGCGGCCGATACCGAGCTGTGCCCACTGTACGGCGCTTTACCGCTGGCGCAGCAGCAGAAGGCGATTCAACCGGCGCCGACCGGGCGCCGCAAGGTGGTGCTGGCGACCAATATTGCCGAAACCAGTCTGACCATCGAAGGTATTCGGTTGGTGGTGGACAGTGGCTTGGAACGCGTTGCGCGTTATGACGTGCGCAATGGTCTGACGCGGCTGGTGACTCAGCGAGTCAGCCAGGCGTCGATGATCCAGCGTGCAGGCCGCGCCGGGCGTCTGGAACCGGGCATCTGCTGGCATCTGTTTGCCAAAGAGCAGGCTGAACGGGCGGCAGAGCACGCCGAGCCGGAAATCCTGCAAAGCGATCTCGCCGGTTTTTGGCTGGAACTGCTGCAATGGGGTTGCCATGACGTCGGGCAACTGACCTGGCTCGACCGTCCGCCGGAAACGGCGCTGACCGCTGCAAAAAGGCTATTGCAGCAGCTTGGCGCCACCGATGACGCCGATAAGCTCACGGCGCGGGGCCGACAAATGGCTGTTCTGGGCTGTGAGCCGCGTTTGGCGGCGATGCTGACCCACGGCGCAGAACTGGGGGCGGATGGGTTGGCGACGGCCGCTGCTTTGGCTGCGTTGCTGGAGGAACCCCCGCGCGGTGGGCAAATGGATATCGGCTACTGGCTGAGTCGTCCGCAGCCAAATTGGCAGCGCCGCGCCACACAGCTAGCTCGCCGTCTGCAGGTGAAAGCGGGGCGGATCGATGTCGAACTGGCACCGCGGCTGCTGGCATTGGCGTTTACCGATCGCATTGCCCAACGACGGGGGCAGGATGGCCGCTATCTGCTGGCCAATGGCATGGGCGCGGCGATGAATCAGGATGAAGCATTGTCACGTGCCCCCTGGCTTATCGTGCCAAGCCTGCTACAGGGGCACAACAGCCCCGATGCGCGTATCCTGCTCGCGTTGCCGGTGGAAATTGATGCACTGGCGGCGCAGTTGCCGGCGATGGTTTCCCAGCAAACGGCGGTGGAATGGGATGAAGAAAAGGGCACTTTACGTGCCTGGAAACGCCAGCAAATTGGTCGTCTGACGCTGCGTGCTCAACCGTTGGCCAAGCCGGCGGACGAAGAGCTGCAGCAGGCATTGATTAACTGGGTTCGCGCTCAGGGCATAGCGGTACTCAACTGGGATACCGCCGCCGAACAGCTGCGGCTGCGCTTGCAGTGTGCGCAAAACTGGTTGCCGGAGGCCGCCTGGCCGCCGGTCGACGATGAGTCGCTGTTGGCCTCGCTGGAGCAGTGGTTATTGCCGTCGCTCGGTGGCGTGCGGGACATGCGCGGATTAAAACAGGTGAATATCGCCGAGGCTTTGGCGCGGTTGCTTAACTGGCAGCAAAAACAGCGGCTGGATAATGCGCTACCCACTCATTACACTGTGCCGACCGGCAGCCGCTTGCCCATCCGTTATGATGCCGGAAAACCTCCGGCGCTGGCGGTGCGTTTACAGGAAGTGTTCGGTGAACAGCGCAGCCCGATGTTGGCCGAAGGTCGCATCCCGGTGGTGCTTGAGTTACTCTCACCGGCGCACCGGCCGTTGCAAATTACCGGCGATCTGGCGGCGTTCTGGCAGGGGGCTTACCGGGAAGTGCAAAAAGAGATGAAAGGGCGCTACCCGAAACACGTGTGGCCGGACGATCCGGCGAATACCGCCCCGACGCGGCGCACGAAAAAATATCAGTAGCCTCGTCATATTTGACGCCGCATCTGTGTTGGCTGTGTTCACTTACCCGAATCACTTACTAGAGTAAGCTCATCGGGATAAGCTCTCTCATCGCGTTACTCGGCAGAGCCTCGCCCCGTTGGGGCCAGCGCAAGCGCTGTTCAACAAAACCGTTGGTTTTGTTGTGATGCAACGCCAATTATTTAGAAGAAGAATTCAGATGTTTCTTCTGTTCAGCGGTCTGGCGCCGCGACAGATTAAGCGACTCATAATGGCCGGCAGTGCCGCCAAGTCTGGAGAACAACAGCAATGGCTGGGGATGACCGCGAGCCCATCGGGCGCAAAGGGAAACAACCAACACGCACCGCGTCGCGCAAGCCGCCGCGCCGTCGTCGAGATGACGATTACGATGATTACGAGGAAGACGAGTACCAGGATGACGATGATGATTATGAAGACGAGGAAGAACGCATGCCGCGTAAGGTAAAAGCGACTCCGCCGCGTAAAAAACGCCGTTGGCTCGGCCTGCTGATCAAACTGATTCTGGTGGTTGCCGTGCTGTTGGCGATCTATGGCGTGTACCTGGATTCGCAGATCCGCAGCCGCATTGACGGCAAGGTCTGGCAGTTGCCGGCGGCGGTTTATGGCCGCATGGTCAACCTGGAACCGGGCATGCCGTACAGCAAAAAGGAAATGGTCAATTTACTCGAGGGCATGCAATACCGCCAGGTAAGCCGCATGACGCGCCCGGGTGAGTTTACCGTGCAGGCCAACAGCATTGAGTTGCTGCGTCGTCCGTTTGATTTCCCGGACGGCAAAGAAGGGCAGATCCACGCGCGTCTGAATTTCCAGAACAACCGTCTCGCGAATATCGAGAACATGGAAAACCAGCGCAGCTTCGGCTTCTTCCGTCTCGATCCGCGTCTGATCACCATGTTGCAGTCGCCGAACGGCGAACAGCGGCTGTTCGTGCCGCGCGCCGGTTTCCCTGACCTGCTGGTGGATACGCTGATTGCCACCGAAGACCGTCACTTCTATGAGCATGACGGTATCAGTCCTTACTCCATCGGTCGTGCGGTGCTGGCTAACCTGACCGCCGGACGTGCGGTGCAGGGCGGCAGTACCCTGACGCAGCAGTTGGTAAAAAACCTGTTCCTGACCAACGAGCGTTCGCTGTGGCGTAAGGCCAATGAAGCCTACATGGCGTTGTTGGTGGATTACCGTTACAGCAAGGATCGCATCCTTGAGCTGTATCTGAACGAGGTTTATCTCGGCCAGAGCGGCAACGATCAAATTCGTGGTTTCCCGTTGGCCAGCCTGTACTACTTCGGCCGTCCGGTGGACGAACTGAGCCTGGATCAGCAGGCGCTGCTGGTGGGCATGGTCAAGGGCGCGTCGTTGTATAACCCTTGGCGTAACCCGAAGCTGGCGCTGGAACGTCGTAACCTGGTGCTCAAACTGTTGCAGAACCAGGGCGTTATTGATGCTGAACTGTACGACATGCTCAGCGCTCGTCCACTGGGCGTGCAGCCGAAAGGTGGGGTGATCACACCGCAGCCGGCGTTTATGCAGATGGTGCGTCAGGAGCTGCAAGCCAAGCTGGGCGACAAGGTTAACGACTTGTCCGGGGTGAAAATCTTCACCACGCTGGATCCGGTGTCGCAAGATGCGGCGGAAAAAGCGGTTGAAGACGGCGTGCCGGCCCTGAAAGCGGCTCGTCATGTTCAGGATCTGGAAGCGGCGATGGTGATTGTCGATCGTTTCAGCGGCGAAGTTCGCGCCATGGTCGGCGGTGCCAACCCGCAGTTTGCCGGGTTTAACCGTGCCATGCAGGCGCGTCGCCTGGTCGGTTCACTGGCCAAGCCGCCGACGTACCTGACTGCGCTGTCTGAGCCGGACAAATATCGTCTGAACACCTGGCTGGCGGATCAGCCGCTGACGCTGAAATTGTCGAACGGCACCGTCTGGCAGCCAAACAACTATGACCGCAAGTTCCGCGGGCAGGTGATGCTGGTGGATGGCCTTGCCTTTTCACTCAACGTACCGACGGTAAACCTGGGTATGTCGGTTGGCCTGGATCAGGTCAGCGCAACGCTGCAGCGTTTGGGCATTCCGAAAGCTGAAATCAATCCGGTGCCTTCGATGCTGCTCGGCGCGATTGGCCTGACGCCGATGGAAGTGGCGCAGGAATACCAGACCATTGCCGGTGGCGGTAACCGTGCTCCGCTGTCTGCGGTGCGTTCGGTGATTGCTGAAGACGGCTCAGTGCTGTACCAGAGCTTCCCGCAGGCGGAACGCGTGGTACCGGCCCAGGCGGCTTACCTGACGCTGTATGCGATGCAGCAGGGCGTAGCGCGCGGGACTTCCCGCTCATTGTCGGTGAAATTCCCCAACTACAATCTGGCGGCGAAAACCGGTACCACCAACGACCTGCGCGACAGCTGGTTTGCCGGTATCGACGGTAAAGAAGTGGCTATCGCCTGGGTAGGGCGCGATAACAACGGCCCAGCCAAGCTGACCGGTGCCAACGGTGCGCTGACGCTGTATCGCCGCTATCTGGAAAACCAGACGCCGCTGCCGCTGATGCTGCAACCGCCGGAAGGTATCAACCAGATGACTATCGACGGCAGCGGTAACTTCGTCTGTGGCGGCGGTGGGCGTACCATTCCGGTATGGACCGATAATCCGCAGGGGTTGTGCCAGGCGAGTCAGGCCGCTCAGCAGCAGCAACAAGAGCAGCAGCAACAGCCAGCGGGCGAACAAAAAGATGCTGACGGCGTTGCCGGCTGGATCAAGGACATGTTCGGCAAGTAAGCGACCTTGCATGTCACCGCTCAGGTGAAAAGTTTTTCTTTATTATTAAGCCCGTAACTTCCCGTTGCGGGCTTTTTTATTTCTCTGCGCAGTTTATTTCCACCTGCTTGATGTGGCTAAGCGGTTAATCGCACACCAATTTACCGGCTGAATTCGACTTGCAGTTTAATTTAGCTTCTGCATAAAATGCCGCGATTATAATAATTATTATCGTTTACATTCGTTATCAAATAATTCATCAGAGAAACCACCTATGTCGACCAAGCGTCTTCCTTCCGCGGCCAAGCAGAGCCGTTCTCACGTCAGTGGGTTAGCGATGACTATCGCTGCCGCCCTTGGCACGCTGGCTATGCCGGCATTTTCCGCCGATACCAAGTCCGCCGCCAAGGAAGAGACCCTTACCGTGGTGGGCAGCAGCCAATCGCAGCAGGAAAACGCCTGGGGACCGGTAGGGACCTACGCGGCCAAACACAGTGCCACCGGAACCAAGACCGACACGCCGATTGAAAAGACTCCGCAGTCGGTTTCCGTCGTGACGCGTGAAGAGATGGATATGCGCCAGCCGGATACGGTAAAAGGCGCACTGGCTTATACGCCGGGCGTGATGGTGGGCAACCGCGGCGCCTCTACCGCTTATGATGCCGTAAATATTCGTGGTTTCAGTTCGGTAGGTACCAACATGTACCTGGATGGGCTGAAGCTGCAGGACGATAACTATTCCATTTACCAAATTGACCCTTACTTCCTGGAACGTGCGGAAGTGTTGCGCGGTCCTTCGTCGGTGCTTTATGGCAAGAGCAACCCGGGCGGGGTTGTCGCCTTGGTCAGTAAGCGGCCGACCACGGAAACCCTGCGTGAAGTTCAGTTTAAAATGGGTACCGACAATCTGTTCCAGACCGGCTTCGACT
Organism: Serratia sp. BIGb0234; assembly: GCF_024809915.1. NCBI lineage: Bacteria > Pseudomonadati > Pseudomonadota > Gammaproteobacteria > Enterobacterales > Yersiniaceae > Serratia > Serratia sp. BIGb0234. The sequence goes on from NZ_JANUEI010000003.1 coordinate 494,061, forward strand.
TTGGCGGGGCATTGGATGATGACGGCATTTATTCCTATCGCTTGACCGGTCTGGCGCGAGATGAAGATCAGCAGCAGGTCGGTGAGAAGAGCAAACGCTATGCGATTGCGCCTTCTTTCAGCTGGCGGCCGGATGATCGTACGTCACTGACATTCCTCAGCAGTTTCCAGGATGACCCAAGCGTGGGCTTCTATGGCTGGCTGCCGAAAGAGGGGACGGTACAAAATGGGATTAACGGCAAGTTGCCAACCAGTTTCAACGACGGTGAGCCGGGTTATAACAACATCTCGCGTAAGCAACAGATGGTGGGATACGCCTTTGAGCATGGCTTTGATGATGTGTGGACCCTGCGTCAAAACCTGCGTTATTCCAAGATGGACGTGGACTACCGTTCTATCTATGGCCAGGGCATCAGCGCGACCAATCCTGCAGAGTTGACGCGTGGGGTGATGAACTCGAAAGAGCATTTGTCGAGTTTTGCAGTGGACACTCAGGCGCAGGCAAAGTTTGCGACGGCAGCGGTTGATCACACCTTGCTGATGGGGGTGGACTACATGCGTATGCGTAACGACGTCGTTTATCAGTATGGCAGTGCTTCTAGCCTTAATGTGGTGGCGCCGCAGTACGGCAATCAAAGCTATACCATTACCGGCGGCGCCAGCCAGGTTAACCGCCAAGAGCAGACCGGGCTTTACGTGCAGGATCAGGCCGAGTGGAACAACTGGGTGCTGACCATGGGCGGGCGTTATGACTGGAGTGACACCAACAGCACTAACCGCCTGAAACAGAATTTGGTATCAAAACAGAAGGACAACGAGTTCACCGGCCGCGCAGGTTTGAACTATGTATTTGAAAACGGCATTGCGCCCTATGTCAGCTACAGTGAATCCTTTGAACCTACTTCAGGGACTGACTTTAGTGGCAATACCTTCGCCGCTTCCAAAGGCAAGCAGTATGAAGCCGGGGTGAAGTTTGCACCTAAAGATCGCCCAATTACTGCCAGCATTGCGATTTATCAGCTGACCAAAACCAACAATAAGGTGGCGGATCCCGATCCGGATCACTCGTTTGCCAGCGTGCTAGGAGGGGAGATCCGCTCCCGCGGGGTAGAGCTGGAAGGCAAAGCCGCACTGACGGCCAACGTCAACCTGCTGGGGTCTTATACCTACACGGATGCCGAGTACACCAAGGACACCACGCTACAGGGCAATACCCCGGCGGCGATTCCAAAACATATGGCTTCAGTGTGGGCGGATTACACCTTCCATGAAACCGCACTCAGCGGGTTGACCCTGGGCTCCGGCGTTCGTTATGTCGGTTCCAGCTATGGTGATGAAGCCAACACCTTTAAAGTAAAGGACTATACGGTTGTAGATGCGGCGATAAAATACGATTTGGCGCGTTTCAATCTGCCAGGCTCCTCGATTGGCATCAACGTGAACAACCTGTTTGATAAAGAATACGTTTCCAGCTGCTTTGCCACCTATGGCTGCTACTGGGGCGCTGAACGCCAGGTGGTCGCCACCGCAACCTTCCGCTTCTAATCGGATTACCGGGGCGGCGCCATGTCGCCCCGGACAGAGTAGGACCTATGCAGGATAAACACCTCAATCACGACGCCACCTTTACCCTGGACAGCGCCAGCTTTGCCGTTCCCGGCCGCGTGCTGCTACAACCCTTGTCGTTGACCTTTCCCGTGGGGAAAGTCTGCGGGCTGATCGGCCACAACGGCTCCGGCAAATCGACCTTGCTGAAAATTCTCGGTCGCCACCAAAATCCAACCGCCGGTACGGCGCGGCTTAACCAGCAGCTGCTGAGCCAATGGGACAGCAAGGCCTTCGCACGTCAGGTCGCTTATCTCCCTCAACAATTGCCCGCCGCGGAAGGGATGACGGTGCGCGAACTGGTGGCGATTGGCCGCTACCCCTGGCACGGCGCCTTGGGCCGCTTTGGTGTTAACGATCGCCAGCAGGTGGAAGAGGCGATTGCGCTGGTGGGGCTGAAGCCGTTTGCCAACCGCCTGGTCGACAGCCTGTCCGGCGGCGAGCGTCAACGCGCCTGGCTGGCGATGATGGTGGCGCAAGACAGCCGCTGCCTGTTGCTGGACGAGCCGACCTCGGCGCTGGATATTGCCCATCAGGTTGAGGTACTGGCTTTGATCCAACGTTTGAGCCATGAGCGTGGCCTGACGGTGATTGCGGTGCTGCATGACATCAATATGGCCGCACGCTACTGCGACCATCTGGTGGCGTTGCGCGGCGGCGAGATGATTGCCCAGGGCACCCCGCTGGAGTTGATGCAGGGTGACGTGCTGGAGCAAATCTACGGTATTCCTATGGGTACGCTGCCGCATCCAAGCGGCGGCGCGCCGGTGAGTTTTGTCTACTGATGCCTGATTCTTCTGATTTTCATCATGATGCCGTTCGCCGTCGCCTGCTGACGGCCATGGCGCTGTCGCCCCTGCTATTTTCCTTGCCGAGCCAGGCGGCGGCAACGCCACCCGATCTTGCGCGCATTGTGGCGCTGGAGTGGTTGCCTGTCGAGCTGCTGCTGGCTCTGGGGATCACGCCGCTGGCCGTCGCGGATATCCACAACTACAACCTGTGGGTAGAAGAGCCGAAAATGCCGGCGTCGGTGATCGACGTCGGTCAACGCACCGAGCCGAATCTGGAATTGCTGCAGCAGCTGCGGCCCTCGCTGTTGCTGCTGTCGCGGGGATACGGGCCGACGCCGCAAAAGCTGGCCCCTATCGGCCCGACCATGAGCTTCGGCTTCAATGACGGCAGCGGCAAACCGCTGACGGTGGGCCGGAAGTCGTTAGTGCAACTGGCGCAGCGGCTGGGCCTTGAGGCACGGGCAGAGCAGCACCTGATCCAGTTCGATCGATTTATCCAGGATGCGCGTCAGCGGCTGCAGTCTTACAGCCGACATCCGCTGCTGCTGTTCTCCCTGCTGGACACGCGCCATGCGCTGGTCATTGGACAGAAAAGCCTGTTCCAGGAGGTGATGGACCAGCTTGGGATCCAAAATGCCTGGGAGGGGGAAACCAATTTCTGGGGTACGGCGGTAGTGGGCATTGAGCGCCTGACGGCGGTAAAAAATGCGCGCGCGATTTATCTCGATCACGGCAATCAGGCCATGATGGAAAAAGTCAGTTCTACCCCACTGTGGCAGGCATTGCCGTTTGTCAGGCAGAACCAATTGCGTCAGGTGCCGGCTGTGTGGTTTTACGGCGCGACGCTGTCAGCGATGCGTTTTTGCCATCTGCTGGAGCAGGTGCAGGAGAGTTATTCATGAGCGCACGCATTCGCGCATTACCGCTGACATTGCTGCTGTTACTGTTGGCGGCGGCGGGCGGCCTGACGATCTACAATCTGCTGCAACAGCTGCCCTGGGCACTGTGGGGACAGGCGCTGAGCGCGCCGAACATCGACGATGTGCGCCAAATGCTGTTCCACTACAGCCTGTTGCCACGGCTGTCGGTGTCTCTGTTGGCCGGTGCCGGCTTGGGGCTGGTTGGCGTACTGTTCCAGCAGGTGCTGCGCAATCCGCTGGCGGAACCGGCGACGCTCGGCGTGTCAGCTGGGGCGCAGCTTGGGCTGACTATTGCCACTTTGTGGATGTTGCCGGGCGGTGAGATGACCCGGCAACTGGCGGCAATGGCTGGCGCCATCCTGGTCGGCGGGCTGGTGTTCGGCGTGGCCTGGGGCAAACGTATGTCCCCGGTGACGCTGATCCTGGCCGGGCTGGTGCTGGGGCTGTATTGCGGGGCGGTCAACAGTCTGCTGGCACTGTTCAACTACGATCAACTGCAGGGTCTGTTCCTGTGGAGCACCGGTGCGTTAAACCAGCAGGACTGGAGCACCGCGCAGTTTATCCTGCCGCGCCTGCTGATTGCCGGGGTGTTGGCTGTGCTGCTGTTGCGCCCGCTGACCTTGCTGGGGCTGGACGATGGTGTTGCGCGCAATCTGGGTTTAGGGTTGTCGATGGCGCGTTTTTGCGCGCTGGCGGTGGCGATAATTTTCAGTGCGATGTTGGTGAATGCGGTAGGCGTCATTGGCTTTATTGGCCTGTTTGCACCGCTGATGGCAAAAATGCTGGGCGCGCGCCGTCTGGCGCATCGCATGATGCTGGCGCCGTTGCTGGGGGCGCTGCTGCTGTGGTTGACCGACCAGGTGATGATCTGGTTGACGCAGGTCTGGCGTGAGATCCCGACCGGGGCGGCAACGGCGCTGTTTGGTGCTCCGCTGTTGCTGTGGTTGTTGCCGCGGTTGCGCAGTGCCGCTACGCCGCCACCAATGAACCTGGGTGACAGGGTACCTGCCGAACGCGGTCATCTGTGGGGGTGGGCAGCACTGGCAGCGACGGTGTTGCTGGCCGGCATTGCCGTGGCATTGATGTTTGGTCAGAACGCCACAGGCTGGCACTGGAGCCAGGGCGCAGAGCTGGAGTCATTGATGCCGTGGCGCTGGCCACGCGTGCTGTCAGCGCTGGCTGCGGGCATGATGCTGGCGGTGGCGGGGACCTTGATCCAAAAGCTGACCGGCAACCCGATGGCCAGCCCGGAAGTGCTGGGTATCAGCTCCGGCGCGGCCTTTGGCGTGGTGGTCATGCTGTTTATCGTGCCGGGGGATGCCTTTGTCTGGCTGCTGCCGGCCGGCAGCCTGGGGGCAGCGGCGACGCTATTGGTGATTATGATCGCCGCCGGGCGCGGTGGTTTTTCCACCGAACGCATGCTGCTGGCCGGTATTGCGCTCAGCACGGCCTTTACCACCACTATTTTCCTGCTGCTGGCAAGCGGCGATCCGCGTATGGGCGGGTTGCTGACCTGGATTTCAGGTTCCACCTACTCGGTGACGCCGGAACAGGCGATACGTACGGCGGCCATTGCTGCGCTGCTGATCGCGTTGGCGCCATTGTGTCGCCGCTGGCTCAGTATTCTGCCTTTGGGCAGTGCCACGGCCCGTTCGGTGGGGATTGCGCTAACGCCGGTGCGAGTGGTCATTCTGCTGCTGGCTGCTACGCTGACGGCGATGGCGACGTTGACCGTGGGGCCGTTGAGCTTTATCGGCCTGATGGCGCCGCATATGGCACGTATGCTGGGCTTCCGCCGTGCGTTACCGCAGATAGTGATAGCTGCGCTGTTGGGGGGCTTGCTGATGGTGTTTGCCGACTGGTGTGGTCGCATGGTGATGTTCCCGTACCAGATCCCTGCCGGGCTGCTGGCCACCTTTATCGGGGCGCCATATTTCGTTTATTTGCTGCGTAAGCAAACCTCGTAACCGACGTCCTTCCTGCCGTTTCTATCCTCCAAGGCTCAGCATCGCTGGGCCTTTATTTTTTCGTCTTTTCATACCATTGCAAAGCTTTGCGTGCGGCTGCGCAGTACGGGTATTCAGTGTGGAAAGAGGGCTGAGATCTGAGGGGCGATGCATATACTGCGTGCGGGGCTCAGGATCCTATCTCGAGTGCCCATACTCACGTTAACTTGGTGTACATAGTACATTTCGTGGTGTACTTTGTACCTTAAATGGAGAGGGTGCCAGTGAGTCATGCGCTAGTATTTATTGAGACCCCGATGTTTACGCGGCAGATCAAGCTAATAGCCACGGACGACGAGCTAAAAGAACTCCAGAAAGAACTCATCGAATCACCGGGTAAAGGCGACTTGATACAGAAAACCGGCGGGTTGCGGAAAGTCAGGATGGCAACAGGCCCCCAGGGAAAAAGGGGAAGTGCCAGAGTGATTTACTTTCTGGCGACCAAAGAGGTGATCTATCTGGTGATGGCCTATCCGAAAAGCATTAAAGACAGTCTGACCGATATGGAAAAATCAGAGCTGAAGAAATTAACGAAATTGTTGAAAGATGAGGTGTGACATGAGCTTTTTTGACGATATGAAAACGTCTCTTGAAGAAGCTGTCGCCATTAAGAACGGGGTTAAGTCCCCTGCTAATGTTACGCGTTATGATATCGCAGATGTGAAGGCGATCAGGGCGCAGCTTAATGTTTCTCAGAGCGAAATGGCAAAGGTATTGGGTACCAGCGTTGATACCATTAAGAGCTGGGAAACCAAAAGACGTAACCCAACCGGGCTGGCTGCAAAAGTGTTGGCGGCGATCCAGGCTAACCCCGCTTTCTTCCGTGAGCTTGCCTCACACTAGACGATCTCCGGTGTTCTTATCCACGATGAAAGTGTCTGGGATGAGTAGATCATTACAGTCAAGTAAAGCCAGAAAATTGCTGGGTACACTTAAGCGCTAACAGCCAACTGTTGGCGCTTTTTATTTTCGTATTTTCATACCATTGCAAAGCTTTGCGTACGGCTGCGCAGTACGGGTATTCAGTGTGGAAAGGGGGCTAAGATCTGAGGGGCGGTGCATATACTGCGCGCGGGTGCTCTGGAGCTTTCGTCCCGAGCATTCGTAAGGGATAGAAAGAGAAAAGCCCCGTGTCGATATACATCAACCCGAGGCCAACTCTAACGCCAGACAACGTTAGGTTAGCTTCTTACCCGCCGAGAGGCAAGGAGAAGGAGGCATGATGCCGAACAAAGGGAGTGTCCTAAAACTGGTCGTTATTTGTGCCACTGTAATATCACTGGCATGGATAACACGCAGCAAACTTTGTGAGCTGCGGATCCGATCGGGCAACACGGAAGTTGCGGCCATTCTGGCTTACGAATCCAAAAGGTAAGGCAACCCAACGGCGGGAGTATTGCTCCCGCCTGTTGGTTGTTTGAGCGTGGATCCACGAGCACCCATCCGCTAAAAACAAAAACGGCAAGCCAAGGCTTGCCGTTTTCACATTCGATACGCAGGCTTATTTCAGGCCGGCAGCATCGCGCAGCAATTCTGCTTTGTCGGTCGCTTCCCAAGGGAAGTGCTCGCGGCCGAAGTGACCGTAAGCTGCAGTTTCGCGGTAGATCGGCTGCAGCAGATCCATCATCTGGATCAGGCCGTATGGACGCAAATCGAAGAACTCGCGTACCAGCAGGGTCAGCTGTTCGGTAGGGACTTTCTCGGTACCGAAGGTTTCCACCATGATGGAGGTTGGCTCCGCCACGCCGATAGCGTAGGAAACCTGGATCTCACAGCGGTCAGCCAGGCCGGCGGCAACGATGTTTTTCGCCACGTAGCGCGCTGCGTAAGCCGCTGAACGGTCAACCTTGGACGGATCCTTACCGGAGAACGCACCGCCACCGTGACGAGCCATGCCGCCGTAGGTATCAACGATGATTTTACGTCCGGTCAGGCCGCAGTCGCCCATTGGGCCACCGATAACGAAACGGCCGGTCGGGTTGATGTGGTATTTGGTGCTGGCGCTCAGCCATTCTGCAGGCAGAACCGGCTTGATGATCTCTTCCATCACCGCTTCTTGCAGATCTTTCAGAGAGATATCTTCGGAATGCTGGGTGGACAGTACCACCGCATCGATACCGACGATTTTGCCGTCGTCATATTGGAAGGTGACCTGGCTTTTCGCATCCGGACGCAGCCACGGCAGAGTGCCGTTTTTACGGACTTCGGACTGGCGCTGCACCAGGCGGTGCGCGTAGGTCACCGGTGCCGGCATCAGCACTTCGGTTTCGTTGGTAGCATAGCCAAACATCAGGCCCTGGTCGCCAGCACCCTGTTCCAGAGGATCGGTACGGTCAACACCCTGATTGATATCCGGGGATTGCTTGCCGATGGCGCTCAGTACGGCACAAGAGTTGGCGTCGAAGCCCATATCCGAATGAACATAGCCGATTTCGCGCACGGTTTTACGGGTGATCTCTTCGATATCTACCCAGGCGCTGGTGGTGATTTCGCCGCCAACCAGAACCATGCCGGTTTTAACGTAGGTTTCGCAGGCTACGCGTGCTTTAGGATCCTGTTCCAGGATGGCGTCGAGAACGGCATCGGAGATCTGGTCAGCGATTTTATCAGGATGTCCTTCGGAGACGGATTCGGACGTGAATAGGTGTTTAGCCATGGTGTTCTTTACCTTGCATAAGACGGGTTAGAAATTACTGCACAGCGCTGGAGATCCGGCATCAAAGCGAAGGGTCTTCCGCTGATGGCGCGAGATGCTTCCTGCAACGCCCCTCAGGCAAAGCCGTTAAGCAGTTTATCAGTTAACCAGTATAGATGGATTAACATCTGGACGTCTATTTTAGGTCAGGCCTTAGCCGGATTGCCAGTATTTTTTTGCCCTTTCGCTCTTTTGCGCAAAGCTTCCGGCGCCATTTTCATCGCTTGAAACAGTTTCCGACAAATTTTCATTTTGCATTTTCCCCGTGTTATCGGTATAAACTGCGCGCGCGGCTCATTTGGTGCACAGTGCGGGGTACGAAGTTGTAAACTTCTGTGACGCCTCCACGGGTGGTCTGATTGTCAGCCGCAGACGCCAACCTTTGGCGTCGCCGCTTCATAGAACGGTCACGTTCTTACACTATTAATAGAGGCTCAGTCGTTCATAGAGGGCGACGTGCGTGGAGGTGGTTGGATTAATGATCCGTTGTCTACCGGTTGTTGGTTCTCAACAGCAGTGCCGTTCTGGCGCACATTCTTCTGCTATTTCCCGTCTTGTCTCTACACCACCTTCCAGGTGTGATAAACACTTGGCGCTACTCAGGATTCTCGGGCCGGTTAACGGTCGTCTGAAGAACTGAACAAGGGTAGCCTGCAGCCTTCCTGTGGGATGTTTCTTGACCCGATTCACGAGGTTTGAACAGGGTGTCTTACAATTATATGAGTAATAAACCGATCGCTGACCGCGAACGGCAGTTTTATTCGCTGCCGCAAGGACGGTTTGTTGGGTTGTTCTCGCGGGTTGTAGCTGCGATAGTGGCTGACTGTATCGTCAGTACGCGATGTGAGGCGAGTAATGTCTGATGATCTTTTGATTCACCGTCCGTCAGCAACGGGCGAATCTATATCTTTGCGCTCCATGCAGGAGGTTGCCATGAATGATCGTGATGCCAGCAAGATGCTGCGCACTTATAACGTCGCCTACTGGGGCAACAATTATTATGACGTCAATGAACTGGGCCACATCAGCGTGTGCCCGGATCCGGACGTCCCGCAGGCACGTGTCGATCTGGCCGAGCTGGTGAAGCAGCGTCAAAACGACGGTTTACGCCTACCGGCACTGTTCTGCTTCCCGCAGATCCTGCAGCACCGTCTGCGTTCGATCAATGCCGCGTTCAAACGTGCGCGTGAGTCGTTCGGCTATGAAGGTGGCTATTTCCTGGTTTACCCGATCAAGGTAAACCAACATCGCCGCGTGATTGAATCTCTGGTCAATTCCGGCGAACCGCTGGGGCTGGAAGCCGGCTCCAAGGCCGAACTGATGGCGGTGCTGGCGCATGCTGGCATGACCCGCTCGGTGATCGTGTGTAACGGCTATAAAGACCGTGAATATATCCGTCTGGCGCTGATCGGCGAAAAGCTGGGGCACAAGGTGTACCTGGTGATCGAGAAGATGTCCGAGATCAACATGGTGCTGGAAGAGGCCGAGCGCCTGAACGTGGTACCGCGCCTGGGCGTGCGTGCGCGTCTGGCGTCGCAAGGCTCCGGTAAATGGCAGTCGAGCGGCGGCGAAAAGTCCAAGTTCGGTCTGGCAGCCATTCAGGTGCTGAAGCTGGTGGAAACCCTGCGTGAAGCGGGCCGTCTCGACAGCCTGCAACTGCTGCACTTCCACCTGGGTTCGCAGCTGGCCAATATTCGCGATATCGCCACCGGCGTACGTGAGTCGGCGCGCTTCTACGTCGAACTGCATAAGCTGGGCGTGAACATCCAGTGCTTCGACGTGGGCGGCGGTCTGGGCGTAGATTATGAAGGTACCCGTTCGCAGTCCGACTGTTCGGTGAACTACGGCCTGAACGAATACGCCAACAACGTGATCTGGGGCATCGGCGACGCCTGTAATGAACACGGTTTGCCGCACCCGACGGTGATCACCGAATCCGGTCGTGCAGTGACCGCGCATCATACGGTGCTGGTATCCAACGTGATCGGCGTTGAACGCAACGAATTCAGCGATCCATTGCCGCCAGCTGAAGACGCGCCACGCGCGCTGGAAAGCATGTGGGAAACCTGGCAGGAAATGAACGAGCCGGAAAATCGCCGCTCGCTGCGTGAATGGCTGCACGACAGCCAAATGGATCTGCACGACGTTCATACTCAATATGCACACGGCATGTTGGATCTGACCAAGCGTGCCTGGGCTGAGCAGCTGTATCTGAACATCTGCAACAAGATCCAGCAGCAGTTGGATCCGAGCAACCGTGCACACCGCCCAATCATCGACGAACTGCAAGAGCGTATGGCGGACAAGTTCTACGTCAACTTCTCGCTGTTCCAGTCGATGCCGGACGCCTGGGGTATCGATCAGCTGTTCCCAGTACTGCCGCTGGAAGGCCTGGATAAGCCGCCGGAAGGTCGCGCGGTGCTGCTGGACATCACCTGTGACTCGGATGGCACCATCGATCACTACATCGACGGTGACGGCGTGGCGACCACCATGCCAATGCCGCCGTACGATCCGGAAAACCCGCCGGCGCTGGGCTTCTTTATGGTTGGCGCCTATCAGGAGATCCTCGGCAACATGCACAACCTGTTCGGCGACACCGCCTCGGTTGACGTGTTCGTGTTCCCTGACGGTACGGTAGAAACCGAGTTGTCCGATGAAGGCGATACCGTTGCCGATATGCTGGAATACGTGCAGCTTGACCCTACCGCACTGTTGGCCAAGTTCCGCGATCAGGTGAAAGAAACCGATCTGGACAGCGAACTGCAGGCGCAGTTCCTGGAAGAGTTCGAAGCCGGTTTGTACGGTTATACTTATTTAGAAGATGAATAAGTAGAGCGCTTCTGAAAGGCCGGGCATCCAACGGATGTCCGGCCTTTTTTATACCCTGATGCCAAATCACAATGTCAGGCACCCGTAAGGGCAACGGTCACACGACGGTAGGATTCAGGGTATATACTGGCTAACGACGAGCAGCCGATATGATGATGCGCGCTCTTGAAGCGCGAGCGAAATGCGGCGATAATCTGCTGCATAGGCAGTACTGAAACAGATTTCGAATGGATCCCTTTCTCGTCGGGCTAACGACGCGGGAGGGATTTTTTTTTGCCAGCGTCTGTGTGATTTTTCAACAGGCGAAACGTTGAAATATGAGGGTTTACTATGAGTACCTTAGGCCATCAGCCCGATAATTCCTTAGTGTCCAATGCTTTTGGTTTCCTGCGCTTTCCGCTGAACTTTATGCCTTACGACAGCGATGCAGAGTGGGTCATCACCGGCATTCCATTTGACATGGCAACCTCCGGCCGCGCCGGTGGCCGTCACGGTCCGGCGGCAATCCGTCAGGTTTCCACCAACCTGGCTTGGGAAGGCAACCGCTGGCCGTGGAACTTTGACCTGCGCGATCGTCTGAATGTCGTCGATTGCGGCGACGTGGTGTTCAACTTCGGCGATGCTCAGGACATGAGCGACAAGCTGCAGGCGCACGCGGAAAAACTGCTGAAAGCCGGCAAGCGCATGCTCTCCTTCGGCGGCGACCACTTCGTGACTCTGCCGTTGTTGCGCGCACACGCCAAACATTTCGGCAAACTGGCACTGGTGCACTTTGATGCCCATACCGACACCTATGCCAACGGCAGCCAATACGATCACGGCACCATGTTCTTCCATGCGCCGAACGAAGGCCTGATCGATCCCACTCGCTCGGTGCAGATCGGTATCCGTACCGAGTTCGACCATGACAACGGCTTCACCGTACTGGACGCGGCACAGGTTAACGATCGTAGCGTTGACGATCTGCTGGCTCAGATCAAACAGATCGTCGGTGATATGCCGGTTTATCTGACCTTCGACATCGACTGCCTGGATCCGGCATTCGCACCGGGTACCGGTACGCCGGTCATCGGCGGGTTGACGTCCGATCGTGCACTGAAACTGGTGCGCGGCATGCAGTCGCTGAACATCGTCGGTATGGACGTGGTAGAAGTCGCCCCGGCGTACGACCAGTCCGAAATCACCGCGCTGGCTGCGGCGACCCTGGGTCTGGAGATGCTGTATCTGCAAGCGGCTAAAAAAACCAAATAAGTTCCTAATAGTATTAACAGGCGGTTATGGGCGGTAAGCCGAGTCGCTTGTAACGGTACCATAGAGAAATACACACAACCGGTATCTATATACCCTATGGATTTCAAGTCGCAGCTAGGCACCCAGCTCGCTCATCCCCAGGAGCTTACTTTTGTAAGTTACTGGGGTGGGGGAGTGCAGGTAACAACGCTGTGACTTGAAAGACGACGGGTATGGAGAAAACATGCTGACCAAGCCTTCCACACGTCTTAACAAATATATTAGCGAGAGCGGCATTTGCTCTCGCCGCGACGCCGATCGTTATATCGAACAAGGCAATGTTTTTATCAATGGCAAGCGCGTTACGCTTGGCGATCAGGTATTCCCAGGGGACGTCGTCAAGGTCAACGGTCAGCTGATTGAACCTCGTAACGAAGACAACCTGATCTTTATCGCGCTGAACAAGCCGGTCGGGATCGTCAGTACCACTGAAGAGGGCGAGAAAGACAATATCGTCGATTTCGTCAACCACAGCACCCGTATCTTCCCGATCGGACGCTTGGACAAAGACTCGCAGGGGCTGATCTTCCTCACCAATCACGGCGATCTGGTGAACAAGATCCTGCGTGCGGGCAACGACCATGAAAAAGAATACCGGGTGACGGTCAACAAACCGGTCACCGACGACTTTATCCGTGGTTTGGGTGCCGGCGTGCCAATGCTGGGTACGGTGACGAAAAAATGCAAAGTGAAGAAAGAAGCGCCCTTTGTGTTTCGCATCGTGCTGGTACAGGGGCTGAACCGTCAAATTCGCCGCATGTGCGAGCATTTCGGCTATGAGGTCACCAAGCTGGAACGCACTCGCATCATGAATGTGAGCATGGCAGGTTTGCCACCGGGTGAATGGCGTGATTTAACCGACGACGAACTGGTCGAACTGTTTAAGTCGATAGAGGGTTCCACTTCGGAGGCCAAACCGGCGAAGAAAGCCAAACCGGCAGTGAGAAAACCGGCCGGCGGCGGGGCGAAAAGCGCCGACAAACCCAGCAACAGCGCGCCTGCGCGCAAGCGCTTTGCTCAGCCGGGTCGTAAAAAGAAAGGGCGCTGAGTCCCGGTAACATAAATACGGATCGGGGCGCATGTGCGGCCCGACTGCTTTACGCCCGCCTGGCTTCTCGCGTCATCCGCATCCGGCCAAACAGCACACAGCCCGCCAACAGCGTCACTAGCTGCGACACCATCAGCACCGCAAATCCTGAAGACACCTTGCCCTGGCTAGCCATTACCATGCCCATAATCATCGGCACAAACGCCGAGAACATATTGCCGATGCCGTTAATCAGTCCGTAGGCGCTGCCGACCGCCTGCGGCTGCGCATAATGTTGCAACAGGGTTGGGATCGCCGCCCCCTGAGCCCCCCAGCAGGCATTGGCCGCCAGCAGGAAGAAAGCAATCCAGCCGAGCTGATGACTGTGCATCACGCCATAGATACACAACGCAGTTGCCGCACCGCCAAAGGCGAAAATCAACGGTGCCTGATAGGGGCGAATGCGGTCAAGCAGCACGCCGCCGAGATATTTGGAGGCGATGCTGACGATAAACGGCAGCGAAGCCATCCAGCCCATCTGTTTGATGGAGAATCCTTTCTCGTCGGTCAGGTAAGCCGGCAGCCAGGAACTGGAGCCCCACAGGTAGCTCAGGGTCGCGATCTCGATCAGCATGATCCAACCCAGCATCGGGGTATGCCAGGCCAGGGCGAAGGTGTGCCAGACACGGCTCAGAACCGGCTGAGGATCGACGGCGCTCGGCGGTAACGAGCGCGGATGGATAAACAACCGCACCAGCGCTAGCCCCAGCAGCAGGTTGATCAGCGCCAGCAGATAGAAAGAGACCGCCCAGCCGAAGTGCGCCATCAGGAAACTGACCAGCGGAAAGCCTATCACCAGGCCCAGGGAAACGCCCAATGTGCTGACGGCATTGGGTTTACCGCGCTCATCGGCGGCGAAGTGATCGCCGATGTACATGGTTTTCAATGAGAACAGCGGCCCTTCGCTGACGCCAAGCAGTGCGCGTACCGCAAACAGCAGCAATAACGACCCCGCCAGCGGTGAGGCGGCAGTCAGTAGCGCCCAGAGCACAATGCTGAGCGTCAGCGCGCGGCGATAGCCCATCAGGGTTTCCAGAAAGGGCGTCAGCAGCATGGCGGAAAGCCCGTAACCGAGCAAAAACACCGTCATCAGCATGCCCTGATGCGCACGGTTACCGTCGAGCTGAAAGTGTTGCAAGAAGTCGGGGTTTACCAGCATCACGGCAATATTGACCCGATCGGCATAGGCGATGACGATCAAAAACAGCAGGGCCACAACCCCGAACCAGCGTTGACGTTGTTGCACAATGCGCTCCATGTAAGCTCCTTTGGCGGGCGAATAACGAATTTAGACAGCAGTAAACTAACCCGCTGATTTCACAGTGATGAAAAGCAGGTTTGAGTCGTTTTTATGTAAATTTATTGTTATCAAAAAGGGTGTTTCAGACAGCGAGATAGCACTTTTACTCGCATTGCATCAGCCAGATCAACGTCTTTTTATCCATGAATTAGTGATAGAAAGCACAGATTTCATCAGTTTTTCATATCGGTGCATTTTTTCGTGATCCTTCCCGCATTTGTCATGTTTAAACAACTTTCCATTAACAATTGCCGCTTTGCTCTCTTGACGAAAGTTTCACCAGACTTATAGTGAGTGTATTAAATAAGAAACTGAGTTTCATATATGAAACAATCAGATAGAGGACAAAAGCAATGAGCTGGACGAAAGTGTGCGAAGTGTCTCAGGTGAAAGAAGATTTTCCTTTCTCCGCCAACGTGGAAGGGAAAGAGGTCGGGGTGTATCTGATCGACGGCAACTATTACGCGCTGGAAGACGTTTGCCCACATGCCTATGCCTTGCTCAGCCAGGGGTTTGTTGATGACGGCAAGGTCGAATGCCCGTTGCACGAAGCATTGTTCGACGTACGTACCGGCCAATGCCTGCGTGAGCCAGGCGGCCGCGATCTGCAAACCTATGCCACCCGGGTGATCGACAATCAAATCCAAATCACCTTTATTGCGGAGGAGTAATCATGCAGCACATCACCGATTTCAATCCCTGGCTGCCGGACACCCAACAGGTGATCCCGGCGCGCGAAGGCGGCAATGGCCAAATCCATCAGCCGGGCCAATTTCAGAACGTCATCTGGCAAACCCGCGCTCGCGTACCCGACGGTTTCGAGACCGCGTTGGTCACGGCGCTGGAAGAGATCTTCGATCAGGGTGCAGAAGAGCTGGAGCAGATCGTCAGCGCCCTGAATCAGCGTCGCCTGTTCGATCGCAATGGCCAGCCGTGGAATGAGACGGCGTTCCGCGAATTCCTTCACGTTAACGGTTTCTGAGCAGCATCCGGGAGAAGACAATGACAGCAAACACAACATCCTCCGCACAGACCTTACAGGACTATCTCGACCAGGGGCTGCGCGGCATGTGGTATCCGGTGCTGGCCAGTTGGGAAATCGGCAATAACCCGGTGGGCATTACGCGTCTGGAGCAACAGATTGTGGTGTGGCGCGACGGCGACGGCGCGATCCATGCGCTGGAAGATCGCTGCCCGCATCGCGGTGCGCGCCTTTCCATGGGCTGGAACCTGGGCGATCGCATCGCCTGCTGGTATCACGGCGTGGAAGTGGGCGGCGACGGTACGGTAAAAGACGTGCCGGCGGTCGATCGTTGTCCGCTGGTGGGGCAGAAATGCCTGCGCTCTTACCCAGCCAAAGAAGCCTACGGTGCGGTGTTCCTCTATTTCGGCGTGACGGCGGATGAAGAGCCGGCTGAATTGACCTTCCCGCCGGAACTGGCGGACGAAGCGGCCTACAGCAACTTCCTGTGCACCGCCAGTTGGGACTGCAACTACCAGTACGCGCTGGAAAACGTGATGGATCCGATGCACGGCACCTACCTGCATTCGTCCTCGCACTCGATGGCGGAAGGGGATCGCAAGGCGGACATGGCGCTGGAGCCGACCGAAAACGGTTTCATCTTTAAGAAGAATGGTCAGATCGGCGTTAACTTTGACTGGGTGGAGTTTGGCAGCAGCGGCGCCTACTGGATGCGTTTGTCGATCCCGTACAAAAAGCGCTTCGGGCCGGGTGGTCACTTCTGGATCATCGGCATGGTGGTGCCGGAAGATAAGGATCACTGCCGGGTGTTCTTCTGGCGTATCCGTAAGGTGAAAGACTGGCAGCGTGACATGTGGCGGTTTATGTATCGCAACCGCCTGGAATCGCTGCACTGGGACGTACTGGAGCAGGATCGTATCGTGCTGGAAAATATGGCCCCGAACGCGCGTGGCCGCGAGTATCTGTATCAGCATGATGTGGGGTTGTCTCGCTTGCGCCGCATGATGCAAAAAGAAGCGCAGAAGCAGCTGGCGAAGCTCAGTGAGCTGGAGGCGGCGCAGTGAACGGCTTGCTGACGGGAAAACGCATTGTGGTGACCGGCGCGGCGCGCGGGCTGGGGCGGAGTTTCGCCGCAGCCATCAGCGAGGCCGGTGCCAGAGTGGTGATGTGCGATATTCTGGCGGATGAACTGGCAGACAGCGCCGCGAACCTGCGCGAGCAGGGCGCACAGGTTGAAACGCAGGTGATCGATTTGGCCGAACCGGCGTCGATCAGCGCGGCATTCACCGCCATTGCCGAAGGCGGTGCGATCGACGGGTTGGTGAACAACGCGGCGCTGGCTACCGGCGTCGGTGGCAAAACCATGATGGAATACGATATCGATCTGTGGGATCGGGTGATGCAGGTCAACGTACGCGGTACCTGGCTGGTGAGTCAGGCAGCGGTACCCCTGTTGGCGCAAACCCCACATGCCAAGATCGTTAACGTGGCTTCGGATACCGCACTGTGGGGCGCACCGCGCCTGATGGCTTACGTGGCCAGCAAAGGAGCGATCATCTCCATGACCCGCTCAATGGCGCGTGAACTGGGTCCGCAGGGGATTTGCGTGAACGCAATCGCACCGGGACTGACGCGGGTAGAGGCCACCGAATACGTGCCCGCCGAGCGTCATCAACTGTACGAACAAGGGCGTGCATTGGCCGGGGCACAGCACCCTGACGACGTTAATGGCTCGGTGCTCTACCTGCTGTCGCCGTTGGCGAATTTCGTGACCGGCCAACTGTTGCCGGTTAACGGCGGCTTTGTTTTTAACTAATCAACCTTTAGCCAGGAGCAGCACATGGCGGACGATCAAGCGTGTAAATATCTGATCCCAGGACTGGATCGCGGGTTACAACTGTTGCTGGCGTTTGGCGAGCAGCATAAGGAAATGACTTTTGCCCAATTGCATCGCCTGGTCGACATGCCAAAGGCTACCGCCTATCGCGTGGTGCAAACTCTGGAGCATCTGGGTTTTCTGGAGCGCAACCCACGGACCAACACCTTTGCGCTGGGCATCAAAGTGCTGCGCCTCGGCTTTGAATATATCGCTTCTCTGGACGTTGCCCAGGCCGGTCAGCCGGTGATAGAGCAACTGCGCGATCGCAGCCAGTGCAGCAGTCATCTGGCGATCCGTGATGAGCGCGACGTGATCTACATCGCCCGCGTCAGCGCCGCCGGTTCGCAAATCAATCAGGTCAGCGTCGGTACCCGCCTGCCGGTGCACCAAACCTCACTGGGCCGCATGCTGCTGACCAGCGCTACCCGCGACGAATTCGACCAGCTCTATCCGCAGGAACAATTGCCGGGCAGCGGTCCGGGGACCCCGGCAGATCGTGAAGCGCTGTGGCAGATGGTGCAGCAGGATAAGGCGCGCGGTTATGTGATTGGCGAGTCGTTTTTCCGCCATGGCATCTCTTCGATCGTCTATCCAATCTTTAACCGCGAGCAGCGGGTCGAGGCCGTGGTCAGCATCATGGTGCCGTTCGATGAGATCCCAAAAGCAGATCGCGAACGGCTGCGCATGGAAGTGCGTGACGCCGCAGAGAAAATCTCCGGCTTTCTGGGCGCGCCGCCGCAGGCTAACGTCGGCTAACTGACAACCCCTTGTTTTCGTAGGGGGGCTGCAAGCTGCGTTCGCATTAATCGGGACGACTGTATTCGTCCCCTACCAATGAATCAGGCAGGGATAAGGCTCATGGCAAACAGGGGCCGGGGTTTGTCATGCCTGAAAACCGCATTCAGCGAGAACGTGAGGCACAACAATGAGCGTAATCGGAATCGAAAAACTGGAATTTGGCGTCGAAGATCTGCCAACCTGCGAAAAATTCATGCAGGACTTCGGCCTGCAGGCGGCACAACAGCACTGGGGCGAACGTCAACGTGAATTCACCACCCTGAGTGGGGCGCGCGTGGTGCTGCATCCGTTGCAGAGCGAGACCTTGCCGGCGGCGTTTGAGGGCGGTTCGACTCTGCGCCGCATGACCTGGGGCGTGGGCAGCCCGGCGGAATTGGCCGCTTTGCAGCCGCTGTTGGCGCAGATGCCGGGCTTCCGTCAGGTGGGGGAAGAGCTGGAATGTATCGATCCGAACGGTATGACGCTGCGCTTTAGCGTCAGCCAACAGCGCGAAGTCGATTTACCGGTATCGCCGATCAACCAATGGGGAGATGTGCGCCGCATCGATCAGCCCAGCCCGGTATATGCGCAGGCACAGCCGATCAATATTGGCCACGTGGTGTTCTTCGTCGAAGATCTGGCCGCCACCGAACGTTTCTACCGTGAGGTACTGGGCTTCCAGGTCTCGGATCGCTATATCGATCGGGCAGTGTTCCTGCGCACTCAGGCGCGCGGCGGGCATCACAACCTGTTCCTGCTGAAATTGCCGAATCGTCCACGTGGCCTGAATCACGTAGCTTTTACCGTGCGCGACATCCACGAGGTGATCGGCGGCGGTATCGCCATGAACAAAGAGAAGTGGAGCACCTTTATCGGCCCCGGTCGCCATCCGATTTCCTCAGCCTATTTCTGGTACGTCAACAGCCCGACCGGCGGCGCGTTTGAGTACTACACCAACGATGACTATCTGACTGAAAACTGGCAGCCGCGCGAGCTGGAACACTCGCTGGTGTCGTTTACAGAGTGGGCGGTGGAAGGGGGGATCGACCACGATACGCGCCGCCAGCAGAAAAAACCGGAGGCGCTATGAGCCAGCCAGAAGCGGCGGGGATCGTCATTATCGGCGGTGGCCAGGCTGGCGGTTGGGCGGCGAAAACGCTGCGCGATCGTGGCTATGCGGGCCGGCTGACGGTGATCAGCGACGAACCCTATGACTTTTATGAACGCCCGCCGCTTTCCAAGGCGGCGTTGCTGGACGGCGAAGCGCCGCTCAGCCGATTGTTCAGCGAACAGGTGGTCGCCGGGTTGAATCTCAACTGGTGCCGGCCGTTACGTGCCGAATCCATTGATGCAAAAAAACAAATCGTCAGCCTCAGCGACGGTCGGCAGCTGCAGTTTGATCAACTGCTGATTGCCACCGGTGGCCGACCGCGCCTGCCGGACGCCCGTTGGGCCAGTCACCCTCGGGTGATGACGCTGCGTTCCTGGGATGATGCGGCGAAGCTGCGTCAGGCGCTGCAAGGATGCCGTCGACTGGCGATCGTCGGTGGTGGCTGGATTGGGCTGGAGATTGCCGCTTCGGCGCGGCGCCTCGGTGCTGACGTGACGGTCTTTGAACGCCAGCCGGCGCTGTGCATGCGCAGTGTCGGCGCGGATGTCTCCCTGGCGCTGCTGGAATTGCATCAACAGCAAGGCGTGACCCTGCACTGCGGCTGCGGTGACATTCAGCTGGAAGATCGTGACGGTAGCGCCTGGATCGGCAGCGGCGTCAGCGATCCTCAGCCGTTTGACCTGGTGGTGGTGGGGATTGGCGTCGAGTTGAATCTGGAACTGGCGCGCAGTGCCGGGCTGAAGATTGACGTGGGGATCGTGGTTGACGGCCAGGGGCGCACCAGCCACCCGGCGATTTTCGCCGCCGGCGACGTGGCGCGTCACCCGACGCTGGGCCTGTGCCTGCAGTCCTGGGCCTATGCGCAGAATCAGGCGATCAGCACCGCTTGCGCGATGCTGGACGCCTTTGCCGCCCCTTACGATGACGTGGCCTGGCTGTGGTCGGATCAATACGATGCCAATATCCAGATCCTCGGCGTGCCGACCGGTGGCGTGCACCATGTGGTGCGGCGCACGCCGCAATCGCAGGTGTTCTTTACGTTAAATGCCGATCGTCAGTTGGTGCAAATGGTGGCGTTTAACGACGCTCGTACCATCAAGCTGGGCAAACGCTGGCTGGCCAGTGGGCGCGTGCTGGAACCGCAGCAGTTGGCGGATGCGGAGTTTTCTTTGATGGCGTTGAAATAACGCCCGTAACCTCGGGAGCGTTTCATGACTACGCAAGAGATTGACGCCCGCGCTGAACGGGTGGGGGATGCTGTTGCCGAAAATCCGCAGCAACGAGTGCGCTGGTCGGTGCCCATCGCGCTGTTTGCCTGCGTGCTGCTGGCGTTTTTCGACAAGATCAGCATCGCGGCGCTGTTTTCCGATACTGAATTTCAGCAGGCGCTGGGCATCAGTTTTGACCCGGCGCGGCTGGGGTTGCTGATGAGCGCGTTTTTGTTCTCCTACGGCATCTCTTCGATGTTGCTGAGCGGAATTGGCGACCGCTTGAACCCGGTCAAGGTGCTGATTGGCATGATGGTGGTGTGGGGCGTACTGATGGTGCTGATGGGCATGACGCGCTCTTATCACAGCATGATGACGCTGCGCATTTTGCTCGGCATTGCCGAAGGTCCGCTGCTGCCAATGGCCTACGCCATCATTCGCCAGGCCTTCCCGCAGCGCCTGCAGGCACGCGCCACCATGTTGTGGCTGCTGGGTACGCCATTGGGCGCCGCGCTCGGCTTCCCGGTCACGCTGTACATCCTTAACACCTTTGACTGGCAGACCACCTTCTTCTTTATGGCGTTCCTGACGCTGCCGGTGATGCTGCTGGTGCTGTTCGGCATGCGTCATCTCAACGTGTCACGCCCCGCGGCGGCTAGCGTTTCCAAACCGGCTATTGCCGAACGTAAACAACATCGCCATGAGCTGCTGCGCAATCCGCATTTTTGGATGATCTGCCTGTTTAACATCGCCTTCCTGACCTACCTGTGGGGCATGAACGGCTGGCTGCCGAGCTACCTGATCAAGGGCAAAGGTATTCATCTGGAGCACGCCGGTTATCTGTCATCGCTGCCGTTTATCGCCATGCTGCTGGGCGAAGTGGTCGGCGCCTGGCTGTCGGACAAACTGGATCGTCGCGCGCTGGCCTGTTTTGTCTCGCTGTGCGGCGCCGGGCTGGGGCTGGCCGTGGTGCTGCAGCTGCAGGGCACTTACAGCGTGATCGCCGCCATGGCTTTCAGCACCTTTATGTGGGGGGCCGGTGCGCCAAACATCTTTGCCCTGCTGGCGAAAGCCACCAGCAGCAAGGTCAGCGCCACCGCCGGCGGTATTTTTAACGGATTGGGCAATTTTGCCGGTGCGCTGGCACCGGTGCTGATGGGGGCGCTGATCGCCGCCACCGGCAACATGGATAACGGCTTGCTGTTCCTGGTGGTGATGGCCCTGATCGGCTGCATCATTCTGCTGCCGTTGCTGAAGAAGTATTGATTTAACCGTTTGATTCAACAGAGGAGTTACAACATGTCTCAGGTTGAGAAGCAAGCCGGCGTCAAGCCGCAGGATCAATCGATTGAGCATTGGGTGGAATCGCGTATCGCCCGCTTTGAAGGCCGTAAATATGACTGGAACGCGTTGAAGTTCCAGGCCGATTACGACCCGAAATACCGCCGTGCGCAGATGCGCTACATCGGTACCGGCGCCACCGGGGTAGCCAGCGACACCAATACCATTCCGGCAGGCAACTTCACCTTCTCCACCATGGTGCTGCCTTCGAAGTGCGAGGGCCCGCTGCACCTGCACGATGACGTGGAAGAGGTGTTCTTTATGCTGAAGGGCAGCATCACGCTGATGATCCAGGACGGTAGCGAATATTACGAAACCAAGCTGAAAGAGCGCGATCTGATCTCGGTGCCGGCCGGAGTCTACCGTGGGTTGTTCAACCACGGCGAAGAAGAGGCGTTGATGTGCGTGATGCTCGGCACCGCCAAACCGGAAACCCCGACCTACCCGGCTGATCACCCGTTATCCAAAGTGAAACGCAACTGATGAACGGCCTGGCGCAACGTCAGCAGGCGCGCTGCGGGGAGTTTACCCTGAGCTGGCGCGAGGCGGGTCACGGTCGCCCGGTGGTGTTGCTGCACGGCATCAGTTCCGGTTCGGCTTCGTGGATCAAGCAGTTCAATGACTCGGGGCTGGCCGACGGTCATCGCTTGCTGGCCTGGGACGCCCCAGGCTACGGCGGCAGCCTGCCGCTGACGATCAGCGAGCCGGATGCCGCCGCCTACGCCGCCGCGCTGGCGGCGCTGGTGGCGCACTTGCAGTTGGAGCAACCGCTGATCGTCGGCCACTCGCTCGGTGCCTTGATCGGTAGCGCCTATGCTGCCGGTTATCCCGACGGATTATGTGGGCTGGTGCTGGCGGATCCGGCGCAGGGCTACGCCAACGCACCGCTGGAGAAACGCCAACAGGTTTATAGCCAGAGAAAACAGATGATTGAGCAGCTTGGGCCGCAGGGCTACGGCGAGCAGCGGGCGGCGGCGTTACTGCGTGAAGCTGCGGATCCCCAAGATATTGCCTGGGTACGCAACGGCATGCAGCAGCTGGATCCCGAGGGGTTTCTCAATGCCGCCTGGATGCTGGCCAACGACGATATCGGCCGCTATCTGGCGCAGTACCGCGGCCCGTTGCAGGTGTGGTGCGGTGACTGCGATCGGATCACGCCACCGGAAGCGGCGGCGGTGCTGGCGCAACAGCAGGACGCGGCACTGCGCCTGATTGAGGGGGCCGGGCACGCCAGCTATCTCGATGCGCCGGGGCAATTTAACCGCTATCTGCAGGATTTTACGGGAGCAATTCAACCATGAATTTTCAGCTTGAGAAACGGGTCGCGGTGGTCACCGGCGGTTCGTCGGGCATCGGTTTCGAAACCCTGCGTCTGCTGCTGGCGGAAGGCGCGAAGGTGGCATTTTGCGGCCGCAATCCGGACAAACTGGCCGGTGCCGAAGCCAGCCTGCGCCATGAGTTTCCGCAGGCGGAGATCCTGGCACTGTGCTGCGACGTGCTGGATGAGTCGCAGGTAACGCAGTTTGCCGCCCAGGTGACTGCACGCTTCGGCGGCGTAGATTTGTTGATCAACAACGCTGGCCAGGGGTTCGTTGCGCATTTTGATCAAACGCCGCGCACCGCCTGGCTGCATGAGGCGGAGCTAAAGCTGTTCGGCGTGATTAACCCGGTGCAGGCATTTTTGCCGGCGTTGGAGCGTTCGGATATCGCTTCCATCACCTGTGTGAATTCGCTTTTGGCCTTGCAGCCGGAAGAACACATGATCGCCACCTCGGCAGCGCGTGCGGCACTGCTCAACATGACGCTGACGCTG
Source organism: Serratia sp. BIGb0234 (assembly GCF_024809915.1). Classification (NCBI taxonomy): domain Bacteria; kingdom Pseudomonadati; phylum Pseudomonadota; class Gammaproteobacteria; order Enterobacterales; family Yersiniaceae; genus Serratia; species Serratia sp. BIGb0234. Next base: position 517,697 of record NZ_JANUEI010000003.1, read on the forward strand.
TCGAAAGAGCTGGTGGACAAGGGGATTCGCGTCAACTCGATCCTGTTGGGCATGGTGGAGTCCGGCCAGTGGCGCCGCCGCTTCGACGAGCGCAGCGATAAAGATCAAAGCTGGGAGCAGTGGACGGCGGCGATTGCCGAACGACGCGGCATCCCGATGAAACGCCTGGGAAAACCGCAGGAGCCGGCACGGGCGCTGCTGTTCCTGGCTTCGCCTCTGGCGTCCTTTACCACCGGGGCCGCGCTGGACGTCTCCGGCGGCTTTAACCGCCATCTTTAACCGCAGAGGCTGAAAAGATGAAGAAGATCATGATGATTGGTTACGGCGCAATGGCCACAGAAGTGCTGTCCCGCCTGCCGGACGGGGTGAGCGTTGGCTGGATTGTCGCGCGTGCGGCTCATCATGCGGCGATTGCCAACGCCTTTGGTGGCCAGGTGCAGGCGTTAACCCACCCCGACCACTGTGCTGAAAAACCGGATCTGGTGCTGGAGTGCGCCAGCCAGCAGGCGGTGGCGGAGTTCGGTGAGGCGGTGGTCACGCGCGGTTGGCCTTTAGCGGTGATCTCTACCGGCGCATTAGCGGATGCCGCGTTGCAGCAGCGTTTGCAGCAAGCCTGTCGGCAGCATCGGGGCCAGGTGATCGTGCTGTCCGGTGCGGTGGCGGGCATGGACGGCTTGGCGTCGGCACGTGAGGGCGGTCTGGACAGCGTCACTTATCAGGCGTGTAAAAGTCCGGCCAGCTGGCGCGGCAGTATGGCAGAGCAATTGATTGATCTCGATGCGGTAAGCGAGGCGCAGGTGTTTTTCGAAGGCTCGGCACGGGAGGCGGCGCGGTTATTCCCGGCGAACGCCAATGTAGCGGCAACCATTGCGCTCAACGGCCTGGGAATGGACGCCACCCGGGTGCGGTTGCTGGTCGATCCCGCGACCCGACGCAATACCCACCGGCTGCAGGTGTGCGGCAATTTCGGTGAGTTTCACATTGAGCTGAGCGGCAACCCGCTGGCAAGCAATCCCAAGACATCAACCCTGGCGGCGCTGAGCGCGGTACAAGCCTGCCGCCGTCTGATCGACGGTGGTTTTATTGCCTGAACGGCAGGAGCGAGTATGGAAAGGTTAAAGATTTTTGTGGCTGGGCGTTGGTGTGAAGGGCGTGGCGATGAAATGGCCTCGCAGTTCCCGGCCGACGGCAGCGTGAATGCGCGGCTGCGTGCCGCCAGTATTGAAGACGTCAATGATGCGGTAGCCGCGGCTGAACGCGCCTGGCGGGCCCCCGAGTGGCGTGGGCTGGTGCCGCATCAGCGAGCCAACATTCTGTACCGCGTCAGCAACCTGATTATGGCGCAACTGGAAGAGCTGGCGCAGCTGCAGACCCGCGACAACGGCAAACCCCTGGCGGAAACCCGTGGGCTGGTGGCCAGCGCGGCGGCGACGGCTCGCTACTTTGCCGCTGCCTGCGAGGTGCTGGAGGGCGAACTGCCGACCCAGCGCAGCGCGGAGATCATGACGTTGAGCCAGTATCAGCCGCTGGGCGTGATCGCGGCCATTACGCCGTGGAACTCGCCGATCGCCAGTGAGATGCAAAAAGTGGCCCCCGCACTGGCGGCGGGCAATGCGGTGATCCTCAAACCGGCCGAAGCGACACCGCTGATGGCGCTAAAACTGGCGGAACTGTTTGAGCAGGCAGGCCTGCCCGCCGGACTGCTTAGCGTGCTGCCGGGCAAAGGCTCGGTGATTGGCGAGGCGCTGGCGCGTCACCCGTTAGTGAAAAAGATTTCTTTTACCGGGGGGACCAATACCGGTCGCCATTTGGCGCATATCGCCGCCGAGAAGCTGATCCCTACCTCGCTGGAACTGGGCGGCAAGTCGCCGACCATCGTGCTGGAGGACGCCGATTTGGAACAGGCGGCTCGCGGGATCTGCTACGGCATTTTCAGCTCCGCCGGCCAGGCCTGCATTGCCGGCTCGCGGCTGTTTGTGCACCGCTCGCTATACCAGCCGCTGCTGGCGCGCCTGAGCGAGCTGGCGGCCGGGCTGCGGGTCGGCAATCCGCTGACGCCGGGCGTGCACCTCGGCCCGCTGATTAACGACAAGCATCGCCAAAGCGTGGCGGATTATGTGGCGCTGGCGCAGCAAGAAGGCGGCCGGGTAGTGATAGGCGGCGAAGCGCCGGCCGATCCGCTGCTGGCCGGCGGCAGCTATTACCTGCCAACGATTATCGAAGGGTTGAGCAACCGTGCCCGCGCTTGCCAGGAAGAGATTTTTGGCCCGGTACTGGTGGCGCTGCCGTTCGATAACGAGCCACAGTTGATCGAGCAAGCCAACGATTCGGTGTACGGGTTGGCCGCCGGGATTTGGAGCCGGGATTTCCCGCGGGCGATGGCGCTGGCGGAGCAATTGGAAACCGGCACCGTGTGGATCAACACCTACAAAACATTCTCTATTTCTACGCCTTTCGGCGGTTTCAAAGAGAGCGGTCTGGGCCGCGAAAAGGGTCTGCACGGCATCAAGGCCTATATGCAGCAGAAAAGCCTTTACCTGGCGCTGAGCCATCAGGCGAACCGCTGGAGCGATTAGCTTTGAGCGACGGTGCGTAACCCCTACAACGAACACAATAAGAAGGCAGATGATGAGCGATAAAATAACGGTTGGTGAGGCGATAGCCCGGACTCTGGAACAGTACGAGGTGTCGGCGATGTACGGCATCATTTCGATTCATAATCTGCCGATTGCCGATGCGGTAGGGCAACGTGGCAACATCCGTTTCGTACCGGCGCGTGGCGAAGCGGGCGCGGTCACCATGGCCGATGCCCACGGCCGTTTCTCCGGTCTGGGCGTAGCCTTGACCAGTACGGGTGCGGGGGCCGGCAATGCGGTCGGTGCCATGATCGAAGCGCTGAATGCCAACACGCCGTTGCTGCACATTACCGGCCAGGTGGAGAAGGCCTATCTGGATGCCGACGCCGGGTTCATTCATGAGACCCGCGATCAGCTGGGTTTCCTGCGCGCCTGCTCCAAACGCGCATATCGGGTCAACTCAGCGGAACAGGCGGTGGCCGTGATCCAACGGGCTATCCTCGATGCGCAGACGGTGCCTTGTGGCCCGGTGGCGGTCGAGATCCCGATCGATATTCAAAGTAGCCTGGTTTCCAGTTCGGTGCTGAGCCAGCCCGTGGCGCCTGCGCCGCTGCCGGCGGCCAGTGGCGAGGCGGTTGAGCGCCTGTATCAGCGGGTGAAACAGGCCAAACGCCCATTGCTGTGGTTGGGTGGCGGTGCGCTGGCCTGCGCCGATGCGGTACGCAAATTGGCAGATGCCGGCGTGGTGGTGATCTCCAGCACCCATGGGCGCGGTATCCTGCCTGATAGTCATCCGCGCAGCCTGCGTGCGTTCCATAACTCACCGAGCATTGAGGCGATCCTGACGCAGTGTGATTTGACGCTGGTGGCCGGTTCACGCTTGCGCAGCAATGAGACGCGTACCTGGACGCTGCCGCTGCCGCGCCCGCTGGTTCAAATTGATATCGATCCGGCGGCGGCCAACCGCAACTATCTGGCCGACGAGCAAATCAACGGTGACTGCGGCGGCTTGCTTAACGCGCTGGCTGCTCGTTTGAACCCGGGTGAAAAAGTGAATGCCGAGTGGGATGCCGAGATAGCCACGGCGATACAGCAGGCGGAAAGTGCGCTGCGCCAGCAGTCGGGAGAGTATGCAAAATTGAACGACGCCATCGCCGCTGCGTTGCCGCAGGACGGTCTGTTGGTACGTGATATCACCGTTTCCGGCAGCGTGTGGGGCAGCCGTTTGTTCCGCGCCATTTCGCCGCTTTGCAACATTCACTCGCTGGCCGGGGCGATTGGCATGGGCCTGCCAATGGCGATTGGCACGGCGATCGCCAACCCACAGCGCAAGGTGGTGGGGCTGGTCGGGGACGGGGGGCTGGCGTTAGGCCTGGGCGAACTGGCAACCATGGCGCAGGAGCAGGCCAATATAACCCTGTTGATCATGAACGACGGCGGCTACGGCGTGATGCGGGGCATTCAGGACAAGTATTTTGCCGGCCGTCAGTATTATAACGAACTGCACACTCCCGCATTTACCCAGGTTGCCGAGGCGATGGGGCTGAAGGCGTGGAAAGTGGACAGCGAGGCGCAGTTCAACGGCGTGCTGGCGGAAGCGATTAATTATCCGGGGCCGTCGGTGGTGGAAGTGGATATGAACAGCATTGGGCCGCTAACCTTCGCCGGGCCACCGCAAAAGACGCTGTATTGATGAAATGAAAAACGCCCGGCATCTGCCGGGCGTTGTGTTTTACTTGCCTGCTGCGATGCGCTCGCGAATATGCTGTGCGCGCGCTTCGGAAGCGGGGTGATCGTCAAACATGCTGCTCTGACGGCCGGCCTCCATTTTAGCCAGTTTTTCAAAGCTGGTGACCAGGCCGTTCGGGTCGATGCCGCGTTGTTTCAGCAGATCGAACGAATAGTCATCGGCTTCGCTTTCCTGTTTTTGGGAGAACTGAGCGTTAACCAGCTTCTCGCCCATATCCGCCAACTGTGACTGCGACAGCGACCCTATGATGCCGCCGGTCGAGGCCGCTGCGGTACGCAATGCCACGGTGCCGTAAGCGACCTGCATTGCTTTGCGGGTATGGCCCAGCGCCACGTGGCCCATTTCGTGGCCCAGCACGCCTTCCACTTCATTGTCGGTCATCATGTCCATCAGCCCGCTGTAAACGCGGATACAGCCGTTGGCCATTGCCCAGGCATTCACGTCTTTTGTGACGTAGACCTTATAGTTGGCCGGCGTGCCGTTGATATTATCTCCCAGCGCCGCCGCGATTTTGTTCAGGCGTTTGGCATAGGTACTGTCGGCCGGCGCGATTTGTGCCTTGCTGTCCATCTCTGCGCAGGATTTATCACTCAGGATTTTTACGTCGTTATTGCTCAGCGTCGCGGCCTGGAACGCCTGCGCGCCAGACTGCATCAGGGTATCGGTGTTCAGGTTTTGACAGCCGCTTACCAAAGTGGCAATGCTTAATGCAATCAAAGAGGTACGGATCTTCATAAAGCCATTTTCCTGTGAGAGTAACAAGGGGGTCGTGTCATTTTAGTTTAGGGAAATCTTGCCGCTTGAGACTAGTGTACGCCGACAATCGGGAAAATAGTGTTATTCCGAAAAACCGACCAATTGTGCTAATAAGTTGTGAACTCGCTCTCATTTGGTATTAGGGATTGCCGTTTTAATGCGGAGTCTGAGAAAATAGAAAACTTGACTGATTTTTTAATCCGACCTGGAGTAAAACATGTCCTCTCGTAAAGAGCTTGCCAACGCCATCCGCGCACTCAGCATGGACGCCGTACAAAAAGCAAATTCCGGCCACCCGGGTGCACCTATGGGCATGGCGGACATCGCCGAAGTCCTGTGGCGTGACTACCTGAACCACAACCCGACCAACCCGCACTGGGCTGACCGTGACCGCTTCGTCCTCTCCAACGGCCATGGCTCCATGCTGATTTACAGCCTGTTGCACCTCACCGGCTACGACCTGCCGATGAGCGAGCTGGAAAACTTCCGCCAACTGCACTCCAAAACCCCGGGTCACCCGGAATACGGCTACACCCCTGGTGTGGAAACCACCACCGGCCCACTGGGCCAGGGCATCGCCAACGCCGTCGGCTTCGCCATTGCCGAACGCACCCTGGCTGCGCAGTTCAACCGCCCGGGCCATGACGTGGTCGACCACCACACCTACGCCTTTATGGGCGATGGCTGCATGATGGAAGGCATCTCTCACGAAGTCTGTTCCCTGGCCGGTACCCTCAAACTCGGCAAACTGACCGCGTTCTACGATGACAACGGCATCTCCATCGACGGTCACGTGGAAGGCTGGTTCACCGACAACACCGCCGAGCGCTTTGAAGCCTACGGCTGGCACGTGGTGCGTCACGTGGACGGCCACAACCCGGATGCCATCAAGGCCGCGATTGAAGAAGCCCGCAAGGTCACCGACAAGCCGTCCCTGCTGATGTGCAAAACCGTGATTGGCTTCGGCTCCCCGAACAAGGCCGGTACCCACGACGTGCACGGTGCTGCGCTGGGCGCCGCCGAAGTGGCCGCCACCCGCGAAGCCCTGGGCTGGAAATACGCCGCCTTCGAAATCCCGCAGGACATCTATGCCCAGTGGGACGCCAAAGAAGCCGGCAAGGCGAAAGAAGCGGCCTGGAACGACAAGTTCGCCGCCTACGCCAAGGCCTTCCCGGAACTGGCTGCCGAGTTCAAACGCCGCATGAACGGCGAACTGCCGGCCAACTGGAAAGCCGACGCCAAAGCCTTCGTCGAGCAGCTGCAGGCCAACCCGGCCAACATCGCCAGCCGCAAGGCCTCGCAGAACGCGCTGGAAGCCTTCGGCAAGGTGCTGCCTGAGTTCCTCGGCGGCTCCGCTGACCTGGCGCCAAGCAACCTGACCATGTGGTCCGGCTCGAAAGCGCTGAACGTTGATCCGGCGGGTAACTACATCCACTACGGCGTGCGCGAGTTCGGCATGACCGCCATCACCAACGGCATCGCGCTGCACGGCGGCTTCCTGCCGTACTCCGCGACCTTCCTGATGTTCGTGGAATATGCCCGTAACGCGGTGCGCATGGCGGCGCTGATGAAAATCCGCAACGTGTTCGTTTATACCCACGACTCCATCGGTCTGGGCGAAGACGGCCCGACACACCAGCCGGTTGAGCAGATTGCCAGTCTGCGCGTGACCCCGAACATGAGCACCTGGCGTCCGTGTGACCAGGTGGAATCGGCGATTGCCTGGCAGTACGGCATCGAGCGCAATGACGGCCCGACCACGCTGATTTTCTCGCGTCAGAACCTGACCCAGCAGCCGCGTACCGCGGAGCAGCTGGCCAACGTTTACCGCGGCGGCTACGTGCTGAAGGACTGTGCCGGTGCGCCGGACGTCATCCTGATTGCCACCGGTTCGGAAGTGGGCATCACCGTGGAAGCGGCAGACAAGCTGAGCGCGGCGGGCACCAAGGTGCGCGTGGTCTCGATGCCGTCTACCGACGCCTTCGACAAGCAGGACGCGGCTTACCGTGAATCCGTGCTGCCGGCGGCGGTCACTGCCCGCGTGGCGGTGGAAGCGGGTATCGCGGACTACTGGTACAAGTACGTGGGCCTGAACGGCGCTATCGTGGGCATGACCACCTTTGGTGAGTCGGCACCGGCAGAGCAGCTGTTCAAAGAGTTCGGCTTCACCGTGGATAACGTGGTGGCCAAGGCGCAGGCACTGCTGAAATAAGGCATCTCGCGTCGCATTACCCCAGGCCCGGCACCTTGCCGGGCTTAGTCTAATGACAAACAGCCGAAAAACGTGGTTTTCGGCTGTTTGGGGTAAATCTGAAGACATAATCCTTTGTTTTTATTCGTCCCAAGATCGGAATTTTTAACTGCAAAGGACTTTGTCATCAATCTGAGCCCGGCATCTTGCCGGGCTTTTTCTTGCCCAAAAATCGCCCAACCTCACAAAATACGAAGATAAAAAATCAACGGCGTTGCTTAAGAACACTTATTAACTATATGTTAATTTTTAGTTTATTAAATGTAACCAGGAGTTGATTATGTTAACAAGAATCGGCGCGTCGGTGGTGGCGATGGCGGTACTGGGTGCAGTGCCTGCTTACGCTGAGTTCCCTGCAGGCTATCCAGCCGACTATCAGAAAATTGTGGATGGCGCGAAGAAAGAGGGCAAGGTAGTGGTGTATTCCACCACGGATACCAAAGCCGCAGGACCGTTGATTCAGGGGTTCGAAGCGCTGTATCCGGGCGTTAAGGTCGAATACAACGACATGAACAGCACCGAGCTGTATAACCGCTATATCAGCGAACAGGCGGCGGGTGGCACCAGCGGTGACGTGGTGTGGAGTTCGTCGATGGATACCGCGCTGAAGTTGGCAACCGACTATGCGCAAGAATACGCCTCGCCTGAACAGGGCCAACTGCCCAAGTGGGCGGTCTGGAAAGAGAGAGCCTACGGCACCACCTATGAGCCGGTGGTCTTCATTTATAACAAACGGCTGATCCCGCAGGGGGATGTGCCGGACTCGCACGCTGCGCTGGCAAAGCTGATCGCCAGTCAAACCGACAAGTTTAAAAAGAAAGTCACGACCTATGACATTGAAAAATCAGGGTTGGGCTTCATGCTGTCGGTGCAGGACTTCAAGGCCGACCCGAACTATTTTGCTACGCTGGCTGACGTTGCCAAAGGCGGTCTGGCCGTGCAGTCGTCCACCGGTACCATGATGGAAAGGGTATCGTCCGGTGAAAACCTGATTGGTTTCAACATTCTGGGTTCCTACGCCGAAGCCCGCGCCAAAACTGACCCTTCTCTGGGCATCGCTTACCCGAAAGATTACACCCTGGTGCTGTCGCGCGTGTCCTTTATCAGCAAAGAGGCTGCCAACAGCAACGCGGCAAAACTTTGGCTTAACTACGTATTGTCGGAAAAGGGCCAGAGCATTCTCGCCAACCAGGCGGATATTCCCTCTATCCGTAATGACATTGAAGGCAAAAACGACATCGACGGCATGACCAAAATGCTTGGCAACGCGCTGAAGCCTATTCCGGTGGACGAGAGCCTGTTGGAGTACCTGCAGCCGGCCAAACGGTTGGACTACATCAAGCAATGGCGTACCGCCGCGGCAAAATAAATTAGGACAGGCTCCGGACGCGCGTCTGCCAGGGAGGCGCGCGCCCTTTGGTGGTCGATGTTTACAACCATTGGGATAGATTATGAATACATGGCGCAGAAAGTGGCAGAGCCTGCCGCGTGGCTTGGTGGTGGTGATAACCGCGCTGGTTATCTATGTGCCGCTGTCATTTATCGTGATTCAAAGTTTTCTCTCCGCACCTTTTTTTTCGCCCTCCAAGGTTTTTAGCCTTGAGGCGTTCGAGTTTATTTTTACCGATCCCGACTTTTACAAGGCGCTGAAAAGTGGCTTTATCCTGGCCTTTGGCTTAGTGGTGATCGCCATTCCGCTGGGAGGTATTCTGGCCTTTTTGATGGTCAGAACCGATTTGCCCGGTCGTCGGTTTATTGAACCGCTGATCCTGGTGCCGATCTTTGTCTCACCGATGGTGCTGGGCTTTGGCTACGTGGTGGCCGCCGGGCCGGTCGGCTTCTTCTCGCTATGGGCGGAATCGCTGCTGGGCTTTGTGCCCTGGAATATCTACTCGATGGCCAGCATTGTGGTCATTGCCGGATTAACCCACGTACCGCACGCTTATCTTTATATTTCCTCGGCCTTGCGCAGCGTCGGCTCCGACGTGGAGGAGGCCGCTCGTACGGCAGGGGCTTCGCCCTTGCAGGTCATGACGGCCGTCAGCTTGCCGATGGTGCGCCCTTCGATTCTGTATGCCGGCGTATTGCTGTTCTTTCTCGGGCTGGAGGTGTTCGGCCTGATGCTGGTGCTGGGCGATCCGGAAGGGAACCTGGTGCTGGCGACCTACCTGTATCAACTGACCAACAAGCTGGGCACGCCGTCTTACCACCTGATGGCGGCAGTGGCGGTGGTGCTGATTTGCATCACCATTCCGCTGGTGATGTTGCAGCGCCGTCTGATGCGTACCGCCAACCGTTTCGTCACCGTCAAGGGCAAGGCGTCGCAGGCGCGGGCGCTGCCGCTGGGCAAATGGCGCTGGGTCGCCGGTGCGGTGGTGGTGTTTTGGCTGACGGTGACCATAGGTGTGCCACTGGTTGGCGTGGTGCTGCGTGCCTTTATTTCCAACTGGGGCGTGGGTGTTTCTATCTGGGACGAGCTGTCGCTCAATACCTTCCGCACCATCTGGCAGCAACCCAACCTGTTGCGAGCCATCGTCAACTCGATGGCGATAGGGGTGATCGGCGGTGCTCTGGCGGTAGTCTGTTATCTGTTCATCGGCATTGCCATGCACCGCAAACCCGACGGTGCTACCCGTTTTCTCGATTACAGCGTGCTGGTACCGCGTGCGGTGCCGGGTTTGCTGGCGGGGCTGGCGTTCCTGTGGGTGTTCCTGTTCCTGCCGATGTGGCTGGACAAGTCGTTGAAAGAGGGCTGGTTATCGGCCCTGCCGGTCGCCGAATGGCTGCGGGAAAACCTGATTGTCTGGCTACGTTCTTTGCGCAGCACCATCTTCAGCGTTTGGCTGGCGTATACCGTGGTGTGGATGGCCTACGGCCTGAGGTTGATCTCCTCGACGCTGTTGCAGGTCGGCCCTGAACTGGAAGAGGCTGCGCGCAGTGCCGGTGCCTCCCGTGGGCAGATCACTCGTCACGTGACTATTCCGCTGTCGCGCTACGGCCTGATCGGCTCGTGGTTGCTGATGTTCCTGATTTTCGAACGAGAGTATTCCACCGGGGTTTACCTGTTGTCTCCAGGCACCGAAACCATAGGTTCGATGCTGGTTTCGCTGTGGGCGGCGGGTGCCATTGATATCGTGGCCGCGCTCTCCTTCATTAACATCCTGCTGGTGGTGCTGGGGCTGGGGATCGCCTTGCGCTTTGGAGTGAAATTACATGATTGAACTTTCGGTAGAGAACCTGCATTTGACCTACGGCGACAACCCGGTGCTGAAAGGCGTTTCGATGCAGCTCAAGCGCGGCGAGGTGGTTTCGCTGCTGGGGCCGTCGGGCAGCGGTAAAACGACGCTGTTGCGGGCGGTCGCCGGGCTGGAAAAGCCAACGCAGGGCAGCATTATCATTGGCAGCAATAAGGTGTACGACGGCACTGCGCGCAGCGAGATCCCGGCGGAGGAGCGCAACCTCGGGCTGGTATTCCAGTCCTATGCCCTGTGGCCGCATAAAACCGTGTTTGAGAACGTCGCCTATCCACTGAAATTACGCAAAGTTTCCACGGCGGAAATTACCCAGCGGGTGCAAGGGGTGCTGGATCAACTGGGACTGGGGCATCTGGGCAAACGCCATCCGCATCAGCTGTCCGGCGGCCAGCAGCAGCGCGTGGCGATTGGTCGGGCGTTGGTGTACAACCCGCCGGTGATCCTGCTGGATGAGCCGCTATCCAACCTGGATGCCAAGCTGCGCGAAGAGGCGCGGGTGTTCCTGCGTGAACTGATTATCAAGCTGGGGTTGTCGGCGCTGATGGTGACCCACGATCAGAACGAGGCGATGGCCATTTCCGATCGCATTTTGTTGCTCAACAACGGCAAGATCGAACAGCAGGGCACGCCGCAGGAAATGTACGGCTCCCCCTCGACCCTGTTTACCGCCGAGTTTATGGGCAGCAATAACCGCCTGTTCGGCAAAATCACCGAGATGAGCGAGGGCAAAGCGCGCATCGAAGGGAAAGATTGGGCGCTGTGGGGCATGGCAGGCGCAGGGGTAAAGGTTGGCGATGAAGCCACGGCGGTGATCCGGGTAGAACGCGTGCGCCTGGGTGAGGATCCCCAGGGCAACCAACTGGAGTTGCCACTGCTGACCAGCATGTACCTGGGCGATCGTTGGGAATACCTGTTCCGCACCGTTGCTGAAGATTTCGTGGTGCGGGCTTATGGCACCGAAGTGCGTGGACAGACGCTTTGCCGGCTGTCCTTGCCGGCAGAGCACCTGTGGATTTTCCCCAAGGCCTGAGGCTAAAGCAGGGCGGCGATCGCCTGACCGACCTGTTGGGTGGTGGCATCGCCGTGCATGTCCGGGGTACGTGGCCCGCAGGCGATAACCTGTTCGATGGCGGCGAGAATACCGTCGTGCGCCTGGCGATAGCGTGGTTCATCCTTACCGAGGAAGTCCAGCATCATGGCACCGGCCCAGATCATGGCGACAGGGTTGGCGATGTTTTTGCCGAAAATATCCGGTGCGGAACCGTGCACCGGCTCGAACAGTGAAGGGAAATTGCGCTCGGGGTTAAGGTTGGCCGAAGGCGCGATACCGATAGTGCCGGCGCAGGCCGGGCCAAGATCGGACAGGATGTCGCCGAACAGGTTGGAGGCCACCACCACGTCGAAACGTTCGGGTTGCAGCACGAAGCGCGCGCACAGAATATCGATATGCTGTTTGTCCCAGCGAATGTTCGGATACTGCTGCGCCATGGCGGCTACGCGTTCATCCCAATACGGCATGCTGATCGCCATTCCGTTGGATTTTGTGGCGGCGGTGAGCGTCTTGCGCGGGCGTTGTTGCGCCAGCTCAAAGGCGTATTTCAAAATGCGGTCGACGCCGTGGCGGGTGAACACCGACTCCTGGATCACCATTTCGCGTTCTGTGCCTTCAAACATTCGGCCGCCGAGCGACGAGTACTCCCCTTCGGTATTTTCACGCACCACGTAAAAATCGATATCCCCCGGGTTCTTATTTGCCAGCGGGCAGGGCACGCCGGGGAACAAGCGCACCGGACGCAGGTTGACGTACTGATCGAAATCGCGACGGAATTTTAGCAATGAGCCCCACAGCGAGATATGGTCCGGCACCTTGTCCGGCCAGCCGACGGCACCAAAATAGACGGCGTCGAAGCCTTGTAGTTGCTCGAACCAATCGTCCGGCATCATCTGCCCGTGCTGCAGGTAATAATCGCAGCTGGCCCATTCGAAGGTTTCAAACTCTAGGGACAAATCCCAACGCGCGGCAGCAGCTTGCAACACCCGAATGCCTTCCGGCATCACTTCCTGGCCAATACCGTCTCCCGGTATGGCGGCGATTTTATAGCTTTTGCTCATAGGATCTCACTTGTGAAGAGGGGCGATTGACATCCCTTCCATCCTATAATTGACTAACTGTTAATCAATGCTGGAAACGGTGAAACATAAAACACGAATCATGAATAATCTACCTATCCTGAGTGACCTGCGGGTGTTTGTGTTGGTGGCGCGACGCGCCGGTTTTGCCGCCGCCGACGAGCTGGGCGTTTCACCGGCATTCATCAGCAAACGTATTGCGCTGTTGGAAAAGGCGCTGGACGTGTCGTTGCTGCACCGTACTACGCGCCGGGTGGCGATCACCGAAGATGGCGAGCGCATTTACGAGTGGGCACAACGCATTCTGAACGACGTCGATCAAATGATGGATGAGCTTTCCGACGCCCGTAAGGCACCGCAAGGTACGTTGCGTATTGTCAGCAGTTTCGGCTTCGGTCGGCGTTTTGTCGGCCCTGCACTGTCGGCGCTGGCGCTGGAATACCCGGCGCTTGAACTGCGGCTGGACGTTTCCGATCGGCTGGTGGATTTGGTCAGCGAAGGTTTTGACCTGGATATCCGCATCGGTGATGACATTGCCCCCAATCTGATTGCCCGCAAGCTGGCGCAGAACCAACGCATTTTGTGCGCGTCTCCGGAATACCTGCAGCGTTACGGCACACCGAAAACCTTGAGCGAGCTTTCCGGACGCGCATGTCTGGCAATTAAAGAGCGTGACCATCCTTTTGGCCTGTGGCGACTTCATGGGCCGCAAGGGGAGGAGGCGGTGAAGGTGACCGGCGGGCTGTCATCCAACAACGGTGAAATTGTGCATCAATGGTGCCTGGACGGACAGGGTGTGGCGCTGCGTTCTTTCTGGGACGTACGGGAGAGTATTGAAAATGGCTGGCTGGTGCATATCCTGCCGGACTACTACCAGCCGGCAGATATTTGGGCGGTGTACGTTTCACGCCTGGCGACCTCGGCGAAGGTGCGGGTGACCGTCGAATTTTTGCGCGATTATTTCCGCCAACACTATGGCGAAGCCTCGTTGTTGTCGGAATACCTGGCGCGTCGCTAGGGCAAGGAGGAGGCAAAAGTGTGCGCCAGATCATTTTATTCCCGCAAAGTGTCGATCAGTTGTCAGGCGAGCTGTCGCATCTGTTCCTTTTGGCAAAACTTTGGTTTATGCTCAGCTGAAGCGTTTCAGTTGTATCGGAATTCAACTGAAACGCCGGAGTGAAGGTGATGAACACGCGGCTGATGGAAGGAATAATGCGACGTGGCGATTCACAGCAGGCGGTGCGCTAAAGTACTCTATGCGAGTGAGCTTGATAACCTATCAGCGCTCTCTCAGATAGGGTGAGCATGCCCGGTGTGAGAAGGCCCTTTTTCAGGAGCAGCATGACAATCCGCATAGCGATAAACGGCTTTGGCCGCATAGGCCGCAGCGTTTTACGCGCACTGTATGAATCGGGACGAAGAGCGGAAATTTCCGTGGTGGCGATCAACGAATTGGCGAACGCCGAGGGGATGGCCCACCTGCTGAAATACGACTCCAGCCATGGCCGTTTTGCCTGGGATGTTCGCCAGGAATGCGACATGTTGACCGTCGGGGACGATACCATTCGTTTGCTGCATCAGCCGGCGGTGGAACAGCTTCCCTGGGGCGAGCTGGGCGTTGATGTGGTGCTGGACTGCAGCGGCGTGTACGGCAGTCGGGCGGATGGCGAGGCCCATCTGGCGGCGGGGGCGAAAAAAGTGTTGTTCGCTCACCCCGGCGGCAACGATCTGGACGCCACCATCGTGTTTGGCGTCAACCATCAGACGCTGCTGGCGGAACACCGCATCGTGTCCAATGCGTCATGCACCACCAACTGCATTATTCCGGTGATCAAACTGCTGGACGATGCCTACAGCATCGAGTCGGGCACGGTGACCACCATTCACTCCTCAATGAACGATCAGCCAGTGATAGATGCCTATCACCAGGATTTGCGGCGCACCCGCGCGGCGAGCCAGTCGATTATTCCGGTCGACACCAAGCTGGCCGCCGGTATTACCCGCGTTTTTCCGCAGTTTTGCGATCGTTTTGAAGCGATTTCCGTACGTGTACCAACCATCAACGTGACGGCCATCGATCTCAGCGTCAGCGTCAGTTCGGCGGTGAAAGTGGCAGAGGTCAACCAGCTGTTGCAAATGGCCGCACGGGGATCTTTTCGTGGTATAGTTGACTATACGGAACTACCATTAGTCTCGATCGATTTTAACCATGACCCGCACAGCGCTATCGTCGACGGTACGCAGACTCGGGTCAGCGGACAACACCTGATCAAGACCTTGGTCTGGTGTGATAATGAATGGGGCTTTGCCAACCGGATGTTGGATACAACACGGGCAATGGCCGCAAGCGGTTTCTAGTACGGCGGCATCGGCACTGGCCGGTGCGCCGCTCAGGCAACTTTATAGAGAATCAACCAAGAGGGTTCACCATGTCTGTAATTAACATGTCCGATCTGGATCTGGCAGGTAAACGCGTTCTGATCCGCTCCGATCTGAACGTTCCAGTGAAAGACGGTAAAGTGACTTCCGATGCACGTATCCGTGCCTCCCTGCCGACTATTGAAGCTGCGCTGAAACAAGGCGCCCGCGTGATGGTAACTTCCCACCTGGGTCGTCCTACCGAAGGCGAGTACAACGAAGAATTCTCCCTGCTGCCTGTTGTCAACTATCTGAAAGAACACCTGAAAAACCCGGTACGTCTGGCTAAAGACTACCTGGATGGCGTTGATGTTGCAGAAGGCGAGCTGGTCGTGCTGGAAAACGTCCGTTTCAACAAGGGCGAGAAAAAAGACGACGAAACCCTGTCCAAGAAATATGCGGCACTGTGTGACGTGTATGTGATGGACGCCTTCGGCACCGCACACCGTGCACAGGCTTCCACCCATGGCGTGGGCAAGTTCGCGCCTGTTGCCTGTGCCGGCCCGCTGCTGTCTGCAGAGCTGGAAGCGCTGGGTAAAGCGCTGGGCAACCCAGCCCGTCCGATGGTTGCCATCGTGGGTGGTTCTAAAGTTTCCACCAAACTGACCGTACTGGATTCCCTGTCCAAAATCGCCGATCAGCTGATCGTCGGTGGCGGCATCGCCAACACCTTCGTGGCGGCGCAGGGCAACAACGTGGGCCAGTCTCTGTACGAACCTGATCTGATCGACAACGCCAAGAAACTGCTGGAAACCTGCGACATTCCAGTTCCGACCGACGTGCGCGTGGCGACCGAGTTCTCTGAAACTGCGGTTGCAACCGTGAAGCAGGCGAACGAAATTCAGGACAACGAGCAAATTCTGGATATGGGCGACGTCTCAGCCGAGCGTCTGGCCGTTATCCTGAAGAACGCCAAAACCATTCTGTGGAATGGCCCGGTTGGCGTATTCGAGTTCCCTAACTTCCGTAAGGGCACCGAAATTGTCGCTCGCGCTATCGCAGACAGCGAAGCCTTCTCTATCGCAGGCGGCGGCGACACCCTGGCAGCAATCGACCTGTTCGGCATTGCTGACAAGATTTCCTACATCTCAACCGGCGGCGGCGCCTTCCTGGAATTCGTGGAAGGTAAAGCGTTACCGGCGGTTGTGATGCTGGAAGAGCGCGCTAAGCAGTAATTCAGACAACGGGAGGCGAAAGCCGCCCGTTTGTTTTATACCGCGCGGCATAATGCGGCGCGGCATGAAAAATCGATTTACATCCATCTACGGCCGACGAAACAGGACAAAGTAACATGTCTAAAATTTTTGATTTCGTAAAACCGGGTGTCATCACTGGTGATGACGTTCAGAAAGTATTCGCAGTAGCTAAAGAGAACAACTTTGCTCTGCCAGCAGTGAACTGCGTAGGTACCGACTCCATCAACGCCGTGCTGGAAACAGCAGCGAAGGTGCGTGCTCCGGTAATCGTACAGTTCTCTAACGGCGGTGCCGCGTTCATCGCCGGTAAAGGCGTGAAGACTGACGTTCCTCAGGGTGCAGCAATTCTGGGCGCTATCTCTGGTGCACATCATGTTCACCAGATGGCTGAGCATTACGGCGTGCCGGTTATTCTGCACACCGACCACTGTGCGAAGAAACTGCTGCCATGGCTGGACGGCCTGCTGGACGCTGGCGAGAAACACTTCGCGGCTACCGGTAAGCCACTGTTCTCTTCTCACATGATCGACCTGTCTGAAGAGTCCCTGGAAGAAAACATCGAAATTTGCAGCAAATACCTGACTCGCATGGCGAAGATCGGTATGACCCTGGAAATCGAACTGGGCTGCACCGGCGGTGAAGAAGATGGCGTGGACAACAGCCATATGGACGCATCCGCTCTGTACACCCAACCGGAAGACGTGGCTTACGCGTACGAAAAACTGAACGCCATCAGCCCACGCTTCACCATCGCAGCGTCCTTCGGTAACGTGCACGGCGTATACAAGCCAGGCAATGTTAAACTGACTCCGACCATCCTGCGTGATTCTCAGGACTACGTGTCCAAGAAATTCAATCTGCCGCACAACAGCCTGAACTTCGTGTTCCACGGCGGTTCCGGTTCTACCGACGCAGAGATCAAAGAATCCGTAGGTTACGGCGTGATCAAAATGAACATCGATACCGACACCCAATGGGCAACCTGGGACGGTATCCTGCAGTACTACAAAGCGAACGAAGCTTACCTGCAGGGCCAGTTGGGCAACCCGAAAGGCGCCGACCAGCCGAACAAGAAATACTACGATCCACGCGTATGGCTGCGTTCAGCCCAGACTTCCATGATTACTCGTCTGGAACAGGCTTTCAAAGATCTGAACGCAGTAGACGTTCTGTAATCTCGGTCAGCTGTTAACCATATTGAAAGGCTCCCTTCGGGGAGCCTTTTTTGTTGCTAGCCCAACAGACTGGCGCCGACGTTAATCGACAGCCCCAGGATCACCAGATTGAAAACAAAGGAAATCACCGATTGCAGTAGAGCGACTTTGCGCACCTCGGCCGCACCGACGGCCACGTCGGCAGTTTGCGAAGCCACCGCGATGGTGAACGAGAAATAGGCAAAGTCCCAATAGGTAGGCTCCTTAAGGTCGCCGGGAAACAACAGCGGCAGCGGATCCTGCTGTGCACCCTGACGATAAAACTGGTGGGCATAGTGCATGGTAAATGCCGTGGGCAGCAGTAACCAGGACACCACCAGCGTCGCGCCGGTCAGCGCCAGATGCAGCGTCTTCAGCGAATCGCTGACCTGTTTGGCGGTGCTCAGCTCAAACAGAATGGATAAAATGCTCACCAGACAGCCGATGCTGACCAGTGCCAGCACCATACTGGCGCTCTCATCCTGTGCCCGTGCCAGTTGGCGGATGTGCTTTGGCGTGCTGATCAGCATCAGTCGCCAGAGAAACAGCAGATAGCACCAGGCCAAAACGTTCCAGCCGAGCATCAGTCGCTGCAGCTCAGAAAGCGTGGCGGGCAGCAGCAGGTAGCACAAAATGCCCGCACCGACGGACAGCAGCAGCCTTGGCCGAACCTGCCAGTAGTGTTTGATTGACGATGGAATGTGCATAACCGATGAAGTTCCTTATCGTTATAAAGGCGATAGCGCTGTGTTCAGCATAGAAGAAGCGTGGCGGCTGTTTCGGCTATTTTTGACGCTTACGGTTGGCATGCGGTGGAAATGTTGGTTAACCTAAGGCGGTGGTTTCCGACTGACGGCTGATGTCAGTTTTTTTGCGAGTTTATCCCCTTAGGGACAAGTTAGGACGACACGAATGAAAGATCTGAATGTAGTAGATGGCATTAATGGTGCCGGTAACTGGCTGGTGCAGAACCAGGACTTATTGATTCAGTACGCGGTGAACATCGTCGCGGCGATCGTTATTTTCATCATCGGTTCGATCATTGCACGCGTAGTCAGCAATGCATTAAGCCGGGTGATGAAGCTGCGTGGTATTGACGCCACGGTTGCCGACTTCCTGTCTGCCATGGCGCGTTACGGCATTCTGGCCTTCACCTTTATCGCCGTGCTGGGGCGCGTTGGCGTTCAGACCACCTCGGTGATCGCCGTGTTGGGTGCCGCAGGTTTGGCCGTCGGCCTGGCGCTGCAGGGCTCACTGTCCAACTTCGCTGCAGGCGTGCTGCTGGTGGCCTTCCGTCCACTGCGTGCCGGTGAATATGTCGATCTGGGCGGCGTAGCCGGTACCGTCGACCAGGTGCAGATTTTCTCCACCACGCTGCGTACCGCAGACAACAAAACCATCGTGGTGCCGAACGGCAAAATCATCGCCGGCAACATCATCAACTATTCCCGCGAGCCAAACCGCCGCGTAGACATCGTGGTTGGCGTGGCTTATAACGCCGATATCGACGTGGTGAAAAAAGTGTTGGGTGATGTGATCGCTGCCGACAAGCGCATCATGCACGCCAAAGGCGTAACCGTACGCTTGAACGAGATGGCGCCATCTTCACTGAACTTTGTCACCCGTTCCTGGACCACCAATGCGGAATACTGGAACGTATACTTCGATCTGATGGAGAACTTCAAGCGCGCGCTGGATGCCAACAATATCGGCATTCCGTTCCCGCAGATGGATGTTCATCTGTACCGCACTGAAGAAGCGGCTACCGCGAAAGCGGAATAAAGCAGAACAAGAGAAAAGGGGCCACGGCCCCTTTTTTTATTGCTGGCCGAGGCTGCATCCTGCGGATGTCGCCTCGGCTTTTTCGTTTTATCAGTTTGATAACGCGGAGTCTGGCACAGGGACGCGGCGGTTCACGCTGAGCCGGTAGAGCAGGAAAATAGCGGCAGAGCCCACCAGTACCGGCAGCGCCAGCCAGATGAAGAACATCTCCGACGTCCCTGCCGCGACGATCATCCAGGCGCCAAGCATTGAACCGACTATCGAGCCGAAGCGACCGCTCGCCATCGCCCAGCTGACTCCGGTGACGCGAGCGGCGGTAGGGTAAAGGGTAGCGGAGACCAGATTCAGGCCGTTCTGCGCACCGGCCACGCCGAAACCGATGAGGAATACGGCGACCGCCAGCGTATAGGCGTCCCCCATCAGATAACCGGTAGCGCCAATTACCAGCGCGGCACCCAGGTACGACAGGGCCAATACCCGGTAGGGGCCGACGCGGTCCATCAGCAGCGCCATAAGGATGGCACCGAGGGTTCCGCCCAGCGGCACCATCGCCCCGATGCGCGAAGCGTGGACGATATCGTACCCGGTATCCTTGAGGATGCTTGGCAGCCAACTGGTGAGCAGATAAAACACAAACAACGAGCAGAAGAATGCCACCCACAGCAGCAAAGTGCGCACTGCGCGACCTTCGATAAACAGGTGGGAGATTGGCGATCTGGCCAGTGCGGGGCGTTCATCATCGATAATCGTCACGCCGGCCCAACTTTTGCCGGTGATACGCTCGACCACCTGGCGCAGGCTATCGGCATGTTTCGGGCTGGCAGTCATAAAGCGCGCTGACTCGGGCATCTGCCAGGCCAGCAACGGCAATAGCAACAATGGCGCGATGCCACCGAGCATCAGCAAACCACGCCAGCCGAAGGCCGGAATAACCTGCCCGGCAAGGATGCCGCCCAGCGCCAGACCGGCGGTGAAACCGCTCCAACTGAGGGTGACCATGATCATCCGCCGACGTGCCGGCGAGTATTCCGAGCTCAGGGTGATGCAGGTGGGCATCGCCCCGCCCAAACCGATACCGGTGATTAAACGCAGCAGGGTCAACGACTCGATTGAACTGGTATAGGCCGAGGCCAGAGTGCCTCCGCCAAAGATCAGTATGGAGGCGAGCAGCACGCGCTTGCGCCCTATGGCATCGGCAACCGGGCCGAAGATCAGGCTGCCGAGCAGCAGGCCGAACAATCCCGCGCCAAACGTCGGCGATAACTGTGCAGGCAGCAGTTGCCACTCTTCGCGTAACGCCGGGGCGATATAGCCGATGATGGCGGTGTCAAAACCGTCCAGCAGGACGATCAGGAAACACAGGGTAAGGATCAGGATTTGATAGGGCGAGATTTTCGCGTTGTCGATGATCTCGCTGATACGAGCGGTATTTTGGCTCATGGGGGTTCCACTTTAATTAGGCTTGTGTGGAGCTGGCTGGAGGGCTGTGCAGGCGTCAGGCTCTTGCTGAAACGGGCCTGAACCAAAGCCGCTGTGGCTGGCATGGTGCAGAAAGTCTGAGTATACACCAGAGCCAGCGGCTTGCAGCGATGCGCTGAGATGAGCCGTTCTGTTTCAGACAAAACGGCTTAAATACTCGGTTCTCAGAACGGGCAAGCATGGTGGGCTTTGATCTTCTCTGCGCTGACAGGATGAACGAAATGCAGTTCGCTGGCGTGCAGCATCAATCGCGGCGTCCCTTCGGTGCCTGGCAGCAGACGGCCGCCATACAGGTCACAGCCCAAAATAGGATGGCCCAACTGCTGGCAGTGGATACGCAGCTGATGGGTGCGTCCGGTCTCCGGGATTAACTGTACCCGCGTCAACGGCAGTAACGTCCCGTCTTTCAACTCGCGATAAGTGCGTTCAACGACCCGATAGCGTGAGCGAGCGGGCTTGCCGTGGATTGAGCAAATCGACATCAGCGGGAACAGCGCCGGGTCTTTGGCAATTGCCGCATCTATCACCCCTTCGTCGTCGTTCAGGTGCCCGCAGAGCAATGCGCTGTACACCTTGGTGACGGTACGCTGACTGAACTGTTGGCAAAGGGCGGCATTGATCGCTTTATTACGCGCTATCACCATCAGCCCGGAAGTGCCGAAATCAAGGCGGTGGACCAGCGTACAGCCAGGAAATAGCTGCACCAGCCGATGATGTACCGAATCGAGGTTTTGCGGGTTTTTCCCCGAGAGGCTTAGCAGCCCGGCGGGTTTATTGATAAGCACCAGACTTTCGTCCTGATACAGCGTTTCTATCTGGTCATGGCACGGCGGGGCAATAAAGGTATCGATAATCTTAGACATCAGGCTGCCCGGCGGGAAAGTGGGAGCGGATAATAACGAATTTTTGGCCGCCAGTCAGTTGTCGCCGCCCGGCCCCTTGCTAAAGGAGGGGGAACGGCTAACCCGGCAGCGGGGCTTTCACCAGACGCCGAACGGCGTCTGGCTTCCAAAGGGGCTACTGAAAGGCGTTGCCGGCTTATTGCCCGTAGTAGGCATTTTTGCCGTGTTTGCGCAGGTAATGTTTATCCAGCAGTGCCGGTTGCATGCTGTGGATGCCCGGCGTCAGCTGACGTGAAAAAATCCCCATGTAGGCAATTTCTTCCAGCACCACGGCGTTATGCACCGCGCTGTGCGCGTCCTTGCCCCAGGCGAACGGCCCGTGTGAATTGACCAATACTGCCGGAATGGCATTCGGGTTGATGCCGCGACGGCGGAAGGTATCGATAATGACCTTGCCGGTTTCCAGCTCGTATTCATGCTCAATTTCGTCTTCGGTCATCAGTCGGGTACAGGGAATCGCACCGTAGAAGTAATCGGCGTGGGTGGTGCCCCAGGCGGGGATATCCAATCCTGCCTGAGCCCAGATGGTGGCGTGGCGCGAATGGGTATGAACGATACCGCCGATATCGGCGAATTCACGGTACAGCGCCAGATGGGTAGCGGTGTCAGAGGAGGGCTTTTTGGTGCCCTCGACGGTGTGCCCGTTGGCGAGATCGACCACCACCATGTCCTCCGCGGTCATGTGTTCATACTCCACGCCGGAAGGTTTGATCACCACCAGCCCGCGTTCGCGATCCACGGCGCTGACGTTACCCCAGGTGAAGGTCACCAGGTTATGGCGCGGCAGGTCTAGGTTGGCTTCCAGCACCTGTTGTTTAAGCTGCGGCAGCGTTAGCATGTCATACCCCCTTGTTGCATTTTCTGTTCGATCCACCGGCGGGCCTGCACAATCTCGGCCACTGGCTCTTCGGCTTTTTCGGTCCACATTTCAATCAGGAAAGCACCGCGGTAGTTAAGCTGTTTCAGGGTGCGGAATACGGCGACAAAATCGACGCAGCCTTCGCCAAACGGCACGTCGCGGAACTGTCCCGGCGAGCTATCGG
Organism: Serratia sp. BIGb0234; assembly: GCF_024809915.1. NCBI lineage: Bacteria > Pseudomonadati > Pseudomonadota > Gammaproteobacteria > Enterobacterales > Yersiniaceae > Serratia > Serratia sp. BIGb0234. Next base: position 540,427 of record NZ_JANUEI010000003.1, read on the forward strand.
TAACCGGGTAAGTGTCTTTCAAATGGATGGCGGCGATGCGGTCAATGCCCAGCGCCAACTCCTGGGCCACGTCATTGCCCCAGGCGCTCAGATTGCCGACGTCCGGATAAACCGTGAACCAGGGGGAGGCCAGGCAGGCGTCCCAGGCCTTCCATTTGCTGATGGAGTTCATAAAGGCGGTGTCCATGATCTCTACCGCCAGCATCACCTGCGCTGCGGCGGCGCGCTCGACTGCCCACTGCATACCCTCGGTGAAGCGGGCAAGAGTGCTTTCGTCCTGCGGCTCGTAATAGACGTCATAGCCGGCGAGCTGAATGGTGCGGATGCCGACGTCCTTCGCCAGTTGAATCGCCTGTTCCATCATCTCGAAGGCACGCTGACGCAGCGCATCGTCATGGCTGCCGAAGGGAAAGCGGCGATGACCGGACAGGCACATCGACGGGATGCTGATGCCGGTTTCCAGCATGGCGCTGACCAACGACAACCGCTGCTCCTTGCTCCAGCTCAGACGTGCCAGCCGCTCGTCGCTTTCATCCACCGACATTTCGACAAAATCAAAACCGCAGGCCTTGGCCAGCGCCAGCCGCTCGGGCCAGGTCAGGTGCTTCGGCAAGGCTTTTTCATAAATTCCCAAGGGGTGCTGACGCATATCAACTTCTCCAGATGTCATCAATGGCCGAGCGGAACTGACCGGCAGCGGCCAGCGGATCGGCAGCCTCCGCCAGCGCTCTGCCGACGATAAAAGCGGTCACGGCGATGTCTTTAAACAGCGGCAAATCGGTCGGCGTGATACCGCCGGTCACCGACAATTCAATGCCCAGATCAGACAAGGCCTTCATCAGATCCAAATCTTGATGGCTCCAGGTTTGCCCGCTGGCCTGCGCGTCGCGGCCACGGTGGTATATCGCCTGGCGGATACCGAGGTCGCGCCACTGTTGGGCATCCTCCAACGTCCAACGGCCGAACAGCTCAATCTGAATCTCGCCCTGGTGTCGTTGCGCCACTTCCAGCGCACTGGCCATGGTGGCCAACGGGGCGGCGCAAATGACGGTCATCCAGTTGGCACCGTGGCCGAAGGCCTGTTGCGCCAACGTGCCACCGGCATCGGCCACTTTCAGGTCGGCCACCAGCGTATGTTGCGGGCAGCGCTCGCGCAGTGCGCTCACCGCCTGAATACCGGCGCTGATGCATAAGATGGTGCCGGCCTCGATGATGTCGACGTGGGGCCGCAGGCGTTCTGCCGTCTGCAGAGCGGCATCTAACCGGGTGTGATCGAGCGCCAGCTGCAGGCGCGGTTTATTGCTCATAAAGCCTCCTTACTGTGTGGATTGCAGCGTTTGCAGCGCGGCAATCAGCGCCTGATAACGTTGGTATTTTTTGCCGTAGGCCGCGCTTGCTGAAGCATCCGGCAACACCCGCTCAATACGTGGCGCCAGCTCGCGTTGGGCAGCGGTGAAGTCGCTGAATGCGTCGCTGCCGACCATCGCCGCCATCGCGGCGCCCAGGCAGCCGGTTTCTTCCACCTGCGGCAGTTCGACCGGCAGGCCGCTGACGTCGGCAAACATCTGCATCCAGGGCACTGACTTGGCTGGGCCACCGGTGACGCGCAGCGCGGTGGCCGCAGGGAAACGTTGCCGCATGCGGTTGAGATGGGTCATATGGCAGAACACCACCCCCTCGTAAATCGCCTGCACCAGGTGCTCGCGCTGGTGGAAAGCCTGCAGGCCGTGGAAGCTGGCGCTCAGGCCCAGCCCGGCGTTGGAGCCATACAGGAAGGGTGCGAACAGCAGGCTGCTGTCGGCCTTGGGCAACGCCGCTACCCAGTCATTGAGTTGGGCGTAGTCTTGCAGGCCCCATTGTCGGCAGAACCACTCCAGGTTGGCGGCGGAGGTGGGGCTGGCTTCATGCACGATGTATTTGCCGGCTTCGGCATGACGGCCATAAACAAAGGGATGATCGAACCCTGCGGTAATGCGGTCGGTGATGCCGCTGGTGACCGACCAGGTACCCATCACAGCATTGAGTCGGGTTTCGTCCTGCAGCCCGGCGCACAGTGCGGTAGACACCACGTCAAACAGCCCGCCAACCACCGGCGTTCCCGGCAGCAGCCCGGTGGCGGCGGCAGCAGTAGCGTTGACGCGCCCGGCGATTTCGGCGGAACCGACGATCGGTGGCAGCGCGGGCATGATGTCGCCAATCCCCAGCAACTGCGCCAGCGCCGGGTCATAGCGGCCGTCGGCCATCTGATAAAGATTGGATTCGGAGATATTGGTCTCTTCGCAGGCCAGCTCGCCGGTCAGGCAGTAGCGCAGATAATCGTGCGCCATCAAAACGCTGCCAATTTGGCGATAGCGTTCCGGCTGGTGTTGCCTGACCCAGCGCAGCAATGACACCGGATGGCCGGTCCACAGCGTTTGTCGGGTCTGCGGGTAGAGTGCCTGCGGCACGCCCTGTTTTTGCCACTCCTGCACCAGTGTCAATGCGCGCTGATCGGAAGACAGCATGGCGTTGCCCAGTGGCAGGCCGCGTTTATCCAATAAAAACGCGCCCTTGCCCTGTGCCGAGATGCCGATTGCCTGAATATCACCGGCGGCAACCTCGTTGCGGGCCAAGACTTCCCGGATCACCTCGGCGGCGGTGCTCCACAGCGCGTGCATATCCCGTTCCGCCCAGCCGGGCTGTGGCGCGATAATCTCAAGATTGCGGCGGGCAATATCCAGCTCGCTACCTCGGCGGTCATACAGCCCGGCTTTGATAAAGGTGCCGCCGCAGTCCAACCCCAACCAATATTCCATTATTCGGCCCCCGCTTTCTGGTCGCATTTATTCGGCAACATCAGTGCCAGTACCGACGCGATGGCCAGCGATACCGCCAGGCTGTAAACGCCGACATCCTTGCTGAACAGGCTGATCAAAACGCCGACCATGTACGGGCCGCAGAAGCCGCCCAGGTTGCCCAGTGCGTTGATCACGCCGCGTGCCGCGCCGGCCACTTCGGCGTTAAACAGTTTGGGAGGAATGGTCCAAAACACCCCGGCGGCGGCCTGGATAAAGACGCCGCAGCCAACCAGCGCTGCGTAAGACCACCAGATGTGATCTTTTAACAGCACTGACAGCGCCATACAGATGGCGAAGCAGGCCAGCGGCAATGCGACGAACACTTTGCGTTTGCCGGTACGATCGGACAGGGTGGAGATGATCAGCATGCCGAAGATGGCGCCGATATAGGGCAGGATGGCCAGCATGCCGACCTGCTCCATGTTGCCGTTGGTCAGCCCCTTGAGGATGGTCGGCAGCCACAGGGTGTAGCCGTAGATCCCGGTTTGATAGAAGAAGTTCACCATGATCAACTGCCACATGATCTTGTCGCCCAGCACCCGGCGCAGCGAGGCGTTACGCACCGTTTTGCCTTTGATCAGCAGCTGTTCGTCATGCAACGTTTTGATCAGGTAGTCTTTTTCAGCCTGTGAAATCCACTTGGCCTCCTGCGGGCGGTTGCTGATGGTGAAATACCACAGCACCATCACCACCAGCGACAGCGCGCCTTCCACCAGGAACAGCATGCGCCAGTCCCAGGCGGTGATGATCCAGCCGGACAGCGGCGCGGTGAGAATACCGGCAATGGGCACGAACATAATCACGATGGCGTTGGCGCGCCCGCGCTCCTTGTCCGGGAACCAGTTGCTGATCATGGTCAGCACCACCGGCAGCATGCCGCCCTCGGAGACGCCCAATGCGAAACGCAGGAATAACAGCTGATATTGATTGCTGACCAGCCCGGTCAGTACCGAGATCACCGCCCAGGCCAGCAGTGACCAGCCGATGAATTTCTTGCCGTTGCCGTACACCGCCAGCTTGCCACCCGGCACCTGCAAAAACAGATAGCCGATAAAGAAGATGCCGCCGGCCAGGCCGGCCATGGAAGCGGTGATGCCGAGTTCATCGTCCATGCCGCCGGGCATGGCGAAGGCAATATTCACCCGGTCCATGTAGGAGATGATGCAGGTAATAAGAATAGGCGGCACTATTCTCAACCAGCGTAATTTGGGAATGACCTGGCTGCGGCTAACGGAAACAGAGGCTGTATTCATCTATACACCTTTCGCTATTTTGTAGGGTCGGGCTTTATTGTTTTGGTTTGCGTTGGGCACAAGGGCGCCCGCACCGGCCTGAGGACCGGTGTTTTTTGCAGGTTTTCGTTTGCTGCTAATTAAGCGCTAAATAATGCCAGCGGTATTTTCACCACCACTTTGCGAATATCGCCGGGTTGTTGGTTAATACAGGCCGGGCGATGCACATCCTGCGGGAAAAATACCGCAAAATTTCCGGGCCGCAGGGTTAACCAGGATTCATCGGCGACGTCCTGATAAAAAAGAATGTCGCGCTGCGCCAGCAAATCCTGGTGGATCGGGTTATTACCGCGATCCGCCGCCACACCGATCAATTCGGTGCCGCTGACCAGAAACTGCACGTCGACGTTTTCCCGGTGTACCTCCGGTCGCAGATCGCTCGGCTGGTGGGTCTGCAGATCCAGCACCTGTACCACGTAGCCGGTGGCAGGATCCTGATACCGACCGGCGGGCAGGGCGCTGAAATCGGTGCTTTGCAGATAGGCGATGGCTTTGGCCACCGGCGCTGGGTACTGTTCCGGCGAAGTATGGGCAATATGGCCGAATATCATGGTGACTCTCCTGTTAAAGCGCCTGAATGCGCGCCCAGACGCGCTCATCCACGGGAATGCCGTCACGCATGTTTTCCGCGTGAATACGTGGGAATTTATGGCCCGGCAGGCGAATGGCTATCTCCGGGTTGTCGCGTTCTGCGCTGGTGATGTAGTCCATGATGCGCTGCAGTTTGGCATCGCGGGTGGCGGCGTCGATCAAGCGTTCGATCTCAATGGCGATGAAGACCTGCGACACGCCATACTCTTCGCGGTTGTCTTCGGTCACTTCCGCCACTGAGGATCCGCCAGACAGCAGGGTGGCAATCATATCGAGCACGATCGACAGCGCGGATCCTTTCCAGTAGCCCATCGGCAAAATGCGGCGGTTCTCTTCAATGGTGGCAGGATCGCGCGTCAATTGACCGTCGTTGTCGAAACCGCCGTCCACCGGCAGCATTTTGCCCGCCAGCCGATTTAGCTCCAAAGCACCATAGGAGAACATCGACATCGACATATCCACCATGGTGATGGGGTTGCCCGGCACCGCGACGATCAGCGGGTTGGTGCCGATCCGGCACTCCTTGGCGCCCCAGGGTGGCATAACGGCAATTGAGTTGGTCCAGCAGATACCGATATAACCTTTCTCCGCCGCCTGCCAACCGAAACCGCCGCCGCGCATCCAGTGGTTGGCATTGCGCAGGGCCACCAGGCCTATGCCGTGGCTGTCGGCCAATTGCATGGCGCGATCCATCATCCGGCGCGCCGTGAGATTGCCGATACCCTGATGCGCGTCCCATTGTTCAATGGCTCCGAGCGACAACAGCTTGCTGGGTTCGGCGTCCGGCACGATATCGCCGGCGTCCAACTGCTGAATAAAGCGTGGGAAACGGTTAACGCCGTGGGAGTAAACGCCGTTGGCAGAGGTGTCGGCGAACATGCCCGCACAGTCATCGGCGGTGGCTTCCGCCACGCCCCGCGACAGCAGCACGCGTTTGAATTCCTGTTTCAGATCGGTGTAACTCACTCTCATGCTGGTTCTCCGCTACGGCATTTTTGTTTGTTTTGTGTTCTTTGAATTTCAATATACGAAATTGCATTTCAAATAAATGCTATACCTGCGGCCAGGTGAAGTCAAAGCGAGGGAAGAGAAAGTTATTTATATAAAACAAGTGGTTAAATTAACTTGGTGGTTTTGTGATCGCAGACACGTTTTTGGCCGTTGCGGTGTTTTAGGCGTGGCAAAGCAGAGCGGTAACTGCCCGCTCTGCTTTGGCCTTTATGACTAATTACCCTCGCGTATTCAGTATCTTGCGGTACAGCGAAGTGGTGGCGGTGATGTACAACTCATTGCCGTCTGGTCCGCCAAACGTGCAGTTGGAGACCCGCTCTGGCACTTCGATCTTACCGAGCTGTGTTCCCTGACTGTCGAAGATCAGTATGCCGTCGGCGCAGCTGCAAAAAATGTTTCCTAACGCATCGACACAAAAGCCGTCCGGGAAGCCGGGGGCCACGGTGGCAAAACGGCGTCCGGCGTTCAGTTCACGTCCGTTAACCTGATACACCCGCAGCTCTCTGCGGCCCAGGGTTGGGAAATCGACGATCGACATATCCGCCACGTACAACAGAGACTCATCCGGCGAGAACGCCAGGCCGTTAGGGCGCTGGAGATCGCTGGCCGCGATGTTCAGCGAACCGTCGCGGGGATCGAAGCAGTAAAGGTAACAGCCAACGATCTGGCTTTCCGACTTGTAACCTTCTTCGTCACCGATAATGCCGTAGGGCGGATCGGTAAACCAAAGGGTGCCGTCGGAACGCACCGCCAGATCGTTGGGTGAGTTGAAACGCTTACCGTCAACGCGATCGACCAGCATTTGTACCTCACCGTTGTTTTCGGTTCGGCTGATGCCGCGTCGTCCGTGCTCGCAGCTGACCACGCGGCCAACGGCATCCCGTGCGTTGCCGTTGGCATAATGCGACGGGGAGCGCCACAGGCTCAGTTCTCCCTGTCGCGACCAGCGGAACATGCGATTGCCTTTCACATCGCTGAACACCACCGCGTTTTGCGCGGGCAGCCACACCGGCCCCTCGGCCCAAATGGCCGGTGAGCACAGGCGTTCGAGCGGCGGGCCCGCCATCAGTTCGTTCATGCTGACCTCCGCTTACTTCACGCCCCAAATGGCTTTGTAATGGCCCTGATAATCATTTTGCGGGTCATACAGGTTACTGGCGCCGCCGTCGGCGGTGATGTTGTCGCGGGTCACCAGGTGCGCCGGGGTCACGTAGCCGGAAGGTGGCTGTTTGGCGAAGGCGCGGTTGAACTCATCCAGCAGTTGCCAGCCGTGCAGTTTAAGCGGCTCCGGCACCGTGGCCGACTGGCTGCCGCCTGAACGAATGCGCTGATAGGCCGAAATCGAGCCGTCGCCGGCGGAAATGCTGTATGGCGCATGGGTACCGCCCTTACCAGCGGTTTTCAGTGCCGGTGCCATAAAGTCAAAATACAAATCGTTAATCGCCAGTGCGTACTGGAATTGATCGCCGTATTTCTGCAGCAGGCTGAAGGTCATGGCGGGCATGCGGTTGGCGGTGTCCGCCAGCGGGGTATCGATAAACTCAACCACCTTGCAGCCGCTGCATTTGCCGATCTCCTCCTTCATCACGTTGGCCTTGTCCAGCGCGATTTGGTACAGCGAATCGGTGAAGATCAGCACGCTGGCTTTGCCGCCGGACTGCACCACGGCATATTGGGCGGCAATGCGCGCCACTTCGTTAGAGTCAGAGGTGACGTTATAGAACACGCTGTACTTGGCGATTGGCCCCGGCTCCGGCACCGCGTGCCAGGCCGTCAGCACTATGCCTTGTTGAATGGCCTTTTTCAGCGGGATCTTGGCGACGTTAGGGTTCCAGCCGCCGATCACTATGCCGTCCGGCTTTTGAGCAATGGCCTGATTGAGCGAGGCCAGCTGATCTTTCACCGATCCACCGCCGTCGAGGGTTTCCAGCTTCCAGCCCGCGGCTTTCGCCGCTTCGCTCAGCCCTTCCTGCACCCCTTGCACACCGCCGTTTTTCATGTCCGAAGCGATAAAGATGATTTTCTTGTTGGCTTGCAGCTGTGGCCCGCTGGTGGGGCCGTCCCACTGAGTCACGCTGGCAGTCGCCTTGGCGACCGCTGCGGTGGCCTGCTCCAGATAGGCGTCGGCCCAGGCGGATGAAGCAGCGCTGGCCAGCAGCAGGGTAGTCGGTAATATCCAAAGACGTTTCATTCGGTGCACTCCTGGTTAAGGATTGATCGCTTTTTGGTTATTTTTATCAGCCGTAGCGGCTGGGCTGCGTTGTACCGCTTTTTGATTGAGTAACCGGCGGCGTTGGGCATAGCCCGCCAGGGTGATCGACAGCAACAGCGTCGCACCGTTGAACAGTGGCTCGACCCAGAATTCACCGCCGAACTGTTGGATACCGGCGATGCCGATAGCCAGAATGGCAATGCCAACCACGGTGCCCCAGACGTTAACCCGGCCCGGGCGAATGGTGGTGCTGCCGAGGAAGGCGCCGACCAGCGCCGGCAGCAGGTAGTCCATGCCGACGCTGGCCTGACCAACGCCCTGTTCGGCGGCGATCAGTACGCCACTGAAGCCAGTCAGCACGCTGGAGGCGATAAAGGCGCCAATGGTAAAGCGATTGACCGAGATGCCGTTCAGCCGTGCCGCTGCCGGATTGCCGCCCACGGCGTACATGCAGCGGCCAAGCGGGGTATGTTCGGTGATTAACCACAGCACCACGGCGACGATCAGCACGTAGAATGCGACGATCGGGATCCCGCCGATCTCGGTATGGTGCAGGGCGATGAAAGCATCCGGCAGATCGCCGACGATCTGCCTCCCGCCGGAGTGCCACAGCGCAATGGCATACAGCACGGTGCCGGATCCGAGCGTGGCGACGAAGCTGTCGATGTCCGCCAGTGCCACCAGAATGCCGTTCAGCAGGCCGTACAGAGCGGAAAGGGCCAGCACCGTCAGTACCGCCATCTGCCACGAAAAGCCGTATTCCACCTGCAGGGTGATGGCCAGGATATGCCACAGCACGATGCCGAAACCGACGTTAAGGTCAATTTTGCCGACGATCATCGGGATGGTCGCCGCCAGTGCCAGCAGCGCAATCTTGGCTTTGCTGGAGAGGATTGCCTGCAGCGTCAGCATGGACGCGAAAGACGGTGCGATCAGCGAAAATAGCACCACCAGCGCAACGCACAGCAGCAGCAGGCCGTAGCGGGTGAGAACCTGCATCAGCCAGGGGCCGGCACCGTCCTGCGACAGGCTGACTCTTTGCTCCAGTGCCGTTGATTTAACAGATGTTTTAGACATGGCCTACCTCAGATTCTAACGTTGTCGCGAGGGGTTCCCCGGAGCTGGCGGAGGCCAGTTCCAATAAATTGGCGAATGACACCTGCTGATTTTTCAGCTCGCCGACCACTTTTCCCCGGTTGAATACCAGTGCGCGGTTGCAGATATGGGCGATCTCTTCAAAGTCATTGGAGATCACCAACACCGCGATGCCGTCAGCCAGGGATTTATTTAACAGATGGTAGATTTCCGCCCGGGCCCCTACGTCTACACCGGCGGTGGGATCTTCCAGGATCAGTAATGGGGCACCGAGGTGCATCCAGCGCGCCATCACCACCTTTTGCTGGTTCCCGCCGGACAGGGCGCTGATATCGATATTGACGTCCTTGGGCCGCACGTCGAACAGCTGTACTTTCCACCAACTGGCGCCGATTTCGGCCCGGCGGCTGTAGCGGGAAAGCAGCTTGTGGCCACTGGCACAAGGGTTGATAAACAGGTTTTCACGCACGCTCATCGACATCACCAGGCTTTCGCCGGTACGGTCACCCGCCACCAGCGAAACGCCGCAGGCCATGGCCTGTTGTGGGCTACTGGCGCTATAGGGTTGGTCGCGAAAGCGGATTTCACCTTCATCGGCATGACGCAGGCCGAACAGCAGGCGACCAATCTCTTCTTGGCCTGCGCCGCGCAGGCCGGCCAGCGCCAGCATTTCACCGGGCTGCAGGTTAAAGCTGACCGGGCCGATATCGCCCACCACCACGTGATTGAGCTGCAACACCGGCGGCTGATTTTCCGGCAGGGGCTCGCGCTGATCTTCTGCCATTGCCTCACCGACGATCATCTGCACCAGATCCCGCAGCGAATAGTCGGCGGTATTGCCGCCCGCCACATAGCGGCCGTCGCGCATGACGCATACCCGGTCGGCAATCTCGATCACTTCGTCCAGTCGATGGGTGACGTAAATCATGCCGACCTTTTTGTCGCGCAGCCGGTTAATGACGGCAAACAGATGACGCACATCGTTGGCGGGCAGCGAGGCGGTCGGCTCATCCAACACCAGCAGTTCGGCGTTAACGGCCACCGCCCGGGCGATCGCCAGCAGCGATTTCTCGGTGCGCGACAGTTCGAACACCCTGGCGTCGGGATCCAGCGCGATGCCGACATCCTGCAGCGCCTGAGCGGCGCGGCGGCGAATGGCTCGCCAGTCGATCAGGCCGAAGCGGCGTGGGAATCCCATCACCAGCGCCATGTTCTCCGCTACCGTCATCCATTCGATCAGCCCGAGATCCTGATGAATAAAGGCAATAGGTTGGCGACTGTCACTTTTTATCGCCGCGGCGGAGGCTATGCTGGTCCCCTGAAACTGAATGTCGCCACCGTCGCGTGGATACACCCCGGCCAGCACTTTGATCAGCGTCGATTTGCCGGCGCCATTTTCGCCCAGCAGGGCCAGGACTTCGCCCGGCATCACCTGCAGACTGACGTCGTTTACCGCAACGTTGCCGCCAAAGCGCTTAACGATATGGCTGAGGGTTAGAATGGGTTGTTCCGCATTATCTGGTGTCATGTGATGCGCCCCTGATAGTGAAATACGCAATCGGATTTATGCATTCTGGTGTTTATATGTCCGTTAAATTTCAATATGCGAAATTCAATTTCAAAAATAATATGCCGAACGCCAATCTAAAGCAAAGCCGGAGGTGTTTTAATTCTTGTTTTAAAACAACTGGTTATTTATATCTTTGCGGAATTGTGACGTACAACTCACTTCAGGGGTTAGCAGAATGTTGCGCATTTTTAACCTGCTGCTGACAATGAAACGGCGTTCCGTCTTCACCTGATGCGGGCCTTGGGGTAACATTCCCGGCAAAGGGGCCGTTTGCCACACCGTGGCGTTGGCCGGCGGTTCGACACTGGAGAAATTGCGCAATGAGCTTGAAAGCTGTCGAAGAGAAAGATGACAAGAAAGACAAACCCCTGGGCAGTCAAAGCCTGTTCCGTGGATTGCAACTGATTGAGATCCTGAGCAACTTCCCTAACGGCTGCCCACTGGCGCACCTGTCTGAGTTGGCCGGCATGAACAAAAGCACCGTCCATCGCCTGCTGCAAGGGTTGCATACCAGCGGATATGTGACACAGGCGCCGTCGCCCGGCAGCTATCGCCTGACCACCAAGTTCATTTCGGTCGGCCAGAAAGCGCTTTCTTCGCTGAATATTATCCACGTTGCCGCACCACATCTGGAGCAGCTCAATCTTGAGGTGGGGGAGACGGTAAACTTCTCCAGCCGTGAAGACGACCACGTTATTTTGATCTACAAGCTGGAGCCCACCACCGGCATGATGCGCACTCGTGCCTATATCGGTCAGCATATGCCGCTGTACTGCTCGGCGATGGGCAAGATATTTATGGCCTACGGCAACAGTGATTATCCGGAACACTACTGGCAGACACATCAGCATGAGATCCAGACGCTGACGCGCAATACCATTACCGAATTACCGAAGATGTATGAGGAATTGGCCGACATTCGCAAACAGGGCATGGCGATGGATCGCGAAGAAAATGAGCTGGGCGTGTCCTGCGTAGCGGCGCCGGTGTTTGATATTCAACAGCGGGTGCCCTACGCGGTATCGGTATCGTTGCCGACCGCCAAACTGCAGCAAATCGGCGTTAAAGCCCTGATTAAGCCAGTGCTGGCAACCGCACAGCGCATTTCTCAGGAGCTGGGTTTTGTCATTCCCGCCTGATTATTAGCATTGCTGATAGTTGATTAGAAATATCAATTTCACCTAATAATTTTTTCCTCCTATGATGCGCGTGTTGACCGACACGCGCCGCTGACCGGCGCACTCTTTCTGTGAGGAATACCATGCTAGCTGTCTTTCTGCAGGGCTTTGCCCTGAGCGCCGCGATGATCCTGCCGCTGGGCCCGCAAAATGTTTTTGTCATGAACCAGGGCATCCGCCGTCAGTATCATCTGATGGTCGCCTCACTGTGCGCATTGAGCGATGTTGTGTTGATTTGCGGGGGGATTTTCGGCGGGAGCGCGTTGTTGAGTCGTTCGCCGTTGCTGCTGGCGTTGGTCACCTGGGGCGGGGTTGCCTTTCTGTTGTGGTACGGCTGGGGGGCGTTTCGCACCGCGTTCAGCCGCCAATTGGCGCTGGCAACGGCCGAGGAACTGAAGCAGAGTCGCTGGCGGCTGGTGGTGACCATGCTGGCGGTAACCTGGCTTAATCCGCACGTTTATCTCGATACTTTTGTGGTGTTGGGCAGCCTGGGCGGTCAGTTGGCGCCGGACGTTCGTTCCTGGTTTGCGCTGGGGGCGGTGAGCGCGTCGATTCTTTGGTTCTTCGCGCTGGCGCTGTTGGCTTCCTGGCTGGCACCCTGGTTGAAGACCCAAATGGCACAGCGCGTCATCAATACGCTGGTCGGCGTGGTGATGTGGGGCATCGCATTGCAATTGGCCTGGCAGGGCGCAAGTTTATAAGAATTTGTCACTAATCCGAATTCAAAAGCCCGTGCGATATGCTACGTTTGATGCCAAGGAACCGGCCGTTTTCAGTCGAGAAAGGCCGGTAATCAGTTACAGCCTGTCATCAAGGAGACTCTGTGAAGCTTAAAGCATTGGCTATGGCCGCAATGATTGGATTAGGGACGTTACCGCTGGCGTTGCAAGCGGCTGAAGTGCCGGAAGGGCCGCACGTGGTGACCTCTGGCACTTCAAGCGTTGACGCCACTCCAGATATCGCCACCCTGGCGATCGAGGTCAGCGTTTCTTCTAAAGACGCGGCACAGGCGAAGAAGCAGGTCGATGAGCGCGTAGCGCAATATTTTGATTTCCTCCAGAAAAACAATATCGAGAAGAAAGACATCAGCGCCGCAAACCTGCGCACCCAGCCGGAATACGATTACCTGAAAACCGGTGAGTCGGTGCTGAAAGGCTACCGTGCAGTTCGTCAGGTGCAGGTAACTCTGCGTCAGTTGGATAAGTTGAACGAGCTGCTGGACGGCGCGTTGAAGTCTGGCCTGAACGAGATCCGCGCCGTTGAGTTGGGCGTAGCCAAACCGGATGTTTACCGCGAACAGGCGCGTCAGAAAGCCATCGAGAACGCCACGCAGCAGGCGGCTTCACTGGCGAAAGGCTTCAACGCGAAACTGGGGCCGGTTTACAGCATTCGTTATCACGTCGCCAACTACCAGCCGATGCCGGTAGCGCGCATGTACAAAGCGGCGGGAGCCGCTGCGGAAAGCGACGTGGCGCAAACCTACGAGCAGCAGAGCATTCACTTTGACGATCAGGTCGATGTAGTCTTCGAGCTGCAGCGCAACACGGCGCAGTAACATACCCGTCATACTTGAAGCTGCATCTGGGGTGACCGCCCTGGCCGCGTTACTCGGCAAAGCCTCGCCCCGTCGGGGCCAACGCAAGCGCATCACAACAAAACCCTTGGTTTTGTTGTGATGCAACTCCGATTATTTAGGGTATAAGTCAGGTTTTTCAAACTGCTGATAAAACCTGTTATTAGCGAGAGCGTGCTGACGTGGTCGTTACGACCTTGGCCGTTGACCAATTTGCCGGGAGCAAATTGGAATGACTTCCAGTCGGCCCGGAGGATGGGATACAGGGATGCATCCCGTAATAGCCCCTCGGTACGCGAGATCCGGGAATCTCGGACTTAAAACAGCTTTGTTAGTAATCTGAGGTTCGCTGCGGCGAACCTTTTTACCTTTTAATCTTGACGCAGAACCTGACGACCGTGCTCCAGCAGGGCATCGGTCACTTTACGCATCATGCGGCTTTCCGGCGCGAAGCGGTGCCAGAACAGCATGCGGCGCTGGAACAGGCCTGGTGTCAGGTCGATAAGCTCACCCGACTCCAACTCTTTCTCAATCTGCAAATGCGGGATCATACAGCAGGTGGTGCCCTGACGAGCCAACTGCACGAAGGCTTCCGATGAGTTCACGATATGACAGGGAACGCTGCCCGGCGACAGATCAAAGTTCTGCTGCAGGAAAGCCTGGTGCATGTCATCGAGATGGTCGAACGCCACCGCCGGCGCTTTTAGCAGCGCAGAACGCGTGACGCCGTTCGGGAAGTAGCGCTCGGCAAAACCCTTCGAGGCGACAAACAGATAGTCCAGCGCACCCAACCGGTCTACCAGGCAGCTCGGCAGCGGCTGCGGTTGGATACTCACCGCGCCGACCACTTCACCGCGCCGCAGGCGTTCCTGAGTACGGGTTTCGTCTTCCACCTGCAGGTTCAGGCGGATAGGAGAGTCCGTCAGCACCGGTTTTAACGCCGGTAGCAGCCAGGTGGCGAGGCTGTCGGCGTTGACCGCCAGCGACAGCAGCAACGGCGTGTCGATACCGGTGTCGTTGCCCAACCACTCCTCTTCCAGCAACTCGACCTGGTGCAGCAGCGCCAGCAATTTTTGGCCCTGCTCGGTCGGGCGCGGCGGTACGGTGCGGACCAGCAGCGGTTGGCCGAACAGGTTTTCCAACTGCTTAATGCGCTGGGATACTGCCGATTGGGTGATACAAAGCTTTTGCGCGGCGCGCTCAAAGCCGCGCTCACGGATCACCGCGTCCAGCGCTTGCAGCGTTCGATAGTCTGGGCGTTTCATCGGAAAGATATCCCTTACAGTAATAGATACAGGCACTATGCCACATCTGGGGTGTTTTACAGGTGGAAAATCACCGCGCGACTTTACCGCGACGCGCCTAAAAATGCGGCTTAGGGTGAAGAAGTGTGATCCTGCCTGAGTGAAAAATAGCGATTTACCCTATAATACGCACACGTTTTCGTACAGAGGCAATGGACATATTATGACGCAGGATGAACTGAAAAAAGCGGTTGGCTGGGCCGCGCTGGATTACGTAACCCCTGGCACCATCGTTGGGGTAGGTACCGGCTCCACCGCCGCCCACTTTATTGACGCGCTTGGCTCGATCAAGCATCAGATCGAAGGGGCGGTGTCCAGCTCCGACGCCTCCACCGCCAAGCTGAAAAGCCTCGGCATCCACGTGTTCGACAGCAACGAAGTGGATTCTCTGGATATTTACGTTGATGGTGCGGATGAAATCAACCGCCAGATGCAGATGATCAAAGGCGGCGGTGCCGCGCTGACTCGCGAAAAAATCATTGCCGCCATCGCGCGCAAATTTATCTGCATCGTCGATGCCAGCAAGCAGGTCGACGTGCTGGGCAAGTTCCCGCTGCCGGTCGAAGTGATCCCGATGGCGCGTTCCTATGTGGCGCGTGAACTGGTGAAGCTGGGTGGCTTGCCGGAATATCGTCAGAATGTGCTGACCGATAACGGCAACGTGATCCTCGATGTGCACAACCTGAGCATCGTCGACGCCATCGCGCTGGAAAACAAAATCAACGGTATCGCCGGCGTGGTGACCGTCGGTTTGTTCGCCAACCGCGGCGCCGATGTGGCGCTGGTCGGCACGCCTGAAGGTGTGAAAGTCGTCGAATAACCGCATGTGTTAGCAGGGGCGTCGCCATGGCGCCCCTCTGGAATACGATCTTGGATCCCAGCGGACCGCATAATTCACTGGCTAAAATATCTTTTCTTTAAAGCGCCAAATTTGGTGACATATGTCACATTGTCAGCGTTAGCTCCACAAAGCTTCTGTCTATTTCTTTCCCTATGGCATTTTCTGCCACAAACCGCCAACATCGCTGAGCCTTGTACTGACGGGCGGGCAATCGTTTGTATTGCTGCCCGCGTTATTTTTGTTATGTTGGATGCGTGCTGTTAACAACAGCCGCTTCTGAAGTCTGAACATAGGGTCGGGTAAATGGCAAAAGTATCATTGGAGAAAGACAGGATTAAATTCCTGTTGGTGGAAGGGGTTCATCAGAGCACGGTAGATAATCTGCTGGCAGCCGGATATACCAACATTGAATATCACAAAGGTGCGTTAGACACCGAAGCGCTTAAGGCATCCATCCGCGATGCTCACTTCGTCGGCATCCGATCGCGTACGCATCTGACCGAAGAAGTCTTCGCCGCTGCAGAAAAGCTGGTGGCGGTAGGGTGTTTCTGCATCGGCACTAACCAGGTTGATCTGAAGGCGGCGACCAAACGCGGCGTTCCGGTGTTTAACGCACCTTTCTCTAATACCCGATCCGTGGCCGAAATGGTGCTGGGCGAACTGCTGCTGATGCTGCGCGGCATTCCATCCGCCAACGCCAAAGCGCACCGCGGCGAATGGCAAAAATTGGCCGTGGGCTCGTTTGAAGCGCGCGGCAAGAAGTTGGGGATTATCGGCTACGGCCATATCGGTACCCAACTGGGCATCCTGGCCGAAGGCCTGGGCATGAAAGTGTTCTTCTACGATATCGAGAACAAGCTGCCGTTGGGCAATGCTCAGCAGGTGCGCCACCTGTCAGACTTGCTCAATATGAGCGATGTGGTGACGCTGCACGTGCCGGAAACCCCATCAACCAAAAACATGATGGGTGCAGAAGAGCTGGCATTGATGAAGCCGGGCTCGATTCTGATCAACGCTTCGCGCGGCACCGTGGTGGATATTCCGGAACTGTGCAAGGTATTGGCCAGCAAGCACTTGGCCGGCGCGGCGATCGACGTCTTCCCGGAAGAGCCTGCGACCAACAGCGAGCCGTTCAACTCACCGCTTTGCGAATTCGATAACGTGATCCTGACCCCGCACATTGGCGGCTCCACTCAGGAAGCGCAGGAGAATATCGGTGACGAAGTGGCCGGCAAGCTGGCGAAATATTCCGACAACGGCTCAACCCTGTCGGCGGTAAACTTCCCGGAAGTGTCCCTGCCGGCGCATGGGCCTAACGCCAGCCGCCTGCTGCACATCCATGAAAACCGTCCGGGTGTACTGACGCAAATTAACCAGATCTTCGCTGAAGAAGGGGTGAACATCGCCGCGCAGTACCTGCAAACCGGTGCGGAAATCGGCTATGTGGTTATCGATATTGAAGCGGAAACCGAGCGTGCCGATGCGGCATTGCAACGTATGAAGGCGATTGACGGCACTATCCGTGCTCGCTTGCTGTTCTGATTGAACGTGCTGTAACTAATAAAGGCCGGATTTATCCGGCCTTTTGCTATTTAACGATCTGCCAAACCCAATTCTGCGCGGGGGTAACAATCTCCGGCAGCGGAATATCCCAGTGTTCCACCGGCACCTGTTCGACCTGCTGGCAATCATGGGCCAGGCCTATCGGATAAGGGCCACGGTGTTGCCAGTTTTGCAGCGTGCGATCGTAGAAGCCACCCCCCATCCCCAGGCGCTGGCCCGCGCTGTCAAAGGCCACCAACGGCGTCAGTACCACGTCGAGCGAGCCCAATGGCAGCACGTGGCGCACGTCGAGCTCGGGCTCGAGAATGTTGAAGCGGTTGTGCACCAGCGGCGTTTCAGGGGTGTAATGCAGGAATAACAGATTACCCTTGCTGAACGGGTGCAATACGGGCAGATAAACCTGCTTGCTCAACTGCCACAGCCGTTCAATCAACGGGCGGGTATTTAGCTCACCGTCGAACGACAAAAATACCGCGATATTCTGCGCTGCCAGGATGCGTGGATGTGCAGCGATGCGTTCAGCTATCTGCAGGGAGGATTGTTGTTGTTGTTCAGGCGTTAGAGCGCGTCTACGCTGACGGATTTGATTTCGGATATTTTGCCGCTGCTGGGCATACTGGGCTTGAAAAGACATAGTCAGCACACATACCGCTGAGGAAGGGGGAATCTCCGAGATGCCGTCGCAGGCTGTAACCCTTGAACCCATGGTTCAAGGTGAACGTGCTGTCGCAATCTTAAGGCTTCTCGGCGGGCCGAGCATGCACACCGATCGCGGATCATCACATTCTGTTGGTACTAAATATCGGCTCAGGGGACTGGCCCGCTGGCGAACATCTCAGAGAAATTTTTTACTCATTGCCAAAACCTGAGATTTCAGCAACTTAAGTTATTCGAATTGTGCATCCTGACGTTCAGAGATGCGACCCTGTTCAAGCAAAGCCTGTTCAATGGTCTGTTGCAGCATGCGAATGCGTTGTTCCATATTGGACGCATAATCACGGGTTTTCAACCGTTCTTGAGCAAGTTCATGACAAACGTTCAATGCTGCGATGAAAACGAGCTGCTCAGTATTTGTGACTCTAGTGCGAACTTTAAGATCTTGCAACCGTTCGTTAAGATCGACCGCGGCCATGTTCAACGCATCTTGTTGTTCTGGCGGGCAATTGACTCTTAAAGAGCGACCAAAAATTTGAATATCTACCGGTTGTGCAGACATGCCACCTTCCTGCCTAAATTTCGCGCCAGCCCCAGCTTGCCCTGACCGGGCCTACCAAAGCGGGCGCCACTATATATACCTCGGTACCAAGATACAACCCCTTTTTCAGTACCTGGTTGTAATCTACTGCGTCAGACATTACCAGTCAAAAAAGGGTTTCAAAATGCGTATTTAGCGTCATTTCGTCCCCTGCCGGCAGCGTGTGAGTTCTGACACATCACGATTATAACTAGCCACTGAGGTGTCGCGCTTATCTGGTACAGCGACGGACCTTGGTGGTAGCATAACACGAACTTATCCTGCCAACGATGACGAATGCGCATGTCTATACAGAATACATTTCCAAGTTACCAATCTTTGACCGTTGCTCTCAACCAGCAAGCGGTGGCGTTAACCGCAGCAGAAATGCACGGCCTGATCAGCGGCCTGCTGTGCGGTGGCAGCCGCGACGCTGGCTGGCAATCGCTGGTCTACGATCTGACCAATGAAGGCGTGGCCTTCCCGCAGGCGCTGAGCCTGCCGTTACAGCAACTTCATGAAATAACGCGTGAAACGCTGGAAGACGACGACTTCATGTTCCAATTGATGATGCCGGAAGGCGAAACCGTCAGCGTGTTTGACCGCGCCGATGCGCTGGCCGGTTGGGTGAATCATTTCCTGCTGGGGCTGGGCATGATGCAGCCCAAGCTGGCGCAGGTGAAAGACGAAGTGGGCGAGGCGATCGACGATCTGCGCAATATCGCTCAGCTCGGTTATGACGAAGACGAAGACCAGGAAGAGCTTGAGCACTCTCTGGAGGAAGTGGTGGAGTACGTGCGTGTGGCGGCCATTTTGTGCCACACCGAATTTACCCGCCATAAGCCGACGGCGCCGGAAAATGCCAAACCGACCTTGCACTAAACACCCGATTTCACGTCCTTAGCGGCCGTGAGCACAGGCAGATTGATTTCAGGAGAAGGTGATGACTCAGCAGGAATTCAACGGCCGCCGTCAGGCGCTGTTGGCTAAAATGGCTCCGGCCAGCGCGGCAATTATTTTCTCTGCGCCGGAAGTGACGCGCAGTGCAGATACCGAATATCCCTACCGTCAGAACAGCGATTTCTGGTATCTGACCGGCTTCAACGAACCGGGTTCGGTGTTGATTCTGGTCAAGAGCGACGAGACGCACAACCACAGCGTGCTGTTCAACCGGGTGCGCGACCTGACGGCGGAAATCTGGTTTGGCCGTCGCCTGGGGCAAGAAGCGGCTCCGGCGAAACTGGGCGTGGACCGCGCGCTGCCGTTCGATGAAATCAACGATCAATTACCCCTGCTGCTCAATGGCCTGGACGTGGTTTACCACGGGCAGGGCCAATACGACTACGCCGATAAAATCCTGTTCGACGCGCTGGACAAGCTGCGTAAGGGTTTCCGCCAGAATCTTCAGGCACCGGCGACCGTGACCGACTGGCGTCCGTGGGTGCATGAAATGCGCCTGTTTAAATCGTCTGAAGAGCTGGCGATCATGCGCCGCGCTGGTGAAATCAGCGCGCTGGCCCATACCCGCGCGATGCAGAAATGCCGCCCCGGCATGTTCGAATACCAGCTTGAAGCAGAAATTCATCACGAATTTACCCGCTTTGGCGCTCGTTATCCGTCTTACAACACCATTGTCGGCGGCGGTGACAACGCCTGCATTTTGCACTACACCGAAAATGAAAGTGAATTGCGCGATGGCGATCTGGTGCTGGTCGACGCCGGCTGTGAGTATAAAGGCTACGCGGGTGACATCACTCGTACCTTCCCGGTCAACGGCAAGTTCAGCCGGCCGCAGCGTGCGGTGTATGACATCGTGCTGGCATCGCTGACGCGTGCCCTGGAGCTGTTCAAACCGGGTACCAGTATCCGTGAGGTTAATGATGAGGTGGTACGCATCATGATCACCGGGCTGGTGGAGCTGGAGATCCTGAAGGGCGAAGTGGAGCAGCTGATTGCCGAACAGGCCCATCGTCAATTCTACATGCATGGACTTGGCCACTGGCTGGGGCTGGATGTGCACGACGTCGGGCATTACGGCACGCCAAACCGTGACCGCACGCTGGAGCCGGGCATGGTGTTTACCGTCGAGCCAGGGCTGTACATCGCGCCGGATGCCGACGTGCCGGAAGAGTACCGCGGCATGGGCATTCGCATTGAAGATGACATTGTGATCACTGCCAACGGTAATGAAAACCTGACCGCCAGCGTAGTGAAAGACGCTGACGCCATCGAAGCACTGATGGCGGCGGCAAGGTAACGGCATGAGCGTAATTATTGTTGGCGGCGGCATGGCGGGCGCGACCTTGGCGCTGGCCATTTCATCGCTCACTCAGGGAAGAATGGCGGTTGATCTGGTCGAAGCCACCCGACCGGACGATCGTAGCCATCCGGGATTTGACGCCCGCGCCATTGCCTTGGCGCAGGGCACCTGCCAACAGTTGACGCGTATCGGCGTTTGGCCGGCATTGCGCGATTGTGCGACGGCCATCACCGAGGTACACGTCAGCGATCGCGGTCACGCCGGGTTCGTTAATCTGTACGCGCAAGATTATCAGGTTGACGCGCTAGGGCAGGTGATTGAACTGCACGACGCCGGGCAACGGTTGTTTGCGTTGCTGGCCAAGGCACCCGGCGTCACGCTGCATTGTCCGGCCAGAGTGGTCGATGTGGTGCGCACGGCGGAGCAGGCCGAGGTATTGCTGGATAATGGTCGGCGTATCAGTGGAAAATTGCTGGTGGCAGCGGACGGCTCGCGCTCGGCGCTGGCTCAGGCCTGTAATCTGCAATGGCAGCAAAGTGACTATCCGCAGTTTGCCACCATCGCCAACGTAACCACGGCAGTGCATCCGCAAGGGCGTGCCTTTGAGCGTTTCACCCGCTACGGGCCTTTGGCGCTGTTGCCAATGTCCCAGGGGCGTAGCTCATTGGTGTGGTGCCATGCACGCGAAGATCGTGAACAGGTTGATGCGTGGGACGATGCACGCTTTATCAGTGAATTGCAGCAGGCGTTCGGCTGGCGATTGGGGCGGATCCTGCGTGCCGGTAAGCGCCACAGCTATCCGCTCAGCCTATTGACCGCTAATCAGCACGTCAGCCATCGGCTGGCTCTGGTGGGCAATGCCGCCCAGACGTTGCATCCGATCGCCGGTCAGGGGTTCAACCTTGGCCTGCGCGACGTGATGTCGCTGGCGGAAACGCTGGCCCAGGCACAGCAGGACGGGGAAGATCCCGGTGGCTATGCGTTGTTGAGTCGTTATCAACAACGCCGCCAGCAGGATCAGCAAGCGACGATTGGCGTCACCGACGGTTTGATCCGGCTGTTCGCCAACCGTTACGGTCCTTTGGTGGTCGGACGTAATCTCGGTCTGATGGCGATGGCCCAATTGCCGGCGGTGCGTGATGCCTTTGCCAAGCGGACTTTGGGCTGGGTAGATCGCTAGGCAATAATCAGTAGCGGCGCAGCGTGTTGCGCCCAAAAGCGCTGGGCAATCACTGCGCAGCGCGTCATTTAAGGAAATTAAGCAGCATGCAATCATTTGACGTGGTTATCGCCGGTGGCGGTATGGTGGGGCTGGCACTGGCTTGCGGATTGCAGGGCAGCGGCCTGCGCGTTGCGGTGCTGGAGCATCAGCAACCGGATATGACACCGCCGCCGCCACAGCCGGCACTGCGCGTATCCGCCATCAACGCCGCCAGCGAGCGCCTGCTGCAGCATATTGGCGTCTGGGACGAGATCCTCAACCTGCGCGCCAGTGCCTATAACGCGATGGAAGTGTGGGATCGCGACAGCTTCGGCAAGATTGCCTTCCGCGGTGACGAATGCGGCTTCAGCCACCTCGGCCACATCATTGAAAACTCGGTGATCCAGCAGGCGTTGTGGAAACGGGCGGCAAGCCTGAGCGATGTCACGCTGATTACCCCGGCGGCGCTCAAACAGGTAGCCTGGGGCGAAAACGACGCGTTTATCACCCTCGAGGACGGCCGCATGCTGACTGCCCGGCTGGTGATCGGCGCCGACGGCGCTCACTCCTGGCTGCGTCAGCATGCCGATATCCCGTTGACCTTCTGGGACTACCGCCATCATGCGTTGGTGGCCACCATTCGCACTGAAGAGCCGCATTTGGCGACGGCGCGTCAGGTATTCCACGGCGACGGCATTCTGGCATTTCTGCCGTTCAGCGATCCGCATTTAAGCTCCATCGTCTGGTCGGTTGCTCCTGAAGAGGCCGAACGCCTCAAGCAACTGGAGCCCGAGCAGTTTAACCGTGAGTTGGCGATGGCCTTCGATCTGCGCCTTGGCGCCTGCCAGTTGGAAAGCGAACGCCAGACCTTCCCGTTGACCGGGCGCTATGCGCGTAGCTTTGCTGCACACCGTCTGGCATTAGTGGGCGATGCTGCCCATACCGTGCATCCGTTGGCCGGCCAGGGGGTCAACCTGGGCTTTATGGACGCCGCCGAGCTGATCGCCGAATTGCGCCGCCTGCAACGTCAGGGCAAGGACATCGGTCAACACCTGTATCTGCGCCGCTATGAGCGTCGTCGCAAACACGGTGCAGCGGTCATGCTGGCCAGCATGCAAGGGTTCCGCGAACTGTTTGACGGCAATCACCCGGCGAAGAAGTTGCTGCGCGATGTCGGGCTGCGGCTGGCTGACAGCCTGCCGGGCGTGAAGCCGAAGCTGGTGCGCCAGGCTATGGGCCTGAACGATCTGCCGGATTGGCTGGCCTGATCACCGCCTGAGAGAGACCGGTTTGCCGGTCTTTCTGTCTTGTTTCCCCGTAGCGTTATCGCTCTCCAAAGGCGCAGATCTGCGCCTTATGCTCATAGCTTTTCCTTATATAACCCTTCATTTGAAATAATCTAATTTCAGGCTGTTTTTACCATTACTTTTTCTAATTCCATAACCGGTTATCAAAAGTCGAAATTCCGTCTCTGGCCGTGGGTTTGTTATATAACTTCGGATTTTTGGTGCTCTAATTGTTGGTTTTGTGCCTTAAAGCGCAGTTTTCCAGTTTAAAACTCTGCACACTAGCCCAGCTTTTTACTGGCGCAGAACGCCGCCCAGCCTATTTTAACTTATGGTTAATGTGGTCGTTCGGTGATAACGTCAGGGCAAAGGTATCGTTTGCGTCGCGGCGATTTGCCGCAGTTTTTGTCAATTTCGACGCAGCGTTTCTGTTGGGCAGTCAGTGCGCCACGCAATCCGGCCACGAGCCATAATCTGACGTATTGCGTAGCAGCACCCTATCTTCAGCTTCTGAGTGGAATGAGGGAAAAGATGGCAAAGCAAACCCCACTGTACGACCAGCACGTGGCGTGCGGTGCGCGCATGGTAGATTTTCATGGCTGGATGATGCCGCTGCATTATGGCTCCCAGATCGATGAGCACCACGCCGTGCGTCAGGATGCCGGTATGTTCGACGTCTCCCATATGACCATTGTTGATTTGCGCGGTGCCCGTACCCGCGAATTCCTGCGTTACCTGCTGGCGAACGATGTCGCCAAGCTCACCCAGCCTGGCAAAGCGCTGTACACCGGCATGCTGAACGCGTCCGGCGGCGTAATCGACGACCTGATCGTTTACTTCTTTACTGAAGACTATTTCCGCCTGGTGGTGAACTCCGCGACTCGCGACAAAGACCTGGCCTGGATCGAAGAGCACGCAGCGCCGTATGGCGTAACGCTGACGGTGCGTGACGATCTGGCGCTGATTGCAGTGCAGGGCCCACAGGCCAAAGAACGCGCGGCTACCTTATTCACCCCGGAACAAAAAAACGCGGTTGAAGGCATGAAGCCTTTCTTCGGCGTGCAGGCAGGGGATCTGTTTATCGCCACCACCGGTTATACCGGCGAAGCGGGTTATGAAATCGCCCTGCCGAAAGAGCAGGCGGCGGATTTCTGGCAGCAACTGCTGGCGGCGGGCGTTAAGCCAGCCGGGCTGGGCGCGCGTGACACGCTGCGTCTGGAAGCTGGCATGAACCTGTATGGCCAGGAGATGGATGAAAGTATTTCGCCGTTGGCCGCCAACATGGGCTGGACCATCGCCTGGCAGCCGGAAGATCGTCAGTTTATCGGTCGTGACGCGCTGGAAAAACAGCGTGAGCAGGGCACCGAACAACTGGTCGGCTTGATCATGACGGAAAAAGGCGTATTACGTAATGAGCTGCCGGTGCGTTTCACCGATGCGGCAGGCCAGACGCATGAAGGGGTGATCACCAGCGGTTCATTTTCACCGACCCTGGGCTTCAGCATCGCCCTGGCCCGCGTCCCTGCCGGTATCGGCGAACAGGCTATCGTACAGATCCGCAACCGTGAAATGCCGGTCAGGGTCACCAAACCTGGCTTTGTGCGTGCCGGTAAGTCATTGATTAATTAATTTTTGTTTATTGATACTTTATTTCTTCGAAGGAGTAGCTGGCGATGAGCAATGTGCCAACAGAATTGAAATACGCATCCTCCCACGAGTGGGTTCGTTCAGAAGGTAACGGCGTTTACACCGTAGGTATCACCGAACACGCGCAGGAACTGCTGGGCGATATGGTGTTTGTTGATTTGCCAGAAGTGGGCCGTGTCGTTGCCGCAGGCGAAGATTGCGCCGTGGCGGAATCCGTTAAGGCGGCATCGGACATTTACGCGCCAATCAGCGGCGAAATCGTAGCGGTAAACGCTGAACTGGAAGGTTCTCCGGAGCTGGTGAACAGCGAGCCTTACGGTGAAGGTTTCCTGTTCCAGATTAAAGCATCAGACGAGAGCGAGCTGGCGAACCTGCTGGACGCCGGTGCTTATCAGGCTTCTATCGACGAGTAATCCATGCAACGCCCCAGGTCTTTCTGCCGGGGCGTTTTAGTTCAGGCTATATCCCGTACCACGCCAGAATTCAGGAATTTGTAGCAATGACTCAGACACTCAGCCAACTTGAACACAGCGAAGCGTTCATCGAACGTCACATCGGCTCTTCTGCAGAACAACAGCAGCAGTTGCTGGAAGCGGTGGGCGCACGCTCGCTCAGCGCGCTGATCCAACAGATTGTGCCGGCAGACATTCAACTGCCTGCGCCGCCGCCGGTGGGCGATGCGGCAACTGAACATCAGGCGTTGGCCGAACTGAAGGCGATTGCCTCGCAGAATCAGCGCTACAAATCCTATATCGGTATGGGCTACAGCGCGGTGCTGACGCCGCCGGTGATCCTGCGCAACATGCTGGAAAACCCAGGTTGGTACACCGCTTATACCCCGTATCAGCCAGAAGTATCCCAGGGCCGTCTTGAGGCGCTGTTGAACTTCCAAACCCTGACCCTGGATTTGACCGGTTTGGATCTGGCGTCCGCCTCGCTGTTGGACGAAGCCACCGCGGCTGCCGAAGCGATGGCGCTGGCCAAACGCGCCAGCAAGCTGAAAGACGCCAACCGTTTCTTCGTGGCTGATGACGTACATCCTCAGACGCTGGACGTGGTGCGTACCCGCGCCGAAACCTTTGGTTTCGAAGTGATCGTGGATAAAGCCGAGAAAGTTCTGGAGCTGCAAGGCGTGTTCGGCGTGCTGCTGCAACAGGTCGGCACCACCGGTGAACTGCACGACTACAGCGCACTGCTGGCCGAGCTGAAGAACCGTAAAATCGGCACCAGCGTGGCAGCCGACATTATGGCGTTGGTGCTGCTGACCGCACCGGGCAAACAGGGAGCCGACGTGGTGTTCGGTTCTGCACAGCGTTTCGGCGTGCCGATGGGCTACGGCGGCCCACATGCCGCCTTCTTTGCCTGTCGCGACGAATTCAAACGCTCAATGCCGGGTCGTATCATTGGCGTTTCCCGCGATGCCGCCGGCAACACCGCGCTGCGCATGGCGATGCAAACCCGTGAGCAACATATCCGCCGCGAAAAAGCCAACTCGAATATCTGTACCTCGCAGGTGCTGCTGGCCAACATAGCCAGCCTGTATGCGGTGTACCATGGCCCGCAGGGCCTGCAACGCATCGCCGGGCGCATCCATCGTCTGACCGACATTCTGGCCGCCGGGCTGCAACAAGCCGGGCTGGCATTGCGCCATAAAACCTGGTTCGACACCCTGACGGTAGAAGTGAAAGACAAGGCCGCGGTGCTGGAACGTGCATTGAGCTTCGGCATCAACTTGCGTACCGACATTCACGGTGCCGTAGGCATTACGCTGGACGAAGCCACCTCACGAGAAGACGTGCAGACGCTGTTTGCCTTGCTGGCGGGTGACGATCACGGCCTGGACATCGACGCGCTGGACGCCGCGGTGAGTAAAAACAGTCAGTCGATCCCGGCAGCCATGCTGCGTCAGGATCCGATCCTGACTCACCCGGTGTTCAATCGTTATCACAGCGAAACCGAGATGATGCGCTATATGCACCGTCTGGAACGCAAGGACCTGGCGCTCAATCAGGCGATGATCCCGCTGGGCTCCTGCACCATGAAGCTCAATGCCGCGGCGGAAATGATCCCGATCACCTGGCCTGAATTCTCCGAACTGCACCCGTTCTGTCCACCGGAGCAGGCGGCAGGTTACCAACAAATGATTGGCCAACTGTCGCAGTGGCTGGTGCAACTGACTGGTTATGACGCGGTTTGCATGCAGCCGAACTCCGGCGCACAGGGTGAATACGCCGGTTTGCTGGCGATCCGTCGTTACCATGAAAGCCGCAATGAAGCAGGCCGTCATATTTGCCTGATCCCAAGCTCTGCGCACGGCACCAACCCCGCTTCCGCGCAAATGGCGGGCATGAGCGTGGTGGTGGTCGCCTGCGACAAGAACGGCAACATCGATCTGCATGACCTGCGCGTCAAGGCAGAACAGGCGGGCGAAGAACTGTCTTGCATCATGGTGACCTACCCGTCGACCCACGGCGTGTACGAAGAAACCATCCGTGAAGTGTGCCAGATCGTTCACCAGTTCGGCGGCCAGGTCTACCTCGACGGCGCCAATATGAATGCGCAGGTGGGCATCACCACCCCAGGTTACATCGGGGCGGACGTTTCGCACCTTAACCTGCATAAAACCTTCTGTATCCCGCACGGCGGCGGTGGCCCAGGCATGGGCCCTATCGGCGTGAAAGCCCACCTGGCCCCGTTTGTTCCAGGCCACAGTGTGGTGCAGATCGACGGCGTGACCACCCAGCAGGGCGCGGTCTCCGCTGCGCCGTTCGGCAGTGCTTCTATCCTGCCAATCAGCTGGATGTATATCCGCATGATGGGCGCGGAAGGGTTGAAGCAGGCCAGCCAGGTGGCAATCCTTAATGCCAACTATATTGCGACCCGTTTGAAGGACGCGTACCCAGTGCTGTATACCGGTCGCGATCATCGCGTGGCGCATGAATGTATTCTCGATATTCGTCCGCTGAAGGAAGAAACCGGTATCAGCGAAATGGATATCGCCAAACGTCTGATCGACTACGGCTTCCATGCGCCGACCATGTCGTTCCCGGTGGCGGGCACGCTGATGGTTGAGCCAACCGAGTCGGAGAGCAAGGTTGAACTGGATCGCTTTATCGATGCGATGTTGGCGATTCGCGCAGAAATTGACCGGGTAGCAAAAGGTGAATGGCCGCTGGAAGATAACCCGCTGGTAAACGCGCCACACGTGCAGGCGGAGCTGGTCAGCGATTGGCAGCACGCCTACAGCCGTGAGCTGGCGGTGTTCCCTATCGCCGGAGTACGTGAGAACAAATACTGGCCGAGCGTGAAGCGTCTGGATGACGTTTATGGCGATCGTAACCTGTTCTGTTCCTGCGTGCCGATGAGCGATTACGAATAAGTTTATTCGGCGAGGTTTGCCATCAGGAAGCAGCGCATTATGCGCTGCTTTTTTTATGGCTAAACCCTGAGAGTTTTCTTGCTTATATATTTGATTAATTACTGGTTATTTTATTTTTCTGCATTTTGTTACCCCGATCGTTTAAGACTCTCTCCAGTTTACTTTCCGTTTAAACCCCTGCGGCTAAATTGTCATCAGCAAACTATTTTGCAGGGAAGATTTACTGACAGGGAGTGCACTATGAAAAAGTTGGCTATCGCAATCGTTGCGGCTTTACCCTTGTGTTCCGCGCAGGCAATTGAGACTTATGACGTTCGGAATAACAGCGGCCAAACGGTGTTTAAACTGAATTTCTACGGTCCAACCGATGGCAGTTATTTAAATGATGATGGCGTTCCAAAACACTCCACCCGGGTGTTGGATGATGCTAAAAAATCTCAGGTGATCAGCGCCGCGCAACGCTGGGCCGATATTATCAAACCCCTGCCAGGCAAATTGCCGGGCGTAATCAACGTCGGCACCTTTGACGACGAGAATGCGGGAGCGATGAGCCCAGACGTCAGTGATGCCGCATTTAGCCTGACCCAGCTTCAGGCAGTGTTGCAGGGCCAGGATGCCGGCGAATTGAACAGCGGTGCCCATGCCGTCGTCCAGATCGGGAAAATGGATTTTACCCCTGGCCAGGCTTCGCCAGCACTGATCCCCACCGATCACCGTGCCGATCTGGAAGTCATCATTTTTCATGAAATAGCTCATGCATTAGGCATCAGCGCTGATGCCGGTGTGGCTGATGGTGTGACCCAGTTTGGTCCGACGTTCGGTAGCTGGAGTTCACACCTGTTTGATGACAATGGCAACCCTGCACAGCCGGGGCAGGCTATCTTGTGTACTAAGTGTGAGGGGCCGGACGACCCTTCGGCCTTTGACGTACGCAAGGATCGGGGTTATTTCGCCGGTAGCCACGTCAAGGAGGTATTGGCAGGCGCCATGCCGGGTGTTCCGGTGCGTATTCTCGGTGTGCTGGGCGATCTGGATGATGATTACATGTCCCACATTGAACTGGATCGCAGCTTGATGAGCCACCAAGACTACCGCAATTACACCATAATGATGGAAGCCGAGCTGGCGCTGCTGCAGGACATGGGGTACGGCATCGACCGCCGTAACTTCTTTGGTCACTCGGTGTACGGCAGTGGTCTGAATGTGGTTAACCCGCAGGGATATTTTGCGCGCAACGCCGCAGGTACTGGGTATATCGACGGCAAGGCCAATACCGCAGCCCGGGGTGTCGGGTTGCACATTTATGGCAGTAATAATCGGGTCGAGCAGCGCGGCGATATTTTGGCGGATGGTGTTGCCGCTGCAGGTATCAGAATTGATGGCGCAGGGAATACGCTCAGTATTGCACCTGGCGTGCGGGTGCAGGCCAACGGCGATTACGGCACCGGCTTATTGGTGGCTTACGGAGATAGCCACAGCATTATTCAACGCGGCAGCCTGGAAGCGACCGGTAAAGAAGGCATCGCCGCCAGGCTGGATTTCGGCAACAACCTGCTGGGTAATGAAACCGAATACCGTGGATCGTATATTTGGCGGTGGGCTGGGGTCGACCTGTCCCAATACCGCGCCGTGCCGCTGGTGTCTAACTTCGATATCACCGGCTCGTTGAAAGGGGCCAAAGCGGCCATCTACCAGTCGGTGAATGCATTGGCCGGTGCGATTAACCTGATGCGCGGCGCCGATATTCAGGGCGACATAATTTCCGATTATGCGCAACGGGACGAAAATAACCAGGCTCGCCTCACTCGCTTAACCTTCGGCCTGCAGCCAGATGCGCAGGGGCGGGTCACTGAGGTGGCGGATAACAGTTTTGATTTCACCTATAACGGCAATATCCGCGGCAAGGATAACCTTGCGCTGGTGGCCGAAGGCGGGAAAACCACGCTGAACGGCGACCATCAGGTCTATAGCGTTGATATCCAACCGGGCGCCCAATTGGCGGGTAATAGTCGCTATGGGCTGTCGGATGCCGGGCTGTTCACCAACAACGGCTTACTCACCACCGGGTCTCCTTTTGGCAAACTTTCGATCGACGGCAATTATCTTCAAGGGTCACAAGGGCGCCTGCAACTGATGTTTGACGGTCTGGGGCAGGGGGATCAGCTCCAGGTTAGCGGTAAATCCAACCTGGGCGGGGCTCTGGAGCTGCTGCCGGTCAAAGGTTGGTATGCCTCGGACTGGCAGATCAACAGTGCTTCCCTGCTGCAATTGGGCCAGGTTAACGGTGAGTTCGATCAACTGAGCGTTCAGGCACCATCACCGACGCTGAGTTTCCGCGTGGTGCCACTGGAGGCCGGGCAATATCAAATCAGCGCAACCCGTGACGTATCGGCCTACAGCCAGTACGCGCAGACTGCGAATGAACGAAATGTGGGTCTGGCGTTAGCCCATGCTGCGGCTACGGCGGGGGATGACCTGCGGTTGTTACTGACCGCGCTGGACTTCTCCAGCCCCGAAGGCCGGCAGGTGAATCGCGCGTTGGCTCAACTGGAGCCGTCGGCTTATAACAGCCTGATTCAGACCTCATTTGACCGCGAACGCCAGTTAACCCGGGCATTGACTGCGCCGGAACGCAATCTGACATTGGCACCCACCGGCGACGAGCCAGATTGGATCAGCTTTGCTCTGCCTTACGGCGGTGGCAATTGGCAAAATAATACGGGCAATATCGCCGGTTACAACGCATCGCGTTATGGCGTGCTGTTCGGTGCCGAGAAACGTAACGGGCTGGTAGCGGGCCTGACCACCGGGTTCCACGCGGCGGTCGGCGGGCAAACGGTCAATGCCAAAAGCGCCGATCGGGCACGTACGAACAGCACCTCATTTGATGTTGGCTTGCAGTTCAATTATGCGCAGGACGTGATGGCCGGGCCTTTCGCCTACGGTCTGGGCCGCATAGGGGCGGAGGATAATCAGATGAAGCGCCAGTTTGATGTTGCCGGCATCAGCGGTACCAGCAAAAGTCACTGGACGGCCTGGAATGGGTCATTGACCTTGGGTGGCGGCTATCATTTTGCGTTAACCGATACCTTCAGCCTCGGCCCGGTCGCGGCGCTGGACTATACCGCGACTACTCATCGCACAATCAAAGAGTCCGGGTTCGGTACCGCGCCGCTGCAGATTAAGGGGCGTTACGCCGACTCGCTGCAAAGCACGCTCGGCGTGGAGGCACTGTACCAGCAGCCGTTGCAGGGCTCACAGGCATTGTCCGCCACTTTGCGCCTGGGTTGGCAGCATGAGTTGTTAAGCAACAAGGTGACCCAGCGCGCTCAATTTGTGGGGTATAACGCCTCTGCCTTTGATAGCGAAAGCACCTTGGCCGGGCGTGATACGTTGGCCGCACAGGCCGGTGTGCAGTATCAACTCAACCAGGCGGTCTCTTTGGGCGCCGGCGTTTCCAGCGAACTGTTACGCCAGGGCAGTCATTCATTAGAGGGTAACGTTGCCGTGACCTGGCGCTTCTGATGTTTAAACCAGCTTGCCGCTGAGCGAATTTCAATAACACTTTTCGGCTAGATGTATTATCAAGGGACACGGCATGATGCAGTGTCCCTTTTCAATTATCGCCGCAGGGCCATCTGAACGGCGTGAGGATCCATGATGAGAGCAGCAATCGTAAACGCATTAGGGCAGGCACCGGTGTTTGGCAATATCGACGAACCGGTAGCGCGTGAAGGGGAAACGGTGATCGCGGTGAGCGTGGCCGGCATCAAACAACTGGATCGCGCCATAGTGGCCGGAACGCATTACTCAAGCCCGAAGATCTTGCCGATCGTGCCCGGCACCGATGGCGTTGGCTACGCGCCGGACGGTCAACGGGTCTATTTTGCCTCCTTCCGCCAACCGCACGGTGCGCTGGCAGAACGTAGCCTCGCCTCCTGGACGGTACCGGTGCCGAAAGGCGTGGATGATGCTACCGCCGCCGCGTTGATTAACCCAGCGTTTGCTGCCTGGCTGCCACTGCACTGGCGTGCCGAGTTACAGCCCGGTGAAACGGTGCTGATTGTTGGCGCGACCGGGACGTCAGGTAAGCTGGCAGTGGCGGCTGCACGTCAGGCGGGGGCGGGACGAATTGTCGCAGCCGGTCGCCGCCAGAGCGTGCTGGATGCGCTGGACGTTGATGCTACGGTCGATCTTGGACTGGAAGGGGCTGCATTGACACAGGCTTTCGCCGCCGCAGCGGGGCCGCATGGCTATCAGGTGATTGTCGATTATATCTGGGGGGCAGCGACCGAAGCCTTGCTTGCGACGCTTAACAACCACGATTTGTCTTCCTACGCAGGTGGGCGCGGCATACGTTTGGTCAACGTCGGATCGATGGCCGGGCCGGATATCCGACTGCCGGCGGCGGTGTTGCGCAGTAATCAACTACAAATCATGGGCAGCGGCACCGGCAACTTCCCGCCGGTGGCTGAAATGAAAAGATATGCCAGCGAAATCCTGGCATTGGCGGCGGCAGGGCAGATTTCGGTCGAAACCCAGGAGCACGGCTTATCAGAGATCGCTGAAGTCTGGGATCTGAACAAGAAAAGCGACGTGCGTTCGGTGATCCGTATTGCCCAATAGGCGGCTAGCGGCAATAGCAAACCAGGTGGATATCTTCCGGTTCGCGGGCGAACAGCTCTGCATCCGGCTGATCAATCACCTGGCAGCCCTGCGACAGGTAGAAATCCACGGTGTTTTTATTGGGGATTGAGGAGACGTACAGTCCCTGAGCCCCGCCTTTTCTGGCCTGCTGCAGACAACGGCGGAACAGGATTTTGCCCAGCCCTTTACCGCGTTGGGCGGCACCGACGTAGAAAAACAGCAGTTGGTGCAAGTCCTGTTGCGGGCCGCGTGGCAAGGTATCTACCGCCGCAGCAGCGACAATCTGACCTTTTTCGAACAGGGCGAAAAATGCCCCGCCGCGGGCAAAGCATTGTTCATGGATCGGCGTATAGGTTTCCCGATCGTGTGGATCCCAGCCGCGTACATCGTAATAGTCACTGTAAGGCTGTAACTCCCCGTCTTGCAGGCGATAAAGAGTATCAATAATTTCACTGCGGTCGATCTGCCACAGCGCATCAAGCTGGTGCTGCTGCAGTAAAATGGGATCGGTCATGGGGGGTTAGTTCTCCGTCGGTATCAGGTAACTTTCCGGTAGGTCGATGACAAACCCGATGCCGCGTTCATCAAGCCCTTCGGTGATCCTTAGCTGCGCCCCGATTTTATCGGCCAGGTTTTTGGCAATGGCCAACCCCAGGCCGCTACCGGTCTGCTGGACGCCAGGCACGCGATAAAAACGCTCAAACAGGCGTTTTTGGTATTCCCGGCTCACGCCGGGGCCATTGTCACGCAGGGTAATATAGCAGCCCAAGGGGCACAACGAACGGATGTTGGCTTCGATCCTGCCGCCGGGCGGTGCGTATTTGATGGCGTTTTCCAGCAGGTTGGTAAAGATGGTGATCAGCGAATGGCGATCGGTATCGATCACCACGTTTTCACTGCCCTCGAGCGAAAGCTCAACGTTCTTCTCCATTGCGTAGGGCACGTGTTGAGCAATGCATTTGCTGATTTCTGCGTAGATATCCACTGCTTCAATCTTGAGCGGAAAGTCTTCCGACTCCAGCTTGGCCAGATCAATCAGCTGGCGCGACAGCGATGCGGCGCGATCCAGCCCCTGTTGCATGTCGCCAATAATTTCCTGCCGTTCGGTTTTATCCGCCACCTGGGTCAGCAGGTGCAGCTGTGCCAGCACGGCGGCAATCGGGGTGCGCAGTTCGTGGGCGGCATCCGCCATAAAGCGTTTTTCCCGCTGGTTGGCGGCGTCGATACGCGTCATCAGCTTATTGATTTCCAGCACCACAGGCCGAATTTCCTGATACTGCGCGCGTACATTGATCGGCGATAAATTGCCTGGTTTACGGTCAGAGATGGTACGGGCAATTTGCCGCAGCGGCCGCAGGCTGAAGTAGGCGGTGATCAGCAGCGTGACAATGATCGCCGCCAGGATCACCAGCAAAGGGATCGCGGTGCTTTCCGCCGGATTGCCGAAAATGGTGGTCCGGTTGTCAAAGGATTCGCCGACAATCACCCGATATTTTTGTTTATCGCTCCAACTGCCGGCGATATGCCACTTCACGTTGGCGTAACTGATGGTGCCGGACAGCACTGAAGGGGGCAGGAATAATGCTTTGTCCTGTTGCGGCGAGGCGTAGATCATCCGATTACTGCTGTCGTAAACAACGAATAACGGGCGATAATCTATCTCGTCTTGCATACCGTTTTTAATCGAGTCGATATACATGACTTCGATATCTTTAATGATATCGGTGTAATTTTTGTCGGTGATATCAGTCTTATCGAGAATATTGGCGATGCCTTGTGCGACAATACGTTGCTGATTATCCAGGTACTTTTCAGCATCTGGATAATAAAGGTATTTTACCCAGCCCAGCAATATTCCCCAGAGCACCAGTATGGCCATTACCTGGAAAACAATGGTTCGCATGAAAAAGGATTTGAAGCTAATCATCCCTGAGACTCTTTTTTCAATAAATACCCTATGCCGCGTACGGTAATAATTCTCTCCTTGCCAATTTTTCGTCGCAGATTATGCATGTGCACCTCAAGAGAATTACTTTCTACATTATCGCCATTGCCGAACAGACGCTGTTCCAGGGCGGCCTTACGCACCACGGTACCGGCGCAACGCATCAGTTCGTGCAACAGGCGGTACTCTTTTTTCGACAGCAGCAGTAGTTCGTCGTCCAGCGTAACCTGGTGGTTCATCGGGTCCAGATACAGGTTGCCCAGGCTCCAGGTTTGGGAGGCAAACCCCGCCATGCGCCGGTTTACCGCCTTTACGCGGGATATCAGCTCAGGCAGGGCAAAAGGCTTTGCCAGAAAATCATCTGCGCCGGAATCCAGGCTGTTGACCAGGCTTTCAATGCGGTCACGGGCGGTGAGAATAATGATCGGAATATTTTGGCCGGCAGCGCGCCATTCGATCAGTTTTTTCAAGCCATCGCCGTCTGGCAGGGTGAGATCCAGCAGCATTAAATCAAAGCTGCCCTCAGACAATTTATGTTGTGCATCATGGACTAGCCGCACCCAGCACAAATCAAACCCGGCCAGCTCCAAAGCACGGCACAGGGCTTTGCCCAATTGCAGATCGTCTTCCACAAGCAATATGTTCACTTGATATCCGGTTTATGTCACGGCGCTGGCGGCTATATAACTACAACCGCAAGGGGAAGACAACGACGTCATCCCGTTTGTTCGCTCCTTCTTAAGCAAACCTTAATCTGGGATTAATTTGACGTTAAGGGAGCCCCGTCCTTTTTCAAGTACGCTCGACTCTGAATAAATCATTCAGGTGGAAAAAATGCGTATCGACAATCTTTCAATGAAGGCTGCCCGCTTAGGCGCAAGTTTATTGTTGGTATTGACCATGCTGTCTTTCCACGTCGATGCGCAAGATGGGGATCGTGGCGGCCCATTGTTACCCACCCTGCCTCTTATTCAGCATACGGAGTCATCGGATTTTTATAAAAGCTTAAAACCACGCATTAAAAAACAATTGCGGCGCCTGGTGGCGCTACAACCCTTTATTAAATAATAAGGCAGATACGGTGAAAAATACCCTGGGTTATTCCGCGGCCACGTTATTGGTGTTATTCCCTCTGCAGGGGCTTACGCAAGATGGCGCAGAGGCGTCATTGAAATTCAGCGGCGGCATGGCCGTGGCGCCGGACTATCAGGGAGCTTCCGACTACAGTGCGGTGCCGCTGTACGATATTGAGGCCGGTTACGAGAAGTCTGCCTGGGGTGACTTCAGCCTCGGGCTGCAAAACGGTGCTCGCTGGCAGCTGCCGTTATCCGGGCCCTTCGGTATAGCCCTATTGGCTGGTTATGACGGTGGACGTGATGAAGAGGTGAAAACGCTGCGGGGTCACAACAAGCGGCTGAAAGGCATGGGCGATTTGGGTGGCGCTTTTGAAGCCGGTATTGAGCTGAGCTATAAATTTGACCCTTTTCGCACTTACGTTAAGGGAATGCAGGCCACCAAAGCACGGCGTTATGGGGATGAGGACCTGGGGCATACTGCATACGTCGATCTGGGTATCGCGGCAGTTTATCCGCTGAGCGAGGCATTGACGTTTTCAACCGATTTGAGCACCACCTGGGCCAACAAGGGTTACCAGCGTGGTTATTTTGGCGTGACGCAGCAACAGGCGAAGCAAACGTCATTCGCCGCGTATCGACCGGGTAGCGGCTTTAAGCAAGCCACGCTTACCGGCGTGCTGAACTACCAATTGACGCCAGAAATTGCCTTTCAGGGCGGTGTGAGTCTCTATACTTTGTTGGGCGACGCGGCCAAAAGCCCGATCGTCGAGAAAAAAACGGCCGGCATCGCCTTCCTGAGCGCCAGCTACAGTTTCTGACTTCCCAACCAGAGAAAGGAACGACATGACGAAAGTTGTATTGGTTACTGGCGCCAGCCGCGGCATTGGCCGCGCCACGGCGTTGTTATTGGCCCGACAGGGTTATGCGGTGGGCGTTAACTATCTGAAAGATGAGGCCGCGGCGGCGCAGGTGGTGGCGGAAATTGAAGCCATGGGCGGTCGTGCACTGGCACTACGGGCGGATGTCGCCGATGAAAATCAGGTGGTGGCGATGTTCAATGCACTGGATGTCGGCCTTGGCCCGATCAGCGCGCTGGTTAACAACGCCGGTATCTTGTGTCAGCAGACGGGGATTGAGCAACTGACCGCCGAGCGCATCAATAAGGTATTGAGTACCAACGTTACCGGTTATTTTCTCTGTTGCCGTGAGACGGTGAAGCGCATGGCGCAGCGTCATGGCGGCCAGGGCGGGGCGATCGTCAATGTCTCTTCCGCTGCCGCGCGCCTCGGCGCTCCGGGAGAATACATCGACTATGCCGCCTCCAAAGGGGCGGTAGACACGCTTACCACCGGGCTGGCGCTGGAGGTGGCTGCGCAGGGCATCCGCGTAAATGCCGTGCGGCCAGGGCTGATTTATACCGAAATGCATGCCAGCGGCGGCGAGCCGGGGCGCGTTGATCGGGTAAAAAGCAGCCTGCCGATGCAGCGTGGCGGCACCCCGGAAGAGGTGGCGGAAATCATCGTCTGGTTACTGTCCGATGCCGCTTCTTACGTCACCGGCAGCTTTATTGAAGCCGCCGGCGGCCGCTGATGAAATAATAGGGAAAGCGTGTCGGAATATTCTTTCCCTGTTTTTAGGAAGCTAGCCAATCAATATAGATTCCTGGGGCATCTCAGCTACTCCGCTGACTTCAATTTTCGGCGGGGTATAATGTGCCAGTTTTAGGGTGTCACTGACGGTCATGTTCCCCAGTGAAAAGACGATGTCATTGCTATCGAAGGAATGGTTATTATTGCTATCAATAATGACAAAACTGTTATTGTCGAGTTTCAGTACGCCAACTTGGCTTAGTGAAGTTTCACTGGCGCCATGGGTTGCCACCGACAGTGTTTTACTGAACAAGTCAAACGCATTGGCAGTAGGGCTTAAATCCAGTGAGTTAAACAGTGCAGCCGCCTCTCGTAACGAATATTCGCCATAGCGGGTCATAGCGTAGTCACCCTGAGTGGAAAATATCCATGGGTTGGAGGTATCACCCACAATAAATTTATCATCATTATGGATTGTTGGGGTGGTATCACCACTTGACTCTTTAGCTTTGATCGTGACCATGTTATTAATGTTACTTTCTTTAAAAATAATAGTGTCGCTGTCAGATTGATTGTTTATCTCACGTGTGATAGTCGTGTTTCCCTGAATGTTAAATGTGTCATGTTCTGTCGAACCAACCACATTGAGCTGGTATCCAGAAAGCTCACTGACTATCGTTGCGTATTTTAAAGAAGATGATTTCAAAAGCTCATACAGCGCTCCGCCACCTGTGCCCCCTTTCTCAACCAGAAGATTGACTGGGGTGTCGGAATTATCGATGCGAGTCAAATGGTTGCTGAAATCGTTTTTGATGATCAAGTTAAGTTGCTTGTTTCCGGAAATGCTGACAGCCCCAATCGAATTTTGATCGCCAGCTAACCGCAGAGTATTTTCAGCCGAACCGTTTGACTCGATATTGATATATCCGTAAATACTGTATGCAGGATCAGGGCTCTGATATTGTTTTATAGAAAAACTCAAAGTTCCAGCATCAATCTTATCGATATGTTCACCATTGAATTTAATTGTCATCACTGGGGTAGTGCGCATATAACGATCGTCATACAGATAATTAAAATGAACCTTGCTATTAGCCGTGGCGTCGCCCAGTACGCTGAGCGTTCGGAAACTGTAAGTCAGCCCCCATTCGTCTACTGGCATATTTATCACTGTGACATTGTCCGCGAAGCCGGTTAAAGCCAAACCAGAATCACCGGTTGCATATTTCCAGAAGCTGCTGGGGGGGCGGGAAGCCTGTGTTAAGTGGTCAACGTTGGCGTATTGGGTATTATGGATACTGGCAAGCGAGCGTATGACACCGATGTCAAAAACGTTTTTCCCTTCTGTCGCCACCAGATGACCATCAAGATAAATGGAGCCGGTTCCTTTGTAGTTGGCCAGGTCTATCACTTGGAAATACGAAAAATTGTTGATATTGCTTTCTATCGTGCCATTTATTTTACCGTTCTCTGCCGTTGTCAGATAAATATCCTTGGTCAGAAAATTAGCAGAAATCATATTGTTATGATTGTTATCCTCTTCGAGAAGAGAACCACTGGCTTTAAAGTCCTTGCTGACAGTATTAGCGCCACCTGCGGTGGCGTTACCCTGCCAGAGTAACCAATCGACGCCTTGGCCCATCTGAATTTCTGACTTGGCGTTGATCATATCGGCGTTGGGTGCGATGAATATTCTATCTTCTCCATCGGAGCCAATAAATGAGACATGCGTGTTCTCGATGATGATATTTATCGGGTTATCGGCATGGGTTTTATTTTTACTGAAATCTAAAGTGCCTTTTTTGTCACCGGTGACTCTGAGTAATTCAATGTTAGGTAGAAAGTAAATCGGAATTTCTGTTTCAATATTTATTTTAATTTCAGCATTTCTTAATGCGTAGAGCTCGACATTTGTGAGCGTATGTTGACTTTGGTGATTAATGTCACCGACCAGTTTGCCATTATTATCTATAGTTAGTACAGCATTTTTTGTGTATCCTAATGTATCGGCGATTTTTTCATAGCTCTTGGCGTTGTATACCCACCCTCGATTATACTCGCCGGCTTCAAAATTCAAGAAGGTTTCAATTAAGATGCTGTTTGCTACATAGGCATCCTTACCGCTTTTTTCCCAGATTTGATCCTTAACGAAGGTGCTTAGTGTGGTGTTAAATAATTGGTGATAGGTTTGCTCCCAATATACTGCCTCGGAAAATACTGGGGTTTTGGCTAGTTCGCGTAGTAGATCTGCTGTGCTTAAACCGGCAGCCAGCTGTTTACTGTATGATTCTAGCGTAGCGGCATTCATCGTATACCCCGTAATTCCATAATAAAGTGAAGCTACAGTTTCTAAATATTTATTCTCAGGTAATTCACCTGGTTGATATACATGAGTGGCTGACAGGAATTGTTTTTTTGCAGCGGAATTTTCACTGGATGTATCGTTGCGAATATCATTTATCATGTTGACGACAGTGTCGCCGCGGGTTAATGTATGATTATTCAAACCTATAATGTATTTGTTTATATCACTTTCCGTTGCTGTCTTCTTAAACGTTTCCTCAAAAATTCTTTTTATGAAGTCGTGGTTGTTTAATGATGTTAAATAATCTCTAGTATTAACAAATAGATCAGCAATCTTATTTATGTCGCCGGGCCTTTCTTCCAGTTTATGACCCCAGAAATTTATACCGTCAGCCACCATGGCGGAATGCAATACATAATAAATAGCCTGAACATCTGCGGCACCGGAATAACCAGAAATATTTCCAGTATAGGATGGGAATAAAGTCTGCTCAATGGTCGTCTCCAGCGTTTTTTGCTGGGATAACACAGCAGGGTCATCACCCTCATAGCCACGTAATGAGTTCACCATATTGGAGGTAAGTTGGCCTAAAGTTACACCGCTATCAAGCTGTGCCTGCAGCGCAGAAAGTTGTTCTTCATTGGCGGCGACGCTATGGGTATTATGATAAATATATTGAATTTTTTCAGCATCATCGAGTGCGGCTAGCCGCGCTTTTCCGTCGTCAGCGTTGATGAAAACGTTGGCCATGCTGGAGGCGGTTAGCTCTCCGGTATGCAGTTTTTTTGCGAAGTATTCGAGAGTTGCCCTGTCAGCATGCTTACCTAAAACACCGAAATAAAGTGCGGCGACATCACGTTGTAATGATATGAAATTCATGTGTATTATCCCCAGATAAAATAATGAAACCCACCTTCATTTAAGTGCAAAAATGCAGATTAGCAAGGTAGCGGCCTATTAATTTTATGATGTGAATAAATCAACAATAATTCGAAGTTTCCTGTAATTTTGGTGATTATTTCCTATTTAATAATTTCGTATTTATTCTTTCCAGAACAGCTACTCCGCTAATAAAAACGGGCGGTAACTCTCGGATGAATACAGGTGATATAGATACCTAATAAAATGTCATGCAAACGCTCACAGGGCGAAATGTTTGCATGACAACGTTCTGCGCGTCAGCCATGGATGCAAGGTAGTCGAAACGGTGGCTTATCCTT
Source organism: Serratia sp. BIGb0234 (assembly GCF_024809915.1). Classification (NCBI taxonomy): domain Bacteria; kingdom Pseudomonadati; phylum Pseudomonadota; class Gammaproteobacteria; order Enterobacterales; family Yersiniaceae; genus Serratia; species Serratia sp. BIGb0234. Next base: position 581,283 of record NZ_JANUEI010000003.1, read on the forward strand.
CGTGCAGTAGCGCACTGCGGAATGAGAGTATGTGCGCCTGCGCCGCATTGGCGGCTGCATCATCGTCCTGCGCGGCCAGTGCGGCGATAATCGCCCGATGCTCCTCTATCACCTCTCGCATGTGGCCTTCGCGTGATAGCGTGCTGGCCCAAAAGCGCTGTGCTCGGGCATGCAGTACGCTCAGAATGTCGGCCAGCATATTATTACCGGCGATTTGCGCCAACTGCTGGTGGAATTGATGATCCAACGTCATCATTTTTACTCGATCGCGTTGCTGACTGGCGGCTTCGATTTGTTGATTGAGATCCGTAAGCTCGGCGATCTGGGGGGCCGTAATTCTCTTGCTCGCCAACCGCATACACAGCATTTCATTGGCCAAACGTACTTCAATCAATTCCAGCGCATCATCCATCGAAAGCGGCGCAACCATCACCCCTTTACGCGGGATCACCTGCAGCAATCCTTCATTGGCCAGCCGGTGGATCGCCTGATTGATCGGCGTTCTGCCCATGTCCAGCTCGCTCATCACCTGAGCGGTATTGAGATATTCACCAGGTTTATAACTTAACGTCACCAGCGCCTGCTTAAAGCGTCGGTAGGCGAGTTCATTCAGTGACAGCCCGGCTTCCTCTGCCGTCGGGAGTTCCGGGCTCTCTGCGTCAAGGGTCATCACGTTCTGCTCCTGCAAGACGAAAGTTTTTAGACATAGTACACAAAAACATGGCACGGAAATCGCTTATTTGGTAACTAAAGATATAGTGAAATTTCACAGTATTTTAACCAAAGAGGCACAAACGCCATGAGACTGACCTTTACTTTACCCGAATCCAGCGGCACTGGGGTGTTGGATGTCGAGATCGATCACCTGGTGATTGCCGGCTGGACCGGCCGGGATCGCGAGGCGATCCTGCACCATATCAGGGAGCTGGCCGAGCTCGGCGTGCCCCAACCCAGTGCAATTCCTCTGTTTTACCGGGTGGCGGTTAACCAGCTTAGCCAGAGCGAACGTATTGAAGTTATCGGCAATGCCAGCTCCGGCGAAGCGGAACCGCTGATCTTCACACATCGCGGTGAATTGTATGTCTCGCTGGCCTCGGATCATACCGATCGTCAGTTGGAGGCGCACAGCGTGGCCCTGTCCAAACAGCTCTGCGTCAAGCCGGTGGCTCGTGCCGCCTGGCCGTTGCGTGAGGTGATCGCGCACTGGGACTCGTTGATCCTGCGCTCGTGGATCAAGGAAAACGGCGAATTCCAGCTCTATCAGCAGGGCCGTCTGGCCAGCCTGCGTACTCCGGGCGATCTGCTGGATCGCTACCTGAGCGGCCAACAGTTACCGGAAAGTGGGCTGACAGTGCCGCAGCCGCAAGACGGTCTGGCGATGGCCTGCGGTACGGTGGCGGCGATTGGCGGCATCCGGCCGGCGACCGAATTCCGTATGGAACTGGTGGATGAAGTGCTGGGGCGGACCATCAGCCACCATTACAGCAGCATTGAGCTGCCGGTGGTGGCCTGATGAAAAAGCTGACGTTATCCCAGGCCGCTTCAGGCCTGGCCAACGGCGAATTTACCGCCGCGCGGTTAACCGCTGACGCATTGTTGAAAATTGCGGACGAGCAGGGAGAGGGGCGGCGCACCTTTACTCATGTGTATGCTCAATGGGCTCAGGAGCAGGCCCTGGTGGCCGATCGGCGGCGTGCCGCGGGTAACCCGTTGTCGGCGCTGGACGGCGTACCGGTGTCGGTCAAAGACCTGTTTGATGTTGCAGGGGAAGCCACCGCGGCCGGGTCGCGCGTACTGGCCAGTGCGCCAGTGGCTAATGCCCATGCCGCCGTGGTGGCGCGTTTGTTGCAGGCGGGCGCGGTGGTGATGGGCAAAACCAACATGACCGAATTTGCCTATTCCGGGCTGGGGATCAATCCCCACTACGGCACGCCCGCTAATCCCTGGGATCGCAGCGCTCGTCGTATTCCCGGCGGTTCGTCCTCGGGGGCTGCGGTGGCGGTGAGCGACGGCATGTGCTTCGGCTCGATAGGTAGCGACACCGGCGGTTCGGTGCGGATCCCGGCGGCCTTCTGCGGCCTGACCGGCTATAAGCCCACCGCCAGCCGCATTAGCAGCGGCGGCCTGCTGCCACTTTCCCCTTCACTGGATTCGATAGGCGTAATTGCTCATGACGTTGCCGGGTGCCTGGCGCTGGATACGGCAATCGCCGATCGGCCGCTGCAACCGCAGCAGAAAAATTTGAGTCAGGCACGCTTCGCCGTCCCGCAAACCCTGGTGCTGGATGGCCTGGATCGGGAGGTCACCACCGCGTTTCATCTCAGCCTGCAACGTTTGACGCAGGCTGGGGCGCAAATTGAATTTATTCCCTGTCAGGAGTTCGCCGAGCTGGCGGCGATCAATGCCGACGGCGGTTTTAGCGCGCTGGAGTCCTGGCACTGGCACCGGGCGTTGATTGCCGAACATGCCGATGCTTATGACCCCCGGGTGCTGTCACGCATTCGTCGCGGCCAAACGCTGGATGAAAACAACCTGCAGCAATTACGGTCACAGCGCGCCGATTGGCAGCGGCGGGTGAGTGCCGCAGTGCAAGGATTCGATGCGTTGCTGATGCCGACGGTGCCCTTCGTTGCCCCGACCCTTGCCGAGTTGGAAGCAGATGAAGAAGCCTATTTCCGTATCAATGGCGCCGTGCTGCGTAATCCTTCGGTGATCAATTTCCTCGACGGCTGTGCATTGTCACTGCCGTGCCAGCAGGCCGATGCGGCACCGGTTGGCCTGATGGTGGCCGCACTGCCTTTGCATGACGAAGCGCTGCTTGGGTGGGCGCTGGCAATCGAACGCTGCCTCGCCGGCGCGTGATTTTTACTTTGAGCTAACAGGAGAGTCCCCATGACCGGTTCCCCGAACGGAATGCTGTTTGTCGCAACAGATATCGCCACGCAGGATGAGGCGGATTTCAATCAGTGGTACGACCGCGAGCACGTGGAAGAGCGAGTACGGGTGCCTGGTTTTTTGTCGGGCACCCGTTATCAGGCGCTGCACGGCGGGCGTAAATATCTTGGCCTGTACAAAACCGAATCACTGGCCAGTTTTACCTCAGCGGCCTACCGCGCTGCGTTTACCCAGCAAACGCCCTGGTCGGTGGCGAGCCTCGATAAAATGCGTGACCCGATGCGCCGGGTGTGTGCGGTGGAGGCGGTGACCGGTCAGGGCTGCGGCAGTTACCTGGCTATCGTTAACCTCGCACCGGCGCAACCGGGGGTATTGAAAGCCAGCATCAGCCATTTGGGGGCTCTGCTGGCCGAGCAACCAGGCTTTGTGCGCAGTAGCCTGCTGTCGCCGGACGCAGAGCTCAGTTCGCCGTTGCCGAAAGAGTCGCGTGAGAATCGCCATCTGTTGCCGATGCTGCTGATCGAAAGCAGCAGCGCCGAGGCTGGCCAGCGGCTGAGTGAACTGGCCTGCCGCCAACTGAAAATCCCCGCTGCCGAAGCCCTGCATTATGCCCTTGGCTGGCAACTGACCACTCAGGAGCTGTCATCATGAGCACTTCAACCACCGAAACGCCGACCTTGAACCTGTCCGCTGACGACTCTGCCGCTCACCCACCGAAAACCGGCAGGCTGGCAGCCGCCAGCTCTATCGGCACCGCGTTGGAATGGTACGATTTCACCGTTTACAACATCATGGCGGCGCTGATTTTCAATCACGTATTTTTCCCGTCTTTCGACCCGCTGGTGGGTACCATTCTGGCGTTTTCCACCTATGCGGTCGGTTACGTTTCAAGGCCGATTGGCGGCATCGTGTTCGGTCATCTCGGCGACGTGCTGGGACGGCGCTTTGTGCTGGTGACGACGCTGGTGATCATGGGCGTGACTACTGCGCTGATGGGGCTGTTGCCCGGTTACGCCAGTTGGGGCATCTGGAGCCCGCTGCTGTTGGTGACGCTGCGCTTTATTCAGGGGATTGCGTTGGGAGGCGAATGGGCCGGTGCGGTACTGCTGTCGATGGAGCACGGCAAACCGCACCAGCGGGGGCGCAATGCCTCCTTTGCTCAGGTCGGTCCTTCCTGCGGCACGCTGATTGGCACCGGCCTGATCACGCTGGTGACGGTGGCGATGTCGGCAGAAGATTTCCAACAGTGGGGCTGGCGTATCCCCTTCCTGCTGAGCCTGGTGCTGGTGGTGTTTGGCCTGTGGTTGCGCCGTGGGGTAGGGGAAACGCCGGCGTTTCTGAAACTGGAAGCTTCGAAGGACGTTACGCATGCGCCAATCCGTGAGGTCTTCACCCAACATCGGCGTCCGCTGTTGATTGCCGGCGGTTCACGTATCGGCTCCGACGTGCTCTATGCGCTGGTGGTGGTCTTCACGCTGACCTACGTCACCACGGTGCTGAACCTGCCGCGCCCGCTGGCGCTGACTGCCACCATGCTGGGGGCGATCGGCAACGCGATTACCGTCCCCATGTTTGGCGCACTGTCGGACCGTTTTGGCCGCAGGCCGGTGTATATCGGCGGAGCGCTGGCGGCGATGGTATGGGCGTTTGTGTTCTTCGTGCTGCTCGACAGCAGCCAGCCGGTGCTGATCTGCCTGGCGGTGGTGGTCGGTTTATTGATCCATGCGGCGATGTACGGCCCGCAGGCGGCATTTATCACCGAACAGTTTCCGACAAGGGTGCGCTACGCCGGTTCGTCATTGGCCTATACGCTGGCGGGTATTATCGGCGGTGGGTTTGCGCCGCTGATTATCGCTTCGCTGTTCAAGTCCTACGACAGCACGCTGGCGATCTCGGCCTACGTGGTGGTGGCGTTGCTGATCACGTTGTGGGCGGTGATTGCCGCAAAGGAAACGGCGCACAAGCCGCTGTGAAGGTGGGGCCGGGTGAGGGATGCACCCGGCCTGCATCGAGTTACTTCAACCAGCCCTTGCGCTGGGCGTCCTGCAGGTGGTGCAGCAGGTGTTTCCACAGCTCAGGGTAAACTTCTTCAATCATCGTATTGCGTGACAACACCTGTTCCAGGCTGATGCCGTTTTCGACCCAGCTTTGGCCTTCATTATGCAGGTTCATCAGCATCGGCATGGTGCGGTCCAGCACCAGCGCAAAGCGTGCGTCAGCGCTCTCGCCATCTTCATATTCCTGCCATAAAGCGGTGAAATACTCGCGTTGAGCGTCCGGCAGCATACCAAACAGGCGCCGTGCCGCGGCAACCTCTTGATCGTGGATCGCTGCACGTGCCGCCAGATCGTATACCAGCACGTCGCCGGCATCGATCTCAACGATGTCATGCAGCAGAGCCATTTGGATCACCCGCTGAATATCTACGTCTTTACCGGCGTAAGGAGCCAGACTCATGGCGCCTACGGCAAAGTGCCAACTGTGTTCGGCTGAGTTTTCCTGGCGTTGGGTGCCCAGCACCTTGGTGCGGCGTTGCACGCTTTTCAACTTGTCGATTTCCATCAGGAACTGGATGACCTGGGTCATGGAGCCGAAATCTAACGCGGGTACAGCGGATGACATGGTGTAAACCTCAAGGTAGATGGGTTGAAGCGGATCGATTGTAGACCAGTGAGCGGGGGATTTCGATGGTTACACGCGTACACAGTTTTATTTTAGCGTACACGTGTACACTGAAATTATTCTCAGTTAAGCTGCTTTGCGGTAATTTCGAACAATGTTGAGCGTTTTGAGGGGTTGTGCTTTATGGGAAAAACGGGCGTAGTGAAAGCCGGGACTGAAAAAATCGCCGCTGCGGCCTATCCGTGGGCGGAGGAGATAGCCAACAGCATCAGCCACGGTATCGGGTTGGTTTTTGGCATTGTCGGCCTGGTATTGCTACTGGTGCAGGCGGTCGACAGCGGTGCCGATGTCACGGCCATTACCAGCTACAGTCTTTATGGCGGCAGCATGATCCTGCTGTTCCTGGCCTCCACGCTGTACCATGCGATCCCCCATCAAAAGGCCAAGCATTGGCTGAAAAAGTTTGACCACTGCGCCATTTACCTTTTGATTGCCGGTACCTACACGCCGTTTCTGTTGGTGGGGTTGAACTCACCCTTGGCCAAAGGGTTGATGGCGGTTATCTGGGGCCTGGCGCTGCTGGGTGTGCTGTTCAAACTGGCGTTCGCCCACCGTTTTGAAGCACTGTCGCTGGTGACCTATCTGACCATGGGCTGGCTGTCGCTGATCGTGATCTATCAGTTGGCGACGCGTCTGGCCTTAGGCGGCGTGACGCTGCTGGCGGTCGGCGGCGTGGTTTACACCCTGGGGGTGATTTTCTACGCCTCGAAGCGATTCCGCTTTGGACACGCCATCTGGCATGGCTTCGTGCTCGGCGGCAGTCTGTGCCACTTTATGGCGATTTATCTTTACGTCTGACGTGCACCCCTGCAGCGTTAGTATCATGTTGATTAAGCGTTTCTTTTAAGTTAAAAAAGAGGCGCTTGTTTCTTTCGGGTATCCAGCAAGCCCATTTTTCTGTTTATTCCTGAGCCCGACTTTGCACCTTCGGTGTTTACGTTAATCTTTCAGGACTCATCAATATGATTATTCGCTTATCCAAAGCGCTGCTGGTGTGCGCGATTGCGCTATTTGCCACCCTGGTGGCTTTCGGCAATATTACGGATTACGGTTCCAACTTCGCCTTTGTGCGTCATGTCTTTATGATGGACACCATTTTCCCAGATGCCACCATCACCTACCGTTCCATACAGTCTCCCTGGCTGCATCATGCCGGTTACATCGGCATTATTTTCTTGGAAAGCCTAACGGCACTGCTCTGCTGGGTGGGCGGTGTGCGCCTGCTGTGTGGTCTGAAACTGCCCGCCGTGGCGTTCAACAGAAAGAAAAAACTGGCGGTGGTGGGTCTGACGCTCGGTTTTCTGACCTGGCAGGTGGGGTTTATGTCGGTGGGGGGCGAATGGTTCGGCATGTGGATGTCGAAACAATGGAACGGAGTGCCGGACGCCTTTCGGTTCTTTGTCACCATTATTCTGGTGCTGATTTACCTGGTGCAACGCGATGGGGAGTTAGACGAGTAACGGATATGTCAGCAGGGGCGCAACAGGCTGCGCCCCCAGATAAAGCCGGGAGGTACTCTAGGCTTCCAGTGAATACGGCAGCGGTCTGATCGCCAATTCGCTGGTGGCATCATCGCGCACGCGTAGCTTGCTGTCGGCTTCCAGATCGTTATTCAACACCACCTGTACCCACAGCGTGCCGTCGGCAAGTTTGGCGGCGCTCAACACCGTGCCGGTACGGCGCCAGTTTTCACCCAACTGCAGTTCCAGATCCTCGGCCGGCTGCGGCACCCGTCCGGCTTTGCCTTCCAGCCAGTACAGCGCCCGCTTGTTGGCGCCGCGGAATTTGGCGCGCGCCACCATTTCCTGACCGGTGTAGCAACCTTTGCTAAAGCTGATGCCTTCCAGTGCCTGTAGATTGGTGGCCTGTGGGATCAATTGCCCGCTATTGGCGGCGTCAATGACCGGATAACCGGCTTCGATATCCAGCGTCAGCCACTGTTGGCTGTCGTTGAGTTCCGCCTGTTCGTGCAGCCTGGCGACCAGTTGTTCGGCTACCGCTGCGGTGGTAACCAACAGAAAACGTTCCGCCGGTAAAGTGAAGTGCAGCAGGGTGGTTTCACCGTCCTGCACCACCGGATGTTCCGCGTCCGGCAGGCTGTTGAAAATACCCGTCAGCGCCGCACGCGCCTGAAAACCGGCTACGCCCAGCAGCACCGCTTCGTTATCGGCGGCGATGGTGAGTTTGGAAAACACCGCATATTTTTTGATTTCAGCCAGTTGGCTGTCCAGCACGCTGCGGCGTTCCAGATAGGCAAAGCCTTCGCCACGGTGGAACAGACGCAGGTTGCTCCACATTTTGCCTTTGGCGTCGCAGTGGCCGCACAGCACGTGCTGGTCCGCCGCCAGCGCTTCGATGTCAGCGGTCACCTGGCCCTGAAGGTATTTTACCGTGTCGGGCCCGTTCAGCGTCACCAGTGCCCAATCTTCCAGCGAGATTAAGGTCAGGGGCAGATGGGAAGAGGCGGAAGGCTGACGGGGTGGAAATGGAATTTTATACGCCATAGTAAGATCCTGCTTAACGTTAGCTTACCTGAAGGTGTGTTGGCCCCATGGTAAAAGAGGCGGCGGGCTTTGCAAACTGTTATTCACGCTTGTCGCTGCAGCAGCGCTTTTTTTGACATTTAGCGCTTAATTACGTTTTAGGCAGAGAACGTCCTTCCCGGCGAGTATGTCAAATTGTTACTCTATAGGCTTGCGGCCAAAGGTTACCCTTGCAGACAGATCTTTGGCTGATGGAATTATATCGCGCCGGTGTTGCCATACAGTGTGTCGGTTGAACCCTGCGATGGCGTTGCCACGCTGAAAAGAGGTTAGTCATAACAACATGGATATTAATAACAAAGCACGTATTCACTGGGCTTGTCGCCGTGGCATGCGTGAGCTGGACATCTCGATCATGCCGTTCTTCGAATATGAGTACGATCGGTTGAATGACACAGACAAAGCGCTGTTTATCCGCCTGCTTGAGAGTGACGATCCCGATTTGTTCAACTGGCTGATGAATCATGGCGCTCCGCAGGACAGTGAACTGCAGAGAATGGTGACACTGATCCAGACGCGAAATAAAGACCGTGGCCCAGTGGCGATGTGATGTTCGTATTTCCTGGCGCACCCAGTTACTTTCGCTGTTGACGCATGGCGTTCTGATCCTGCTGATCCTGATTTCACCCTGGCCGGAAGGCTACGGGCCAATCTGGCTGGTGTTGCTGACGCTGGTGGTGTTTGAATGCATACGTAGCCAAAAACGCATTGCGTCGCGTCAGGGGGAGTTACGCCTGCTGGAGAACCAGCGTGTGGGCTGGCAAGGCCAGGAATGGCAGTTGGTCAAGCAACCCTGGATGCTGCGCTTCGGTATTCTGCTGACGTTGCAACCGATGCAGGGGAAAAAGCGTCGTCGCTTATGGTTGGCCTCCGACAGCATGGCCAAGGCCGAATGGCGACATTTGCGCCAACAGCTGTTGTATCCGCCGGCCAGTGATGATGAGGAACCCTGATGAAGCCGACGCTGTGGCTGGTGGAGGATGAACCCAGCATTGCCGATACGCTGATTTATACCCTCGAGAGCGAAGGCTTTCAGGTGCGCTGGTTCGAACGTGGCGAACCGGCCTTGCAAGCATTGGCGCAAGGGGCGCCCGCGTTGGCTATCCTCGATGTCGGCTTGCCGGATATCAACGGTTTTGAACTGTGTCGCCGTCTGCTGTCGCAGGCGGCGGATTTGCCCATTCTTTTTCTTACGGCTCGCAGCGACGAGCTCGATCGCCTGATCGGGCTGGAAATCGGTGCCGACGACTACGTCGCCAAGCCTTTTTCCCCGCGAGAGGTCAGCGCCCGCGTTCGTACCATTTTACGTCGTTTGCAAAAACAACAGCGCTTGCAGCAGCCCACGCTGTATAGCTTCGGCCCCTTTGGGCTGGATGAACCGGCGGCGACCATTTATTACCATCAGCAGCCGTTACCGCTGACCCGCTATGAATTCCTGCTGTTAAAAACCTTACTGCTGGCGCCCGGCCGGGTATTTTCCCGTCAACAGCTGATGGACAGCGTTTGGGCCCAGGCGGAAGAGAGCCTGGACCGCACTGTCGACACCCATATCAAAACCTTGCGCGCCAAGCTACGTCAGATCGATCCGGGCGAACCGCCCATTCATACGCATCGTGGCTTGGGCTATAGCGTGAGCCGCCAACCATGAGAATAGGCCTGCGCCTGCTGCTGGGGTATTTCCTGATTGTGGCGGTCGCGGGCTATTTCGTGCTGAGCATTTTCGTGCAGGAAGTGAAGCCTGGCGTGCGGCGCGCAACCGAAGGCACGCTGGTGGATACCGCCAACCTGCTGGCGCAAATCGCGCGTCTGGACATGCAGCGTACCGACGTCGCACACGGCCAGTTGGCGCAGGCATTCGCCCAACTCAATCAACGGCCCATTGGCGCCAATATTGCCGGTATTCGCAAAGATCGCAGTGAATATCATGTCTATCTTACCGATCGGCAGGGTAAGGTCATTTTTGACTCTAGCGGCAGGGCACTGGGTCAGGATTATTCTCGCTGGAATGACGTGTATCTGACGCTGCGCGGCCAGTACGGCGCCCGCAGTACGCGAAGTGATCCACAGGATGAAAACAGCTCGGTGATGTATGTCGCCGCGCCGGTGCTGGAGCAAGGCAAGATAATCGGCGTGCTTAGCGTCGGAAAACCCAACAGCACCATGGCGCCGGTGATCAAACGCAGCGAACGCCGCATTCTTTGGGCAGGGGCACTGCTGCTGGGCATTGCATTGCTGATTGGTCTGGGTTTTGTCTGGTGGATTAACCGGTCGATTGGTCGATTGGTGCGTTACGCCGACGGCGTCGCGCAAGGTGAAAGCGTGCCGCTGCCAAAAATGGGCGGCCATGAGCTGACGCAACTGGCGCAGGCGCTCGAAAGCATGCGGGTGAAGCTGGAGGGCAAAGCCTACATCGAACAGTATGTGCACACTCTGACCCACGAGTTAAAAAGCCCCTTGGCGGCGATCCGCGGCGCAGCGGAGCTGTTGCAGGAGTTCCCACCCCCAGCTACCGCTCAGCGCTTTCTGACCAATATCGAACAACAGAGTACGCGCATCCAGCAACTGGTGGACAAGCTGCTGGTTCAGGCGCGGCTGGAAAGCCGCCCCGGGCTGGAACCGGCGCCGATCGCGATGGCGGCGTTGGTGCGTCAGGCGGTAGCCGGCAAGGAAGCGCAGGCGGTACGGCGCGGTATTTTATTGCAGGTAGACGCTCTAGAAGAGATCACCCTGACCGGCGATGGGTTACTGATCGGCCAGGCATTAACCAATTTGCTCGACAATGCGCTGGATTTCACCCCCGCGGGCGGCACGATCAGCGTGCGTGGCGAACGCGATGAAGGCCATTACCGGATCACCGTCAGCGACGACGGCAGCGGTATCCCGGATTACGCGTTGGACAAAGTGTTCGAGCGTTTCTATTCGCTGGCACGGGCCGACAAGCCGAAAAGCAGCGGCCTGGGCCTGAGCTTTGTACAGGAAGTGGCGCGTTTGCACCGGGGATCTATCCGGTTGCACAATCGTCAACCGCACGGCGTGGCGGCTATTTTCACCTTATCTCTCTGACTTCACTTTCCCTTCACATAACCACATCCTGCTTTCACCGAAGGCCATTATCGTGGCGCCATTACCTACAAGGAGCGCGCAGCGATGATGAAATCGGTACTGTTTTGGAAAATAGCCACCCTGCTGGGATTGATGATTTTGATGATTATCCCGGTGACGCAGTTAATGAATGTGATTGAAGAGCGCAGCGGCTACCGCCAGAGCGTGGTGGGGCAGGTAAGTGAAAGCACCAGCCGCGCACAGCGTATTTTGGGGCCGTTGATTGTCATTCCTTTCACCGAAAGGGAAGAGAAGACCGACGATAAGGGGCAGAAAGTGGTGCAAATGGTCAGACATCATCGCTATCTGCTGCCGGAAAACCTGCAGGTGAACGGCAAGCCGAACGTGGAAGTGCGCAAGCTGGGGATTTACCAAACGCAGGTGTACCAAGGGCCGCTGAAGTTTCAGGTGAAATTCGGTCAGCCGGATTTGAGTGACCTGCAACGCAGCAATGTCGTGATTGGCCAACCTTTCCTGTTGGTCTCGTTGAGTGATTCACGTGGTATCAAGAGCATCTCGCCGCTTATCAGCGCGCAGTCGCAGACGACCTTCGAACCGGGCACTCAGGTAAACGTGTTGCCGCAGGGGATCCATGCTCCGCTAACATTGGCTTCGCTGCAGAAATCCGGATTGGATGCCGATTTCACCCTTACGCTGGCGGGAACCAGCAGCCTGTCATTGGTGCCGCTTGGGCGCAGCAGCGAATTGACGCTGCAGAGCAACTGGCCGCATCCGAACTTCCTCGGCAACTTCTTGCCGGACGAGCGCAAAGTAACGGAGAAAGGATTTAGCGCCCGCTGGCGCAGCACCTGGTTCGCTAACAATATCAACAGTGCTTTTCACTACGATGACGGGATCCTCGACGAAGACAAACTGCCGGCTTTTAGCACCAGCCTGATCGAGCCGGTAGATCACTATCAACTGACCGAACGCGCGGTGAAATACGCAGTGCTGTTTATCGGCCTGACGTTTATGGCGTTCTTCCTGTTCGAAACCCTGACCGGGCTGCGGGTGCATCCGATTCAATATCTGTTGGTCGGTGCGGCGCTGGTGCTGTTCTACCTGATCCTGCTGGCGTTCTCTGAGCATTTCGGTTTCGCCACTGCCTATCTGCTGGCCAGTCTCGCCTGCAGTGGACTGATAGCCTTTTATCTCAGTGCGGTTCTGCGCGGCCGGTTACGCGGTACGCTGTTCGCCGCCAGCCTGCTGATGCTGTATGGCGTGCTGTACCTGCTGCTGCAGTCGGAAGATAACGCATTGGTGCTGGGCGCGGGGCTGCTGTTTGCGATTTTGGCGGGGATTATGCTGTTGACGCGCAAGCTGGACTGGTATCAGGTGGCCGACCCGGCACGTTTGAGCGGCGAGACGCCAGCAGGAGAAGAGGAAAACCGCTTCCGGTTGTGGAAATAGGCAAGCAATTGGGCGCGGCAACCGCGCCCAAAGGCATTACAGCAGGGGTTCCATTTCCAATAGGATCTGTTCGCACCACTGCTGCATGCGGTCTTCACTCATGTCGTATTGGTTCACATCATCCAGCGCCAGGCCGACAAAGTGTTTGCCGTCGGCGCTCAGCGGTTTAGGGCTGGTGAACTCGAAGCCGTCGATGGGCCAGAAGCCGATAAACTGCACGCCGAGCGGGGCGATATGATCGTGCAGCATGCCGAGTGCATCGAGGAACCATTCGCCATAACCGAGTTGATCGCCCATGCCATACATGGCAACGATTTTCCCTTTCAAATCCAGCGTGGTCAACTGCGGCCAAATTGCTTCCCAGTCTTCCTGCAGTTCACCGAAGTCCCAGGTGGGGATGCCGAGGATCAGGATGGAGTACTCTTCCATCAGCTTGGGAGAGACGTCTTTCAGGTTGTGCAGGTCGACCAGGTCTTCACCCAGAATCTCACGGATTTTTTCTGCCGCCATCTCGGTGTAGCAGGTGCTGGAGCCGTAAAACAGACCAATCTTCATGTGTAAACCGTTTATATTGCCGTAGGTAGAATTGCGTCGAGTATACCCGATTTGTACCGGTTTAAGGCATAATGCCTGTGGCATAAACGTAACAAAGAGAGGACCGCGTGCAACAGCAAGATCATGCGTTGATTGAGCAATTCCTGGATGCGCTGTGGCTCGAACGCAATCTGGCAGAGAATACGCTGGCCTCTTACCGGCTGGATCTGCAGGCGCTGGTCGCCTGGCTGAACCAACAAAACATTTCGCTGGTAAAGGCGCAGGCGCTGGATCTGCAGGCGTTTCTCGCCGAACGGGTGGAGGGCGGCTACAAAGCTACCAGCTCCGCGCGTTTGCTGAGCGCGATGCGCCGCCTGTTCCAATATTTGTACCGTGAAAATATGCGCACCGACGATCCCACCGCGCTGCTTGCCTCACCTAAGCTGCCGCAGCGGCTGCCGAAAGATCTCAGCGAAGCGCAGGTCGATGCGTTGCTGCAGGCTCCCTGTGTCGATCAGCCCCTGGAACTGCGTGATAAGGCGATGCTGGAAGTGTTGTACGCCACCGGGTTGCGGGTCTCCGAACTGGTCGGGTTGACCATCAGCGACGTCAGTCTGCGCCAGGGCGTGGTGCGGGTGATAGGCAAAGGCAACAAGGAACGGCTGGTGCCGCTGGGTGAAGAGGCGGTGTACTGGATCGAAAATTATCTGGAACACGGCCGCCCGTGGATGGTCAACGGCCAGGCGCTGGACGTGTTGTTTCCCAGCAATCGTTGCCAGCAAATGACCCGACAGACGTTCTGGCATCGTATCAAACACTATGCGATCCTAGCGGGTATAGACAGCGAGAGGCTGTCGCCGCACGTGTTGCGTCACGCATTTGCCACCCATTTGCTGAACCATGGGGCGGATCTTCGTGTCGTACAGATGTTGCTGGGACATAGCGATCTCTCGACCACGCAAATTTATACGCATGTAGCGACCGAAAGACTTAAACAGCTACATCAACAGCACCACCCGCGTGCCTGACACGCCGGGTTCAAAAGGATTGGAAGAATGAAGAAAGGTTTAATGCTGCTCTCTCTGCTGGTGGCTTCTGTAACCGGCGCGGCCCATGCCGACGATGCGGCAATTCAAAAAGCGCTTGGCAGCCTGGGCATTCAGCAGGCGGATGTGCAGCCTTCACCGGTGAACGGCCTGAAAACCGTGCTGACCGATAACGGCGTTCTGTACGTGAGCGAAGACGGCAAACACATTCTGCAAGGCCCGCTGTACGACGTCAGTGGCAAAGAGCCGGTCAACGTCACCAATCAACTGCTGACCGGCAAATTGGAAGCGCTGAAAGATCAGATGATCGTTTATAAAGCGCCGAAGCAAAAGCACGTGATCACCGTGTTTACCGATATCACCTGCGGCTATTGCCACAAGCTGCACGAGCAGATGAAAGAGTATAACGATCTGGGCATTACCGTCCGCTATCTGGCGTTCCCGCGTCAGGGGTTGAATTCCCAGGCCGAAAAAGACATGCAGTCCATCTGGTGTACCGCTGATAAAGCCAAAGCTTTCGACCAGGCAATGAAAGGCGACGCAGTGTCCCCGGCAACCTGTAAAACCGACATCAGCAAACACTACGCGCTCGGCGTGCAGTTCGGCATTCAGGGTACCCCGGCGATCATTTTGGAAAACGGCATGATGATCCCGGGTTATCAGGGACCGAAAGAGATGGCCGCCATGCTGGACGCACATCAGACCGCAACTAAAACCGGTGGTTAATCGCCGGTGAGCATCAAAACACAACTTCGCCGCCGTGAAACGGCGGACGGCAGCCATTTGCCTGCCAGCCTGCATCCGCTGCTGCGCCGTTTATACGCGCTGCGCGGTGTGAAGGCGGAGCAGGAGCTGGAGCGCAGCGTCAAAGGCATGCTGCCCTGGCAGCAGCTGGACGGCATTGATACCGCCGTGGGGATCCTGCAACAGGCATTGGCCGATCATCGTCGCATCATGGTGGTGGGGGATTTCGACGCCGATGGCGCCACCAGTACCGCCCTGACGGTGCTGGCGCTGCGCAGTATGGGTGGCAGTGCCGTCGACTATCTGGTGCCCAATCGCTTTGAGGACGGCTACGGCCTGAGCCCCGAAGTGGTGGAGCAAGCGGCGACGCGCGGTGCCGAGCTGATCCTGACCGTGGATAACGGCATCTCTTCTCACGCGGGCGTCGATGTGGCGCACGCTAAAGGCATACAGGTGCTGGTGACCGACCACCACCTGCCGGGAGAAACCCTGCCGGCAGCGGAGGCGATCGTCAACCCGAACCTGCGCGGCTGCGAGTTTCCGTCCAAATCCCTGGCCGGCGTCGGGGTGGCTTTCTACCTGATGCTGGCGCTGCGTGCCCGGCTGCGGGACAGCGGCTGGTTTGAACAACGGGCGCTGGCGATGCCAAATCTTGCCGAACTGTTGGATCTGGTGGCGCTAGGTACGGTTGCCGACGTGGTACCGCTCGACGCCAACAACCGCATTTTGGTGTATCAGGGCCTGAACCGTATTCGCGCCGGCAAGTGCAGACCGGGCATTCGTGCGCTGCTGGAAGTGGCTAACCGCGACGCGCGTCAGCTGGCGGCCAACGATCTTGGTTTTGCATTGGGCCCACGCCTCAATGCTGCCGGGCGGCTGGACGATATGTCGATTGGCGTGGCGCTGCTGCTGAGCGACGATATTGCGCAGGCACGTATGCTGGCTAACGATCTGGATGCGCTCAACCTGACGCGGCGCGAGATTGAGCAAGGCATGCAGGTTGAAGCCTTGCAGCTGTGCGACCAACTGGAACGCAGCAGCACCACCTTGCCCTACGGGCTGGCGATGTACCATCCGGAATGGCATCAGGGCGTGGTGGGGATTTTGGCTTCACGCATCAAGGAACGCTTCCATCGCCCGGTGATCGCGTTCGCGCCGGCGGGCGAGGGCATTTTGAAAGGCTCCGGCCGTTCGATAGCCGGTCTGCACATGCGCGATGCGCTGGAACGGCTGGATACGCTCAATCCTGGGCTAATGATGAAGTTCGGTGGCCACGCCATGGCGGCCGGACTGTCGTTGGAAGAGGCCAAATTCGACGAGTTCCGCCAACGCTTTGGCGATCTGGTCGGAGAATGGCTCGATCCGGCGATGCTGGAAGGGGTTATCTGGTCTGACGGTGAGCTGGCTTTGCAAGAGCTTTCGCTGGAAACCGCCGAGCTGTTGCGTGAGGGCGGTCCCTGGGGGCAGGCTTTCCCCGAGCCGACCTTTGACGGCAAGTTTCGCATTTTGCAACAGCGGCTGGTGGGTGAAAAACACCTGAAGCTGATGGTCGAGCCGCTCGGTGGCGGACCGCTGCTTGACGGTATCGCCTTCAACGTGGATACCACGCTGTGGCCAGACAGCAGTGTGCGTGAGGTCGAACTGGCTTACAAACTCGACGTCAATGAGTTTCGCGGCAACCGCAACGTGCAGCTGTTGATTCAGCATCTCTGGCCGCGTTGATTCGCACTTCCCTTTAGCCGGGGTTAGCCTGCCTCGCCCCGGCCACATTTCTTGCCCACAAAAACTGAGCAACTCGCTATAAACTGACGCCTGGATCCGATAGAATTACCGGTTCTAATGGCATTTCGCCATCGACGACATCTAACGAAAAAGAACGCTAAAAACCATGTTTGAAATTAATCCGGTAAAAAACCGTATTCAGGACCTGTCCGAGCGGACTGCCGTTCTTAGGGGGTATCTTTGACTATGATGCCAAGAAAGAACGCCTAGAAGAAGTCAACGCGGAGCTGGAACAGCCTGACGTCTGGAACGAACCCGAGCGCGCACAGGCGCTGGGTAAAGAGCGCGCGGCGCTCGAAGCCATCGTTGAAACCATCGACCAACTGGAGCAAGGTGGCGAAGATGTCACCGGCCTGCTGGAATTAGCGGTGGAAGCCGACGATGAAGAAACCTTTAACGAAGCCGTCATTGAGCTTGATCAACTGTCTGCCAAGCTGGAGCAACTAGAATTTCGTCGTATGTTCTCTGGTGAATACGACAGTGCTGATTGCTACCTGGACATCCAGGCAGGCTCCGGCGGTACCGAAGCGCAAGACTGGGCCAGCATGTTGCTGCGCATGTACCTGCGCTGGGCCGAAGCCAAAGGCTTTAAAACGGAAGTGATTGAAGAGTCCGACGGCGACGTCGCGGGGCTGAAATCTGCCACCATCAAGATTATCGGCGACTATGCGTTTGGCTGGTTGCGTACTGAAACCGGCGTACATCGCCTGGTGCGCAAGAGCCCGTTCGACTCCGGTGGCCGTCGTCATACCTCCTTCAGTTCGGTGTTTATCTACCCGGAAGTGGAAGACGACATTGATATTGAAATCAATCCGGCGGATCTGCGTATCGACGTATATCGCGCTTCCGGTGCGGGTGGTCAGCACGTAAACAAAACTGAGTCGGCGGTGCGTATTACCCACTTACCGACCAACATCGTAGTGCAGTGCCAGAACGACCGTTCTCAGCATAAGAACAAGGATCAAGCGTTCAAACAGCTGCGTGCCAAGCTGTATGAGTTTGAGATGCAAAAGAAAAATGCTGATAAACAGATGATGGAAGACAACAAGTCGGATATCGGTTGGGGCAGCCAAATCCGTTCATACGTGCTGGATGATTCCCGCATCAAGGATTTGCGCACTAACGTTGAAACGCGCAACACGCAGGCCGTATTAGATGGCGACCTGGATAAATTCATTGAGGCAAGTTTGAAAGCCGGGTTATAAGGAACAGAAATGTCTGAGCAACAACCACAAGGCGCCGATCAGGCGTTGGATCTCAATAACGAGTTGCAGTCACGCCGTGAGAAACTGGCTGCGCTGCGCGAGAACGGCATTGCGTTCCCGAATGATTTTCGTCGTGACAACACGTCAGACAAGCTGCATGCAGCGTACGGCGAAAAAGACAACGAAGAGCTGGAAGCGCTGGGCGTAGAAGTCACAGTAGCCGGCCGCATGATGACACGCCGTATCATGGGTAAAGCGTCATTTGTCACGCTGCAGGACGTTGGCGGTCGTATCCAGCTGTACGTTGCGCGCGACGATCTGGCGGAAGGCGTTTACAACGAACAATTCAAGAAGTGGGACCTGGGCGATATCGTTGGCGCACGCGGCAAGCTGTTCAAGACCAAGACCGGCGAGCTGTCCATCCACTGCACCGAACTGCGTCTGCTGACCAAGGCCCTGCGCCCGCTGCCGGACAAGTTCCATGGTCTGGCGGATCAGGAAACCCGTTACCGTCAGCGTTATCTGGATCTGATCGCCAACGACGAATCGCGCAAGACCTTCCAGGTGCGCTCTCAGATCATGGCGGCAATGCGTAACTTCATGGTGGAACGCGGCTTCATGGAAGTCGAAACCCCTATGATGCAGGTGATCCCTGGCGGTGCTTCCGCACGTCCGTTTGTGACACACCACAATGCGCTGGACATCGATATGTATCTGCGTATCGCGCCAGAGCTGTACCTGAAGCGTCTGGTAGTCGGCGGTTTCGAGCGTGTGTTCGAGATCAACCGTAACTTCCGTAACGAAGGCGTTTCTCCGCGTCATAACCCAGAGTTCACCATGATGGAACTCTACATGGCTTACGCGGATTACAAAGATCTGATCGAACTGACCGAATCCCTGTTCCGTACCCTGACCCAGAAAGTGCTGGGTAACACTCAGGTACAGTACGGTGATGAAGTGTTCGACTTCGGTAAGCCGTTTGAAAAGCTGACCATGACCGAAGCGATCAAAAAATACCGTCCGGAAACCGATCTGGCCGATCTGGCTGACATGGGCAAAGCGGTGGCTATCGCCGAATCCATTGGCATCAAGGTTGAGAAGAGCTGGGGCCTGGGTCGCGTAGTGACCGAGATCTTCGAAGAAGTGGCGGAAAGCCATCTGATTCAACCGACCTTCATTACTGAATACCCGGCGGAAGTGTCCCCGCTGGCACGTCGTAATGATAACAACCCGGAAATCACCGACCGCTTCGAGTTCTTTATCGGCGGCCGTGAAATCGGTAACGGCTTCTCCGAGCTGAATGACGCAGAAGACCAGGCGCAGCGTTTCGCTGACCAGGCTAATGCAAAAGACGCCGGCGATGATGAAGCCATGTTCTACGACGAAGACTACGTCACTGCGCTGGAGCACGGTTTACCGCCAACTGCAGGCCTGGGTATCGGTATCGACCGTATGGTTATGCTGTTCACCAACAGTCACACTATCCGTGACGTGATCCTGTTCCCGGCCATGCGCCCGCAGAAATAACGTTTCACAGAGTAAATATCAACCGGTGCAGGTAACTGCGCCGGTTTTTTTTGCCCGTTGGGTAGGATAAGAAGCCCATGGCTGCTAACTGCTTAAAACATCAGCAGTTACATGCTATCTCCGCTTGCCCGGCAGGGATAACCGGTTATAATGACTGCCGCACACCGATGCGGGTGTAGTTCAATGGTAGAACGGCAGCTTCCCAAGCTGCATACGAGGGTTCGATTCCCTTCACCCGCTCCAAGCACACTTCTGCAGA
The DNA here is from genome assembly GCF_024809915.1 of Serratia sp. BIGb0234. NCBI lineage: Bacteria > Pseudomonadati > Pseudomonadota > Gammaproteobacteria > Enterobacterales > Yersiniaceae > Serratia > Serratia sp. BIGb0234. The sequence goes on from NZ_JANUEI010000003.1 coordinate 601,012, forward strand.
CATCTCCATTTACTCCAAATTCGAACCCGCTAGTTTTTTGCGTGACAGTATTCTTTTCCTGATAAATTTTTTCACTTCCTGCTGGATGATTTGAAAATTGAATTTGGCCAAAGTGTTTTCGGCCGGTAAGCCAGAATCACTTTTTTGCAAATCTGCCAGATTCATCCTTGGGGTTTTGCTCTCTTGCGTAAGTGATTTTATGCGTAGCTTAGACACCGATCTGACTCCGGTATCCCCCCGGCTGATTTTGACCTCGGCTTGCGGCGTCAGGGCTGAATTGTCGGTTAACTGCCCTTGATGCTTTCCGCTGGTCGGTTGATTTATATCCCCGATCTGATGGCTATTAGGCGACAGGTTATCATCTTGCGTAGAGTGCAAAATCGCAGGAATATTGGAAACGTTAATGATTCTCAAAAGTGATGGCAGTAGCGCCAGCAGCAATAGTAGCATGCTGAGTAAACCAAGCAGGGTTGCACGGTTTAGTCTCACTTTGCGGTTTCCTTCCGTTGTGCAGTCGCTGAGTTGTCGATTACCCGTAATTTATTGTTGACCGGACAATCGAAAACACCGATAAGGCATGCTGTAAATCGAATAGAGAAAATGTATTTATCCCCATATTTAGCCTGCCTTTGGAGAAATAGATGCTTGAAAGTAATGATGGATCTCCCTGTGAGAAGGTTACATCAGAATATGTTTCCCAACGTCCTTCAAACCACCACACAACAACCAAAAATGCAGTTCAGCATTACGTTTGAAATTCAGTTTTCGCATCGCGTTACGTTTATGTTGGCTGATGGTCTTTTCACTGAGATTCAATTTTCGTGAAATCGAAATGTTGGGTAGGCCCAAGGAAAGATAATGAATGACTTCGTACTCTCTGGTAGAGAACTTGGCGAGTCTGGAGGCGTTATTAAAACTGCAGCGATTTCTTTTATTTTGAATTATTTTAGAGAAAATAACACGTTCAATAGCTTCAAATAGAGCCTCTACACTTTTGTTACGCGAGATATAAGTGAATTTCATCCGGCTGGCGCTGTTGGCTACCGGCGTTGAACCTCGTTCCTCCTCAATCAAGAAAACCAATGGACAACAAGCCTTCGCTTGCGAATACAGATAATGAGGCAAGGTGCTTTCGCTTGGATTCGCTGCCAGAAAGATGATGTCGGCGGTCCTGTATTCGAAGGTATTTTCGGTAAATCGCACATTCACATTTTTTGAGTGGAAGTAGATCTCCAGTGCTTGCTGGAGGCCATCTATAAAAAATCGATTTTTGTCTGATAATAATACGGTTATTGATTCTTTGAGCATAAGTGGTTCCTTCCCTCTAAATCGTATTTAGACGCCATATTCACGTTGAACTATAATCGCGTAAGGCGATTGAAGGCGGATATGGGTGATAAGCCTGATCCATGCTTTTGTTGGATGATTATATCGTTAATTATGATAATTATGGATATGGTTTTGCGTTAATGGAATAAAACAGAGTTTTCGACTTAATATGCCATGTTTATTGGTAATCGCGCTCGAAAATCAACTTGTTGTATTACAAGGATGGTTTTTTATTGTGTTAATTGAAAATTACAATGTTGTGTGTTTTTTTATATTTTGTATGTGCTAACTCAGGTAATTATTATTTGTTATGGTAATATTTAAGTGTTTTAAGTAAAACTATGTAACCTTGTACTATCAGTGGCATACCTGAATTGAGTGCGGGTTGTACAATCCGGAAGGGTTTTAATGCTGAGTGACCAGGGAACAATTCCTTTCGCATATTAGAATTGAACCCGTGTTGCCTCCCGTCGAAATTAAGGCTTATCTGTTGGAGTCAGCAAAGACTTGCCGGAAAAGTAGGCGCTAATATTTTCGTAAACCAGTTCCGACATTGCTTTGCGGGTACTCTGCGTGGCGCTGCCCATATGGGGAGTGATCACCACGTTATCGCGTTGCAACAGCGCGCCTGGGACTCGCGGCTCATCGCAAAACACGTCCAGCCCCGCACCGGCAATCAACTTATGCTCAATGGCATGCACCAAAGCCGCTTCATCCACCACCGAGCCTCGAGCGATATTGATTAAAATACCTGTGGGGCCCAGAGCCTGTAATACTTCGGCATTGACCAGGGCGCGGCTGCTTTCTCCGCCAGGGGCGCACACCACCAGGAAATCACAGTTCGCTGCCAGTGCTTGCGGCGTTGCACAGTACTCACCCTCAAAGCCCGCGTGCCGAGTACGGCTGTGATAACACACTGACATATTAAACGCCGAAGCGCGCCGGGCGATAGCCCGGCCAATACGACCCAGACCGAGAATGCCGAGCCGGCTGCCGCTGACCTTGCGTGTCCAGCGGAAGCTCTGGTCGACCCAGTCACCGCGTTCGATAAAGCGCTGTGCGCCGACAATCTGGCGGGCGCAGGCCAGTATCAGCCCAAATGCCAAATCGGCAACGTCGTCGGTGAGCACGCCCGGCGTATTGCTGATCTGAATGTTACGTTTGTGGGCCGCGTGGGCATCCACTCGCTCATACCCTACGCCAAAAACGGCAATCAGCTGCAGGTTGGGAAAGCATGCCATGGCAGCGTCGCTCAAAGATGTTTCACCGTTGATTAATAAAACGCGAACCTGAGGTAACAGTTCAACCTGTTGCTCCGGGGTAAGTTGGGCGTAATTGACTAAGGTGAAATGCTGTTGCAGGCGCTGAGTCAATTGCATGGGCACTGGTGCCATCTGCAAAATAACGTTTGTCATACTTGCTCCTTAATGTTCTGGCATGTCCTGATGTACCGGCAGTTTGGCGATGTGCTTCCGGCGCCCAACTTGCAAACCGATAATTCCCCCTAATACCAACGCAATAGCTACCATAATTAAGGCGGCATCATAGCTGTTGGTCATATCTTTAATTCGGCCAATAACCGGTGGTAACGCCAGCCCAACGATATTGGCCACGGCATTGATCAACGCAATGGAGGCCGCTGCCGCTACGCCGGACACCGTTTCCGTTGTTACTGCCCAGAAGATAGGGATGATCGCCCAGTTCAGCGCAATGGTGAACACCAGCAGAACATAGGCTAACGCCAGGTTGGTGCTGAATATGGCCATTAGTAGCAGCAGTCCGGAAAAGATTAGCGGTAGCCCCAGGGGCAATGCGCGGGCGCGGTGGGTGTCGGAATAGTGACCATTAAAATACATAAACAGGCAGGCGAACAAAAAGGGGACGGCGGAAAGTAGGGTAATGATGAAATTGCTTTGCTCGCTGACCACGCCTTTGATAATCAATGGCAGAAACAGGCCAATGCCGATGGTACCGAAGGCTTGCAATAACCACATTAGGCTCAGCAGCCATACTTTGCGGTTTTTGAACGCGGCCTGCCAATGGTGCTCTTGCTGGATAGGTGTCTGCCTGGCTTCTTGCGTGAGTATGCCTGTCAACCAGGCGCGCTGCTGGGGTTTCAGCCATTTGGCGTCTTCCGGTTTGTTATCCAGGTAGAAGTAAACCGCGATGCCCAACAACACTGCCGGGGCACCTTCCAGCAGGAATAACCAGCGCCAACCGGCGATACTCAGCACATCATTCATCTGTAAAATAGCGCCGGAGATTGGTAAACCAATGAGCGAAGCCAGCGCTGCGCCGATATAAAACATCGACATGGCGCGGGCACGATCGCTACGAGGATACCAGCAGGAAAGGTAATAGATGATCCCGGGCGTAAAACCGGCCTCCGCCACCCCAAGCAGAAAGCGCATAATGTAGAGTTGCAGAGGCGTTTGCACCAGGCTCATTCCCATGGCAATGATGCCCCAGGTGACCATTATGCGGGCGATCCAGATTTTCGCCCCTACGTGAGTAAGAATAATATTGCTGGGAATTTCAAAGAGAATGTAGGAGACGAAGAATATGCCGGCCGCAATGCCATACATTTCTGCAGTTAATGCCAAGTCGGCATTCATTTGTAATGCGGCCACGGAAATATTTGCACGATCTATATATGCAATTAAATACAGCAGCATGATGAATGGAATTAGTCTTAAATTTATTTTCTTTACAGTTGAGTGATGTAGGTTATTATCCATTTTACCTGGCCTGTATAAAAATTAATGAGGGCGATTTTTTGAATTAATTTTGTGGTTTCTTTGTAACTGTGTTTTTTTTGGCTTATTTTCTATGATCTGATTTATCACAGTTGCATCACTGGTGCTATGATTATTTTCTTAAACAAGATTGTCGAGCTTTTAAGTTATTCTTGTTGTTTGTTTTTTTATTTAACTGGTTGAGTTTATCTTGTTGATTGCTGAAGTGATCTGGTAGGTGTTTTAATAAGTGAGTTATTTAATAATTGGTTGGGTGGAATATAACGTTTAGTGTTATTTTAAATATTAATTAATCTACACTGCAAATGATCGTGTTATCATTGTTGCTTGGTTATCAATATATCTGTCAATTAAATATCTCAATCAATCAATCAATCAATCAATCAATCAATCAATCAATCAATCAATCAATCAATCAATCAATCAATCAATCAATCAATCAATCAATCAATCAATTAAGTATTGATGGAGACTTCCTCCCAAAATAGCATCGGCAAGCTATTTTTTGCAGTTATAGCATGTGCAACTGCAGGATCAACTGCGCAATAGCCTGTTTAAAATCCTGCAGATCGCCGGTGAGATTGATTTTTCCCTGATTTAACCGTGTCTCCAATCTTGTCGCCTGCGTGGCCATGATATGGCAATTAAGCGCCCCCAGATCCAATGCCAAATGGCGTACGATCAGAGCTTGCTGCGTGGAAGATCGGCTGGCGGCCAACTGATGCAGCCCATGTTCCAGATTGCCCAGCATCATACTTATGACCACTTTGGCTTTTTCTTCTGAACCATAACGCTTATTCAAGGAGGCCATGTCGACATTAAACAAATGATTTGGGTTGGTTGCGCCAAGGGCTGTTGCGGTCACCATTATTGGCGTGATAAATCGAGTGAGAATTTCCTTCAGTCCTTTAATATCAATGGGTTTTGTCAGGTAAGCGTCCATGCCGGCGGCAATGCACTGATCTTCTTGTTCTTCCAGTACGCCTGCCGTAAGTGCGACAATTTTCAGTCTTGCACTCTTCGTCGCCGCCTCTTTTTGGCGGACCAGGCGGCTTAATTCCAGACCGTCTATATAGGGCATATGGCAGTCGACAATCGCCAGGCCATAACGGTTAGTTTCTATCGCCTGCAAAGCCTGTCGGCCATCCTCGACGAGGTCGAAGCAATAACCCAGCATTTGCAACTGGTGTTTGATCAGTTCTCGGCTGATAGGGTGGTCTTCGGCGACCAATATCAGGCTTCCGTTCGCCAGGGCATGTTCGCGGTTCTGGATGATATCTGGCACATTTTCTACCGTTGGCTTGTTGGCGTTGACGGCCTGTTTTTTTTGCTCGACGAGCAGAGTGGCGCAGATTTTTTTAACCTTCTCCCACGATAATGGCGTGACGTCGAGGATATGCGGATCGATCGAATTGTCCGGCTGTGATTTTTCAGTCAAAACGATCATGTTGTCCCTGGTGGTGGAAGGCATCGCAAGCGTTGTCAGCGTGGTTTCCTCTATAAACAGTAAATCGCAGCCGGTCATGATAAGCGACGGCGTCTGTGGACCTGACAGGCAGGTGACGGTAACGCCTAATGCCAATAGCATTTCCCGCAGGTTCTGGCTGATAACGACGTCATCACACCAAAGGGTCGCTCGGGTACCTGACAGTTCCGGCAGCGCCGCTGACGGTGTATAGACGTCGAAATGAACATCGAAACTGAGGGTGCTCCCTTCGCCCGGCTCACTGTGCATAGTGAGCGTCCCGTTCATCTGTTGTGCCAGGCCTTTGGAGATAGCCAACCCCAAGCCGGTTCCGCCAAAACGGCGGGTGGTGGAAGCCTCTGCCTGCTGAAAAGGCTGGAACAGTTGTTGCTGCATATCCGCAGGGATACCGATCCCGGTATCAATAACACTGAAACGCAAAAACTGCCGACCCTTCTGCTCGCCGAGCAGAACCAACCGCAGCGTAATGTCACCCGCATGGGTAAATTTCAGTGAGTTACTGAGAAAATTCATTAAAATTTGGCGTAGCCTGACTGGGTCGAACAACAGTTTTTGGGCAACCCTGCTATCCAGATACAGATGCAGTGACAGACTCTTTTTCAACGCTTGCAGGTTCAGGGTTTGCATCATTTCTGACAGGAATACCCGGATATCCATCGCCAGGTTTTCCAGCGAGACCTGGCCCGCTTCCAGCTTAGAGAAATCAAGAATATCGTCAATCACCTGGGTCAAATGCTGCGCAGAGCTTTGTACCGTAACCAGCATTCTGTTTTGTTCATCGTCCAGTCGGGTTCTTTCCAGTAGCTCCAGCCAGCCAAGAATGCCGTGTACCGGGGTGCGTATCTCATGGCTCATGGTCGCCAGGAAAGTCGCTTTTGCTCGGGCAGCGGCCTCCGCCTTGGTTTTTGCCTCGAGCAGCATGCGTTCCTGGCGGCGGGATTGAGTAATATCTTCAAAGTAGCCGCCCCATAACACATCCCCGTTTTTCTCACGTTTGCCCTTGCCTGAATTGACACGGATCCAGCATTGATTGTTTTTGACCTGCATGCGGAATTCGTTCTGGAAGGGGGCGAGCGTACCTTGCATGCGAACCAAATTCTCTTGCAGCATGGATCGATCTTCGGCATTTACCCGCTGCTGGAAGCTTTCATGGTCTGCCATCATGGTTTCGGCAGATAAGCCAAAGGTGGCCTCTGCAGCACCCGCTACGTAGGTAAAATGTATATCGCCATTGACCGAAAGGCAGACTTGAAACACGGTAACCGGCAGCGATTCGGTCACGTCGGTCAGCAGGGCTTCGGATATCAAAGCTCGTTCTTCAGAACGGCGGATATCCGTGACGTCGACCAAAACGGTAACGCTGCCGCCAGGCCCCCCGTCAACGCTGAAGAAGGGTTTTAGCCAGAACAACCCCTCTCGCATTTCTCCTTTGGCATTGGCATAGCGCAGTGGACGGTGGATGCCTTCCTCGGCTGACAAAGCCGCGCGGTTTTCCGGTTCGCGCTCCAGCGATACGATGGCATCGATGTAGCCGCATTCTTCTGGCGTTTTGCCCAACATATGCGCGGACGCATGACCGGTCAGTTTCTCAAAGGCGCTGTTGACCGCGATATAACGATCGCGGTGGTCCTTGCCCAATACAGGGAAAGGGATGGTTTCCAACAGAGCATGCTGGAAACTGAGCTGGTCGGCTAAGGTTATCTGGGCGCGGATCCTGCGGCTGGTCTCCTTGCGCAAACGCCAATAGGCGATGATAAGCAGTGCCATGATGAAGCCGACGGCCAATATGGCGGGCAGAATTTTCCTGATGATAACCATAAGATCGAGGTCTTCATGGAAGGTGATCGGGAACCAGGCGCTGCGGATCTGCTCTTTGCGATCGGTGCTGATATTTGCCAGAGCCTGGTTGATCAGCGGGATGACATAAGCGTACTTTTTGGTGACCGCTACTGCCAGTTCGGCATAGTAACCGGTCGGAGCCGCGACCTTTAATATATTGGGATATTGCTCGGTAATAATGCGATCGGTGACCACCAAATTGCCGATGTAAGCATCTACCTGGCGGTCGGCTAACAGCTGCAAACCTTGTTCGGCTGTATCGGTATGAATCAGCGTCAGCTCCGGGTTTTTACGCAGTAGCGTTGGGATGGGCTCTGCGTCCTCGGATATTGCTACCCGCGCCTTGCCAAGGCTCTCGATACCTTCGATATTGCTGGTTTCTTTACGCGTAGCGATCATCAGTGGAAAGCGCGCGTAAGGTTGGCTGAACGCTAAAAACTGCATGCGCTCTGCGGTTGGCGGCAAACCGGGGACCAGATCGATCTCACCCTCTTTGATCATTTTCATCAATTCATTCAGCGAACGAACCCTGACACGTTCAGATTTAAGCTGCAGCTGGCGGCGTATCAGATCGAAATAGTCCTCGACCAGGCCGCTGGGTTCGCCATGCTGATTGCGGAAAGAGAACGGCGGATAGGATTCCAGGTTGCTGACTTGCAGATGTGGCAGTTGGTTCAGCAAGGTAATCTGGTCGGGAGAAAGATTGATACGTACAGTTTTTGGCAACCGGGCAGGGAAAGGAGCGACCCATTTTTCAAATAACGCCTGTTGTTCACGCCAGCCAATATCGGTAATGGCCACATCGAATGCGTTGGCCAGTAGCGAGTTTTCCCGTGGAAAGGCGAATCTTAACGTTTGCAGCGGTAAATAGGCATTGCCCACGGTTCTGAAAGCTTCGCTTTTGTTAAGGGCAATATGGTAGCGGATAGTGTAGCGATTGCCGATGAATGCATCGGTTTCGCCCTGCTCGACGCTGAGCAGAGCCGCGGTCTGGTTGGCGAATTCATGCAGCCTGATGGCAGGATAAACGTCCGGGATCAGCTCAGCTTCGGGTGAGCCGGTGACTACGGCGACCGATGCCTTGGCGAGGTCTGAATGATCCAGAATGTGCCGATTGTCGCGGGCGCTGACAATAATCAGATCGTTCTCGCCGTAAGGCTGGCTATAGCGCAGATATTTGGCGCCTGAGAACGTAGGGGACATGTTCATCACCACATCGATTTCACCGTGCCTCAGTGCCTGCATCATATCGAGACGATTTTGATACTCTTTAACCTTTAGCGTTAATTTCAATCGACTGGTGACTTCGTTGAGTACGTCAGGGGCAAAACCGGTTAATTGGTTTTTAACCCTATCTTCCAGTGGAGGTAATCCGCCTTCATAGGTGCCGACCCTCAGTTCCGGGTGGGACCTGATCCACTCTTTTTCTTCCATAGTCAATTCTGCGGCGTGAAGTGCCGGCATGATCAGTGTAAACAGGGTTAATGCGAACCAGAATATAAGGCCGACTAAATTATTTTTAAGCGTTATAAAGAACATATCGGCTTATACCTTGTTTAAAAACGACGCATTGATTATCAATGGCTTTATGTAGAATGCATGGATTTTAATTTCCAGGCTAACGAGGTGTAAATTAGCACTAATTGATAATCATAAAGTCTGGAAATAGTTAAACGGCAGAGGCCGTTGAACCTTAATAAAGTGCAGTTTCTATAGGGATATTGTCAAATGGAGGTGTAGACATTATGGGTGTAAGGCATTGAGATAGGATATAGATAGATTATAGTGGAGCTTTCCTTTAACCCATCGGAACATACTTTCAATTTTTGTAAGGTAATCCTGATTTTTTTGTAATCATTGACGTTATTTTGTGTAATATTTCCCTTACACAAGCTTTGTGTCTGGAGTCCAGGTTTTCTCCAACGGTCTGGGCGCGAAATTCTCAATAATGATATGATCTGTTAAACAACAAAATAATGAACGGAGCCGGCAGGCAACATCCGCATAACATTAATAAAAACAAAGGGTAAGTGAATTATCTCTATGGTGGTGACCGAGAGGGTATAGTATGATTCATTGTTACTGCTAATGGTTTTTTGGGGCTTAATATAAAATAATCTTAGCCATTCATGCCATGTTGAATCGCGTATCGTTGAGCCAGGTTTCAATTGTCCACTGTCATCTTAGTGGGCTTTCCAGGGCAGCAGTAAATTGACGAAAATAATGAGGTAGTGACCGATGAAGAGTGTTTTGGTTGTTGACGACCATCCTGTCACACGTTTTGCCATTAAAGTTTTGTTGGAAAAAGAAGGCCTCAGGGTAATTAGTGAAACGGGTGATGGTTTTGAGGCGCTATCATTAATTGAAAAACACAAGCCGGATCTGGTTATCGTTGATATCGACATTCACTCTATCAGCGGCATTGAACTGGTTCAGCGTTTGCGCAAACGCCAGTTCAGTGGGGCTATTCTGGTGCTTTCGGGGAAAGATGAACCTTACTATATTAAAAACTGTGTGGGCGCTGGGGCGGATGGTTTTATCAGCAAGGCGAATAACCTATGCGATCTGCATAGTGCTGTGGCGGCAATTAGCGCCGGCTATGGCTATTTCCCTTTAAAACAAGCAAGGCAACAGATTTTGCAGCCCGGTGAAGATAAACAAAAGAATGCAATTGCTTCGCTTTCGGCAAAGGAGTTACAGGTATTACGTTATTTGGCAAAAGGCATGCGATTGGTCGATATTGGTTTGCAGATGAACATAAGTGATAAAACGGTAGGGACCTATAAAAGAAGAGTCATGGCCAAGCTGGACCTAAATAGTATGATGGAAACTTATGAGTTTTGCATAAAAAATAATTTGGACTAATGATTTGAGCGAAAAATGCACAAAGCCAACGCGGGGGAAAGTGTAATGGATGATGACAAGTTGTCGTTATCTGCACATGTGGATATCAACCGGCTTTTTCAGGTTGCTGGCAACGACATTTCTTTTATTAAAACGTTACTTTATAAAGCTAATGAAGAAAATATAAAGGAAATTTCCCTGGCCCAAACCTTGGCAAAGCAGGGTGATCGGGTTGGGGTTGCCAAAACGGTCCATCGATTAAAAGGCTCTGCGCAAACCATTTGTGCGAAAGAGATCGCAGCAGCCTGCCTGGCATTCGAGAATCGACGGTTGGAGGATATGCACCCTGATAAAATCTATAGTGGTTTGAAAATAATAGAGTTAATGATATTTTCTCTGAATGATTGTTTAATCCATCTGCGTTAGTTTAAGCACGGTGATGAGGTAATAATAGAGCATTTAAATGCTCACTCCCGGTTATGTCATCTTTACCTTACGAGAGTTACGGGCATTACTCTCACAATAACCGTCAATAGCGTTACGGTGCCGAGCTGAATTCTCATTTTTATCCACTATCTCCAGCGCAATAATGCCCTGACAGGATGAGAAAAATGTCACCAGGAGGGTTTTATGACACGCGATAGCATTGTTCAGGCGCGAATTGACACCAACTTAAAGCAACGCGCAGAAGCGGTCTTCAAAGAGATGGGCATGACCGTTTCTGAAGGTATTCGAATGTTCCTTAATCGTATAGTCAAGGAAGGGGCGATGCCGGAAGAATTGCTCAATGGCAGTAGCACTAACCGGGAACAACTTTGCTACCAGGCTTATAATGATATTCTGTCCCAGCTGGAATATCCTGAAATTCAGCGTAACTATTCTCAATATAAATCAGAAAAGCTAGGGGATATGCTGAATGTCGAGAAGCACCGTTAAGTTAATCATTTCTCTATAATTAAATAGAATATTTTCTCACTCGCTCAGCGGTTTCGACCGCTGAGACATATCGCCGACTTTATACAGGAAACCTTCTTGCTGGCTACTTTTAGGAAACGGCAATCAAAACACCCAGAATGGCGAACAGCACAAACCAAAACCACTTAGAGGTTTTTTCAGGCTTCCATTCTTCGCCATACTCAACCCGATAATCCTGCTTACGCTGCTTGTCACCCATTTCATTCCCTGAACATCAAGATCCATAAATATCCGGCTTGCATTTTAAGATAAATCTTAACGACGTTGAATTTAAACTGTATTTTTAGGTAAAAATCCTAACGATAAGTGTGGGGGGAGTCGTAAAAGAACCGTTACGCAGAGCGGTAAATGAGATTGTTGCTGCGGTTTTTCTGAGGGGTATTGCGATGAGGGATTTACTGATTAATACGCTCAGGGTTGCCATAAATGATAAAAGCCCTGACCGTTGCAGCCAGGGCTTTTAAGGTACTATTGACTTCTGATTTAACATTAATGAGCTTACTATTATTTACTGCTAAAGTTCTACACTAAATGTACAGGTTAATCACAGATAATATTGGGTTAACTCAAACCTCCCCTATATTTACCAGTTAACAATTACCGCCTACCAAAATAATCAAAGGTATGGCATCTCAACTCGTACATCTCCCCTCGCGATATCTATTCTTTGATGCATAGCCTCACTTCTATTGCGATCTGTTTTCACTGTCTTACTCATTGATCGCAAACAAAAAACAGTTCTAACATGGCCTTACATCATCGCGTTTTGGTACACACCCTGCGATTGTCGGTACTTACAACGTGGCCTTAAAGCTTCATCGAGCAAGACTGTAACTTTTCTCAGCATCGATGACCCATACTAAAAAACTTCGTGGCCTTTATCGCAAAATAACTTAATAACAACTTACTAAACACTTTTACTATTAACAGCTGCTATCATTACGCTGCTGTTGATTACCAATCTACGGATTTATAAAAGAGTGTCAATACTGTTTTTAATGACATGTCTTTATTAACAGTACTTATTAAAAAACATGAACGCTTATTTTAAGTAGTTAAAGCCTATTTTTATCGCCCTCCAGTCGCTCAGTGGATTTATTGCAACGAAATTGTTTTTCTGAGCGAAGGTGGGCGCGATGCAATGGGCTGTTTTCGCCCTGTCAGGGCCTGGTAACGAATCGCGCCAGCCGTTGGTGCAACTGGCTGTTCTCTTTACGTAACTGCTCAATCTCTTCGAGCAACGTCAGGGTGACGGCAATACCTGGCCAGTCCAGCGCAAGTTCATGGTGCAATTGCTGAGCTCGATGAAAAGTGATCAAGGCGCGATCGTCAAAGATCCACTCTTCCGTTGCCGGGTTGCGCGGCTCTATCACCCCCAGCCCGACAATCTCCGTTAGCTCTTCTTCTGTCACACCGGTATGCAGACAAAACTCGGTAATGGTGAAGGTTACTTTTAGGTTAGCCATTTTGCTTACTCCACTCTTTGCGCGGATCAAAGCTCGTCTGAGTTTCCGCCAGCTGTTGCCACAGTGCAGCACTCTTTTCGTCCGGCTTCGGCGGCATCACAACCTTGATCACGGCATACAAATCGCCGGTTTCTTTTTTACTGACCAAGCCTTTCCCTTTAACGCGCAGACGTTGTCCGGTTTGGCTACCGGCAGGGATGGTCAACAAAATACTGTCTTTGAGAGTAGGGACTGGCACCTTGGCACCGAGCGCAGCTTCCCAAGGGGCAATCGGCAACACAATTTCCAGGTCGTGGCCTACGACGTCGAACATGGGGTGTGGCGCAATGCGGATGATAAGGTAGAGATCGCCATTCGCACCGCCGTCTATCCCCGGGCCGCCCTGGCCCTTCAGGCGAATGCGTTCGCCGTCGCCTACGCCGGCAGGGATCTTCACATTAAGGGTTTTGGGGATTTCCTGCTCCACCATGCCAAAGGCGTTATAGACCGGCAGGCTATAGCGGATGGTGCGGGCTTGCTCAGCCAGCGTTTCTTCCAGGAAGACGGCCACTTCCATTTCAATATCTTGCCCGCGCATGGCTCGGCTTTGGCGCTGACGCTGGCCGCGCGCATGTTCGCCGAACATGGAGGAAAAGATGTCGGAAAAGTCTTCGGCATTATTTGCATTCGCATGAGCATGCTGGGTTTGGCGGCCGAAGTTAGGGTCATTACGATGTTGACGCAGTTGATCATATTCAGCACGGCGCTCGTCGTCTTTCAGCACCTCGTAGGCTTCGGCCACTTCTTTAAACTGTGCCTCGGCATTTTTTTCTGTGCTGACATCAGGATGATACTTTCGCGCCAACCGACGATAGGCGGTTTTTATCGCCTTGATGTCATCTGATGGTTTGACCCCTAAAATGGTATAATAGTCCTTGAATTCCATAGCGTTATCATCTCATTTCAATCTTTCGTCAGGGGGAGTAGTTGAACCTGCTTTGCGTGAAACCTTACTAATATTAGGGCACTTGGCCGCCGATGTATCGGGGTAATTGTCGGCTGTGCGGTAGAAAAGCGGAGCCGAGTGGCCCCGCCTGAAATCACGAGCGCTTCAGTTGGCGAGCAACCTGGAACAGGCCAAAAGAGCTGAACAGCATTTCGATGCCGACAATGGTGGTGACCAGTACGACGGAAGTCATAGGATCGGCGCTGAACAGCATCCAGGCAATGATCAGATCCAAAATACCAATCACGTACTGCAGCCAACTGCCGCTGACATCACGTAATTTGTAGCCAGCAATCAGTCGTACGATGCCGCCCAGAGCGAAGAGTACGGCAAGATAGATCGCCATGGCGAAAATGCCTACCGCCGGGGTGGTGATAAACACGTAGCCGATAATAAGGTAAGCGACCCCTAGCAGAATACCGCCGATCATCGGCCAGGTATTTTGTACTCGGTTAGCTATCATACCGAAAATCAGACCGAATCCGCTCAACAGCAAGAAAATGCCCATGACCATACTCAGCGCGGCGCCAGAGGCGAAGGGGCTGAAAAGGCAAAAAATACCGCCTAACAGCAGCAATATAGAGATGATTAACAGCGGGGTACGTTGTTTCTTTAAACTTTGTTCATCGATAATCAGCGAATGGCGTGGACCCATATTTAACATGACGTATCTCCTTAAACTGTTTGGATATCCTATCTCGTATTGTCTTTTTAATTATAATACCTGTCGTCAAGTGCGGGAGGATAATTGTGCGTAATCGTTGTTTTTAATCGAATAAGTCAGCCATCCTGTGCGAAATCTTCGACAACGAAGTCGATCAATGCCCTGACGGCGGGCAGCAGGCCCTGGCGCGAAGGATAAATAGCGACAATTTTGCGCGGCTCCAGCTGCCAGTCATTCAGCACGGTTGTCAGGGTGCCATCGTGAATTTCCTGACTTGCCAGCTTTAGCGGCAAACAACCCGTAGCCCTGCCGCAAAGGATCGCCTCTTTGAGTAGTCTGATGTCGTCACACACCAGGCAGGACTCATTGCTTATCTTGACTTCCCGGCCTTCTTTGTTGAACGTCCATGCGGATTGAAAATGGGAAGATAGCCAGCCAACGGTAGGGAGTTGATGCAGATCTGACGGTTTTTGCACCTGGTTGGGGTGGATCCTGCCGGCAGGATTCAGCATAAAAGAAGAGGAAATGGAGGCAATTTTCCGCATAATCAGATTGCTGTTTTTGGATTCTTTGCCCATCAGTTGAAATGAGATGTCGTACCCCTCTGCAATAATATCCACGTCACGATTGAATATTTTTACCTGAAGTACCACCTCAGGGTAAGCCTGCATAAATTTCGCCAGGGTTTTTGACAGACCGAGATCCATAAGAATCGTGGGGCAGGTAATCCTGATTTTACCGGTGGGTTGGTCACTTTTGTTATTGATCAGGCTTTCTGCTTTTTCTGCCGCAGCGATCATTTGCACGCAATATTGATAATATTCCTTACCGATTTCCGTGATCATTATATTTCGGGTTGAGCGTTGTATCAGTCTGACATTAAGGCGTTGTTCAAGTGCGGATATTTTTCTGGACAGTGTGGACTTGGGGATACCAAATTTCTTACTTGCAGCAAGAAAGCCTCCGCATTCAATAACCTTGGCAAACATAAACATTTCATTGAAATCTATCATAAAGACCATTTTCCCATTGATGAAACACTCATTTCCAATAATTGGCCTGTTTGCCGATTTGATTCATTGCTAGGTTAAATATGAGGCTTCCATTCATAAGTGCATGCTATATCGATGAAAAGCCTTGGACAATCGGAACTGTCATATTCCAGTCGCCTAAATTTAATGACTCGCTTTAGCCTGCTGAGTTCAGGAAAAGCAGCTCTTTGACCGCAAACGTTTCAGGATGAACAAGTGAGGATCTATGAGTGCCCCAGCAAACTTTAATAACCAGCGCCCGGTAATCAACCCGGCCGATGCCGTAATGCTGCTGATCGACCACCAAAGCGGCTTATTTCAAACCATCGGCGATATGCCGATGCCCGACCTGCGCCGCCATGCGACCGCTCTGGCGAAAATTGCCACGCTGGCCAACATGCCGGTGATTACCACGGCTTCGGTGCCACAGGGGCCAAATGGGCCACTGATCCCGGAAATCCATGCGAACGCACCGCATGCGCAATACGTGGCACGCACCGGCCAGATTAATGCCTGGGATAATGCCGACTTCGTGCAGGCGGTGAAGGCCACCGGGAAAAAACAGCTGATTATTGCTGGCACCATTACCAGCGTCTGTATGGCTTTCCCGGCTATTAGCGCAATTGCCGACGGTTATCAGGTGTTCGTCGTGGTCGATGCGTCCGGTACCTACTCAAAAATGGCTCAGGAAATTACCCTGGCGCGGGTGGTTCAGGCCGGCGCTGTCCCTATGGATACCGGGGCTGTGGCGTCAGAGATTCAACAAACCTGGAATCGTGAGGATGCGGCACATTGGGCCGAGATCTACACCTTGATCTTCCCGTCATATCAATTGCTTATCGAGAGCTATAACAAGGCGCAAGACGTCATCACGCATCACGAAACCTTAGACTCGGAGAAATAAACCGCTGTGCGCCTCCATGGTCAGCCTAATGCCATGGGGGCCATTGCGTCGATACTTCGGGCTGGGCATTAGGCTCGCGCATGTATGCAGCAGGGATGTAAACATCATGTCATTCCTCACCACCGAGGTGTGCCATTCAGGTGATCAGGGTTCAAAAGAGCCGCATCGGAGAATTGCCGAAGGTTTTTCGTGGCATACGTGCCAGAATATACAAAACCATGCCGCACTGCTGACCGAGACAATAGATACCTGATATGGACCGTTCCCGCTTATTGAAGTTTCTGCTGCCCTACCTGTGGCCCAAAGAGAACCCCCGGCTGCGTTATTACCTGGTGATTGCCTTTGTTTTTATGGTGGTCTCCAAGGTCAGTATCACGCTGGTGCCGCTGGCTTATAAAGCCATGGTCGATGCCTTGAGCGGTGAAACCGCCAAAATGCTGGCCATTCCCATCGGCTTGATCCTGGCTTATGGCGTGGCGCGTGTTGGGGGGGCGTTATTTGAAGAATTACGCAACGTGATGTTCGTGCACGTTAGCCAGAATGCGACCCGGCTACTGGGGCTACGCGTCTTCAGACAACTGCACGCGTTGAGCCTGCGTTTTCACCTGGAGCGGCAGACCGGCGGGCTGTCGCTGTCGATCGAACGCGGCACTCAGGCGGTGGCGACGGTGCTTTCGCGGCTGCTGTTCTCCATTTTCCCCATTCTGTTCGAAATCACCTTGGTTTCGGTGATCATGTGGCATCTGTTAAACGGCTGGTTTGCGCTGGCGATTGTGGTGACGGTTGGCTGCTATATTCTGTTCACCGTGATGGCCGTCAGTTGGCGAACTCGCTTCAGACGTGAGCTCAACCGAGCCAACGCTGATACCAACAGCAAATCACTCGACAGCCTGCTGAATTACGAGACGGTTAAATACTTCGGTAACGAGGACTTTGAGGCCGATCGGTTCAACATGTCACGTCGCCTGTATGAATACGCCGCCATCAAAAACCAGTTCAGTTTTACCGCCATCAACCTCGGACAAACCGCCATTATTTCCATCGGACTGATCGTGATGATGGCGATGGCGGCGCAGGGCATTGTGCAGGGGCGGATGACGGTCGGCGACTTTGTATTGGTGAATGCCTATCTGCTGCAGCTTTATCAACCGCTGAATTTCTTCGGGTTCATTTATGCTGAAGTCAGACAGGCGCTGATCGACATGGAGAACATGTTCGATCTGCTGCAGGAAGAGCAGGAAATTGTCGACAGGCCGGATGCGACGGCGCTGCAATTGCGCGCAGGGGAGGTGCGTTTTGACTCGGTCAGCTTTGGCTATGATGAGCGTCGGCCGATCCTGAAAAACGTCAGTTTCACCATCCCGGCCGGCAACACGGTGGCGATCGTCGGTGCTTCGGGGGCCGGCAAATCCACGCTATCCCGATTGTTGTTTCGTTTTTATGACGTCAGCGGCGGCGCTGTCTTGATTGACGGCCAGGATATCCGCAGCCTGAAGCAGGCTAGCCTACGTGCGGCAATCGGCATCGTGCCGCAGGACACCGTGTTGTTCAACGATACGTTGGGCTACAACATTGGTTACGGTAAAACCGGTTCGAGTCAGGAAGAGATCGAGCGCGCGGCTAGGTTGGCGCATATTCACGAGTTTATCGTCAGCCTGCCTGACGGGTATGAAACTCGGGTGGGCGAACGCGGGCTCAAGCTGTCGGGTGGGGAAAAGCAGCGGGTGGCGATTGCGCGCACCATCCTGAAAAATCCGGCGATCCTGGTGTTCGACGAGGCGACCAGTGCGCTGGATACCCAGACCGAACGCGAAATCCAGGCGCATCTGCGTGAAGTGAGCCGCGACCATACCACGTTGGTGATTGCGCACCGGCTGTCGACGGTGGTGGATGCCGACGAAATCATCGTGCTGGAGGCCGGTGAGATTGTTGAGCGTGGGCGGCATGACGCCTTGCTGGCTGCCAACGGCCGCTATGCTGCAATGTGGCAAAACCAATATAGCGAAGAACAGCAGCCCTGAAAGTGCGTCCCCCAGTCGATGCTCAGTCTGGGGGACGGCGCGCTAAAGATCACCGGTCAGGTATTGTGCCACGCCGTTGCCGAAGCTCCAGTCTCCCTTGCTGTTGGTGGTGATGGACACCATCAAATCACTGCCTTCAATCCCACAACTTTCTTTCAGCTCACGGCTAAGCTCGGCATAAAACTGCTGTTTTTGTTCTTCGGGGCGCGGGCTGGTAATCACTCGAACCACCACCAGATTGCGGGTGCGCGTCAGGTTAAGGCCGGTATCTTCAATCACCATATGCTTAGCCTTGTTTTCATGAACAATCTGGTAGCGGTCCTGCACGGGAACCTCAAAGGCGCTGAGGACGGCTCGGTGGGCGGCGTCGAGCAGCGTTTGCAGTTGGGCGTCGCTGCGACCTTCGATGACGTCAAAGATGAGTAATGGCATTTTAATAATCCTGTCAGTGGGTTAATAGTTATTGATGCGCGCAGGGCAGCGTTTTGACATCGCCTTTGAGGATCCATCTTAGCCAAACGCTGGCGCGGGAAGAAGCGCTATACTTGAACTCATTGTTTATATAAATGAACAGTCGACGATGAAAAATCCAAAAATAGAAACCCTGTGGACCCATTTGCACTGGCTTACCGTATTGGCTGAGCAGGGGAGTTTTACCCGTGCGGCAGAGCGGCTGGACGTCAGCAAAGCGGCCATGAGCCAAAAAATCAAAGAGATTGAAATGCTGGCAGGGGTGCCGTTGGTGCAGCGCACCACTCGCAGCGTCAGGCTGACCGATGCCGGGCTGAGGCTGGTCGAGGAACTGCGCCAGCCTTTCGCACAAATCAAACAGAGCTTTTCCGGCATTTGCGATTCTGCCGGGCCGCTGCGCGGTTCGGTGCGGGTCACGGCGCCGGTGGCGTTTGCCCGCCAGCAACTGGTGCCGCGTATTACCGGTTTTCTACGCGAAAATCCTGAGGTGCGGGTGCAGCTTGAGGTTTCGGATCGGCTGGTGTCGTTGGCCACCGAGGGTTTTGATTTGGCGATCCGCCACAGCGACAGCTTGCCCGACACCCACGTCGCCTGGCGGTTGTGCTCAACCGAAACGGTGGCCGTGGCGTCGGCGGACTACCTGAAACGGCACGGTATGCCGACGTCACCGACGGAGCTGCAACGGCACCAGTGCCTTTACTATCCCCGCGGTACCGAAGCGCCGGAGTGGAGCTTCGCCGCGAAACAGGGGCTGCCGGGCCAAGCTGAAAAGACCCGCGTGCCGGTCAGCGGTCCTTTTGCCACCAACAACAGTGAATCGATACGTGATGCGGCGGCAGAAGGGCTGGGTATTGCCTTGCTGCCGGACTTCAGTGCGCAGCAGGCATTGGCGGACGGCCGGTTGATTGAGGTACTGCCGGCCTGGCGCCCTATAGGTGCTTTTGCCGACAGTCTTTATGTAGTGCGCCCCTATGCGCCGCAGGTATCGCGAGCAGTGACGGAGTTCAGCCGTTATTTGCGCAACGCCTTTGCCGAAGGGTTTTTCATCCGCTGAGTGCCTGGCGGCTTCAGGATCCGCCAGGAGAGGGGGCTAGCCGCGTCCGTGGACCAGAGAGCCGGCGCCAATCTCAGCAATGGTTTTTGCTCCGGTGAGCGTCATGGCGACGCGCATCTCTTTATCCAACAGCTCCAGCAGGTTAGCGACACCGGCCTGCCCGGCGGCGGCCAGTGCGTAAACGAAGGCGCGCCCCAGCAGTACGCTGTCGGCTCCCAGAGCGATCATTCGCACCACGTCCAACCCGCTGCGGATGCCGGAGTCGGCCAGCAGCGTAATGTCGCCTTTTACCGCATCGGCGATCGCCGGCATGGCGCGTGCGGTTGAGAGTACACCGTCCAACTGACGGCCGCCGTGGTTGGATACGATGATGCCGTCGGCGCCGAATCGCACTGCATCTTTGGCGTCTTCGGGATCCAGAATCCCTTTAATGATCATCGGCCCCTCCCAGAATTCACGGATCCACTCCAGATCTTTCCATGAGATGGAAGGATCGAAGTTGGCCCCCAGCCAGCCGATATAGTCTTCGAGACTGGTCGGTTTACCGCGATAGGCTGACACATTGCCCAGATCGTGAGGTTTGCCGAGCAGGCCAACGTCCCAGGCCCACTGCGGGTGAGTAACGGCCTGCAGCACGCGGCGCAGGGAAGCGTTAGGGCCGCTCATACCGGAATGGGCGTCGCGATAGCGCGCGCCGGGGACCGGCATATCAACGGTGAACACCAGCGTTTTCACCCCGGCCGCTTTGGCACGTTCGAGCGCATTGCGCATAAAGCCACGGTCCTTCAGCACGTACAGTTGGAACCACATGGGCCGATCGATGGCCGGCGCGACTTCCTCTATCGGACATACCGAAACCGTAGACAGCGTAAAGGGAATGCCTTTCTGCGCAGCAGCCCGGGCCGCTTGTACCTCGCCACGACGGGCATACATGCCGGTTAACCCGACCGGGCCCAGTATTACCGGCATCGCCAACTTTTCGCCGAACAGGTGGGTTTCCAGACTGAGGTCCGACATATTGCGCAGCACACGCTGTCGCAGGGCGATATCGGCCAGATCTTCGGTATTACGCTTGAGCGTATGCTCCGCGTAGGCCCCGCCGTCAATATAGTGGAACAGAAAGGGCGGAAGCTTGGCTTGCGCGGCGGCCCGATAGTCGGTTGAGGCGGAGATGATCATGTTTTTTACCTTCTTTCGATAACGTACTTTGGATCAGAGAGCCAGGATCTGGGCCATGACGGCAGCGATCCCTCCGTACGCCAGCATCGGCAGCACGGTCTTTCTGATGATTTTTCCTTCGGCGTTGCCGATCCCGAGGATCGAACAGACGGCGATAATATTGTTCAGGCACACCATATTGCCCATGGCGCCCCCGACGGATTGCAGCGCCAGCGTCAGATTGACGTTGAGTCCGCTGCTCAGGGCGATCGACTGTTGAATGCCGCCGAACGTCAGGTTGGAAACGGTATTAGAGCCAGAGAAGAACGACCCCAGCGCACCCAGGAAAGAAGAGAACAGCAGCCAGCTTTCCCCCGTCAGTGCCGCAAGCGCTTTGCCAATGAGGATCACCGGCGCGTCGTTTTCTCCCTGCATCATCAGGTTGACCATCACCAGGGCCCCCAACAGGGCGATAAAGGGCTTGGCTATCCGTTGACCGGTTTCGCTAAACATCTGTTTGACCTGGTGACGGTTCAGCCGAAACAGCGGAATACACAGCACCACCACCAGCAGAAAAGGGATCAGCGCGGGCACGTACAGCGTTTTGTAGCTGGCAGCGGCCTGCGTGCCGAGCACCTGTTGCAGCTCGATAATCAGGGCGTCGCTGACGCGCAGCTCACCCAACCAGCCGAGGCTCCCTTGCCACAGCGGTGCCGAACTGTTGAGCAGCGCTTTGATGCCCAATTGGTGGATGCGGGTCACTATCAGGATAGCAATCAGCAGCAGGGTCGGCGTCATGGCTTTGAGCACCTGGATAAAGGGCACCGGCTGGCCGCGTTCCTGGTTTTTATCAACCCGTACCAGGCCGATGCCGGCGCGGGCCAGCAACACCGACACCGCCAGGCCAATGGCGCCGCCGACCAGCGCCGGAAATTCATAATTCACCTGCGCCAGCAGCAGATAGGGAAGGGTACAGCTCAGGACGCTAAGCAAAATAAAAGGCAGATTGCGGCGAATGTCCCGCCAGGAAACGATAAAACGCAACGCCAGCAGCGGGATCGCAAACCCGGCGACAAAGTGGATCAGCGCGGTCTGGCGGCCAATCTCCAGCAGGCTGGCGTCCGACAGGCCCAGATTGGCAAAGCCAAACCAGGTAGGGGTGCCCACGGCGCCGAAGGAAACGGGCACCGAGTTCATCACCAGCGTCAGCAGGGCAACCCGCAGTGGGTTAAAACCTAACCCCACCAGAATCGGGGCCGCGATAGCCGCCGGCGTGCCGAAGCCGCTGGCACCTTCTATCATGAACGCGAATGCCCAACCGATGATCATCAACTGGGCCACGGGATTGGGGCTGATATTCTCCAACCAGCGGCGTACCACGTTTTCCGCCCCGCTGATCTGCATCAGTTTGTTCAGCAAAATCGCACCGGCGATGATGGTGATAGGGGTCAAAACCGCCACCAATGCAGTGACGATATTGGCATGCAACAGCAGGGGGGCGCTGTCGAACCACAGTAGCTGCACGGTATACACGACGGCAGCCGTCAGCGGCAGAGCGAGGTAAGAGGGAACGCCATTCCTTTTGGTCATCATCCAAATCAGCAGGACGATGGGCGCAACGCTGAAAAAAAGGGACATAAGATCCTCTTCGGTTATTATTTTTATTTTCACGGAGATGTAGCTAAATAGTTAATTGCCGCAACATTTTTATTCTAATCACAACATTGGTGGCGGTGCTATACGGCAATTTTTTAACATCGAAGTGCTTAGGCGTGATGATTACGAAATGAGACTATTGGTATATGAAAGGTGAGGTTGTATTTATCTAAAAATCAATGAGTTGAATTTTCACTTAAGATGTGGGTGGGGCTGGTTCACATTAATTAGGCGTTAATTGACCATAGATTATCCCCAAAAATGACGTAATCCCCCGTCGGCATCTTACTGCTGGTGGGAATAATATTGTGATCGACCTCAAAAATAATGGCTGATATTTTGATAGCCCGCGATGATATGTTCGATCAACAACCGGGTCTTTAAGGGTAAATTGCGGGTATACGGGTAAACCGCGTAAACGCCTAATATCTTGCCACAGTGCCCGGACAAGACTTCTACCAGTGTTCCTGCCTGCAAATCCTCAAATACCATGCAGCGTGGCACCATGGCAATGCCATAACCGCCGATCGCCGCCTTGCGGATGGCCCGCGCGTTATTGGCCGACAAATTGCCTTTAACCTGTAGCTCATAAATTTCGCCGCCGCCCGGTGGCTTCATCAGCCAGTTGTCGGTACCACTTTCCTGATAGGTGTAGGTCAGGCAATTATGCTTGAGCAGATCGTCGGCCGAATGGGGTTCGGCATGCTGTTGCAGATAACCGGGCGAGCAGACTATTACCCATCGGGAGTCAAGAATGTGGCGTGCGATAAGGCTTGAGTCCGGCAGGGTGCCGGTGCGGATCGCCAAATCTATCCCTTCGTTGACCAGATCGGCAAAGCGATTTTCCAGCCGCATCTCTACCTTCAGGTTCGGGTGCCGCGCACAAAATTCGGCCACGCTCTCACTGAGCAGCAGCTCGCCAGAAATCGTCGGTACCGACATGCGGATGACGCCAGTCAACTCGTCGCTATTTTCACTGACGACATTCAAAGCATCTTGAATTTTGGCGCTGATCTCTTTGGCCTGGCGATACAGGCTGCGGCCATTTTCCGTCAGCGTCAGGCTGCGGGTGGTGCGGTAAAGCAGGCGCGCGCCGAGGGATTTCTCCAGACGTCCGATACGCTTGCTGACCACCGAACTGGTGATGCCGGCCGTTTCTGCGGCTTTGCTGAAAGAACCGCAGTCAACAATTAAGGCGAACAGGATCAGATCGTTGGCATATTCATGTGTAGGCAGCATCAGTCTTGGTTTTCCTTGTCCCAGATCTCCAGCCAGTGTAAATCCTCTCGGGCAGGAATCAATCGTCGACGACAATATGAGAATTGTTATTGATATCACTTTTTGGCCGCTTACAATGCCTGCCATCTCAATATTTCAGGGTAAGGGTTTTTCATGGAGTTGCTACGGGTGGTTTACCGCCAATATCGCTGGCCGTTTGTGGCGGTAATGGCGTTAACCATGGCCAGCGCGGCATTGGGTATCGGCATCATTGCCTTTATCAACCTGCGGCTGATGACGGCGGCGGGCGATCCGCTGGCGGTATTGCCGGAGTTTCTCGGGTTACTGGCATTGCTGATGGCTGTGACGCTGGGTTCGCAGTTGGCGCTGACCGCCTTGGGCCACCACTTCGTGTTTCGGCTCCGCGGTCAACTGGTGAAGCGGATCATGGATACCCATATTGAGCGGATCGAGCAGCTTGGCAGTGCGGCATTGCTGGCGAGCCTGGCCAGCGATATTCGCAATATTACCCTGGCTTTTGTGCGTTTGCCCGAACTGGTTCAGGGGGTGATATTGACGTTGGGGTCGGCAGCTTATTTGGGCTGGCTGTCGCCGCAGATGCTGGCGGTGACCGCTATTTGGGTCGCGGTGACGGTGTTTGGCAGCGGCTGTCTGGTATCGCGGGTCTATCGTCACCTGACCAACGTGCGTGAATCTGAAGAGCGACTCTATCAGCACTATCAGTCGGCCATTGACGGCCGCAAAGAGCTGGCGTTGAACCGCGATCGCGCCAAAGCGCTTTACCGCCAGGCCTACCAGCCGGATGCCGAAGAGTATCGCCATCATATTATTCGTGCCGATACCTTCCACCTCAGCGCGGTGAACTGGTCGAATATCATGATGCTGGGCGCGATAGGCCTGGTGTTCTATATGGCCAACAGCCTGGGCTGGGCCGATACCGCCGTGGCGGCGACCTATTCACTGACGCTGCTGTTCCTGCGCACGCCGTTGCTGCAGGCGGTGGGGGCATTCCCTACGCTTATCAGCGCAGAAGTGGCTTTCAACAAGGTCAAATCCTTACGGCTCGCCGACTATCAAGAGGAATTTCCGACGGGAACGACCAAGGCCTGGCAAACATTGGAGCTGCGTGAGGTGATGTTCCATTATGGCGCGACGGAAGAAAAGGCCGGATTCGCCGTGGGCCCGCTGAATTTGACGCTGCGCCGCGGCGAATTGGTGTTCCTGATTGGCGGCAATGGCAGCGGAAAATCGACGCTGGCCATGCTGCTGACCGGGCTGTATCAGCCGGTCAGCGGGCAGATACTGCTGGACGGCATTGCGCAGTATCCGGCGGACATGCATGACTATCGCCGGTTGTTTTCCGCCATTTTCACCGATTTTCATCCGTTCCAGCATTTGCAGGGGCCTGAGGGCGAGCAGCCGGATGCTGAACTGGTGGAAAGCTGGCTTCATCGCCTGAACATGAAAAACAAGCTGGAGTTTGACGGTCTTCGGGTGACTAATCCTCAGTTGTCCCAGGGGCAACGCAAGCGTCTGGCGCTGTTGCTGGCGGTGGCCGAAGAGCGAGATATTCTGCTATTAGACGAATGGGCGGCGGATCAGGATCCTCAATTTAGACGTATCTTCTACCGCGAATTGCTGCCGCAGTTGCGCGCGCTGGGTAAAACGGTGTTTGCCATTAGCCATGACGATCACTATTTCGAGCATGCGGACCGCCTGTTGCAAATGCGCGATGGGCACCTTAGCGAATTGACCGGCAGCGATCGTGAACTTGCCAGTAAAGACTCGGTTTCCCATCTTGACTGATTGATATCACTCGGGCGGCGGTCGCTGCCCGGACCATCCTTTCCCTTCAACTCCCTTTCAATAACCCATTTAACCCTGTGTTAATCATGGTCTTGGTCGATCGTGCGATTAATTTGGTTTTTTAATAGTTTTTTATTTCAATAAAGCTCGTATTACCCATTGTTTTGTCCTTGTCATCAGTATCATAAAAAACGGCCAGAGGTCCCGTGCGGGACTCATTCTTGTGTGCCGAGAACCGCGCCCCTCGGGCGTTCTCCCTTCATTTACGTGGATCCCTCTAAGTGGGTAGCATGTATTTTTATAATTACCATAGGAACAAACTACTTTATTGATCGTTTAAATAGATCAATAATCGATTATCGATTAGTTTAATCTATTGGATGGAGTGACTGTGATAGGCAAGGATGACGCGGATATTAAACGTAAAACTTGGTTGTGCGTATTTATCGGCTGCGGGGTGTTTTGGTTGGCCGTCGCCGCCGTGATTTATTGGCTGTTTATTTAGGAAGTAGGGTGATGGAAAAAAAACGCGTAAAGCGCACAGGGGGCGACCGGGATGAAAGTCCGGCCAAAATCCCCCCGTCATGGCAGTTGACGAGCGAGCAACGGGATTTTATCAACGACCTCTGGCAGGACGACGCCGGGGAATCCGGGCCGGAACACCCCATTCCCCCTGAGGTTAACGAATAACCTGATTGCGCCCGGCCAACATGCCAAACAGCATTTGCAACAGTGTCAGGCACAGCAGAACCATCAGTGGCAATCGCCAACCCTGAGTCAGATCGTGTAACAAACCGAACAGCGTGGGTCCCAGCGCCGCCAACAGATAGCCGACCGATTGCGCCATGCCCGACAGCTGCGTGGCCTGATGATGATGGCTGCTGCGCAGGCCAAAGAAGGACAGCGCCAGCACCAAAGAACTCCCCGCCCCCAGTCCGGCAAAAATCAACCACACCAAAGAGTAACCCGGCAGCAGCAGCAGACCGGCGACGCCGATAAAAATCAGCAGAGAACTGCATAGCGCGATGGCGCGCTGATCGCGGGCGCGCGGCAGAATAAACACCATGACAAAGTTGGCGACGATCGCCACCACCTGATAGATAAACAGCTCAAAACCGGCCTGTTGCGGCGACGTGCCGTGGCTGGCAGCAAAGGTGCTGAACCAACCAATAATGGTGTAGAAGGTGATGGATTGCAGGCCCATAAACAGCGCCACCTGCCAACCAAGAGCACTGCCCCAGGGGGAACGTGACAGGGCGGGTTGAGCCGGTGTTGCGTTACCGGCCGTCGGGGCCGAAGAGCGACGCAGTTGCGGCAGCCAGACAATCAGCGCCAACAGCGCCGGCAGGCTCCAGCACAGCAGGGAAAAACGCCAGCCTCGATCGTGCAATGTCGCCAGCGGTACCGCCAGGCCGGAGGCTGTGGCTGCTACCAGTGACATGACTGCCGCATAGGCGGCAATCATGGCGGCTGCTCGGCTCGGGAAGTCGCGTTTCACCAGCGTGGGAAGTACCACGTTGGCAAAGGCGATGGCCGCACCGATCAAAATACTGCCCAACCACAACATGCCGGTTTGCGGCATCGAGCGCAGCACAATACCAATCACCAGCAACAGCAATGCCATGCCCAGCGTACGCTCAATGCCGATGCGCTTCGCCAGACCGGGCGTGACCGGCGACAGCACGGCAAACAGGATTAGCGGCAGTGAATTAAGCAGGCCGGCCGAAGTGGCGGAAAGCATCAACTGCTGCTGGATCTGTTCCAGCAGCGGCCCCACGCTGGTCAGCGCGGCACGCAAGTTGGCAGCGACCAGCATAATGCCGGCAACCAGTAACAAGGGGTGACGTAAACGGCTGCGTTTTGTCGCAGCAGGCGTTGGGGTTACAGTGGGTTGTGGCATCAGTTCCTCGCACCAGGGCATGCAGTCAATCAATTCTGCACGGCATGATGCGTTGATTGACGTTAACGCTTACGTACCGGCAGGGGCCGATATCTGCGCGCAAGTGTAGGGAAGAACCCCTGGCCTGACAAGGGGCCGATTCAGCAGTGCGCAAGCCTTTCCCCTGCCGTAAGCGGCACGCAGAATACGCATAATTACGATTATGTGATCCCGATCACCCGGTGAACTAAAAGTCGGCCAACCTGGTCGTTGCGTGGACGCTTTCGTTCTGCGCATTGCGGCAGGCTTCTCACCCCGGCTACCGCGCTCGCCCTGACATTTCATTTTGCCTTTCGCTGCGGCCATTAATTTTCACTTCATTTCGATTCGAAAGGTTTTTAGCCACTTTTTCTGCTAAAACAGCGCTGTAACCGCGATCACAATTTCATTGCTTTCGCTTTGCTGTAATGCCTGCGCAGTAGAGCGAAAGCCATCTTCTCCCCGGCCTGGCCGGAAACCTGAGGACCGCAGCTCATGCCAGTGAATACCGCAAAGCGCCGTGAACACATTATCGATCTGTTATGCGAACACGGCAGCGTTCGTGTGGAGCAGCTCAGCAAACAGTTTGCAGTATCCACGGTGACGATCCGCAACGATCTGCGCTTTCTGGAACGAAAAGGGTGTGCGCTACGGGCCTATGGCGGCGCAATGCTCAATCAGCAATTTGCCTTCGATCGTCCACTGCATGACAAAGGACGGTTGAACCGCGATGTGAAGTCGCAGATCGCAAGCGTAGCGGCAAGCTATGTGCGTGATGGCGACGCGCTGATCCTCGATTCCGGTTCCACCACCACCCAGATAGTGCCGTTCCTGAAAGGACGACGCGATCTGGTGGTGATGACCAATGCGCTGAACATTGCCTATGAGCTTTCCGGTAATGATGGGGTGGAGGTGATGGTGTTGGGCGGCAGCGTGCGCCGTAATTCTTACTCGCTCTACGGTCCGGCTGCCGAGCAGCAATTGCGCCAGTACCGTTTCGACAAACTGTTTTTGGGCGTCGACGGTTTCGATCTGGCTGCCGGTATCACCACGCCTCACCCTGGAGAGGCACACCTCAACCGCGTGATGTGCGAGGTGGCGCGCGAGATTATCGCCGTGGCGGATGCCAGCAAGTTTGGTCGCAAGAGCTTTTGCATGATTCGCGAAGCCGGACAAATTCATCGGCTGATTACCGACAGCCTTCTTCCGGACGATTACGAGCGGGCGTTAACCGAGTTGGGCGTGGAGGTAGTCATCGCCGATCGGTAGTACGGCGCCTGCGTGGGGGATTCATGCAGCAGTTGTTACAGCTTGTTGAGCAGCACAAGGCCGGTAAACCGGTCGGGATCTTTTCCGTTTGTTCCGCTCACCCCTGGGTGCTGAAAGCGGCCCTGCGGCAGGCCAAAACGCGCGGTACGCCGGTACTGGTCGAGGCCACCTCGAATCAGGTCAATCAGTTTGGCGGCTACACCGGCCAGACGGCGGAACAGTTCCGCGACGCCCTGTGGCGATTGGCGGACGAGGAAGGGTTGGCACGCGATCGTTTGTGGCTGGGAGGCGATCATCTCGGCCCCAACGCCTGGCAGGATCGGCCGGCAGAAGAAGCAATGCAGTTGGCGGAAACGCTGATCGACGATTATGTTCGCGCCGGTTTTCGCAAAATCCACCTCGATTGTTCCATGTCCTGCGCTGGCGATCCTTTCCCTCTAAATGATGAAACCGTCGCTGCCCGTGCGGCATGTTTGTGCGCCATTGCTGAACGCGCCTGGCAGCAAAGCGGCGGTGAGCCGCCGGTGTATGTGATAGGGACCGAAGTGCCGGTGCCGGGCGGCGCACAGGAGGCGTTGGAAGGTATGCAGGTCACCACGCCACGGGCGGTGCAGCAAACGCTTGAAATCCATCGCCTGGCCTGGCAGCAAGCCGAACTGGTCGATGCCTGGACGCGAACCATTGCGCTGGTGGTGCAGCCGGGCGTTGAGTTTGATCATCACAGCGTGGAGCACTATCAACCGCAACGGGCCCATGAACTGAGCCGCTTTATCGAACGGCAGCCGGGCATGGTGTACGAGGCGCACTCGACGGATTACCAACCGCCGCAGGCCTATCGACAGCTGGTGGGCGATCATTTTGCCATCCTGAAAGTCGGCCCGGCACTGACTTTCGCACTGCGTGAAGCGCTGTTCGCACTGGATCACATTGAACGTGAATGGCTTGGTGAACATCAGTCGGCGCAGCTGTGCGCCACGCTGGAGCAGGTCATGCGCGAACAGCCACAGCAGTGGAGCCGTTACTACCATGGCAACCCTCATCAGCAGTATCTCGACCGCCACTACAGCCTGAGTGACCGGGTACGTTATTACTGGCCGCAACCACAGGTGCAGCAGGCGGTAGATAGCCTGATCGACAACTTGCGCCGCCATCCGGTGCCGTTAGCGCTGTTGAGCCAGTATCTGCCAGATCAGGCCCGCGCGCTGAATGCCGGGGAACTGAGCAACGACCCGCAGGATTGGGTAATGCATAAGGTGACGCAGGTGCTCGACGACTACCATGCCGCCTGTTATCCGGAGGTGCATTGAAATGCCGAATATCTTGATGACTCGTATCGATAACCGACTGGTGCACGGCCAGGTCGGCGTTACCTGGACCAACACCTTGGGCGCCAATCTGGTGGTGGTGGCCAACGATGAAGCGGCAGCCGATCCTGTGCAGCAGAACCTGATGGATATGGTGGTGGCGGAAGGGGTGCAGACGCGCTACTTCACGCTGCAGAAAACCATCGACGTGATCCACAAGGCGGCGGATCGCCAGAAGATCTTTTTGGTATGCAAAACGCCGCAGGATGTTTTGCGGCTGGTGCAGGGCGGGGTGCCGATCCGCTTCGTGAACGTCGGCAACATGCATTTTGCCGAGGGGAAGCGTCAGGTGCATAAAACGGTCTCGCTGGATGAGAGCGACGTCGCCGCTTTTCGCGAACTGGCGGCGCTTGGCGTTGAATGCGAGGTACGCCGGGTGCCGGATGAAGCGGGTGAGGCGGTCGGCAAGCTGCTGTTCTGAGTTCGGGGGAAATCATGTTAACTGATGCGTTATTGATTGCACTGTTGGCCGGGTTGGCGGGGGTCGATCTGTTTGACGGACTGACCCACTTTCATCGCCCGGTGGTGCTGGGGCCGTTGGTCGGCCTGATTTTGGGGGATGTATACACAGGTCTGCTGGTGGGCGGTACGCTGGAATTGGTATGGATGGGCATGGTGCCGCTGGCGGGCGCCCAGCCGCCGAACGTGGTGATTGGTGGGGTGATCGGCACGGCGTTTGCCATCCTGACCAAGGCCGATCCCAAGGTGGCGATCGGCGTGGCCGTGCCGTTTTCTATCGCGGTGCAGGGCTGTATTACGCTGCTGTTTACCCTGTTTTCACCGATGATGCACCGCTGCGATCGGATGGTGAAAGAGCTGAACTGGCGCGGTATCGAACGGGTGAATTATCTCGGCATAAGCATCCTGTTCGCGTTCTATTTTGTCGTGGCTTTTTTGCCGATTTATTTCGGTGCCGATGCGGCCAGCGCCATGGTGCAAAAAGCACCGACCTGGCTGCTGGACGGCCTGGCGGTGGCGGGTGGCATGATGCCGGCGATCGGTTTCTCGCTGTTGATGAAAGTGATGATGAAAAAAACCTACGTGGCTTATTTCATCCTCGGCTTTATTTCCGTCACCTTCCTGAAACTGCCGATCCTGGCGGTGGCGCTGGGGGCACTGGCGATCGCACTGATCGATTTCTTTAACAGCCAACGAGCCGGGGCGGACACGCCCAAACCGTCCGTACAACAGGAGGATGCTGAAGATGGCATTTAATGATTCCGACGATCTGCTGGCGCAAAAAGCGGAACAGCGTATGGCGCAGGCCCTGGCGACCAGTCAGGTAGACCAGGACGATTATGTCGACAGCGAGCCGGCAGAGGCGCTGACCCGTGGCGATATCAACCGCATGGCATGGCGTTCCTTACTGCTACAGGCGTCGTTCAACTACGAACGTATGCAGGCCGGTGGCTGGCTTTATCAGTTAATTCCAGGATTACGCAAGATCCATCGCAATCCGCAGGATCTGGCCAATTCGATGAAGATGCACATGGAGTTTATCAACGTGCACCCGTTCGACGTCACCTTCCTGTCCGGGCTGGTGCTGGCGATGGAACAGAACAAGGAGAAGATTTCTACCATTCGTGCGGTAAAAGTGGCGCTGATGGGGCCGCTGGGCGGCATTGGCGATGCGCTGTTCTGGCTGACGCTGCTGCCGATCTGCGCCGGGATCGGCGCCTCGTTGGCGCTGGAAGGCAGCCTGTTCGGGCCGATCGTCTTCCTGCTGCTGTTTAACGTTTTTCACTTCGGCTTGCGGTTCGGGCTGGCGCATTATGGCTATCAGGCCGGCACCAGCGCCTTGGCGCTGCTGAAAACCCATACCCGACGAATATCACACGCCGCCTCGATTGTCGGCATGACGGTGATCGGCGCGCTGGTGGCTTCCTATGTCCATCTTTCCACCCCGTTGGTGATGCATGCCGGCAAGGCCAGTGTGGCGTTGCAGACCGACGTGCTGGACAAACTGATGCCCAATCTGTTGCCGCTGTGCTTTACGCTGCTGATTTTCTTCCTGATGAAGCGAGGGTTCTCGCCGGTGAAGCTGATTGGCGTGACGGTGGTGATTGGCGTCGTGGGCAAATTTATCGGTTTATTGTGAGGAAAGGGCGATGCCAGGCATTGTGATTACCGGCCACGGCAGCTTTGCCAGTGGCCTGCTGCAGGCGGTAGAACAGGTGGTGGGGCCGCAGCAAAATTGCGTCGCGGTCAATTTCCCGGAGCAGATGAGCACCGCTCAGTTAAGGGGCGCCCTTAATGCGGCGCTAACCGAAGTGGCGCAGGCGGACGGCGTGGTGTTTCTCACCGATATGCTCGGCGGATCGCCGTTTCGCTGCGCCAGCGAACTGGCGGACGAGCGCGGTGATTGCGAAGTGCTGACCGGGGTAAATATGCAGCTGGCAGCGGAAATGATGCTGGAACGCGATGGGCTAAGCCTGGATGAGTTTCGCGAAGTGGCGTTGGCGTGCGGCAAACGTGGGCTGACCAGCCTGTGGCACGAAAGGCGTCGGGTGAAATGCGAGGACGTTCAGGCCGATGGCATCTGAGTAAAGCCGGGCGCAACCGTACAGGCTGCGCCCGAGCACTTAGCCGGCAACCGGCAATGGGCTGAGTGCCATGCGTGCCGGTTGGCTTTCTTCCGCGCGGCTAAAGCGCCAGCAGCTCTGATGATACTTCGCCACGCTGTTGCGGTGCGCCACGCTAACCAGCGTCACATCCGGCAATTCATCCACCAACAGGCAGTACATCAGTTGCTCGGTCTCGTCGTCCAGCGCGCTGGTGGCTTCGTCGAGGAACAAAATGTCCGGGCGGGTCAGAATCGCACGGGCGAAGGCTAATCTCTGCTGTTCACCTGGAGACAGGCGTTGGCTCCAGTTGGCGCTGGTATCCAGCCAGCGCTGAAGGTGTTTAAGGCGGCAGTTATCCAGGGCTTTCAGCAGCTGTTCATCGCTGTACTCGGCGGCAAGATGCGGATAGCTGAGCGCCTCTCGCAGCGTACCGATCGGAATATAACTGCGTTGCGGCAGGAATAACGTACTGCTGGCGGCGTCGAGCCCAATCGCACCGGAACCATACGGCCAGATACCGGCAATGGCGCGCAACAGGGTTGATTTACCGCAGCCGGAGGGGCCAACGATCAGCACCCGATCGCCACGTTTGAGCGTCATTGAGGTCGGCTCCAGTAAGCGTTGGCCATCCGGCAATTGCAGGCTGAGGCGGTCAAGGACCATCGGCTGTTCATTCTCCGGCTGCAATTGAATGCCTCGCTGTTGATGGTGCACCTGATCCACGGCGGCGTTAAAACCGGCCAGACGGTTAACGCAGGCTTTCCAGGTGGCCAGATCGGTAAAGGCATCGATAAACCAGGACAGAGCGCCCTGTACTTGCCCAAAAGCGGAGGCTATCTGCATCATTCCGCCCATTTGGATGGCGCCGGAAAAATAGCGTGGGGCGGCCACCAGTAGCGGAAAGACAATGGCGAATTGGCTGTAGAAATTGGAGGCAATATTGAGCCGCCGTGTAATGCGCATGATTGACCACCAGTTGGCACGGATGGCTTCGAAGCGCCCGCCCAACTGCTGTGCTTCATGCGGCTCGCCGTGATACAGCGCGATGGCATCATTATTTTCGCGGATGCGGATCAGCCCAAAACGAAAGTTCGCTTCATAGCGCTCCTGATTAAAACCCAGTTGTACCAAGGGTTTGCCGACCCACCAAATCAGCAGTGATCCCAGTCCGGCGTACAGCAGAGCGAACCACACCATATAGCCGGGTAGGGTAATAGCGTGCTGGCTGATGACAAAGGTAATAGGGCCACTGACATGCCACAGGATGGCGATAAAAGAAAACAGCGTCACCAGGCTGGACAGTAACCCCAACGAAAGCGACAGCGTGTATTGGGTCAGCACGTTGAGATCCTCGGCGATACGCTGGTCCGGGTTATCGACGATTTGCTGCTGTTCGGTATGGTAATACGCCTGATGCGCCAGCCATTTACCCATGAATTTTTCGGTCATCCAGCGCCGCCAGTGCATCTGCAGGCCCTGTGTCAGGTAAATTTTAAACACCGCCAATACGATGAAAATCAGCGCCAGATAGGTAAAGCGCCACAGCTGCGCCTTGAATACCGGGTAATTTTTATTTTGCAGCGCGTCGTAAAACACCTGGTTCCACTGGTTGATCAGCACGCTGATGTACACCAACCCCAGTGACAAGGCGATGATGGCGATCAGCATCGCCCAGGCCCGCAGTTTCTCCTCCGAGACCCAGAAGGGTTTAATCAGTTGCCAGACGGCGTGTTTGGGTGTGGGGATAGCGTTCATGGACTCTCGCAGGTTTAATCTTTTTTTCAGCATGGGCCGGGGACAGGTAACAAACAAACGTTGACTGTAAGCAGTTTTAACGCCGCTAACCGTTTGAAATATCGCGGCTGAATCGTCAGGGGTGATGCGGTGGCGGTTGGCGGTTATACTGGCGCCGAAATTTGGCTCGTTTACTGCGGAAAGGATAAGTGATGAAGGCGTGGGTTCCCCTGCTGTTGGCCTATGGTGCGCTTGCCTGCGACCAGGCGATGGCGCAGATTGACGAGCCGGATATTGATGCCGATTGTCACAAGGTCGCAAGCTATGCCGAGTTGGGCAAAAATGCCTATCAGCGTGGCGATTACCCACGCGCCGCAGATATTTTCCGCGATCAGGCCGCCTGGAGTGAGTTCTGTGGTTTGGATAGCCAGGCAACGGCCACTGCTTATAACAACGTAGCGCTGGCGCTGATACACGCCGGCGAGCTGCTTAAGGCGCGTGCCTATTTAGAATTGGCACCACAAGACAGCAAGTCCCAACATAATCTCAAGCTGTTGCAGGAGCGGCTGGCGAAACGAACGCCGTCGATCGGGCCGGGCGGAGTGTATTGGCAATATGCCGGGCGTGGCGTCTGGAGCGAGGTTGAGGTCAAGCCGCAAGATGGCCGCTGGCTGATCGTTTACTCTGGCTATTACATGCCGCAGATGGGGTTGTATTACGGGCCGAATATGGGGGAGTTTACTCAGACGTTGCCGATAGAGCACGGCAAAGCAGTATACCGTCAGCGGGAACCGGAAGATGTGATGGCGTGCGATGTGGCGATGCAGTTCGGTAGCGATGGTCTGGACATGCACACCGAGGGGGATTGCGGGTTCGGTTTTAACGTGCGTGCGGAAGGACACTTTGTACGGGTTGAATAATCAGCTCCGGGCATCCAATACTTTGAACACCCGGCAGCCGTAACAGGTATTAGGCCCAGGTAGCGGCGCCGCTCAATAACTCTTTCCAGGCCTCAACGTTGCCCAGATAGTTGCCCGCCGGGATCTGGCGCAGCTGGCCTTCGCTGTCTTGCAGAGCGAAAGTTGGGAACCCCTGGCCCTGAACCTTGGCAAGCAATGCCCGGCTTTGCGCGATGTGCTGCGCGGTTGGCGCACCGGCGTTAAACCGCATTTCGGCGATAAACGGAGCAGAGGGCAAGCCCAGCTCTTTTGCCAGCGCTTCCAGCACCGGCGTGTCGGCGATACGTCGACCTTCCTGGTAATGCGCTTCCTGAATGCGGTGCAGCATATCCAGCCCGCGTCCCGCCAGCGCTTGCGCTGCCAGTATGGCGGTAATCGGCGGCTCCGAGTCCATCACCGCGGTGGTATCACGCAACAATCCATTGAAATAAGCTTCGCCAAAGGGTTGGCCGGTTAACTCCGCAATGCGCTTGTCATGCGGGATCACATAATTGCGCCATTCATCCGTGATTTGGCGGCGGTTGTTGCCGGTCATCATACCGCCGGCGTGCAGGGCGATGGTTAGCCCTGGAATGGTTTTGGCCGCCTTCACCAGCGGGGCTGCGCCATAGCACCAGCCACACAGCGGATCGAAAATGTAGTGCAGAGTCGTACCGGTCATGTCTTTTCCTCGTTATACCCGCCGCCTTTGCGGCGGCTGGGTAGCAGTAGCGCCTTGGCCTGGGTGTTTCGGCGTGCTTATTGCGGCCACTTCATTTCGCCTTTCAGCACTTTGGCGCTCAGTTCCAGGCTGGATTCGTCTTTCAGATCCGGGTAATGCTTTTTCATTGCCGCCACCAGTGCTGCAGAATCTTTGGCTTTTGGCAGTTCAGCTTCCAGCGTGGTCAGGTAGTTCTGGGTAAAGGTGACGGACTTCAGCGTCTGGTCTGCCCCCGGCAGGAAATGGCCAGGGACCACGACTTCCGGTTTCAACGCTTTGATGCCTTCCAGCGTTTGCTGCCAGTGCGCGCGGGATTCAACGGTTTGGTTATCGGCAATCCACGGATGGATATTGTCGCCGGCTACCGGCACACCGCCCACTACCGCTTTCAGCGCTGGGATCCACACGTAGGTGCGTTCTGGCGTCGGGCCGGTCAGGCCTTTCACTTCCACTTTCTGGCCGTCTACGGTGAAGCTGTCACCCTGCAACGCCTGAGGCACCACCACCGCTTTCGGCGCGTTGTCCTTCAAGATTGGGCCCCAGTACGCCACTTTGCCGTCTTTGGTGGCATTGATTTCTTCGATGGTACCCGGTGACGCGATGATTTTAGCCTCAGGGAACGCGGCTTTAATGACGTCCAGACCAAAATAGAAATCCGGATCTGAATGGCTGATGTATACGGTGGTCAGCTTCTTGCCGGTCGCCTTGATCTTTTTCACCAGGGCTTCCGCATCGTTACGCTGGAACTGGGCGTCGATCAGTGCGACTTCGTGTTTGCCGCTGATGATTTCGGAAGACACCGGGAACACGCTTTTCTCACCTGGGTTATACACTTCCATCGTCAGGGTGTTGGCGGCGGTAGCGAAGGTGCTTACTGTGGCGATGCCGGCAAAAGCCAGGGTCAACAATGATTTCTTAAACATGGGTAGAGGTCCTTGGGATGCGATTAATGTTGTATAGATGTTAGGTTGCATAAAGCGATAGAAAAACCGGATAATGAGCAACTATTCATTGCGTAAATCGGACGAATCATGGATCGCATTACCGCTGCTGAGGTTTTTATCACCATCGTCGACCGTGGCAGCATGATTGCCGCCGCGGAAACGTTGGAAATGTCGCGGGCGATGGTGACGCGTTATCTGGCTCAAATGGAGCAATGGGCTGGCGCGCGTTTACTGCATCGCACTACTCGTAAGCTTAGTCTGACTGACGCCGGTGAGCGCACGCTGGAACGCTGTCGACAGATGCTGGCGCTGGCGGGCGAAATCGATTTGGTCGAAGGGGAGCAGAGTGACGAGCTGCGTGGCCTGTTACGCATTACCTGTTCACAATCGCTGGGCCAGACGGCGCTGGTGGGCGCGGTGGCGCAATACCTGAAACGCCATCCGCAGGTTGCAGTAGATCTGCAAATGAACAATCGCACGGTAAATCTGGTGGAGGAGCGTATCGATCTGGCGTTACGCATCACTAACGAATTGGATCCCAATCTCATCGCCCGGCCATTATCCTCCTGTGCTTCCGTGGTCTGCGCTTCCCCGGCCTATCTGGCGGCGCACGGCACGCCGCGTCATCCGCAGGATTTGGCGCTGCATAACTGCCTGACTTATTCCTACTTCGGTAAAAGCCTGTGGCATTTTGACCTTCAGGGCGTGAAGTCGGCGGTCGCGGTCAGCGGCAACCTGAGCGCCAACGAATCGGTGGTGTTGATGGCGGGCACGGTACAAGGCGCGGGTATTTCCATGCAGCCTTACTATTCTGCAGCCCCTTTACTGGCCAGTGGCGAACTGATTGAGCTGATGCCGGATTATCGGCCCCAGTCGATGGGGATTTACGGTATCTATACCTCACGCCGCCAGATGCCGGCGACATTACGCACCATGTTGGACTTTTTGGTGGAGTGGTTTGCCCACGATCCGGATTGGCAGGCGACGCTGCGCTGATAGCGTTAACACACGGGTAACATTTTTACACATTTTTCATCATCAGCGCATTCAAACAGTTAGCGAGCCAGGCATGGCTTTTTGTGCGCAGCGGCCGTTTTGCCACTGGTTTTTACGCGGGATTGCGTGCTATTTCTGTAACGTGAAAAGCGTGAATAAGACTTAATAATTATAGGGTTAAGCAGTTAAGCCCGCTCTTTGAACACCCTCTCTGACCCTTTTTCGCGGGCAGCCTGCCGGGCTGCCCGTCAATTTTATGTGTTTTTACCGGCCCCGAGTGCCTGACACCGGGGCTTTGTTGACTGGGAGCTTTCCGCATGCCTGTTTCTCTGCTCGCACTGGCATTAAGTGCATTCGCTATTGGCACCACCGAGTTTGTGATCATGGGGTTGCTGCCTGAAGTGGCGGGAGATCTGCAGGTCTCCATTCCTTCTGCCGGCTGGCTGATCAGCGGCTATGCCCTTGGCGTGGCTATCGGTGCACCCATCATGGCCTTGCTGACCGCGAAGCTGCCGCGCAAAAAAACGCTGTTGCTGCTGATGGTGATTTTCATCTTCGGCAATATTATGTGCGCCCTGGGGTACAGCTATGACTTCCTGATGCTGGCGCGCATTATCACCGCCTTGTGCCACGGTGCCTTCTTCGGTATTGGCGCGGTGGTTGCGGCCAATCTGGTGCCGCCAAACCGCCGGGCTTCAGCCGTGGCATTGATGTTCACCGGCCTGACGCTGGCAAACGTGCTCGGTGTGCCGCTGGGTACCGCACTGGGTCAGGCGCTGGGTTGGCGTTCGACGTTCTGGGCGGTGGCGGTCATTGGCGTGCTCTCTCTGTTGGCGCTGTACAGCAAGCTGCCCAGCGTGAAGGACGAGGCCCCGACGGATCTGAAAAAAGAGCTGGCGGCGTTGCGCGGCGGCGGTATTTGGCTGTCATTGCTGATGACCGTGGCCTTTGCCGCATCGATGTTCGCGCTGTTTACTTATATTGCCCCGTTACTGACCGAGGTGACGGGTGTTTCTTCCCATGGCGTCAGTTGGACGCTGTTGCTGATGGGGGTTGGTCTGACGCTGGGCAACATCCTGGGTGGACGTTTGGCGGACTGGCGCTTGCCGTTGACGCTGACCTGTACGTTCCTGGTGATCGCCTGCTTTGCGGCATTGTTCAGTTGGACCAGCCATTCGATGGTACCGGCTGAAATTACCCTGTTCCTGTGGGCCGCTGCGGCGTTCGCCGCCGTACCGGCGCTGCAAATCAACGTGGTGACCTACGGTAAAAAGGCCCCCAATCTGGTGTCCACGCTGAACATTGCCGCGTTCAACGTCGGTAACGCGATTGGTGCCTGGGTCGGCGGTGTCGTGATAGCGCAGGGGTTGGGCTTGACCAGCGTACCGCTGGCCGCTGCGGGGATCGCGTTGCTGGGTCTGGTACTGTGTCTGGTGACGTTCAGCCGCGCCAAGCGCCCGGCTAGCGCGTAATCACGGCAGCCAGACGGGCGGGCAGCGTTTGTGCCTGTTGCTGCAAATGTTGAGTAAAGGCCGTGACCAGCGCCGACGATGGGCGGTGCAGCGGGCGGATCAGGCTAACGGTAAAGGGCACGTCAACGCTGAATGGCCGTATATGTATACCGTTGTTGGCGTAGTCCAACGCCGTTAGCGGATTGACTATCGATACCCCCACGCCGGCTTTGACCATGGCGCAGACCGATGCTGCGCTGTGGGTTTCCATCACCAGCCGGCGATTAACCCCTTCCTCACTGAACAGCGAATCCAGCAGTTGGCGATAGCTGTCGGTGTTCGACAGGCTGATAAAGTTTTGTCCGGCAAAATCCTGCGGCGTCAGCCGCTTTTTCGCCAGCAGCGGATGCCTGGCCGGCAAGACACACACTTCGTTCTGCGTCATCAAGGTCATTCGCTCGGTGCCCGCCGGAGTCAGGGTATTTTCCGTCAGGCCCAAATCGTGGCGCTGCGCCGATAACCACTCTTCCAGCAACGGTGATTCCTGCGGTATCACGCTGAAGCTGACCTCCGGATAGCGATCGATAAAGGGTTTGCACACCGCCGGCAGCAGCGATTGTGAAAATACCGGCAGGCAGGCAATCGAAAGCTGCGCCTGCTGGAACTGGCGGATACCGGCGGCGGCATTGACGATGCGATCCAGACCGTAATAGGAACGTTGCACCTCTTCCAGCAGCCGCAGGCCCTGTACCGTGGGGGATAATCGCCCGCGCACCCGTTCGAACAACTGCAGTTGGATCAGTTTCTCGAAGCGCGCCAGCTCGCGGCTGACGGTGGGCTGCGAGGTTTGCAGCAGCGCGGCGGCTTCGGTCAGATTGCCGGTCGTCATCACCGCATAGAAGATTTCAATCTGGCGCAGGGTTATCGCGTGCATCGGGCGGCTCCATCATGAGCAAAGCCATATCATAAATGAATAGACTCTGGCTAAATAGATATTTTCCACCCGAGAAAGAGTGCGGCAATATTGAGGGCATACCATTTTCGAACCGGGAACATCACTATGCCACGCGCTTTGCACGACACTTCTACCGCTCTTAACGCCGCTAACCTATTGGCGCTGCCTCAGCGCTTTGGTTGCCCTGTGTGGGCCTATGACGCAGCGATTATCAGCGAGCGCATCAGCCAATTGCGGCATTTTGACGTGATCCGTTTTGCCCAGAAGGCCTGCTCGAATATTCATATTTTGCGCCTGATGCGTGAGCAGGGCGTCAAGGTGGACTCGGTGTCGTTAGGCGAGATTGAACGTGCGTTGCAGGCCGGTTTTCAGCCGGGTGGCGAACCAAGCGAAATCGTGTTTACCGCCGATGTGCTCGATCACGCGACTCTGGCTCGCGTCAGCGAATTGAAAATCCCGGTCAACGTCGGTTCGATCGACATGCTCGA
This sequence comes from Serratia sp. BIGb0234, assembly GCF_024809915.1. Lineage (NCBI taxonomy): Bacteria > Pseudomonadati > Pseudomonadota > Gammaproteobacteria > Enterobacterales > Yersiniaceae > Serratia > Serratia sp. BIGb0234. The sequence goes on from NZ_JANUEI010000003.1 coordinate 642,038, forward strand.
ACAGTTGGGGCAGGTCTCTGCCGGGCATCCGGTGTGGCTGCGCATCAATCCAGGTTTCGGTCACGGCCATAGCCAGAAAACCAATACCGGCGGTGAGAACAGCAAGCACGGTATTTGGTATGCCGACTTACCGCAGGCGGTGGAAAAAATTCAGCAATACGGTCTGAAGCTGATTGGCGTGCATATGCATATAGGGTCGGGGGTGGACTACCAGCATCTGGAGCGCGTGTGTGACGCCATGGTGCAACAGGTGATCGACCTCGGCCAGGACATCAGTGCGATTTCTGCCGGAGGCGGGCTGTCGATCCCCTATCAGTACGGCGAAGAGGCGATCGATACCGAACACTATTTTGGCCTGTGGAACAGCGCCCGCGAGCGTATTGCCGCACATTTGGGTCATCCGGTGAAGCTGGAGATCGAACCGGGTCGTTTCCTGATGGCAGAAGCCGGTGTGCTGGTCGCCGAGGTGCGCGCAGTGAAAGACATGGGCAGCCGGCACTTTGTGCTGGTGGATGCCGGTTTTAATGATTTGATGCGTCCGGCAATGTACGGCAGCTATCACCACATATCCCTGCTGCCGGCCGACGGTCGCGATACCGCACACCAGCCACTGCGTGAAACCGTGATTGCCGGACCGCTGTGTGAATCCGGAGACGTCTTTACTCAGCAGGCCGGTGGCGGTATTGAAACCCGCGAGCTGCCGCCGGTGCAGGTTGGCGATTATCTGGTGTTCCATGACACCGGTGCTTATGGCGCGTCTATGTCTTCAAACTACAATAGCCGCCCGCTGCTGCCGGAAGTGCTGTTTGAGAACGGTGAACCGCGCCTGATCCGTCGTCGCCAGACCATCGAAGAGCTGATTGCGCTGGAACAGATCTGATGCTTTTGGGCGCATCGTGGTTTCAACGACAGCGCCCGGAGGGATCAGTCGGCGTAAGGCCCGGGGAGCACCGATTCACGCAGCCGCAGTTCGCCGGTGAACGGGGTGAGTGGCTGTGTGTCTTCCCCATTGATCAGGCGAAAAGCCTGGCTGATGGCGGCTTCGATCATCACGTCGATCGGCAGATACACGGTAGATAGTGCAGGTTGCAAATAGGCGGCGCTGGGCTCGTCGTCAAAGCCGAACAGTGAGACATCCTGCGGCAGGCGTTTGCCCGCATCGAGCAGCGCCTTCATCGCGCCGACCGCCATGTCGTCGTTGCAGGCGAACAGCGCGCTGAAATCGATATGCTCGGCCAGCAAACGCCGGGTGCCCTGATATCCGCTTTGCACGCTGCTGTCACCGTAGGCCACGCGGGCTTCGTTGAAGGCAATATGGTGCTGCTCTAACGCTTGTTGATAACCTGCCAGCCGCGCCTGTGCTGTTGGTGTGGCGATGGGGCCGGTAATGCAGGCGATCTCGCGATGCCCCTGCCTAATCAGATAATCCACCGCATGGAAGGCCGCCTTTTGCTGTTCGAAGAACACGCAGCGTGCGCGCGCCTGCGGCAGATCCCGATTGATCACCATGATCGGCACCGGCAGGCTGTCCAGCAGCTTCATCAGCGCAGTTTCTGACATGAAACGGGTATACAGAATGATGGCATCACAGCGGCGATCCGCCAGTAGCTGTACCGCCTGCAGTTCATCTTCCGGCGTGTCGTGGCCGTCGGTCACAATCAGGTGTTTGCCACTGGCCTCGATCAGCTTGGCTGCGCGACGAAGCAGGCGTCCGAAGTAGGGGCCGTCGAAATTGGACACTACCAGGCCAATGCTGTTGGAGCTTTTGTTTGCCAGCGATTGGGCGAGGAAGTTCGGGCGGTAACCCAAATCATCCATGGCCTTGAACACCGCATCGCGGGTGCTCTTTTTCACCTGGCCGGTGCCATTTAACACGCGTGAAACCGTGGCTTTGGATACCCCCGCGCGAATGGAAACATCCAACATGGTGATCATCAGTGGCTTACCCCTTTCAACATCCGCTGTGGTAAATATCGCTCAGTCTAGCATAGGCTTACCCCTTGGCTGCGTGGGATTTTTCCGCCGGGATTGTGTTGTGGCGCAACGTCCGTAGACTGATGCCAGACAATGGGAAAAGAGAGAAGAGATGACTGAGATTAGGCTTCTGGCGGATTATCCACAGCATCGCGGTCAGGTGATTGATTGGCTGTGGCAGGCGTTTGGCAGCGAAAGCAGCCGGGCATTTTTCGCCAGCGTGGTGGACAGCGGGCTGTGCGGAGCCGATTTGCCCATTACTTTTATCGCCCTGCAGGACGATAAAGTGGTTGGCACCGTCGGCTTATGGCGCTGCGACTTGATCAGTCGGCAGGATCTGACGCCCTGGCTGGCGGCGCTGTATGTCGACGAAAGCCAGCGCGGCAGCGGTCTGGGGCTGCGGTTGCAGCAGCATGTGCAAGACTACGCCCGACGCACCGGCTTCAGTGAGCTTTATCTCTACAGTGACTTTAGCGGCTATTATGAGCGCCATGGCTGGCGCTACATCGGCGATGCGCTGGATTACCCCGATCGCCCGGTGCGGCTGTATCACCGGGAGTTGATCTAGTTCTGCTCGTAAACGTTATTGATGCTGGCCACCGAATGGCGGCGCACCAGCGTCGGGCTGAACATGTTGGTGATCTCCGGCAGCGGCTGATTGTTGGCCAGTGCCAGCGCCAGTTCGGCCGCCTGGGTCGCCATGGCCACCACCGGATAGCGAATAGTGGTCAGACGCGGCCGCAGGTAGCGTGAAATCAGCACGTCATCGAAACCAATCAGCGACATCTGCCCCGGCACATCCACGCTGTTGTCGCTCAGTACCGAAAGGGCACCGGCGGCCATTGAGTCGTTGTAGCAGGTGACCGCGGTGAAGTTTTTACCGCGCCCGAGCAGCTCGGTCATCGCCTGTTCGCCGCCAATCTCGTCTGGCTCGCCGTAGGCAATCAGTTTTTCATCTACCGCAATGCCGTGCTCCTGCAATGCATCGAGATAGCCCTGCAGACGGTCCGCCGCATCGGAAATTTGGTGGGTGGAGCAGATGATGGCAATACGCTGGTGCCCCTGTTGGATCAGGTGGCGGGTCGCCAGCCAGGCACCGTAGCGATCGTCGAGCGCCACGCAGCGCGATTCAAAGCCCGGCAGCGTGCGGTTAATCAGCACCATGCCCGGGATCTGCTGCATCCACCCGCTTAACTCACGGTCGGTCAACTTTTTGGCATGTACCACCAGTGCGGCACAACGGTGGCGTACCAGCTGTTCAATCGCCTGACGCTCTTTTTCTGCCTCGTGGTAACCGTTGCCAATCAGCAGGAAATTGTGGGTGGCGTAGGCCACCTGTTCCACGGCCTTGACCATGGCACCAAAGAAAGGATCGGAGACGTCGGAAACGATCAGCCCGAGCGTTTCGGTCGATTGCTGTGCCAGCGCGCGGGCATTGGCGTTTGGGTGATACTGCAGTTGTTCCATCGCAGCCAGCACGGCGGTGCGTGAGCCTTCGCTGGCCTTGGGAGAATTGTTTATTACGCGGGATACCGTGGCCACGGAAACACCCGCCAGCCTGGCAACATCCTTTATGGTAGCCATATCTGTCATACATCCTGGGTAATCGCTTACATCCCTCAGTCTTGCGGAAAAAGCCCGGGGCTGCAAGCGCTGGCGATCGTAACTTGTGGCGGCTGTTGCAGATATGGGCAATTTACCCCGAGCTTAGACCTGTGCCGCTCAGTGATAGAGCCATTTGTGCTTTGGCGCGGCGCGTCGGCTAATGCTATTTTTGGGCATCCATTCTTGGCTGAGAACACCATGTCGATTAAACGCTATCCGCAACTCGCTCACTGGGGCGCCTATACCGCCGTGGTTGAAGACGGCAGGCTTATCCGTTGTGAGCCGTTTGCCGACGATCCGGATCCTTCCCCAATGCTCGACTCCATCGCGCCGATGGCTTATTCCGACAAGCGCATCCGCAAGCCGTCCGTGCGCCGTTCCTGGCTGCAAAAGCGTGAAGGCAGCGACCGTACGCTACGTGGCCGCGAGGATTTTGTCGAAGTGGATTGGGATCTGGCGCTCGATCTGGTGGCGGAAGAGAACCGGCGCGTGCGCGATCGCTACGGCCCCTCCGGCTTGTTTACCGGTTCCTATGGCTGGTCATCTGCCGGGCGCCTGCACCACGCTCGTTCGCTGGTGCGCCGTTTTTATTTTGCTGGCGGCGGCGGTGTCGATCAGTTGGGCAACTACAGCTGGGGAGCGGCCCAGTTTTTCCTGCCGTATGTGATCGGCACTTTCACCCCATTGACCGGCCGTGTCACCAGCTGGCCCAGCGTGGTTGAGCACTGCGAGCTGTTTGTGGCCTTCGGCGGCCTGGCGTTGAAAAATGCCCAGGTCTCTTCCGGCGGTGCGGCGGAGCACTCGCTCAAACCCTGGCTGCAAAAGCTGGTGAAAAAAGGCACTCCGGTGATCAACATCAGCCCGATGCGTGATGACTGCCCGGAATTTGTTAATGCCGAATGGATCCCAATTCGCCCGAATACCGACGTGGCGCTGATGCTGGCACTGGCGTATGAAATCCAGCGCCGTGGCGCTCAGGACGAAGCTTTCCTCTATAGCCACTGCACCGGCTATAGCCAGTTGGCGGATTATCTGCGCGGCACCGACGACGGCGTGGCGAAAACGCCTGAATGGGCCAGTGCCATCACCGGCATTCCGGCGGCGCGTATCGGTTTGCTGGCGCAGCAACTGATCGGCGTGCGCAGTTTTATCACCTGTTCCTATTCGGTTCAGCGTGCCCATCGCGGTGAACAACCCTACTGGATGATGATTGCCTTGTCGGCGATGCTCGGCCAGGTGGGGCTGCCGGGGGGCGGTTTCTCCTTTGGTCACGGCTCGATGAACGGGGTCGGCAACCCGCGGGTGGATACGCCGGGGCCCATGATGCCGGTCGGCGCCAACCCTTGTGGGCTTGCCATCCCGGTGGCGCGTATCTGCGACATGCTGTTGCAACCCGGCGGCTCCTATCAGTTCCGTGGCGAGACGCACCAGTATCCGGATATTCATTTGGTGCACTGGGCCGGCGGCAACCCGTTCCATCATCACCAGCAGCTAAACCGGCTGGTGGAAGGCTGGCAGAAACCGGATACGGTGATTGTGCAGGATATCTGGTGGACGCCGGCGGCCAAGATGGCGGACATCGTGCTGCCGGTTACCACCTCGCTGGAACGTAACGATATCGGCGGTTCATCGCGCGATCGCTACGTATTGGCGATGCATCAGGCCATTGCGCCACAGCATCAGGCACGTAACGACTTTGATATTTTTGCCGATCTGGCGGAGCGGCTCGGTTACCGTGAGCAGTTCACCGAAAACCGCGACGAGCGGGCCTGGATCGAATCTATCTATCAACAATGCGGCCAGGCGCAGGCGGGGACCGGCGTAGAATGGCCCGAGTTTGAGGATTTCTGGCGCAAAGGCTACGTCGAGCTGCCGGCACCGGCGAAAGAATTCGTGTTTTTCGACGATTTTCGTGCCGATCCGCAGGCCAATCCGCTGCAAACGCCGAGCGGCAAGATTGAGTTGTTCAGCGAGAAAATCGCCGGTTATCGCTATGCCGATTTTGCCCCGCATCCGCAGTGGCAGCCGCCAGTCGAGTGGCTGGGGGCACCGGAAGCCAAAGAGTGGCCATTGCATCTGATATCTATCCAACCGAGCGATCGCCTGCATAGCCAGATGGATCCGGCGCCGCTGGCGCAGGGCAATAAAACGGCCGGGCGCGAAACGCTGTATATGCACCCGGAAGATGCAGCCAGGCGCGGCATTGCCGAGGGGGCGGAGGTACAGGTCAGCAACGCGCGTGGCAATTGCCTGGCAGGCGTTGCGATCACCGACGGCGTCACCCAGGGCGTAGTGCTGATGGCAACCGGCGCCTGGTTTGACCCAGGTTTTGGTGCCGAGCGCCTGCAGGTGGAACAGTCCGGCAACCCGAACGTGTTAACGCTGGATATCGGTACCTCGCCATTGACTCAAGGGCCGAACGCCATGAGCTGCCTGGTAGAAGTGAGCGTACGATAAACATCCAACCCCACGGCAAGGCGAGCTCACTGTGGCTTGAAAGGCCTTGGGGATACACCGCTGGTTACACTTTGCGCCCTAATGTTTCGATTGGCCGCTGGCTGGTTTTCGGCTCAACGCGGTAAATTAAACGTCCCAGAGGTATTGATTGGTGAGTTTCAGCAACTTGTTTGTTGAGCCCATATTAATTTGCACCAACCTACGCAGATGCGTAGGTTTTTTTTTGCCCGATCCCCCTCCGTCCCGCCTGCGTAAAATCTGATTTTGTATTTTTATTCCGCAGGACTATTTACATTTCATTGAGTTATTTCAGTACATCGCGGGAAATTTACAGCTGGTTGCATTTAGAGCAAAACTCTTGCGATTGATCGGTAGTTTCTTAATCGCCACCTCTCTAGAGTAGGTGATCCCAGAGGTATTGATTGGTGAGAAATCAGCATACTCTGTATGTTGAAGCCATTTTCAATTGCACCAACCTACGCGGATGCGTAGGTTTTTTTTTGCCTGCCATATAGTATTCTTTTCCCTACAACCATTTACGCTCATCTTGGGCAAAGGGAGAAGGGCATGATCTTTTCAATGCTGCGGGTGCTATTCCGCCTGCTGTACCGGGTACGCGTTGAGGGCGACGCCCGACATTTCGATCAGAAAAAGCTGCTGATTACGCCCAATCACATCTCCTTCCTCGACGGTATTCTGTTGGCGCTGTTTTTGCCGATCAAACCGGTGTTTGCCGTCTACGCCAGCATTGGCGAACGTTGGTTTATGCGCTGGTTGCGGCCTTATATCGATTTCGTTTCGCTCGATCCCACCAAGCCGATGGCCATCAAACAGTTGGTGCGCATGGTTGAGCAAGGGCGGCCCATCGTGGTGTTCCCCGAAGGGCGCATTACCGTGACCGGCTCACTGATGAAAATTTATGATGGTGCCGCGTTTATTGCCGCCAAATCGGGGGCGACCGTGGTGCCGATACGGCTTGATGGCGCCGAATTCAGCCCTTTTGGGCGTATGGCCGGGGTATTCAAGATCCGTTGGTTCCCGCAGATCAGCATCCGTATTTTACCGCCGACGTCATTGCCGATGCCGGTCGCGCCACGCGCCCGAGAACGTCGCATGCTGGCCGGCGATCGTTTGCACCAGATCATGATGAAGGCGCGTATGGACACGCGCGAGCCACAGACCCTGTTCCGCGCTTTGCTGGCGGCGCAGCATCGCTATGGTCGGAGCAAGCCGTGCATTGAAGATATCAACTTCAAGGAAGACAGCTACCAGACACTGATTAAAAAAGCGCTGGGCGTCAGCCGTATCCTGCAGCGCTTTACCGCCGAGGGCGAACATGTCGGCATGCTATTGCCGAATGCCACCATTACCGCCGCGGCGATTTTTGGTGCCTCGCTGCGCAACCGTATCCCGGCGATGCTCAACTACACCGCGGGTTCCAACGGCCTGAAAAGCGCCATGCTCGCCGCCAGTCTTAAAACCATCGTCACCTCGCGCCAGTTCCTGGAAAAAGGCAAGCTGACACATTTGCCGCAGCAGGTGCCGGAGGCCAACTGGGTGTATCTGGAGGATCTGAAAGATACCGTGACCCTGGCGGACAAGCTGTGGATCCTGCGTCATCTGTTCCAACCCGCGCGCGCCATGCTGCCGCAGCAGCCTGACGATGCGGCACTGATCTTGTTCACCTCGGGGTCGGAGGGCAATCCGAAGGGCGTGGTGCACTCCCACGCCAGCCTGCTGGCCAACGTTGAGCAGATCCGTACCATTGCCGACTTCACTCCGCGCGACCGTTTTATGTCGTCGCTGCCGCTGTTTCACTCGTTTGGTTTGACGGTCGGGCTGTTGACCCCGTTGATGACCGGCAGCCGCATCTTCCTCTACCCCAGTCCGCTGCATTACCGCGTGGTGCCGGAACTGGTGTATGACCGTAACTGCACCGTGCTGTTCGGCACGGCCACTTTCCTCAATAACTATGCGCGTTTTGCTCATCCGTATGACTTTGCCCGGTTGCGCTATGTGGTAGCCGGTGCGGAAAAGCTGGCGGACAGCACCAAACAGATTTATCAGGACAAATACGGTATTCGCATCCTGGAAGGCTATGGCGTGACCGAGTGTGCGCCGGTGGTGTCAATCAACGTGCCGCTGGCGGCCAAGGTGGGTACCGTCGGGCGCATCATGCCGAATATGGAAGCGCGTTTAATGAAGGTGCCGGGTATTGAGAACGGTGGACGCCTGCAACTGCGTGGGCCGAATATCATGAAAGGCTATCTGCGGGTGGAGCATCCGGGCGAGCTGGAGCCGCCAGCGGCAGAGGATGAACAGGGCAACCTGCAGCCGGGCTGGTACGATACCGGCGATATCGTCACGCTGGACGAACAGGGCTACTGTGTGATCCGCGGTCGGGTGAAGCGCTTTGCCAAACTGGCGGGCGAAATGGTCTCGCTGGAAAGCGTGGAGCTGCTGGCACAGCGCGTATCGCCGGAAGGGCTGCACGCCGCCACGGTGAAAAGTGACAGCAGTAAAGGCGAGGCACTGGTGCTGTTCACTACCGATGCAAGCGTAACCCGCGAAGCCTTGCTGCGGGCAGCGCGTGAATTGGGCAGCCCTGAACTGGCGGTACCGCGTGATATTCGCCTGTTGAAAACGCTGCCGGTGCTGGGCAGTGGCAAACCGGATTTTGTGACCCTGCGTAAAATGGCTGAACAGCCGGAGACTGTCTGATGAACCCGTCGTCGAACACTGATTCACCCTTGCTTTCGCGCAGCATGATTGCCGTCATTTGCGCACAGTTTCTCTCTGCGTTCGGTGACAATGCGTTGCTGTTCGCCACGCTGGCGCTGATCAAACAACAGCTTTATCCCGACTGGAGTCAGCCGATTCTGCAGATGGCGTTTGTCGCCACCTATATCATTCTCGCGCCTTTTGTCGGCCAGATTGCCGACAGCTTTGCGAAAGGGCGGGTGATGATGGTGGCTAACGGCCTGAAGCTGGCTGGCGCATTGGTGATCTGTTTCGGGTTGGATCCGTTCCTCGGTTATAGCCTGGTGGGCGTGGGTGCCGCAGCTTATTCACCGGCCAAATATGGGATTTTGGGTGAGATCACCAGCGGTGAGAAACTGGTCAAGGCCAACGGCCTGATGGAGGCTTCCACTATCGCGGCGATCCTGCTGGGCTCGGTGGCCGGCGGCATCCTGGCAGACTGGCACGTGGTCGCGGCACTGGCGGTATGTGCGCTGGTTTATGCAGCGGCGGTGATCGCCAACCTGTATATTCCGCGCCTGCCTGCGGCACATCCGGCGACGTCATGGACGCCACGTGCCATGACTCGCGCTTTCTTCAACGCCTGTGTGGTGCTGTGGCGCGATGGGCAAACCCGTTTCTCATTGATTGGTACCAGCCTGTTTTGGGGCGCAGGGGTCACGCTGCGCTTTCTGTTGGTGCTGTGGGTACCGGTGGCGCTGGGTATCGCCGATAACGCCACGCCGACGTTGCTGAATGCCATGGTGGCGGTGGGGATTGTGGTTGGCGCCGGTGCCGCAGCTCGCTTCGTTACGCTTGAGACCGTGAAACGCTGTATGCCGGCCGGGATCTTGATTGGCGTAGCGGTGGCGATATTCGCGCTGCAAACTACCTTGCTTAGCGCCTATGCGGTACTGCTGATTATCGGCGTCTTGGGCGGCTTCTTTGTGGTGCCGTTGAATGCGTTGTTGCAAGAACGAGGCAAAAAATCGGTGGGGGCAGGCAACGCGATCGCGGTGCAAAACCTTGGCGAGAACACCGCCATGCTGTTGATGCTCGGGCTCTATTCGCTGGCGGTGAAAGTCAGCGTACCGGTGGTCGGCGTGGGGATCGGTTTTGGTGTGGTTTTCGCGCTGGCGATCGGCGCACTGTGGTTGTCGCAACGACGGGCAAAATAATCAAAAGGGGCGCGGTTTAGGCGCCCCTGATTATTTAGGGGGCAGGAATGGTAAAGCGGGTGTGGATCTCCTCCAGCCCCTGAAGCACGTCTTCATTCAACACCAGGTCGAAACTGTCGATGTTGATTTTCAGCTGTTCCAACGTGGTGGCGCCCAGCAGGGTACTGGCAACGAAGGGTTGCTGGCGAACAAAGGCCAGGGCCATCTGCGAAGGATCCAGTCCGTGTTTTTTGGCTAATGCGACGTATTCGGCAATCGCCAACTGCGTTTGCGGGGCCGAATAACGATTAAAGCGGCTAAACAGCGTATTTCGCGCACCGGCCGGTTTGGCGCCGTTCAAATACTTGCCGCTCAGGGTGCCGAACGCCAGGCTGGAATAGGCTAACAGTTCGACGCCTTCGTGCTGGCTGATCTCCGCCAGAGCAATCTCAAAACTGCGGTTCAACAGGCTGTAGGGGTTCTGAATTGAGACGATGCGCGGCAGCTCATGCTTTTCAGCCAACTGCAGGTAACGCATCACGCCCCAAGGCGTTTCGTTGGACACCCCGATATAACGTATTTTACCGGCGCGCACCTGCTCGGTCAGCGCTTCCAGCGTTTCCAGCAGGGTGACGGTAGCCTTTTCGTCAGTGTACTGATAGTTGAGCTTACCGAAGAAGTTGGTCGCGCGCTGCGGCCAATGCAACTGGTAGAGATCGAGATAATCGGTGTTGAGGCGTTTCAGGCTGGCGTCCAGCGCGGCACGGATGTTTTTGCGATCCAGCGCCTGCTGCGGGCGGATACTGCTGTCAGTCCCGCGCACCGGCCCGGCGATTTTGCTGGCCAGCACCAGTTTCTCACGGTTGCCGCGAGCCTTGATCCAACTGCCGATGTACTGTTCGGTCAGCCCCTGGGTTTCAGGGCGGGGCGGTACCGGGTACATCTCTGCGGTATCGATCAGGTTGATGCCAGCGGCTAATGCATAGTCGAGTTGCGCGTGGGCATCGGCTTCACTGTTCTGTTCGCCAAAGGTCATGGTGCCCAGTCCCAGCACGCTCACTTCTAAAGAACTGTGGGGAATACGGTGGTATTGCATTAACGGCCTTCCTTTCGTGTTAGCGCTTACGGGCTATACACCCGATAAAACAGGAGCCAAACAATCTGCAAGGCGGTGATCTCGCCTTTGCCGACTATAACCAAGCCGAGAAGATGGGGGAAGTGGATTCAGTGCGGGGAGGGCTATCGCGCAACGCGGGGGCGATAGCCGATCGGGAAACTAGCGTTCGATGACCTGTGAAACCTGATCGCCGTTGATCTGGCGATGGTTGCCTTTTTCGTCTTTATAGCTGATGAGGCCGGTATCTTGGTCAATCTCTGGCTTGCCCTGAGTCAGGATCATATTGCCGTCTTTGGTCGCCATCACGTAATCGCTGGAGCATCCCGCCAACCCGGCGGCCATCACCAACGCAGACACTGCCATTACCCACTTTTTCATCCTGCGGATCCTCAGTTATGTATGCAAAAAGAAGCTTCTTTCTAGATTAGCAAACTATAGATGCATCGTGTTTCGGATAAGTCCTTATCTCTGTAAGAGAAAGTGACATTGAAACTGTGCGGGGGATACAAAAATATTAACGGGAGCGGCTTACGTTCGCTCCCGTTGGGGGATTACTCAGAGGCGGGTTTTTTCTTGCTGCGCATCAGGTTGAGCGCTTCTACCGACATCGAGAAGAACATCGCAAAGTAGATGTAGCCTTTAGGTACATGCACCTGGAAGCTTTCCAGCATCAGGGTGAAGCCCACCAGGATCAAGAATGCCAGCGCCAGCATTTTCACCGAAGGGTGGCGGTTAACGAACTCGCCAATCGGCCGGGCGGCAAACATCATAACGCCCACGGCAATCACTACTGCTGCCATCATGATAAACAGATGATCGGACAGGCCTACCGCGGTGATCACTGAATCCAGGCTGAAAATGATATCCAGCAGCATGATCTGCACGATGGCACCGAAGAAGCCGTGCACTTTAGTGTGGTGCTCTTCGTCCGACCCTTCGATGGTTTCATGGATCTCTTTACTGGCTTTCCAAATCAGGAACAGCCCGCCCAGCAGCAGGATCAGATCGCGAGCCGAAACGCTGTGATCCATGATGGTAAACAGCGGATGGGTCAGACGGATCACCCAGGCGATAGAGGCCAACAGCCCCAGACGCATTAACATTGCGCCGGCCAGCCCGATGCGACGCGCCTTGTTCTGCTGGGCTTTCGGCAGTTTAGACACCACCAGGGAAAGGAAAATAATGTTATCAATACCCAGAATGATCTCAAGAATGGTCAGCGTACCTAACGCTAACCAGGCATTGGGATCCATAATCCATTCGAACATTGCCTAGCCACACCTTAATAAAAAGCAAAGGCTGAATTATACGCGTTTATTGATACGGCGACACTGTTAGCTAAACACAGCCTAAACAAAAGCGATCAGATTAAGAAATGTCTTGCCAGCAGCGCGGCGGTGAAACTTTTTTTCAAATAGAAACCACGCGGTAATGTGAGGATCGGCTGACCTTGTTCGCCGATGGCTTCGGTCAGGGCTTTACTGTTGGCCGCCTTGGGGCGTAGTTGCAGCACTTCACCGTGCCGTGCGGTGATCCGTTCTACGTGGCCAAGCACGATCAAATCCATCAGCTCTTCCCAGTCGCGGCGCAGCATCTCTTCTTCTTCTTCGTTCGGGCTCCACAACAGTGGTGAACCTATGCGCCGCTGTGCCAGCGGAATCTGCCGCTCGCCTTCCACCGGGATCCACAGCACCCGCGCCAGCTTATGGCGTACGTGGCTGCTGGCCCAGGTGACGCCGCTGTTGCCGGTCAAGGGCGCTACGCAGACGAAAGTGGTTTCCAGCGGCTTGCCGGCGGCGTCTATCGGGATGGTTTTCAGCTCGATGCCCAACTCGGGAAAATCCTGTTCCGGCTTGCTGCCGGCCATGGCGCCAAGATACTGCTCCAGCAGCATGCCAACCCATCCTTTATCCCGCTTCAGGTCTTTTGGAATAGGCAACTGCGCACGTGTCGCCAGTTCTCCCAACTGACAGCCGGCAAGCTGCTGCGCCCGTTCAAACAGTTGCTGTTCATTTTCTGGAGGAGGGGGCAGAGGAGATAAAAACGCCATAATGCGAACCTGCTAGATTTGGTTGAAAAACGTACTGTATTTGTACACAGCGAACCTTGGTGGGCAAGGTCTGGGGAAAAGAATAATAGTAGCATGATTTTCCATGACTTTTTTCCCGCTACATGACGGAGGAAAAATTCAGGGCGACGCTTGTGCACCTGAAGCCACCGACAATAAACAGGATCTTACACCTATTTATCCACAGATTTATGGGATAACCCAAATTTTTACCGATCACTGGTTCGATTTACAGCCTTGACTCAGGGGTTTTTTTGCGAAATTGTCCGTTTTGTGCGTAACTCATACGGATAATCTGTGGATAAAAACGACGTTGGTGGATCTTTCGCCAGGGTAAGATCCTAAACGGATAAAGATCACATTTTTACTCTGTATAGGGTTGTTGATAAATATATAACTTTATGTTTTTATTGATGTATTTTTGTTTTTGTTTTTATGGTTATTTTGAGTTCACCAGAGTTTTACCGGCTTATCCCTTGAGTTCTTCACACACCTATCCACAGAAAAAGTGAATAAAACCGCGTGCAAACGGCTTCACATGTTTATAACTTTGCCATTATCTGTGAGTTATCCCAATGTTATCCGGTCTGCACCGCCGCAAAGCAGTGGTTTACCGCCTGTAGCTTGTGTGAAACAATCAGGGTATCTATGCGAATTTAAGCTTATCGAGGTAGTCCGGTGATCGATGATGATGGCTACCGCCCGAATGTTGGTATCGTAATCTGTAATCGTCAGGGGCAAGTCCTGTGGGCTCGCCGTTACGGTCAACACTCCTGGCAGTTTCCCCAAGGGGGGATCAACCCCGGTGAAACCGCAGAACAGGCAATGTACCGTGAGCTGTTCGAAGAAGTGGGGCTGAGCAAAAAGGATGTGCGTATCCTGGCCTCAACCCGCAACTGGTTGCGCTATAAATTGCCAAAACGTTTGGTGCGTTGGGACACAAAGCCGGTTTGTATCGGCCAAAAGCAGAAATGGTTTCTTTTGCAGTTAATGTGCAATGACGCTGATATCAATATGCAACGCAGCAGCACGCCGGAGTTTGACGGCTGGCGCTGGGTGAGCTTTTGGTATCCGGTGCGCCAGGTGGTGTCGTTCAAACGCGACGTTTACCGCCGGGTGATGAAAGAATTCGCCGTCACCGTGATGCCGATGCAGGAGCAGGCAGCGCAGCGGCAGACCCCCGCTTATCGCCGGAAGAGAGGTTAAGTTAAGCCGACTATGCTCACGCGCTTGCGAGAAATTGTTGAGAAGGTGGCCGCGGCGGCCAGCCTGACAGATGCGCTGGATCTTTTGGTTAATGAAACCTGTCTGGCAATGGATACGGAAGTCTGTTCCATCTATCTGGCAGACAATGACCGCCGCTGTTATTACCTGATGGCGACACGCGGGTTAAAAAAACCGCGTGGGCGCACTATCGCACTGGCCTTTGATGAAGGCATCGTCGGCCTGGTTGGGCGCCGTGCGGAGCCGATTAACCTGGCGGACGCGCAGAGCCACCCCAGCTTCAAATATATTCCCCAGGTGAAGGAGGATCGGTTCCGATCCTTCCTCGGCGTGCCGATCATTCATCGCCGCCAACTGCTGGGCGTATTGGTGGTTCAGCAGCGTGAGCTGCGCCAGTTCGACGAAAGCGAAGAGTCTTTTATGGTGACGCTGGCCACGCAAATGGCCGGTATCCTATCCCAATCGCAGCTTAACGCTCTTTTTGGCCAGTATCGCCAGACGCGCATTCGTGCGCTGGCGGCATCGCCAGGCGTGGCAGTGGCTGAAGGTTGGCAGGACAGCAGCCAGCCGTCACTCGATCAGGTTTACAAGGCCTCAACGCTCGATACCGCCAGCGAACGTGAACGCCTGACCCAGGCGCTGGAAGAAGCCGGGGCGGAATTCCGCCGTTTCAGCAAGCGCTTTGCCGCCAGCTCGCAAAAAGAGAGCGCGGCGATTTTCGATCTTTACTCTCACCTGCTGAACGACGCCCGTCTCAAGCGCGAACTCTTCGCCGAGATCGATGCCGGCTCCGTGGCCGAATGGGCGGTGAAACAGGTGATCGAAGTCTTTGCCGCCCAGTTCGCCAGCCTGCAAGACACCTACATGCGCGAGCGCGCCAGCGATCTGCGCGCGCTCGGTCAGCGTCTTTTATTCCACCTCGACGATACCACTCAGGGCGCAACCCAGTGGCCGGCGCGTTTTGTGCTGGTAGCCGATGAACTGACCGCTACCCTGTTGGCCGAAATGCCACAGGACAGGCTGGTCGGCGTGGTGGTCCGCGACGGTGCCGCCAACTCACACGCGGCTATTTTGGTGCGGGCGATGGGTGTGCCGACGGTGATGGGGGCGGATATCCAGCCTGCATTGCTCAGCCAGCGCCTGCTGATTGTCGATGGCTATCGCGGCGAGCTGCTGGTTGATCCTGAGCCGGTGCTGGTGCAGGAATACCAGCGGCTGATCAGCGAAGAGCTGGAATTAAGCCGATTGGCGGAAGACGATGTCGAACAGCCGGCTCAGCTCAAAAGCGGCGAGCGAGTGCAGGTGATGCTCAACGCCGGTCTTAGCCCGGAGCACGAGCAATTGCTGGGAGGGCGCGTCGATGGCGTCGGCCTCTACCGTACCGAAATTCCATTTATGCTGCAGAGTGGCTTCCCTTCCGAAGAGGAACAGGTCGCCCAATATCAGGGTATGTTGCAGCTCTATCCGAACAAGCCGGTGACGCTGCGCACGCTGGATATCGGCGCCGATAAGCAGCTGCCTTATATGCCTATCAGCGAAGAAAACCCCTGTCTGGGTTGGCGCGGTATCCGCATCACCCTGGATCAGCCGGAAATCTTCCTGATCCAGGTGCGCGCCATGCTGCGTGCCAATGCCGGTACCGGCAATCTGGGCATTTTGCTGCCGATGATCACCAGTCTGGAAGAGATCGACGAGGCCCGACGCCTGATCGACCGCGCTGGGCGGGAAGTAGAAGAAGTGCTGGGGTATGAAATTCCCAAACCCAAACTTGGCGTAATGCTTGAAGTGCCGTCGATGATCTTCCTGATCCCGCATCTGGCCGGGCGGGTGGAGTTTATTTCGGTCGGTACCAACGACCTGACTCAGTACCTGTTGGCGGTGGATCGCAACAATACCCGAGTGGCTTCGCTATACGACAGCCTGCATCCTTCCATGCTGCAGGTGCTCAAGATGATTGTCGTTCAGGCCCAGGCCGTCGGGCTGCCGGTGGGGTTGTGCGGTGAACTGGCCGGCGATCCCATGGGGGCCTTGTTGCTGGTGGGCATGGGCTACCGCAACCTGAGCATGAACGGACGTAGCGTGGCGCGGATCAAATATCTGCTGCGGCATATTGAGCTCTCCGATGCCGAAGTGCTGGCGCAGCGGGTACTCAGTGCCCAAATGACCACCGAAGTGCGCCATCAGGTGGCGGCGTTTATGGAGCGGCGCGGCATGGGCGGGTTGATCCGCGGCGGCAAGTAACGCCGCAGGCTGACTGATTTTTTTACAGAACTTTTCCCAGCAGTCCAGTCCGGAGACGCTTAAGCTTATGCTATTATCCGCCTCCTCACTGTGTTGAAAGCAACGGAAAAAGTGCTCCTGCTGCGTTTCACCGCGTTTGGCACCTGCCGCCCCCGGATGGGGAAGAATAATAGACATGTTGTGGTGATAGATGACCAATAGCTATCTGGCGTTTCCTAAATTTGATCCGGTGATTTTCTCTATCGGTCCGGTCTCTCTGCATTGGTACGGTCTGATGTACCTGGTTGGCTTCGTTTTTGCCATGTGGCTGGCGGTGCGCCGTGCCAACAAACCGGGCAGCGGCTGGACCAAGGATGAAGTAGAGAACCTGCTGTATGCCGGTTTCCTCGGCGTGTTCGTCGGTGGCCGCGTTGGCTATGTGTTGTTCTACAACCTGCCGCTGTTCCTGGATAACCCGCTCTATCTGTTCAAAGTCTGGGATGGCGGTATGTCGTTTCACGGCGGCCTGATGGGGGTGATTCTGGTAATGTTCTGGTTCGCTCGTCGTACCAAACGCACCTTCTTCCAGGTTTCTGATTTTATTGCCCCGCTGATCCCCTTCGGCCTGGGTGCCGGCCGCTTGGGCAACTTTATCAACGGCGAACTCTGGGGCCGTGTTACCACCGATACCCCATGGGCGATGCTGTTCCCAAGTTCACGCGCGGAAGACGTAGCGCTTGCCGCCGCCGATCCGCAACTGCTGCCGATCCTGAATCAATACGGCGTGCTGCCGCGCCACCCGTCCCAGCTGTATGAACTGCTGCTGGAAGGCGTGGTGCTGTTTATCATTCTGAACCTGTTTATTCGCAAACCGCGGCCGATGGGCGCCGTTTCCGGCCTGTTCCTGATTGGTTATGGCGTATTCCGCATTATCGTCGAAGCTTTCCGTCAGCCGGATGCACAGCTCGGCCTGTTCGACGGCGTAATCAGCATGGGGCAGATCCTGTCCGTTCCTATGGTGGTGGCCGGTATTATTATGATGATTTGGGCGTATCGTCGTCGCCCGCAGCAACAACTGTCGTGAGGAACAAATGAAACAGTATCTGGATTTGATGAACAAAGTGCTCGCCGAGGGCACCCCTAAAGCCGACCGTACCGGCACTGGCACGCTGTCGATTTTCGGCCACCAGATGCGTTTCAATTTGCAGGAAGGCTTCCCGTTGGTGACCACCAAAAAATGTCACCTGCGTTCGATCATCCATGAACTGTTGTGGTTCCTGAACGGAGACACCAACGTGGCTTACCTGAAGGAAAACAAGGTCAGCATCTGGGACGAGTGGGCGGACGAGAACGGCGACCTTGGCCCGGTGTACGGTAAACAGTGGCGTGCCTGGGGAGCCGCTGACGGCCGTCAGATCGACCAGTTGACCACGGTGCTGAACCAGCTGAAACAGGATCCGGATTCACGCCGCATCATAGTCTCGGCCTGGAACGTGGGTGAATTGGATCAGATGGCGCTGGCGCCATGCCATGCGTTCTTCCAGTTCTACGTGGCGGACGGCAAATTATCCTGTCAGCTGTACCAGCGCTCGTGCGATGTGTTCCTCGGCCTGCCGTTCAACATTGCCAGCTACGCGCTGTTAGTGCATATGATGGCGCAGCAATGCGATCTGGAAGTGGGTGATTTCGTCTGGACCGGCGGCGATACCCACCTATACAGCAACCATATGGAACAAACCCAGCTGCAGCTGACCCGTGAACCGCGTGCCTTGCCAACGCTTTTGATCAAACGCAAACCGGCATCGCTGTTCGATTACCGTTTCGAAGATTTTGAAATCGAAGGGTACGATCCGCATCCCCCAATCAAAGCACCGGTTGCTATCTGATTTTCTCCGCATAAGTTATCCCCGAGGGCGCACAGGTTGCGCCCTTATCTTTTCCTGCCGTTCCCTTACTGCGCACTGCATCGCATTTTGTTGTGCTTGTTCACCTGTTGCATAGAAAGCCTGCGCGGTGCGCTTCAAGGCTGAAAAGCCCCCCTTTACCCTGTTGCGCGCCTGATTACACTGGCCGCCATGAACGACGAGATGAATTTTAACCCCGATGGCCAGCGCGGTATGACGCTGATAGAACTGCTGGTGGTGATTACCCTGGCGGGTCTGCTGACGGGCTGGGGTGTCAGCCACTGGCGTCATTATCAGCAGGCTTTGCGGTTGGAACACACTGCACAACAACTGCTGGCTTTTCTCAACCGGTTGCAGGCTGATGCCAACTGGCACAACCGCATGGCGCTGCTGGGGATTAAACCCGGAACGACCTGGTGTATCGGTGAAGGTCAAACGCCTGCGAATTGCGCTGCACTCGACGATGACATCTTCAAGCCGCATTACCCTGATGTGCGGCTGACAGGCCATACCCAAAAAGAGATGGGGTTTTATGGCCTGCGCAATAATGCGCAGGCGGGGCATATTGTGCTTAGCAACGGTGCAGGCAGCCTGAGGTTGGTGCTGTCTGCCAAGGGGCGACTGCGACTGTGCAGCGAAGGGGTGAGCATCAGGGGGGTTGCGCTATGTCAGCCTTAGAGCGGGGTTTTACGCTGCCGGAGGTGATGTTGGCGCTGACGTTCGGCAGCCTGATTGCGCTTGCTGCCGCCAAAACCTATCCGGTTTTACGTCAACACAGCGTCGATGTCGGCAGGCACTACCGGCTGGAGTCGGTACTGCGGCAATTGGCCTTCGGCATTGAGAAAGATCTACGCCGTGCGGGGTTTTGCGCCGGTCAGTGCCGTGGGCAACCAATACTGCTTAGCCACCTTCCCGGAGAAGCGGCGGGCAGTTGCGTGATTATCGCCTATGACATCAGTCGTAACGGCCATTGGGAGGCTTTCGGCGCCGATGCCGACTATTTCGGTTATCGCCTGCGCCAGGGGATGTTGGAAGGGCAGCGGGGTATTAATCATTGTCGGGGCGGTGGCTGGGAACGTCTGATCGATAACGACGAAGTGCGTATCGAAGCCTTCAGCGTAAAGACCAATCTGGGTGAAAACGGAAAAACCTGGGCTACGCTGGTGCTAAGTGGCCGTGCGAAAGCGGATAGCAATATACGGCGCAGCCTGGTCTGGGCGGTCAATATGGCTTCAATGCCATGAACATTAGTGCCGAACGAGGCGGCAGTACCCTGGCGGCCGTGATGATGCTGTTGGTGATGGGGCTGATGCTGTTGAATGCCCAGCATCGCCAACTGGACAGCGCTTTACTGCTGGCGACCGACGAGAAGCGCTATTTACGTGCTTACAATCAGGCCGCTTCCGCGCTCAGTTGGGGTGTGGCCCAGACTTGGCCTCGCGGGCAATTGAGCGTCAGTGGCTGGTGGTGCCGGCAAGCCGACGCGCTACGTGCCTGCGCAAAATTATCCTCCCAGGCGGGTATTGTCCTGGTGCGTGGTGAAGCACCGATGAATGGCGCAGAGCCTTTGCGGTTATATCAACGGAGCAAACCTGAGGGCGCAACCGGAGAGATTGCGCTCAGAGCAGAAACCGGCGGGTGGCTGGATTTTTGCCCTGAAAAAAAGCAGGCGGACTGTGAGGATTAACCCAACTGAAGCATCTGACGCAACCTTATGGCGCCAGCGGGGCTTCAGCTTGCCGGAGGTCTTGATTGCCGCGTTGTTGTTCGCGGTGTCGCTACTGGGGTTGTTACAGTATCATCAGGTGCTGTTGCAGTCGTTCCAGCGTCAGTGGCAGTATCGACAGGCGTGGTCGTTGGCGCACCAGCATCTGGAAGTGTTCGCCGCTACCGGTCGCATGGATGCCGGGCTGCCGCCACTGGCACCCGGCTGGCGGCGTGAGACCAGCTTGAGCAGCCCACAGCCTGCCTGTCAGCGGTTAGTGGTAAGAATACAAACGCCCCAACAGCAGTGGGCGGAACTCAGTCGTTGGTACTGCATGCGCCAGTGAGCTGGCACATATTTTGTTTTAAGGGAGCGCCCAATGTTTAAGGTTTATCACTCCAATCAGTTGGACGTGTTAAAAACGCTGACCAGCATTTTGATAGCCAGAGAGCCCTTGGCCGATCCTTTCCAACAGGAAGTGGTGCTGGTGCAGAGCCCCGGTATGGCGCAGTGGCTGCAGATGCAACTGGCGGAGCAGTTCGGCATCGCCGCCAACATTGCTTTCCCCCTGCCGGCTACCTTCATCTGGGACATGTTTACCCGGGTGTTACCGGGTATCCCGAAAGAGAGCGCCTTCAGCAAAGACGCCATGACCTGGAAGCTGATGTGGCTGCTGCCCGATTTACTCACCCAGCCTGAATTTGCGCCACTGCAGCATTACCTCACCGACGACGGCGACAAACGTAAAATTCATCAACTGGCCGGTCGGGTGGCGGACCTGTTTGACCAATACCTGGTGTATCGCCCGCAATGGCTGGAAAGCTGGCAGAAGGGCGAACGCGTTGACGGACTGGCGGAAGCGCAGCAATGGCAGGCCCCGCTGTGGGCGCGCCTGGTAGAGTACACCGCGGAATTGGGGCAGCCGGAATGGCATCGCGCCAACCTGTATCGCCGTTTTATCAACGAGCTGGAAAAGGCACAGCAGCCCCCGGCGGGATTGCCGCCACGGGTCTTTATCTGCGGCATTTCGGCATTGCCGCCGGTCTATCTGGAGGCCCTCCAGGCGCTGGGCAGGCACATTGACGTCCACCTGATGTTCACTAACCCTTGCCGCTACTACTGGGGAGATATTCAGAGTCAATCATTTCTGGCGAAATTGCAGAGCCGCAAACGACGCCATTATCAGGATCAAACCGAATATGCGTTATTCAAAGATCCTGAAAATGCCGCCGCACTGTTTAATGAAGCCGGTGAGCAAGACCTGCCGAACCCGCTGTTGGCCTCATGGGGCAAGCTGGGACGCGACCACCACTTTTTGCTTTCGCAGATCGAATCTGCGCAGGAAGTTTTCGCATTTGTCGATATCCCTGCGGACAATCTGTTGCATGGCATTCAGTACGATATGCTGGAGCTGAAGAACAGTGCGGTTATCGGCACCACGCCGGAAACGCTGGAAAGCAGCGCCACCAAACGACGACTGGATCCTGCCGATCGCTCCATCAGCCTGCACGCTTGCCACAGCCCGCAGCGTGAAGTTGAGGTGCTGCACGATCAGTTATTGAGCATGTTGGCGGATGACCCTGAGCTGACGCCGCGCGACATTATTGTGATGGTGGCGGACATCGACAATTACACGCCTTATATCCAGGCGGTATTTGGCAATGCCTCCCCGGAACGCTACCTGCCGTTTGCCATTTCTGACCGCAAAGCCAGCCAGGCCCACCCGGCGCTGCAGGCTTTTATCTCGCTGTTGGATCTGCCGCAGAGCCGCTTTACCTCAGAGCAGGTGCTGGCACTGCTGGAGGTTCCCGCACTGGCGGCGCGATTCTCCATCCGGGAAGAGGGCCTGCGTCTGTTGCGCCATTGGGTGGGGGAATCCGGCGTACGCTGGGGCCTGGATGACGACAACGTGCGCGAACTGGATTTGCCCGCCACCGGACAGCACACCTGGCAATTTGGCATTACGCGTATGCTGTTGGGTTACGCCATGGACAGCAATGCCGGTGACTGGCAGGGAGTCTTGCCCTACGACGAATCGAGCGGATTGGTCGCCGAGCTGGCTGGGCAGCTAGCTGAACTGCTGGCGGCGTTGAGCCGCTGGCGGCAACGGCTGGGGCAACTGCGTACGCTGCAGGAATGGCAGCCGCTGTGCCGCCAACTGCTGGAGACCTTCTTTGAGCAGGACGGTGAAACCGAAGTGGTGCTGGCGCTGATTGAGCAGCAGTGGAACAAGCTGTTCGAGTTCGGGTTGGCGGCCCGTTATCCCGATGAGGTGCCACTGTCCATCCTGCGTGATGAACTGGCGTCACGCCTCGATCAGGAGCGGATCAGCCAGCGTTTCCTGGCCGGGCAAATCAATTTCTGCACCCTGATGCCGATGCGCTCCATCCCGTTCAACGTGGTTTGCCTGCTGGGCATGAACGACGGCGTTTACCCACGGACGCTGCCGCCGTTAGGCTTTGATCTGATGGCACAGCAGGTCAAGCGTGGCGATCGTAGCCGCCGTGATGATGACCGCTATCTGTTCCTGGAGGCGATACTGTCGGCGCAGCAACGGCTGTATATCAGCTTTATTGGCCGCTCCATTCAGGATAACAGCGAACGTTACCCTTCGGTGTTGGTGACCGAGCTGCTGGAATACCTTGAACAGAGCTACTGCCTGCCGGGGGATGAGGCGTTGGACGCCGATGGCAGCGCAAAACGCGTGGGTGATCACTTGCTTAACTGGCACTCGCGTATGCCGTTTGCCGCCGAGAATTTCCTGCCCGGTACCGAAGATCAGAGCTACGCCGCAGAATGGCTGCCGGCCGCCGACGGAAAAGGAGCTGCACATCCGGCGTTTAATCAACCTCTGCTGCCGGAAGCGCAGACCCAGATTTTGCTGGATGATTTACTGCGATTTTATCGCCACCCTATCCGCGCCTTCTTCCAACTCCGTCTGGGGGTCAGCTTCATTCTGGAAGAAACCGAACTGCCGGATGAAGAGCCCTTTACCCTGGATAATCTCAGCCGTTATCAGTTCAACAGCCAACTGTTGAATACCCTGATTGACGGTGAGGACGCCACGCGCCTGTTTCAGCGAGTTCGTGCCGCCGGCGGATTACCCTTTGGCCCATTCGGTGAAATTTATTGGCAGAAGCAGCAGGAAGAGATAGCTGAATTGGCTGAGCAGGTGCGGGCAGAGCGTAGCGAAGGGCACAGTCTTGAACTGGATATCGACATTGCCGGCGTGCGCATTAGCGGCTGGTTGCATCAGGTTCAGGAAGACGGGCTGTTACGTTGGCGGCCATCCACCCTGTCGGCCGTCGATGGGATATTGCTGTGGCTGGAGCATCTGGTGTACTGCTGCGCCGGTGGCACAGGGGAAAGCCGAATTTACGGTCGCAAAGGGGCAGCCTGGCGTTTTGCCGCCCTGAGCGCAGAGGCTGCCCACGAGCAACTGGCCGAACTGGTGGCCGGTTATCAGCGCGGTCTCTGTCAGCCGTTACTGTTGCTGAACAAAAGCGGCTGGGCTTGGCTAAGCCAATGTTACCAGCAGGAAACGCAGCAGATTGACTGGGATGAAGAGGTGCAAATCAAGGCTCGAGCCAAACTGCTGCAGACCTGGCAGGGCGATCAGCGCATTCCGGGAGAAGGCGAGGACCCTTATGTGCAGCGGGTATTCCGGCAGTTGGATAATCCTTCTTTAGCGCAAATTCTGGCCGAAACAGAACGTTACCTGCTGCCGGTTGCGCGACATAACCTTGGGTAACAATCCCCCGGTGGTGCTGATTGCCGGGAGGTGGTAAAAATAATTAGGGTTATATTCAACTATCGGGGTCAGCTCCGGTCTTACATAACGTACAAGCATATAGATATTATTGTGTTGTGTTGTTTTGATGTACGCCGTCAACGTCAGGGATTTGGCGCGATGGCGTCAGAATAGGGGTTTATTTTGGATATGCGCAGACAGTTGGCCCGCATCACCGGGTTAGTATTATTGGTTATGTTTTGGGCACCGTTGAGCTGGGCCGCACAGGGATGGCAACCGCTGGCGGAGAAGATCAACAAAAGCGATCACGATCCGCGTCAGTATCAGGCGATCAAACTGACGAACGGCATGACCGTGCTGCTGGTGTCCGATGCTCAGGCACCAAAATCGCTGGCGGCGCTGGCGCTGCCGGTGGGCTCGCTGGAGGATCCGAACAGCCAGCTTGGGCTGGCGCACTACCTGGAGCACATGGTGCTGATGGGATCCAAGCGCTATCCGCAGCCGGAAAACCTGTCCGAGTTTCTGAAGAAACACGGTGGCAGCCATAACGCCAGCACCGCCTCTTACCGCACCGCATTCTATCTGGAAGTGGAAAACGATGCGCTGGCCCCGGCGGTAGACCGCATGGCGGATGCCATTGCTGAGCCGATATTGGATCCAGGCAATGCCGATCGCGAACGTAATGCAGTGAATGCCGAACTGACGATGGCACGTTCGCGTGACGGTATGCGCATGGCGCAGGTCGGGGCGGAAACGCTAAACCCGGCTCACCCGAGTGCGCGCTTTTCCGGCGGTAACCTCGATACCCTGAAAGACAAGCCCGGCAGCAAGCTGCACGACGAGCTGACCGCATTCTATCAACGCTATTATTCCGCCAATCTGATGATGGGGGTGTTGTACAGCAACCAACCCTTACCGGCATTGGCTGAACTGGCGGCCAAAACCTTTGGCCGCGTACCTAACCATGATGCCAGCGTACCGCCGATAACCGTCCCGGCCGTCACGCCTGAGCAACAGGGGATCATTATTCACTATGTGCCGGCTCAGCCGCGCAAGCAGTTGAAGGTCGAGTTCCGCATCGACAACAACAGCGCTCAGTTCCGCAGTAAAACTGATACCTATATCGCTTACCTGATTGGCAACCGCAGCCAAAACACGCTGTCGGATTGGCTGCAGAAGCAAGGGTTGGCGGATGCAATCAATGCCGGGGCCGATCCTATGGTCGATCGCAACGGCGGGGTGTTTTCTATCAGCGTTTCGCTGACCGATAAAGGCCTGGCCAAACGTGACGAGGTGGTTGCCGCAATTTTCAATTACCTGAAGATGTTACGCAGCGAAGGCATCAAGCAAAGCTATTTTGATGAGATCTCCCATGTATTGAACCTGGATTTCCGTTATCCCTCGATCACCCGTGATATGGACTATATTGAATGGCTGGTGGATACCATGCTGCGCGTGCCGGTCGAACATACGCTGGATGCGCCTTACCTGGCCGACCGCTACGACGCCAAAGCGATTGCCGAGCGTCTGGACGCCATGACGCCGCAAAACGCACGCATCTGGTTTGTCAGCCCGAATGAACCACACAACAAAACGGCCTACTTCGTTAATGCGCCTTATCAGGTCGATAAGATTACGCCGCAGCGCTTCGAGCAGTGGCAGCAACTGGGCAAGGGGATCAACCTGTCGTTACCGGCCTTGAACCCGTATATTCCTGATGATTTCAGTCTGACCAAGCCTTCGCACGAGTTCAAAAAACCGGAGATGGTGGTCGACCAACCGGGCCTGCGCGTATTGTATATGCCGAGCCGCTACTTCGCCGACGAGCCTAAAGCCGACGTTACAGTGGCATTCCGCAATGCAAAAACCATGGACTCGGCGCGCAACCAGGTGCTGTTCTCGTTGACCGACTATCTGGCGGGAATTTCGCTGGATCAACTGAGCTATCAGGCCTCGGTTGGCGGCTTGAGTTTCTCTACTTCACCGAACAACGGTCTGCAATTCAACGCCAACGGCTTCACTCAGCGTCTGCCGCAGTTGCTGACGTCGTTGATTGAGGGGTACTCCAGCTTCACGCCGACGGAAGACCAACTGGCGCAGGCCAAATCCTGGTATTTGGAGCAACTGGATTCTGCCGAAAAGGGCAAAGCCTTCGAACTGGCGATTCAGCCGGTGCAGATGGTTTCCCGCGTGCCGTACTCCGAACGCAGCGAGCGCCGTGAGGTGTTGAAAACCCTGACGCTGAAAGACGTGCTGGCCTACCGCGACAGTCTGCTGGCCGATGCGACACCGGAGTTGCTGGTGGTGGGCAATATGAGCAAGCAACAGGTGGATACGCTGGCCTCCACGTTGAAACACCGTCTGGGGTGTACCGGTATTGAATGGTGGCACGGCGAAGACGTTGAAGTGGCTAAAAAACAGCTGGCCAACCTGCAGCGTGCCGGCAGCAGCACCGACTCGGCGCTGGCAGCGGTCTATGTGCCGACCGGCTATGACGAAGTGACCGGCATGGCCTACAGCTCGCTGTTGGGCCAGATTATTCAGCCGTGGTTCTACAGCCAGTTGCGTACCCAAGAGCAATTGGGCTATGCGGTATTTGCTTTCCCGATGTCCGTGGGGCGGCAGTGGGGGATTGGTTTCCTGTTGCAAAGCAACAGCAAGCAGCCGGCATATCTGTACCAGCGCTATCAGGATTTCTACCCGAAAACCGAAAAACGCCTGCGTGAGATGAAACCGGCCGACTTTGAACAGTATAAGCAGGCGATGATCAACGAGTTGAAACAGCGCCCGCAAACCCTGAGTGAAGAGGCTGGCCGTTTTGCCAATGACTTCGATCGCGGCAATTTTGCGTTTGATACCCGCCATAAGCTGATTGAACAGATCAAGCAACTGACGCCGGTCAAATTGGCGGACTATTTCCATCAGGCGGTGATCCAGCCGCAGGGTCTGGCGGTATTGTCGCAGGTGAGCGGCAGCGGCCAGGAGAAGGCGGATTATGCCGTGCAGCCGGAGTGGGTGACTTATCCTAATGCGTCCGCACTGCAGCAAACTATGCCGCGTAAGGTCGCTACACCATGACAGAGACTACCCCGCAGCGGCTTGATCCGCTAACGTTGCCGCTGTTTGGCGAACGGCTGATAGAAGCCTCGGCGGGGACCGGCAAGACCTTTACCATCGGGGCACTGTATCTGCGCCTGCTGCTTGGCCTGGGCCAGGCGGCGGCTTTTCCCCGGCCGCTGACGGTAGAGGAGATCCTGGTGGTGACCTTTACCGAGGCCGCCACCGAGGAGTTGCGTGGGCGTATTCGCAGCAATATCCATGGGTTGCGTATTGCCTGCGTCCGTGGCCGCAGCAAGGATCCGTTATTTACCTCGCTGATGGCGGAGATTAAAGATCTGCCCGACGCCGCTGCGCAGCTGTTGGCGGCCGAGCGGCAGATGGACGAAGCGGCGATATACACCATCCACGGTTTCTGTCAGCGTATGCTGACCCATAACGCCTTCGAGTCCGGCATTCTGTTTGAGCAGACTCTGGTGCAGGATGAGTTGCCGCTGCGTCGCCAGGCCTGTGCGGATTTTTGGCGTCGCCATTGTTACCCGTTGCCGCTGGGCGTGGCCCGGGCGGTAAGTCAGGAATGGAGCGGCCCGGAAGCCCTGCTGGCCGATCTCTCCGGTTATTTGCATGGCGAAGCGCCGCTGTTACGACGACCGCCGAAAGATGACGAAACGGTGCTGATGCGCCATGAGCAAATCGTGGCGCGTATTGACGCCATTAAAGCGCAGTGGGTGTCGGCAGCAGGCGATCTGGAAGCCTTAATTAGCCAGTCCGGCGTGGACAAGCGCAGCTACAGCACCAAACATCTGCCCAACTGGCTGCATAAGGTGGGCGAATGGACGGTGCTGGAAACGCAGGACTATCAGCTGCCGAAAGAGCTGGAGAAATTCCGTCAGTCGGTGCTGTTGGATAAAACCAAAAAAGGCGAGCCGCCACGTCATCCGCTGTTTGTGGCTATCGACGAACTTTTTGATGAACCGCTGACGCTGCGAGATTTGATCATGGCGCGGGCATTGAGCGAGATTCGCCTTTCTATTCAGCAAGAAAAGCGTCAACGAGCCGAGTTGGGCTTTGACGATTTGCTCAGCCGTTTGGATAGCGCACTGCACAGTGAAGGCGGCGATCGGTTAGCGCAGGCGATCCGTCAGCGTTATCCGGTGGCGATGATCGATGAATTCCAGGATACCGATCCGCAGCAATACCGTATCTTCCAAAAGCTTTACGTTGGCCGCCCCGAATGCGGCCTGCTGCTGATAGGCGACCCGAAACAGGCGATTTATGCCTTCCGCGGTGCCGACATCTTTACCTATATGCGAGCCCGCTCAGAGGTAAGCGCCCACTATACGCTTGAGACCAACTGGCGCTCGTCACCGGCAATGGTCGGCAGCGTTAACCATCTGTTTGCTCAGGTGGAAAAACCCTTCCTGTTCAGCCAAATTCCCTTTATTGACGTGGCCGCCGCCGCAAAAAACCGGGGCTTGGCTTTTGAACTGCAAAACCAACCGCAACCGGCAATGCAATTCTGGCTGCAGCAGGGAGAAGGTGTTGGCGTTAGTGAGTACCAACAATTGATGGCGCGCCTGTGTGCCTCACAAATCCGTGACTGGCTCAGCGCCGGGCAACAGCAGCAGGCTTGGCTGGTGGATGGCGATAAACGCCGGGCGGTGCAGGCTTCAGACATTACCGTGCTGGTGCGTAGCCGTAACGAGGCGGCGTTAGTTCGCGATGCACTCAGTGCGCTGGCCATTCCTTCGGTTTATTTGTCCAACCGCGACAGCGTGTTTGATACGCCAGAGGCCAAGGATTTGCTGTGGTTGCTGCAGGCCGTGCTGGCACCGGAGCAGGAGCGAACCTTGCGCAGCGCTATGGCGACCGGGCTGATGGGATTGGACGCATTGGTGCTGGACAGTTTGAATCAGGATGAGCGCGCCTGGGATAGGCTGGTCGACGAGTTTGACGGCTATCGCTCCCTCTGGCTGCGCCGGGGGGTATTGCCGATGTTGCGCGAGGTGATGAAGCAGCGCCATCTGGCAGAAAACCTGTTGGCTACGCAGGGGGGCGAGCGTCGATTGACCGACGTGATGCATTTGGGGGAACTGTTGCAGGAAGCCTCAGCCCAGCTCGACAGCGAGCATGCGCTGGTACGTTGGCTGGCGCAGCAGATTGCCCAACCCAATCGTCAGTCTGACAACCAACAGCTACGTCTGGAAAGCGATCGCCATCTGGTGCAGGTGATCACCATCCATAAATCCAAAGGGCTGGAGTTTGATCTGGTGTGGCTGCCGTTCGTCGGTAATTTCCGCCAACAGCAGCAGGTGCTGTATCACGATCGCCAGAGCTTCCAGGCTTTGCTCGACCTCAACGCCGATGAAGAAAGTATCGAATGGGCGGAGGAGGAGCGACTGGCGGAGGATTTACGCCTGTTGTACGTGGCGTTGACCCGTTCGGTGTATCACTGCAGCATCGGTATTGCGCCGCTGATCCAAGGCACCCGCAAGAAGCAGGGGGATACCGATTTACACCGCAGCGCGCTGGGCTATCTGGTGCAAGCCGGCCAGGCCGGCGATGCTGCCTATCTGCAGCAATGCCTGCAACAGCTTGTCAGGGAAGGCGTTGCGCTGTCGCTGGTCGACACGCTGGATGAACAGCCCTGGTTGCCACAAACGCCGGAATTGAGCGAACTGGCCGCTAAAGGTTTTTCACGTCAGGTGCAGGATTTTTGGCGAGTGACCAGCTATACCGGCTTGCAACAGCACGGCGTGGGCCTGATGCAGGATTTATTGCCGCGGCTGGATGTTGATGCCGCAGGCGAGCAAGCTCAGGACAGTGAGCCAGCGCTCACACCGCACACTTTTCCACGCGGTGCTACGCCAGGGACTTTCTTGCACAGCCTGTTTGAAACGCTCGATTTTACCCAACCGCTCGATGAACAGTGGCTGCTGGAGCAACTGCAACAACAAGGCTTTGCCGAACATTGGCAACCGATACTGCTGGCGTGGATGCAGGTGTTGCTCAACACTCCGCTCAATGATACCGGTGTCGTGCTGTCGGCATTGGCGCCGCAGCAAAAGCAGGCGGAACTGCAGTTTTATCTGCCTATCGACAGGCTGTTGCAGGCCCGTGAGCTGGATGCCCTGGTGAAAAACTACGATCCGCTTTCTGCTCGCTGCCCGGCACTGGATTTCCAACAGGTGCAGGGAATGTTGAAAGGGTTTATTGACCTGGTGTTCTGCTGGCAGGGGAAGTACTACCTGCTGGATTACAAATCCAACTGGTTGGGCGAGGACAGCAGTGCCTATACCCGGCCGGCGATGGAGCAGGCTATGGCAGAACACCGTTACGATCTGCAGTATCAGTTATATACCCTGGCGCTGCACCGTTATCTGCGCCATCGGCTGGTGGACTACGACTATCAACGACACTTCGGCGGGGTGATTTATTTGTTCCTGCGCGGGGTGGATGCGCAGCATCCAGGCAACGGCATCTTCGCCTGTCGGCCAGAGCAAGCGTTAGTCGAAGGTATGGACAGGTTGTTCAGCGGCGAGGCCATTACGGCAGAGGATGAGCCATGATAGCTTTACTGGAACAGGCGCAGGCACTCGGCGTGCTGCGCCCGCTGGATTTACAGTTTGCCCGCGTGGTGGCCACAGCGGACCAGCCGGATATTTTATTGGCTGCCGCTTGCCTCAGCGCTGAGGCGGGTGCCGGCCATGTTTGCCTGATGCTGGAACAGTTGTTGCCGGAGAATCTTTTTGACGGACGTCAGCCAGAGCTGGCGCAGGCTGTGTGGTTGGCGGCCGGGCAGCCTGACCTGACCGACTGGCAGCAGCGCCTGTCCGCCAGTGCGGCGGTTGGCGATGGCAGCACGGCGATGCCGATGGTGTTGCAACAGCAGCGTTTGTACCTGCAGCGCATGTGGCAGAACGAAGGTGAGGTTGCCGATTTTATCAGCGGTGACAGCCTCCATCAGGCGGTTGAAGAAGCCGAGCTACGCACCATTCTCGATCAATTATTTGGCGAAGCGACCGATGAACCGGACTGGCAGAAAATTGCCGCCGCGGTGGCAGCCACGCGGCGCATTGCCGTCATTTCCGGCGGACCGGGCACCGGTAAAACGACCACCGTGGCCAAGCTGTTGGCCGCGTTGGTGCAGCTTGCCGAAGGCCGACGTTTGCGCATTCAGTTAGCGGCACCCACCGGTAAAGCGGCGGCGCGCTTGACCGAATCCTTAGGCAGCGCCGGCAGGCAACTGGCGCTAACGCCGGAGCAACGTGCGCTGTTCCCAACCGAAGCCTCCACTCTTCACCGTCTGCTAGGCGCTCAGCCCAACAGCCAGCGTATGCGTTATCACCGTGGCAACCCGCTGCATCTGGATGTACTGGTCGTCGATGAAGCCTCGATGGTTGACCTGCCGATGATGGCGCGCCTGATTGCCGCTTTGCCTGCTCAGGCGCGGGTGATCTTCCTGGGCGATCGCGATCAGCTGGCTTCGGTTGAGGCTGGCGCGGTGCTGGGCGATATCTGCCGCTTTGCCGAGCAAGGTTATAGCGTGGCACGGGCAGAACAGCTCTCGCGGCTGACGGGGTGTCTGCTGCAGGGGCAAAGTGCCGAGGCGGAGGCAGCCGTGCGCGACAGCCTGTGCCTGCTGCGCAAGAGCTATCGCTTTGATGCCAACTCGGGCATTGGTCAACTGGCCTTTGCGGTAAATGCCGGGGATGGCAAGAAGGCAGCATGGGCGCTGGGCGGCAATTTCAGTGACGTTACGGGGCACCCGTTGGCGGAAACGCAAGACTATCAGGCACTTTTGGATGCGTGCGTGGCGGGCTATCGTGATTATCTGCAGCAGGTGGCGACAGGTGCTGACGCGGTGACGATACTGGCTGCGTTTGGCCAATTCCAGGTGCTATGCGCGCTACGAGAGGGGCCATTCGGTATTGCCGGGTTGAATGAGCGGATTGAAACGGGACTGCAACGCGCCGGTTTGATCCAGCGTAAGCCAGGAACTGCGGGGCGCTGGTATCCGGGGCGTCCGGTGATGATTGGGCGTAATGACAGCGCGCTGGGGTTGTTCAACGGTGATATCGGTATTGCTTTGCGAGATGAGAGCGGCGAGCTGCGCGTTCATTTCCAACTGCCGGACGGTAGCATTAAGTCGGTGCAGCCGAGCCGTTTACCGGCGCATGAAACCGCCTATGCGATGACGGTGCATAAATCGCAGGGCTCGGAGTTCGATCATACGGTACTGGTACTGCCCAATCATTTCTTGCCGGTGCTGACCCGCGAACTGGTGTATACCGCGATTACCCGGGCGAGGAAGCAGCTTTCGCTGTATGCCACCGAAGCCGTTTTACTACGGGCGATCCGCACCCCGACCCAACGCCGCAGTGGGTTGGCAGAGCGGTTACAGATAACGGGTTAAGAGAGAGCTTGGGGCGCAGTTCATATGCTGCGCCCGCCACGGATTACAGATCGGCCAGCAGAATTTTGGAACGGCGTTGGTAGTTGTACAGCGCCTGTTTTTGCATTGGCAGCACGTCAACTTCCGCCGGGGTGAACCCGCGCTCCTGGAACCAGTGGATGCTGCGGGTGGTCAGCACGAACAGTTTACGCAGGCCCATCTGGCGCGCCTGACTCTCCACCCGCTGCAGCAACATTTCACCGCGTGATGAGCTGCGGTAATCCGGGTGCACCGCCACGCAGGCCATCTCGCCGATTTTCTCTTCCGGGAACGGATACAGCGCCGCGCAGGCTATGGTCAGGTTATCGCGTTCAATAATGGTGAACTTGTCGATCTCCATTTCCAACTGCTCACGTGAGCGGCGAACCAAAATGCCTTGCTGTTCAAGCGGACGGATCAGTTCGAGGATGCCGCCGATGTCGTTAATCGTGGCCCGGCGCACCTGTTCCGCGCTCTCCATGACGATTTGGGTGCCGATACCATCGCGTGAGAACAACTCCTGCACCAGAGCGCCGTCTTCCTGATAGCTGATCAGGTGGCTGCGGCGTACGCCGCTGCGACAGGCCTTTACCGCGCCGCGCAGGAAGCGCACGGTGCCGGAATGGTAATCACCGCTCTCTTCCAGTTCTTCGATGCGTTTCTGCGCATCGTTGGGAAACAGTTCGGAAATGATATTGCCTTCCTGATCGGTGACCCCTTGAGACGAGCAGAAGCCGATCATCTTCTCGGCTTTCAGCTTGATGGCCAACTGGGTCGCCACTTCCTCTGACGTCAGGTTAAAGCTTTCGCCGGTAACCGAAACGGCAACCGGGCCGATCAGCACAATGGCGTTGCTGTCGAGCTGACGATGAATGGCTTCTTCATCAATACGACGGATGCGGCCGCTGTGGCAGTAATCCACACCGTCATCGATACCCAGCGGTTGGGCAATGATAAAGTTACCGCTAACCACGTTGATATGCGCACCCTGCAGCGGTGTGTTGTTGAGGCTCATTGACAGCCTGGCGGTGATATCCAGTTGCAACAGGCCTGCTGCTTGTTTAACCAGCTCAAGGGTGTGGGCGTCGGTAACGCGCGTATGTTTGTGATAAATCGGTTCGTAATTATGCTGCGCCAAATTAACGTCGATTTGCGGCCGTGCGCCATAGACCACCACCAAACGAATGCCCAGGCTATGCAGCAGCCCGATATCGTTGACGATGTTGGAAAAGTTCTCATGTTCGATGGCTTCCCCGCCAAGCATGACGACAAACGTCTTGCCACGGTGGGCGTTGATATAGGGAACTGAGTGACGGAATCCTTGGACCAGCTCTGTACTACGTTCCTTCACGGCCAAACCTCATCTGCATATTTATACGGTATTTTTGTATTTTTATTCTTTTCTTGGCCTGATGGCAAGTGGGAAATTGTCTCTATTTCTTTGCTAAGGGCGCTGAATCGTTAATAAATTGAAAAACCATAAAAAGATTTTCTGATGACAGCGCCGGAATGATTGGTTAAAGTTTTCGGCATTCCCGTTTACTGGTGTTTTTTTCATCTGTTTTAATCTGTTACCACTGTCGGAGTCGCATGCCAAACTCAAATCACAATCTGGGCCGCCGTCGTTTATTGCAGGGGGTTGCCGCTAGCTGGTTGCTGAGTGTGAGTCGGGTGGGCGTCGCCGCTTCGTCGCACGTCATCGCCGTACGTGTCTGGCCTTCGTCTACCTATACCCGAGTGACGCTCGAATCTAACGTTGAACTGAAATATAAACAGTTTGCGTTGACCAATCCCGATCGCGTGGTGGTGGATATCGAGGGCGTGCAGCTCAACAGCGTGCTTAAGGGCATTGTCGGCCAGGTACGCGACGACGATCCTTACCTGAAACAGGCGCGTGTCGGCCAGTTCGATCAAAACACCGTCAGGCTGGTGCTGGAGCTTAAACGCAGCGTCACGCCCCACATGTTTACATTGGCGCCGGTGCCGGAATACCGCAATCGTCTGGTGATGGATCTGTACCCGAGCAAGGGCGGCAGCGGCGAAGACTATGATCCGCTGTTGGCGTTACTGGAAGATTACAACAAGGGCGATCTTGAGCGCACTTTACCGGCGGAAGCACCGCAGGCCGGTAAAGCAGGGCGCGATCGGCCTATTGTCATCATGCTGGATCCCGGCCACGGCGGCGAGGATCCCGGTGCGATTGGCAAATTCAAAACGCGTGAAAAAGATATCGTACTGCAGATTGCCCGCCGCCTGAGCACCTTAATCAAGCGTGAGCCGAACATGAAGGTGTTTATGACGCGCAATGAAGACGTCTTCATTCCGCTTAAGGTGAGGGTGGCTAAGGCACGCAAGCAGCGCGCCGATCTGTTTGTGTCGATCCATGCGGATGCCTTCACCAACCGTGCCGCGCGCGGTTCGTCGGTATTTGCGCTGTCGACCAAGGGGGCCACCAGCTCGGCGGCCAAGTTCCTGGCGCAGACCCAGAACGAATCGGACCTAATCGGCGGTGTCA
Source organism: Serratia sp. BIGb0234 (assembly GCF_024809915.1). Taxonomy (NCBI): domain Bacteria; kingdom Pseudomonadati; phylum Pseudomonadota; class Gammaproteobacteria; order Enterobacterales; family Yersiniaceae; genus Serratia; species Serratia sp. BIGb0234. Next base: position 676,965 of record NZ_JANUEI010000003.1, read on the forward strand.
GCAAAAGCGGCGATCGCTATTTGGATCACACCATGTTTGATTTGCTACAAACCGCAACCATCAACGACAGCCTGAAATTCGGCAAGGAAGTGCTTAACCGAATGGGCAAAATCAACCGTTTGCATAAGAATCGCGTCGATCAGGCCGGTTTTGCGGTGTTAAAGGCGCCGGATATCCCCTCTATCCTGGTTGAAACGGCATTTATCAGTAACATAGAGGAAGAGCGTAAGTTGCGTACCACCCATTTTCAGCAGCAGGTGGCGGAATCTATTCTGGCGGGAATTAAGGCGTACTTTGCTAACGGCGGGGCAATAGCGCGCGGACAAAGATAAGCTGAGGCGGCAGGAATAAACTGCCGCTGTTCCGATTAAAGGCACTATCCCGACTCAGGCCGGCCATTGGCGCTAACGCCAAATGCTTTGCCAGGATCCTCTCTGTTTAGAAACCCCTGTAACTGCCCATCCCTTTGTGCCATCCGCGCTTGTTGTTCACTCATTGGCGGTGATCGAGAGAAACGCCAGTGACCTTCCATTCATATCCCTCTGCGAATAGCGAGCGAGGTGCCGACTGACCGGAAAGGCTGCGGAGGCTCGTTTGTCGATCCGATCACACTCTAAGATACTGACAAGCCAAATTGGCGTTGAAAATTGACAGAAGATAAAAAATATATTCTATTAAAAAATATATTTTATTCACATAAAAAAGGATATCCCGTGTCAATGTCCGCAAACGAAGGAATGCAGAGCATTCAGGAAATGGTAGACAGCACGGGGACGCGTCGCGGCCAAGTGCTGTTGCTGACTATGTGCGCGCTTTGTCTTCTGTGTGATGGTTTCGATATCCAGGCTATGGGTTATGCCGCACCGGCCATTCGGGATGCCTGGTCGCTGGAAACCGCGGTGCTGGGCCCGGTATTTAGCGCCGGCTTGGCCGGCATTGCCATCGGTGCCTTTGCTCTGGGCTGGCTTGCCGATCGCATCGGACGCAGGCCGTCCATCATTTCTGCCACGCTCATTTTTGGTGTATTCACCCTGTGTTCTGCCTTCGCCCAGAATGTTAACCAACTGATGGCGTTCCGTTTCCTTGCCGGTATAGCCTTAGGCGGCGTGATGCCCAACTGTATTGCATTGGTTGTCGAATACAGCCCCTTACGCCAGCGAGCGACCTATATCACCGCGATAACCTGTTTTTTTGCGATCGGCGGTGGGCTGGGTGGCGTTACCGCGGCTTTGCTGATCCCGCTCGTTGGCTGGCAGGCTATTTTTATTCTCGGGGGGCTTTTGCCGATTATCCTGGCGATTTCTATGTGGGCTTACCTGCCGGAGTCGGCACAATGGATGTTGAGATGCGGAAAGGGAGAAGCGGCAATTCGTTCAACCTTGCGAAAAGTGTTTCCGGAGCAGCAGGCCATGAGCGTCGATCTTTCCAACAGCCACATTGGCATGCAGCGCGCCAAAGCCACGGTGGTTGATCTCTTTCGAGATAACCGTGCTGCGTTCACCTTGCTGCTTTGGCTGGTGAATTTTATGAATCTTATCGATCTCTATTTTTTGGCAAATTGGCTGCCAACCCTGATCAAGGACGCGGGCCTGTCGCTGGAAATCGCCAATTTAGCCACGGGAGCATTACAGTTTGGCGGGGTTTTAGGCACCTTGGCGCTGGGTCGCCTGATTGATAAATTCGGGGCTTACAGCGTGCTTATCACCGGCTTTTCAATTGCGGCCCTTTCAATAGCCGCGATAGGTTTTGAGCCGAAAAATCTGCTGATACTGTTCAGCTCGGTCTTTGTTACAGGCGTTTTCGTCGTCGGCGGCATGCCGGGGGTAAATGCGCTGGCTGCCGGCGGTTACCCGACATTTTTGCGTTCAACCGGTTTAGGTTGGGGGCTGGGTATAGGGCGGGGCGCTTCGATGCTCGGGCCTCTATTGGGGGCTGCACTGATTGCCCGCCATTGGATGGCATCCGATCTGTTGCTGCTTGCGGCGGTGCCGGCGGTGGTATCGGCGTTAGCCATTGGGGGGATGTGGCTGCAAAAACGTGAAAGTCATTATGATTGATCGGGTGTGCTAACCTGATTTCATGGACGTCAGGGAGAGGGCGTTGTTCGCGGGAGTGAAATCGGGATTGGTGGATTTCAGATACAAAAAAACACCCGTTAAGGTGCTTATCTGTGGTCATTAAGATTGGTTGCGGAGGCCGGATTTGAACCGACGACCTTCGGGTTATGAGCCCGACGAGCTACCAGGCTGCTCCACCCCGCGTCCGTCTTAATGCTTGTATTATCGTAAACCAACTTTCATAAGATACCGCTGGTACAGTATCGGTTGGTTGCGGGGGCCGGATTTGAACCGACGACCTTCGGGTTATGAGCCCGACGAGCTACCAGGCTGCTCCACCCCGCGTCCGTATAATACTTTTTTCATCGAATCCAACACTTACTTGATACTGCTCTTGCAGTATCGGTTGGTTGCGGAGGCCGGATTTGAACCGACGACCTTCGGGTTATGAGCCCGACGAGCTACCAGGCTGCTCCACCCCGCGTCCGATGGAAGCGCACTATACTCTCCGTGCATTTTGTTGCAACCCTTTTTGCATTTTATTGAACTAAAACAGCCTTTCTGTCGAATAAGTCCACAACTTGCGTTCTTTTTCATCATTATCCGGCCGAGGGCTTTTTTTATAGGCGGCGATTCCTTTATCTATGGGCGTTTGTTATCGTTCGCCGGTAGATCATATCAGTTGAGAGTGTGCGCGATGAAAGGACGTTGGGGCAAATACCTGCTGGGCGGGTTAATGGTAGCGATACTGGCAGGCTGTTCGTCAAAGCCGACCGATCGGGGACAGCAATATAAGGATGGACGTCTGGATCAGTCGCTGGAGTTGGTGAATCAACCCAACGCGAAAGGTGTACCGGTTAATGCCAAGGATTATTCAGATCAGCTGATGGAGATTAAATACGCTTCTCCTTCACTTTTTAATCGCAACAACACCACCTATCAGGCAGTACAGAACTGGATGGCCTCCGGCGCCGATACGCGCAACCTGAACCAGTACGGCCTCAGCGCTTACCAGATGGAAGGCGTAGACAACTACGGCAACGTTCAGTTTACCGGTTACTACACGCCGGTGGTGCAGGCGCGCTATACCCAACAGGGTGAGTTCCGTTATCCGCTGTACCGCATGCCGCCAAAAGGAAAAGGCCGCCTGCCCGATCGCGCGGGCATTTACTCAGGCGCGTTGGATGACCGTTATATCGTGGCGTACACCAACTCCCTGATGGACAACTTTATGATGGAAGTCCAGGGCAGTGGCTATGTGGATTACGGCAACGGCCAACCGTTGGTGTTCTTCGGCTACGGTGGCAAGAACGGCCATGCTTATCGCAGCATTGGCAAGGTGCTGATCGATCGCGGTGAAGTGGCGAAGGCAGATATGTCGATGCAGGCGATTCGTCAGTGGGCGGATACCCACAGCGCGGCAGAAGTGCGTGAGCTGCTGGAACAAAACCCTTCCTTTGTCTTCTTCCGTCCGGAGGCCTTTGCACCGGTACGGGGTGCCAGTGCGGTGCCGCTGATCGCCAAAGCCTCGGTGGCCTCCGACCGTTCACTGATCCCGGCGGGCACCACGCTGCTGGCGGAGGTACCACTGCTGGACAACAAGGGTAAATTCACGGGAAAATATGAGATGCGTCTAATGGTGGCGCTGGACGTCGGTGGGGCGATCAAAGGCCAGCACTTCGATATGTACCAGGGCATCGGGGCTGACGCCGGTCACTCGGCGGGTTATTACAACCACTATGGCCGCGTTTGGGTGCTCAAAGGCGCCAACGTAAACGCGCCGCTGTTTACCAGCCAGACCAGCTCCGCCTCTGGCGGTTCGCTGTTGGTCACCCGTTAACGGCACCAGGCTTTACCCGATAAATTTCAGGCTGGTCGTCTGACTGTGGCTTGAAAGGCAACGGGTATACCGAAATTGACTCGTAAGGGCCGGATCCTCCGGCCCTCGAGACTGCATACAAACATATAATGTTTGGTGGCAGGCGCTAAAGATTTTGAAAATAATCAGGAAAATCAATTTATTGATTTTCGGCTGATAACACAAAGGGGGAAAAACCACGCTTTTATCCCCCTTTGTCAATAATCTTAAGGGCCGGATCCTCCGGCCCTTATCATTTGCAAAGTTAAGGTAATCAAAGCGTTATGAGCACAGCCTATTCTGAAGCCTATCTGCAGCGTTTTGGCGGCACGGCACGTTTATACGGTCAGCAGGCGTTGGCGCTGTTTGCCCAGGCGCACATTTGCGTGATTGGCATCGGCGGCGTGGGCTCCTGGGCGGCAGAAGCGCTGGCGCGTACCGGCATCGGCGCTATCACCCTGATTGATATGGATGATGTCTGCGTCACCAACACCAACCGTCAAATTCATGCGCTGCGCCAACATGTCGGGCAGTCAAAAACGGAAGTAATGGCGGAGCGCATTCTGGCGATCAACCCTGAATGTCGGGTGACCTGCATCGACGATTTCATTACGGCGGACAACGTTGCCGAGCTGCTCGATAACAATTTCAGCTACGTCATTGACGCGATTGACAGCGTGCGGCCGAAGGCGGCACTGTTGGCTTATTGTCGACGCTACAAGATACCTGTGGTTACCACCGGCGGTGCCGGTGGACAGATAGACCCGACCCAGATTGCGGTGGTCGATCTGGCGAAAACCATACAGGATCCGCTGGCGGCCAAGCTGCGTGAGCGGCTGAAAAATGATTTCAACGTGGTGAAGAACAGCAAGGGCAAGCTGGGCATCGACTGCGTGTTTTCCAGCGAACCCCTGGTTTATCCGCAGCCGGATGGCAGCGTTTGCGCGTCGCGCAGCACCGCAGAAGGGCCAAAACGAATGGATTGCAGTGCGGGATTCGGTGCGGCAACCATGGTTACCGCGACCTTTGGCTTTGTCGCCGTTTCCCACGCGCTGAAAAAGATGGTAGCCAAAGCCGCGCGTCAGGCGTAGCGGGCGCCGATCGTTTTCACTGCGGCAGCCAGCGCTTCCAGTCCACTGGCTCGGGTGGCGCTGAGCTGGGCGCGTAGCGCCAACTGATCAAACAACCCTAAGGGGTCCATCGCCGCGATTTGTTGCGGCGTTTTTCCTTCTACCGCCGTCAGCAGCACCGCCAACAGGCCTCGTACAATGCGACCTTCGCTGTCGCCATAAAAATGCAGCGTCCCGTCCGCCTGCAACTGATGCCCCAGCCAGACCCGGTTTTCACAGCCGCTCAATTCCATTTCCGCTGCACGTAATGCTTCCGGCAACGGGGGCAGCTGCTTTGCCAACATAATCAGTTGGCGATAGCGATCTTCCCACTGTTTCAGCGCGGTAAATTTTTCGATTAGCGCCCCGGCGGTGATTTCACGGCCAAAGGGATGAGGGGCAAGCATAGCGTCTCCGGTGTTCATTCAGTCTAGTCGGCCAGCAGGTCGATGGCGTTGTTCAGGGCTGCGACCAAAGCATCGACATCTTCCTGGGTGTTATAAGGTGCAAAGGAGGCGCGCAGCGTCCCACTGACCCCGAGCGCCGCCATCAGCGGTTGGGCGCAGTGCTGGCCGGCACGTACGGCGATGCCTTGTTCTGCCAGCAGGGTGACGATGTCGCTGTGGTGGATGCCGGCAATATCGAATGCCAGCAGGCTGGAGCCTGAGCAACGGAAGCTGCGAAAGCCCGGTAATCCCCCCAACCTTTGTTCGGCGTTATCGGCCAGGCCACGGCTGTAGCGTTCGGCAGCCAACATATCCTGGTTGGAAAGCCACTCCAGTGCGGCGGCTAACCCCAACACGCCGGCGATGTTGGGCGTGCCTGCTTCAAAGCAGTGAGGAGGCTTTTGCGGCGTGAACCCCTCGAACGATGCCTGGGTCAGCATCTTGCCGCCGCCCTGCCACGGTGCCATTTGCGCCAATAACTCGCTCTTGCCGTACAGCGCCCCTATGCCGGTTGGGCCGTAGAGTTTGTGGCCGGAGAAAGCGTAGAAATCAATATCAAGCCGCTGAACATCGGCAGGGCAGTGCACTATGCCTTGCGCGCCGTCGATCATCACGCGTGCGCCGGCGCGGTGGGCCAAAGTGATGGCATACGCCAGATCCGGGCAGCCGCCGGTGACGTTGGACATTTGCCCCAGTGCCAGCAGACGGGTTTTGGCGTTGAGCAGGCCAGGCAACAATGTCAGGTCCGGCAGGCGATCTGCACCAAGGGGCAGTTTTACCACCCGAGCTCCGGTTTGCTCTGCCACCATCAACCAGGGGATCAGATTGGCGTGATGCTCGGCCTCGCTCACCAGAATTTCGTCACCCGATTGCAGCAGTGGGCGAGCATAGCTCTGCGCTATCAGGTTGATGGCTTCGGTGGTGCCGCGGGTCCAGATAATATCATCGGCTGAAGGGGCGTTGATCAGTGTAGTGACCTGTTGGCGCGCCTGTTCGAAACGGGCAGTCAGGTCCTGTGCGGCCCTATGCTGGCTACGATGCACCGTTGCCGCATCGTCACGATAAAACTGCTGCGTAGCGGCGATGACCGCCAAAGGTTTTAATGCGGTGGCGGCGCTGTCGAGATAAATGCCCGCCTGCTGCAATGCAGGAAACTGATTACGGAAGTCGATGGGATTAAAAGGCGTCATACCCTGATTATCACTGGCTGGAGTCAATCACTGATCCTGTCTTATTTTACGGCTGGAGACAAGCTATCACGACCATTAGGACTTATCGCCTGGCAATCTTGGGAAAGTTTGTTATGCTAATAAGTACGCGCTAAATAATGGCGTTGAATAATAGAAAGGGTTTTTTACAGCATTTAAAACTACAAGGAGTCCACAATGAAGAAGACAGCCGCAGTTATCTCTGCTCTGATGCTTACGTTCACCCTGGCAGCCTGCTCCAGCAATTACGTGATGCACACCAATGATGGGCGCACTATTGTCGCTGACGGCAAGCCAAAAGTGGACAACGACACCGGGATGATCAGCTATAAAGATGCCAACGGTGTTGAGCAGCAGATCAACCGCTCCGACGTGAAAGAAATGGTTGAAAGCAACCAGTAAACGTCAGGCAAAAAAAAGCACCGCAAAGCTTGCGGTGCTGCATAAAATCACTATGGACAGACAGGGTAAATGTACAGGAAGTGAAAAAACAGTAGCTTAGCTACCACGTCTGGATTGCCAGACAATTTGCAAACACAACATCACAACCACAAGCCAAAAGTTCATCGGCGTCCTCGACACCCACTCCCTTTTCGTTCCGGCCCGGGAAGTGCCGCCACTATAGGTATTTGCTGGCGCATGCTCAACGGACAATTTATAATGGCTCGGATTAAAAAAACTAATGGTAGCGCTTTGTTGTTCTGTGCCTTTTGCACCGCACACCACGCCGCCTGATTTTTTATGCCGAATCACTCGGAATATTGTTACACAAAAGTAGCTAATAAATGTCTAAACGCTTACCACCTCTGAATGCACTGCGGGTCTTTGACGCGGCTGCTCGTCATCTGAGTTTTACCAAAGCAGCTGAAGAACTGTTTGTCACCCAGGCCGCGGTGAGCCACCAGATCAAGTCGCTGGAGGACTTCCTCGGCCTGAAGCTGTTTCGGCGCCGCAACCGCTCGCTGTTGCTGACGGAAGAAGGGCAAAGTTATTATCTGGATATCAAGGAAATCTTCTCCTCGATCAATGAGGCAACGCGCAAGTTACAGGCGCGCAGCGCCAAGGGTGCACTGACAGTCAGTTTGCCCCCGAGTTTTGCCATTCAGTGGCTGGTGCCCCGCCTGTCCGGCTTTAACTCAGCTTATCCGGGAATTGACGTGCGTATCCAGGCGGTGGACCGTGAAGAAGACAAGCTGGCGGATGACGTGGACGTGGCGATTTTCTATGGTCGCGGCAACTGGACTGGGTTGCGCGCCGAGCGTTTATACGCGGAATACCTGCTGCCGGTATGCTCTCCCAGCCTGCTTACCGGCGAACATGCGTTAAAAATGACGAGCGATCTGGCTTATCACACGCTACTGCATGATACTTCACGCCGCGATTGGCTGGCCTATACACGCCAGTTGGGGTTGCAGCACATCAATGTACAGCAGGGGCCGATTTTCAGCCACAGCGCCATGGTGGTTCAGGCGGCAGTGCATGGGCAGGGGATTGCCCTGGTCAATAACGTGATGGCACAGACCGAGATCGAAGCCGGGCGATTGGTATGCCCGTTTAACGACGTCCTGGTCAGTAAAAATGCTTTTTATCTGGTATGTCATGACAGTCAGGCAGAACTGGGTAAAATAGCCGCCTTTCGTCAGTGGATCCTGGCGCGGGCAGCCAGCGAGCAAGAAAAGTTCCGCTTTCGCTACGAACAATGAGGCCGGTCGCCGTTTTGTCGCCGCCGGTTTTTTTCAATAAAGGTAAATAACGATGAGCAGTCGTTCAATGCTGATTTTTGCCGCTATCAGCGGTTTTGTATTTGTTGCTCTGGGCGCGTTTGGCGCACACGTATTAAGTGGCACGCTGGGCGCTAACGAGATGGCCTGGATCCGTACCGGGCTGGAATATCAGGGCTTTCATACCCTGACGATCCTGGCACTGGCAGTGGCGATGCAACGCCGTGTCAGCCTGTGGTTTTACTGGAGCGGGGCGTTATTGGCGCTCGGCACCGTACTGTTCAGCGGCAGCCTGTACTGTCTGGCGCTGTCGCACCTGAAGGTCTGGGTCTATATCACGCCGATTGGCGGCGTGTGTTTCCTGGCCGGTTGGGTATTGATGTTGATTGGCGCTTTGCGTCTGAGGAAAAAGGCCGAGCGCCATGAATAAGATTGCGTTGTATTGCCGCCAGGGTTTTGAAAAAGAGTGTGCGGCGGAAATTACCGCCAAGGCTGCCGAGCTGGAAGTGTTTGGCTTCGCCAGAGTGAAGGACAACAGCGGCTACGTGCTTTTTGAGTGCTACCAACCGGACGATGCCGATCGCCTGGCGCGGGAAATTCCGTTCCGCGAGCTGATTTTTGCCCGCCAGATGCTGGTGGTGGGCGAGCTTCTGCGTGATTTGCCGCCGGAAGATCGCGTATCACCGATCGTTGGCATGCTGATTGGCGTGGTCGATCGCGGTGGTGAGCTGCGAGTAGAAGTGCCGGACACCAACGAAAGCAAAGAGTTGATGAAGTTCTGCCGCAAACTGACGGTGCCGTTGCGCGCCGCGATGCGTGAGCAGAAAGTGTTGATGGCCCGTGAGAATGCAACCCGTCCGGTGGTGCACGTGTTCTTTATCGCGCCGGGTTGCTGTTATGTCGGTTACTCCTTCAGCAACAACAACTCACCGTTCTATATGGGCATTCCGCGCCTTAAATTCCCTTCAGACGCGCCAAGCCGTTCTACGCTGAAGCTGGAAGAGGCATTCCACGTGTTTATCCCCGCCGACGAGTGGGACGAGCGTTTGGCCAGCGGTATGCATGCGGTCGATCTGGGGGCCTGTCCGGGCGGTTGGACCTACCAATTGGTGCAACGCAGCATGATGGTGCACGCGGTGGACAATGGCCCGATGGCGCCAAGCCTGATGGATACCGGACAGGTAACCCATCACCGCGCCGACGGGTTCAGATATGAACCTTCCAGCAGCAAGATTTACTGGCTGGTGTGTGACATGGTGGAAAAACCTGCGAAGGTGACCAGCTTGATGATCCAATGGCTGGTGAAAGGCTGGTGTCGCGAGGCGATCTTCAACCTGAAGTTGCCGATGAAAAAACGCTACGAAGAGGTTTCGCAGAACCTGCAGTCGATCAGGGAAGCGCTGGATGCGGCGGGTATCAGCTCGCAAATCCATGCCAAGCAGCTGTACCACGATCGTGAAGAAGTTACCGTGCACGTCCGCCGTATGTGGTCTGCCGTGGCTGGTCGTCGCGACGAGCGTGATTAATTGAGCGGGCGCTTTCTGCAGCGCCCTGGTTTATGCCGGTAACCGCAGTTGCTGCAGGTTACCGGTTAACGTCAGGTCGGTGCGCAAGGTGGCGACCTTTTTACTGATATAAGCCATGTCGCGGTGTTGTTGAAGTTTACCGCGCCATTTCTCCGGCACCTGCTCCAGGGCCTGGTAGAGCCCGTCCAGTGAACCTGCCTGCTGCAACAGCAACACCGCCGTTTTCGGTCCGATGCCGGCTACGCCAGGGATCTTGCTGCTACTGATCCCCGCCAATCCCCAGTAATCCGCCAACTGCTGTGGCGATACCCCAAACTCCTGCTGCACAAACGGCATATCCAGCCAGCGCTTTTGAAAGTAATCGCGGATTTGCACGCTGGGTGCCAACAACTGACAGTAACCTTTGTCGGTGGACACAATAGTGACCTGATGGCCGCCGCCGGCGACTTTGGCCGTCAGCGTTGCCGCCAGATCGTCCGCTTCATTGCCTGGTGAGTGCCAACAGCCAACGCCGAGAGCCTCGAACGCCTGGCGAAGCTGCGGCATTTCCTGCTGCAGATTCTCCGGCATCGGCGAACGTCCAGCCTTATAGTCGGGCAGGATCTGATGACGCCAGCTTTCGCTGCGATCGTCCTCGTCGAATACCGCCACCGCGTGCGTTGGGCGGCTGTGCTGGATCAACTGTTGCACGGCGTGCTGGCAGGCGTTGACACAGGGAGACCCCTGCACGGCGTGAATGCGGCGGATGAGGTTGAGGGCGTCGACAATCAGTAGGTGTATAGGCATTAACTCGTCGTCTTTCAAGCTGCAGCGTTGCTGACTTCACGTACTCCCCCCAAGTAAGCTCTGGGGATGAACACGCTTACCGCCTGGCTGCAACTTGAAATCCATATAGAGTAAAGGCGGAAAAGTCAGGTAAAAAGAAGGGCGGTTATTAAGCCGCCCAGAGGGTTCGTTAAGCGACTATTTCGTAGCAGGGTACATAGGCGCTGCCCGGCAGCTTCATACGGTGTTGAGCAACGAAGCCCTGCAACAGGCTGTCCATCTGTTTCATCATCTGCGGTTCGCCGTGCAGCTTGTACGGGCCGAACTGCTCAATGGCATGAATGCCATTTTCCTTCACGTTGCCGGCGACGATGCCGGAAAACGCGCGGCGTAGCGCAGCGGCCAACTGTTCGGCCGGCTGGTCCGGATACAGGTTGAGATTCGCCATATTTTCATGGCTCGGCTCGAATGGTAATTGCAGATCCGGCGCGATGCGAATAGACCAGTTGAAGCTGTAGGCATCGCCGGTATTGCGGCGGTTTTCTTTCACCAGAGGCATGGCTTTTTTCATCTGCCGCGCCACTTCCGCCGGATCGTCGATGATGATGGTGTAATGGCGGCGCGCTTCGTCCCCCAGCGTGTTCATGATGAACTCATCCAGCACGCGGAAATAATCGGCGCTCTCTTTTGGCCCGGTGAGGATCAGCGGCAAGACCTGCTCGCTGTTTTCCGGGTTCATCAGAATACCCAGCAGATACAGCAGTTCTTCCGCCGTGCCAACGCCGCCCGGGAAGATGATGATACCGTGGGCAATACGGACGAAGGCCTCCAGGCGTTTTTCGATGTCCGGCATGATAACCAGCTCATTGACCAGCGGGTTTGGCGGTTCTGCGGCAATGATTGAAGGTTCGGTCATGCCGATAAAACGGCTGTTGCGGTAGCGCTGCTGGGCGTGGCCCACGGCGGCGCCTTTCATCGGCGCTTCCATGGCACCCGGTCCGCAGCCGGTACAGATATTCAGCTCGCGCAGGCCCAGTTGGCTGCCGACCTTGCGGGCATAAAGGTATTCATTTTCATTGATCGAATGGCCGCCCCAGCACACCACCAGGTTAGGATCCTCATCGAGGTGCAACGCACGGGCGTTACGCAGGATAGAGAACACCAGGTTGGTAATGTGGGCCGAGTTTTCCAGATTCAGATGCTGGAAACGGCCGGCGCTGTCGATCTGCCCGTGAACGAACAGAATATCGCGCAGCACGGCGAACAGGTTGGCCTGCAGCGAGCGGATAATTCGACCGTCGACAAAGGCGTCTTCCGGTGGGTTAACCAGTTCGAGTTTCACACCGCGCTCACGGCGCAGCACGTTGATATCAAAGGTTTCGTAGCGTGACAGCAGCTGTTTGCTGTTGTCGGTCTGGCTGCCGGAGTTCAAAACGGCCAGCGAACAGTTGCGGAACAAACGGTATAGATCACTGCTGGCGGTACGCTTCAGCATGTCTACTTCCAGCTGCGACAGCAAATCCATAGAGCCAAGCGGGCTGATGTGTGTAATCAAGGTAACTCCTTTGCACCCGGAACGGGGCAGTAGTAATCCATACGCAGCAAAACAGCATCTCGTTATTGTCAGGGCACGGCGGCAAAACCCGACCGGAATGCCCGGCGCACCTGATTTAACCTTACCGCCGTCCCCCGATTTTTACCAACACAAACCACTCGTTAGCTCAGTTGTTGAGCAATGTTTCGCACTATTGGCGTGTCGGACGACCTCGAAACGGGACAAAGTCCGTTTTGCTGCGCCAGGGATTGATGTCCTGCCCGCCGCGACGGGGGCAACGTGCGTAGATTGTCAGGCTTTGCCCAGCGTCAGTTCCGACAGGGAAGGGGCTTGGTTGGAGGACATCTGCTGTCACCTTGGTGAGAGATAGGTACAATGGTCGCCAGTTTACCGTATGCGAGAAAAAATATGGACCACGATGTACCGCACGCCCTGCGTGAATTTACCCAGCGTTATGTTGAGCTTTGGCAGCAGGAGCGCGGTCATGCGCCGGCAAGTCAGGAGCTGTACGGCGTGCCGTCGCCCTGCCTGGTCGAAAACCGCGATGACCAGGCGCTGTGGTTGCCGCAACCCTTCACCCCGGCCGCAACGCTGGAAAAGGTAGAGACTGCGCTTGAGCTTCGTCTGCAGCCGGACATCAATCTGTTTTATACCCAGCAGTATGCTGGCGATATGGGTGCGCAGTTCGGCGAACATCATTTGACTTTGCTGCAGGTATGGAGCGAAGACGATTTTATCCGCCTGCAGGAAAACCTGATCGGTCATCTGGTAACGCAAAAACGTTTGAAACTGTCCCCGACGCTGTTCCTGGCAACCACCGAATCAGAAATGACCCTGGTCTCTTTGTGCAACGTCAGTGGGAATGTGGTGCTGGAGCAATTTGGCAGTGATAAGCGCACCCTGCTGGCGGCGTCGTTGGGCAATTTCCTCGATGCATTGCGCCCGCGGATTGACGCTTGACGCTAATTTAACCGTATCCCGTGTGAGATATCTCGCACACGGGCTGTGAGAGATCGCTTTTAATTTTCACCGCATTGTCGCTGAGATGGATTTTATTGTTATCCAGATCAATTGGTTAGTTTTTCTTTAGGATAACTCTTAGCATTAATTTTCCGTCAGCCTGCCGGTAAGCTCTTGTGAACCCGGGATAATTAAGCGATCTTATGTTCACCGGAAGGGATACGGCGGAGCTGGAAAGCATCAGGATGATGCAGCTTCAGGAAGAAGAAGTGGATGCGCTCAGTGAAGAGCGAAGGACGGCGTCAGGAGATGCCAGGATGTTTCAGGATTGAAACCAGGGACACCTCCAGGATGGAGATTGAGAGCCGGCAAAGGATGGTTGGCGGGTCATGAAGACTGAGGAACCGCATCAGGACGATGCTACGGGACAACGCCAGGATGGTTTGGTCAGGATGGCCGCAGGAAAAGTTTTCAAGGATTGAGCAGGGAGCACACTGTGTAGCGGGACTGCTATAAAACGAACCGAGGGCACTGTTAGCGCAGTGCCCTCAACTTTTTATACGGATTTATGCTTTAAGCCGTCAACAGGCTTAACCCTGCTCGAATTCATCTCAGTTGTTAACCAATCGCCCCCAGCGTATCGCCATCGACCTGTTTTTTAGGCAGCAGGAACAGCGTGGCATAAATATCCAGCAGATAAATCGCCGCCAGCAGGCTGATTGCCGCAGCGAAGGATACCTGCGTCACCAATGCGCCGATCACCAATGGCCCCAGGCCGCCAACGCCTCGCCCCAGATTGAACAAAATGTTTTGTGCGGTAGCGCGCGCCTGTACCGGGTAAGTATCGGAGATCAACGCGCCGTAGCCGCCAATCATCCCATTAACGAACATTCCCATCAGCGCGCCGGCAAACAGCATTAACGTCGGGTCGCTAAGTTGCGCATAGACCACTACCATCACCACCGCACCGATCTGATAGCTGATAAAAATCTTCCAGCGGCTGAAGCGGTCGGCCAAGACGCCAAACAGCCAGATACCGAACGTCATGCCGATCACCGTAACCGCTGTCCACAGGCCTGACTTGGTTAATGAGAAACCGAAGTTTTTGGCCAGGTAGGTCGGCATCCAAATCATCAGCCCGTAATAGCCGAAGTTCTGCACCGAGCACAAAATAAAAATACCGATACTGGCCTTGCTGGTGGCGCGGTCTTTGAACAGCAGCCTGATACGTTGGGCGAAAGAGAGCTGTTCACCGGTGCTTTGCTGGCGGACGAACGCTTCCGGTTCTCCCAGGGTGCGGCGGATCAGGAACGACGCCAGTGCGGGCAACAAGCCCACCAGGAACATGCCGCGCCAGCCGATATGCGTCAGCAGTAACGGGGTGAGAAACGCCGCCGCCAATACGCCAAGCTGCCAGCCCATGCCCACGTAGGCCGAGGCTCGATTGCGTTTTTCCGCCGGCCAGGCTTCGGCGATCAGCGCCATGCCGATACCGAACTCCCCGCCCAGCCCGATGCCCGCCAGCGTACGGTAGGCGAGCAAATCCCAGTAGCCTTGTGCCAGGGCACAAAGGCCGGTAAACACCGAGAACATCAGGATGGTGATGGTCAATACCCGGATACGACCAAAGCGATCGCTGAGGTGACCGAAAATCACCCCGCCCAGTACGGCGCCGATCAGCGTCCAGGTGACCAGCGAACCGGCGGCGGAAGAACTCAATCCCATTTCGATACTGATGGCCGGCAGCATAAAGCCGAGGATCAGCAAGTCAAAGCCGTCCATGGCGTAGCCGGTGACCGAAGCCAGCATGGCTTTGCCGGGCGTGGCGTGGTTTTTTGTCGTTGTGATTGCAGGCATGTGTCTAATCTGTTTGGTTTAGTCGGTGGGCCTATTGTGCCGTGGGGCGCTGGACGCCACCAGATAAAAACGGCCGTGCTAGTCAAGTCAGCCGAATTTGGGCTATAAAAATGCTATGCTTTGCCGCTTTTCAGCCACGCGGCTGAATCATCATCATGAAAATAGATCGGGAATGCAGATGAGTATAAATAATCAGGTTCGCCACAGTTTGCAGGCGATTGAACAGTCAATGCGCGATCTGGCTCTTTGGCAGGCCGCGCCGCCTGAGCCTGAGGCCTTCGCCAGCACTGAACCTTTCTGCGTAGACAGCATGTCGGCCGAAGCCTGGCTGCAATGGGTGTTTCTGCCGCGTATGTACGCGCTGCTGGATGCGGATGCGCCGTTGCCGACGCGTTTCGCCATCACGCCTTATTTTGAAGAGGCGCTGAAAGATAATGACCCCAACTGCATGCCGCTGCTGGTTGTGCTGCAGAAATTGGATAACATGCTGAATAAAGAGTCGTAATTATATTCCGACGTGGCCGCTGATTTTCGCCAGGCGGCAGATGGGTGTATTAGCGCAGACGCCAGGACAGGGTATTTGGCGGCGTCTCTCGAACCCGATAAACCTTGGCCGTTTATCCGGGGATCTGCAAAGGATTATAAGGTGCTGCAATAATGGATTTATTAAAGTTTATCCTTCGTCTGCCTTTTACGTTAATCAAGGGCGCATTTCGCCTGCTGGCACTGAGCCTGGCGTTACTGGGCCGGTTATTCAGGCCGCTGATCGGTAATCTTGCCTGGAGTGCGCCTGCCTGGTGGACTGCGCTGTCCGGCGGTGTGAAACGGGCGTTTTTGCGGCTGGAAAGCGGCGTAAACAAATACCCGAAAGCCATCAGTCTGGCGTTGCTGGTTTTGTTGTGTATTGCCGGTGGCGCTGTCTACGGCTGGCACTGGTGGCTGAACCGACCGCAACCGATCGAACCGGCACCCATGGTGTATCAGCAAACCGACGTGCAGGCCGCTGGCCCTGAAGCGATAAACTACGCGGTTCAGAAGCCGACACCGCAGAAGCTAAGCCTGACGTTCAGTCACTCGGCGGCGCCTTTGACCGACGTTGGTAAAGCGGTGACCAAAGGCGTGACGCTTAAGCCGCAGGCCGAGGGCCAGTGGATCTGGAACGACGCCTCAACCCTGGTCTTTACGCCGAAAAAACCGCTGCCGATGGGCACGCAATACCAGGTTAACCTCGATCCTGCCACGTTGCTGGCCCCGCAGATCAAGCTCGCCAATACCCGTTACACCTTTAACGTGCCCGCTTTTAATTACCAACTGGGGCAGGCCGAGTATTACCAGGACCCGCAGGATCCGAAGAAGCGCAGCGCTATCTTTAATCTGAAGTTCAATGCGCCGTTGGACGTCACCAGCTTTGAAAAACAGGTCTCGCTGGGATTGAAGGAAGGCAACGCCAAGTCGGAGAAAAAGCTTAACTTCTCGCTGGTCTACGATGAGAAAAAACTCAACGCCTGGATCCACTCAGAGCCGCTGCAGGCGCTGGATCAGGGCGGTGTGGTGCACCTGACCGTCGGCAAGGGCATCAAAGCGACGGTGCCCGCCAACGCCATCGACGAGGTGAAAAGCAACCGGGTCACGGTGCCGACGCTGTACAGCCTGGCGCTGAGCGATGCCAGCGCCCAGGTGGTCGACGCCGAGGGTGCCAAGGGGCAGCGGGCCCTTATCGTCGCTTTCAGCGACGCCGTCAAGGATAAAGAGCTGGTGCGCGCGACCAAGGCCTGGTTGCTGCCACAGCACGATCCCAGCGATGCTGAAGCCGCTAAAGACCCGAATGATTTTTATCAGTGGGATACCGACAGCGTCGCCAAGAATGTGCTGGCGCAGTCCACGCCGCTGACTCTGACGCTCAACGAAGCTGAAGAGAGCTACCAGCCGCAGTTCAGCTTCAAATTCGATGCCCCGGCACATCGCTTCATGCTGCTTGAGATCGACAATCAGCTGGTCTCCAACGGCGGTTACAAAATGCCGAAAAAGGCCTACCGGGTGATTGAGGTGCCGGAGTTCCCGAAATCCCTGCAGTTCATGTCGCAAGGGTCGCTCCTGTCGGTCAACGGCGATAAGCAGATCAGCGTTGCCGCGCGCAACGTGGCGGGCCTGCGCCTGGATATCAAACGGGTGATCCCAAGCCAATTGCAGCATATCGTTTCTTTCAAAAGCCGGGAATACTCTTCCGCCGAGTTTAACCGGCTGGATGACGAATATTTTACCGAGCATTTTAAATACCAGACCGCGCTCAACAATGACCAGCCGGGCGTGGTGAATTATCAGGGCATCGATCTTTCCCGCTACTTGTCCACCAATCCTGATTCTCACCGCGGCGTTTTCCTGCTGACGCTGTCCGAATGGCAGCCGAACAAGAAGCCGGCGGAGGAAGAGGCAGGAGCGGATGAGTCTGAGGAAGAAAGCGGCGATCAAGCTGGGGTCGGCGATTCACGTTTTGTGGTAGTAACCGATCTGGGCATCGTCGCCAAAAGCTCCCAGGACAAAACGCGCGATGTATTTGTCCAATCGATTCACAGCGGCGCACCGGTCGGCAGCGCGAAAGTGTCGGTGATCGCGAAAAACGGCGTAACCTTGCTCAGTCAAATCACCGATACCAACGGCCACGTGCGCTTCCCGGCGCTTGATGTTTACACCAATGAACGCCAGCCGGTGATGTTCCTGGTGGAAAAGGAGGGCGATGTTTCCTTCTTGCCGACCGGCAGCTATAACGATCGCGGGTTGGATTTCTCGCGCTTCGACATTGCCGGTGAGCAGACCCCGACCGATCCGCGTGCGCTCAGTAGCTATCTGTTCTCCGATCGGGGCGTTTACCGGCCGGGAGATACCTTTAATGTTGGCCTGATCACCCGTGCTGCTGATTGGAGCGTGGGGCTGGCCGGCGTGCCGGTACGTGCTGAAATCCGCGATCCGCGCGATAAGCTGATGACCACGGTGCCGCTGACGTTGGGCGCCAGCGGGTTCAACGAGCTGAGCTACACCACCGATGAGAATTCACCCACCGGCGAGTGGAACGTCTATCTGTATCTGGTGGGGAAAAACCACGACACCTCAACGCTGCTTGGTCATACCTCCGTCAATGTGAAAGAGTTTGAGCCGGATCAACTGAAGGTGAAGCTGGAGCTGACGCCAAACCGGCAACAGGGCTGGGTGAAACCTTCTGAATTGAAAGCCAATATTGACGTGCAGAACCTGTTTGGCACGCCGGCGCAAGACCGTCGCGTCACTTCCAGGTTGACGCTGCGCCCCATGTATCCGAGCTTTGACCGCTTCCCGGACTACGCCTTCTATGAGAATCGGCAGAACAGCGACGGCTTCGAAACCGAGTTGGAAGACCGCACTACCGACGAGCAGGGCGCGGCTAACATCCCGCTGGATCTCAAAGGTTATGCCGACGCCACTTATCAGTTGCAACTGTTGTCGGAAGCCTTTGCCGCAGGCGGCGGGCGTTCGGTGGCGGCTACCGCCAGAGCCCTGGTATCGCCTTATGATTATCTTGTCGGCGTGAAGGCGGATGGGGATCTTGGCTATATTAACCGCGATGCGCTGCGCCAGCTGAATGTGATCGCCGTAGATCCGTCGCTCAAACAGATTGCCTTGGCGGATCTGAAGCTGGTGCTGATCGAACAGAAATACATTTCCGTGCTGACCAAGCAGGATTCCGGCGTTTACAAATATCAATCGAAAATGAAGGAAGTGACGCTGTCGGAGCAGCCGTTGGCACTGAGTGAACAGGGGAATGATCTGCGGCTGGCGACCGACAAGCCGGGGGATTTTGTGCTGGTGATTGAAGACGCGCAGGGCAAGGAGCTTAACCGCGTTGCCTACAGCGTGGCCGGGAATGCCAACCTTAGTCGTTCGCTGGATCGCAATGCGGAACTGAAATTGAAGCTGAACCAGGCGGAATATCAACCCGGCGAAGAAATAGAGGTGTCGATCAACGCGCCTTACACCGGCAGCGGTCTGATCACCATCGAGAAAGATCGGGTTTACGCCTGGCAGTGGTTCCATAGCGATACCACTAGTTCGGTACAAAAAATCCGCCTGCCAGCCAGCATGGAGGGCAACGGCTATATCAACGTGCAATTTGTGCGCGACGTCAACTCCAGCGAAATCTTTATGAGCCCGCTCAGTTACGGCGTTATGCCATTCAAAATCAGCACCCGCGCACGGCAGAATGGGCTGGAAGTGACAGCACCAACGGTGATTAAGCCAGGCGAAGATCTGACCATGACGGTGAAAACCGATGGCCCGCAGCAGGTGGCGTTGTTCGCCGTCGATGAAGGGATCCTGCAGGTGGCTCGCTACCGCTTAAAAGATCCGCTGGAGTTCTTCTTCAGCAAGCGTGAACTGAGCGTCACCAGTTCGCAAATTCTTGACCTGATCCTGCCGGAGTTCAGTAAGCTGATGGCGTTGACGGCGGCCCCGGGCGGCGATGCGGGGGAAGGTTTGGATCTCAACCTGAACCCGTTCAAACGCAAGCGTGATAAGCCGGTCGCTTACTGGTCAGGTATCACCGAGGTGAACGGCGAGAAGGCGTTCGTCTATCCGGTGCCGGATTACTTCAACGGTAAAATCCGGGTCATGGCTATCTCGGTCACGCCGGACAAGATCGGCAAGGCGCAAACCGCCGCGACGGTGCGGGACAACTTCATCATGACGCCAAACGTACCGGCGATGGTGGCACCGGGCGATGAGTTTGACGTCAGCGTGGGCGTCAGTAACAACCTCGAAGGATTGAACGGTCAACCGGTGGCGGTAAGCGTGCACTTGACGCCGCCTCCTCAGTTGGATGTGGTGGGCAACGCCGTGCAAGGCCTGTCACTGGCGGAAAAACGCGAGGGTGTGGTTAACTTCCGCCTGCGTGCCAAATCTGCGCTGGGGGATGCGCCTTTGGTGTTTGACGCCAGCTATGGCGACAAGAGTAGCCGTCGCACGGTCAGCACCTCGGTGCGGCCGGCTATGCCGTATCGAACCCAAACGGTAATGGGGCGGATGAGCGGCGGCAGCCAAAACGTCGAAGGCCTGCGTCAGATGTTTGACGCCTATGCGCAGCGCCAGGCGGCGGTTTCCCATTCACCGCTGGTGCTGACCAACGGACTGGCTCAATACCTGGCAGACTACCCTTACTACTGTTCCGAGCAGATCGTCAGCCGCTCCATTCCGCTGATCCTGCAGAGCCGTCATCCGGAAATGGCGGGGGGCCTGAGCCAGTCCGAGGTTAGCAAACAGCTGCGCAACCTGCTCGGCGTGTTGCGTTCTCGTCAGAATGACAGCGGGGCCATTGGCGCCTGGCGGTCATCGCCGGATGCCGATCCTTTCGTTACGCCGTATGTGGTCCAGTATCTGCTGGAAGCGAAACAAGCCGGGTATGCGCTGCCGGAGGGGATGCTTGAGGAGGCCAACGGCGCACTGCGTGAATTGGCGGCCAGCGGCTTTGATGACCTGTATCGGCTGCGTTTACGCAGCTGGGCTATCTATCTGCTGACGCGGCAAGGCGAGGTGACCACCAATGCGCTGGCAATGGTGCAGGATACGCTGCAAAAACG
Organism: Serratia sp. BIGb0234; assembly: GCF_024809915.1. Taxonomy (NCBI): domain Bacteria; kingdom Pseudomonadati; phylum Pseudomonadota; class Gammaproteobacteria; order Enterobacterales; family Yersiniaceae; genus Serratia; species Serratia sp. BIGb0234. Next base: position 697,630 of record NZ_JANUEI010000003.1, read on the forward strand.
CTATCCGGACAGTTGGAAAACCGATCTGAGCGCGCTGTATCTGGCATCGTCTTATCAATTGCTGAAGATGGATGACGAGGCTGCCGCACTATTGCAGCCAAGCTGGCAGCAGTTGAGCAAAGCCTATGACAACGCCTGGTGGACGCAGAATTACTTTGATCCGCTGGTGCAGGATGCGACGCGGCTGTATTTGATTACTCGCCATTTCCCGGAAAAGGTGGCATCGATTCCGCCGCAGGTGTTGGAGAACATGGTGAAGGCGCTGAAAGAAGAGCGCTACACCACCTACTCTTCCGCGATGAGCATACTGGCGCTGGAGAGCTATTCGGCCCTGGTGGCGCAGTCAGCCAACGCGGGTTCGCTGGACATTGCGCAGATTGGTAAAGGCGGCAATGCAGCACCACAGCGGATAGCCGAGCTGCAGGGGCTGTTTACCAAAGGGCAGTTTACCGCTGATGCCGCCGCTGTCCGTTTTACCAACAGCGGTGATGCGCCGGCCTGGTACTCGGTGACGCAGGCCGGTTATGACCTTGCTGCGCCACAGAAAGCCCTGGCACGCGGGCTGGAAATCACCCGCGATTACACCGATGAGCAGGGTAAGCCGGTCACGCAGGTAACGCTGGGCCAGAAGGTCAATGTACATCTGAAAATCCGTGCTAACGCTAAAGAGGGGCTGAGCAATCTGGCGATCGTCGATCTGTTGCCGGGCGGGTTCGAAGTGGTGCAGCAAACGCCGCCGGAACCTGCTGCTGACGAGGACAGCGAAGCGGAAGCGCCAAGCAGCGGTTGGCAGTCACCGCTGGCTGCTTCAGGATCCAGCTGGGCGCCGGATTACAGCGACATTCGTGAAGATCGGGTGATCATTTACGGCAGTGCCAGCACCGACGTACAGGAGTTCGTTTACCAGATCAAAGCGACCAATACCGGCAGCTTTATTATCCCACCGGCCTATGGCGAAGCCATGTATGACCGTGAAGTACAGGCCATGTCGGTCGGCAGCGGTAAACTGGTGGTGGTGCCGGCGGAAAATAAATAAGCCGTGACTGGCGTCGGGCGGATATCCGCCCGACGCCAGCGCGTTGAGATCCGATGAAAATCCTGAAAACACCCTGGCTGCAGAATAGCCTGATGGCGGTCTTTCTGCTCGCGCTGGTGCTGGGTGCCATTCGGTTATGGCCCCACCCGCCGTTGGCGCAAGAATTACCGCTGTCCTCCACCTACTATGATCGCCAAGGTACGCTGATGCGCATCACGCTGGCCAACGACGATCGTTACCGGCTATGGACTCCGCTGGAGGATATTTCACCTTTGGCGGTGCGTGGTCTGCTGCTGCATGAGGATCGGTGGTTTTACTACAACCCCGGTTTTAACCCCGTTAGCCTGGCGCGCGGCTTCTGGCGCAGCTATGTTTCCGGTGGCAGGATGCAGGGTGGTTCGACCATCAGCATGCAACTGGCGCGCATGCGCTGGCATCTCAACACCCGTACGCCGGGTGGCAAACTGCTGCAAGTGGCGCGTGCGATACAGCTAGAACTGAGCTACTCCAAGCACGATATTTTGGAAGCCTACCTGAACTACGCTCCTTACGGTCGCAATATCGAAAGCATCGGTGCCGCCAGCCTGATCTACTTCGCCAAGCAACCGCGAGACCTGACTCTGCCGGAAGCGTTAACCCTGGCCGTATTGCCGCAGTCACCCAGTTACCGTCTGGAACCGAAAACGGGCGTGCTGGGTGTTGCCCTGACGCAGGCGCGCGACCGCTTGTTCCAGCGCTGGCAGCAAGTCTACGCGACCGACAGCAGTCAACAGGCCCTGTTTCGGCTCCCGCTAGTGCTGCGTCAACCCGAGCAGATGCCCTATATTGCACCGCACTTTATCGAGCAACTGCGTCAGCAGACTCAGCAGTTGGTGCAGCATAATAGCCGCGTCGACACCACGCTGGACGTGGGGCTGCAACGTTTGGTCGAACGACAGGTAAATGCCTTTATCGCCCGTAATCAGAGCCGTGGGATCCACAATGCTGCAGTGCTGCTGGTGGACAGCCGCGATATGGGGGTCAGGGCGCTGGTGGGGTCAGCAGACTATTACAACCGCCAGATCCAAGGGCAGGTGAACGGCACCCATGCCAAGCGTTCGCCCGGTTCGACCCTGAAGCCCTTTATCTATGCCCTGGGCATGGAGCAAGGCGTGCTGCATCCGATGACCATCCTGAAAGATGTACCTTCCTCATTTGGTGCCTACGCGCCGGAGAATTTTGACCGGCGTTTTCTTGGGCCGGTAACCGCCACCGATGCGCTGAATTTTAGCCGCAATATTCCCGCTGTGTACGTGGCGTCGCAACTGCGGCAGCCGACTTTCTATCAGTTCCTGCGCCTGACTGGCGTCGAGAATATGGCCAGCGAGAATCACTATGGCTTGTCGCTGGTATTGGGGGGCGGTGAGGTTACCGCTCAGGAACTGGCGAAGCTCTATGCTCTGTTGGCGAATCGCGGCGCATTGCGTCCGTTACGCATGCTGAGTAGCGATGCGGAGACGCCGGCGGTGCGCTTGCTCAGCGAAGAAGCCAGTTTTATTACGCTGGATATGCTGCGGCAACACCGCCGCCCGGGAGATACCTTGGCGCAGCGTTCATCGTCGCTGCCGGTCTATTGGAAAACCGGGACTTCATGGGGATTTCGCGATGCCTGGAGCGTAGGGATTTTCGGGCCCTATGTGCTGGTGGTGTGGGAGGGGAACTTCGACAGTCGTGGCAATAATGCCCTGGTGGGCGCCGATGCAGCGGCTCCGTTATTCTTCAATATTATCGACAGTGTGCATGCCAGCTATCCCACGCTGCGGGAGCCCCGAAAGCCATTTCCGAAGCGGCTGCGGCGGGTGGATATTTGTCTGGCCAGCGGCGATTTACCCACCCCCTGGTGCCAGCAAAAGGGCAAAACCTGGTTTATTCCTGGCAAGTCACCGATCAAGGTCGACAGCGTTTATCGGCCGGTGGTGCTGGATATTCACAGCGGTGAGGTGGCCTGTCCGCCCTATGACCAGGCACAAACCCGCACTGAAGTGTTTGAGTTCTGGCCTTCCGATCTGGCCAACGTGTTCGCTCAGGCCGGGTTGCCTAAGCGTTCGCCGCCGATAAATCGCTGTAAGGACAACGGTATTGCCGTCGGGGGTAATGCGCCGCGCATCACCTCGCCGCTTAAGAACACCACCTATACCCTGCGGCAATCGCAGCAGGGACGCGATAAAATTGCCTTCAACGCAGTGACCGATGCCGACAGCAAAACGGTGTACTGGTTTGTTGACGATATCTATCTCGGTAGCAGCGCCAGCAAAAAGGCCATCGACTGGCGGCCGATCAACAATGGGCAGTACCGCATTCGGGCGGTGGACGATCGCGGCCGGGCCGATAGTCGTCTGGTGACCATCGAATGGGTTAACTAGCCCTGACGCACTGCTGTATACTCGCGCCGGAATCTGGGCTTTTACGTAGGAAAAGAGATTGTGATTGAGGTTTTGTATCAGGATGAGCACCTGGTGGCGGTGAACAAGCCGTCCGGTTGGCTGGTGCACCGCAGCTGGCTGGATCGCCATGAAACCCGGTTTGTGATGCAGACCGTGCGCGATCAGATTGGCCAGCACGTGTTTACCGTGCATCGCCTTGATCGTCCTACATCCGGGGTATTGCTGATGGCGTTGTCCAGCGAGGTGGCGCGGCTGTTGTCGCAGCAGCTTGAACAGCATCAGATGCAGAAAACCTACCATGCGGTGGTCCGCGGTTACGTGCTGGAAGGCGATACCCTCGATTACCCGTTGACGGAAGAGCTGGACAAAATTGCCGACAAGTTTGCCTCGGCGGACAAAGGTCCGCAGCCAGCAGTCACCCATTATCGGCCGCTGGCGCAGGCAGAGATGCCGGTGGCGATTGGCCGTTACGACAGCGCGCGCTACAGCCTGGTTGAACTGAAACCGGAGCATGGCCGCAAGCACCAGTTGCGGCGCCATATGGTGCATATCCGCCATCCCATCATCGGTGACAGCAAGCACGGCGATCTGCGTCAGAACCGCGGCATGGCGGAGCATTTCGGCTGTTCACGCCTGATGCTTCACGCCAGTCACCTGCAGCTGAATCACCCGGTGACCGGTGAGCCGCTGCAGATTTCCGCTCGCTGGGACGAGTCCTGGCAGGGCGTTATGTCACAGTTTGGCTGGGCGGAGAGTATCCCTGAGCTTGCCAGGGTTGAGTTTCCTTCAGCTAGCGGTCAGGATAACTGATCATTTCTAAAGGTATTTAAGGGAGTAGGAGCAATGGCTCAGGTTGGAATCTTCGTGGGAACGGTTTACGGCAACTCACTGCTGGTGGCGGAAGAAGCGGAAAATATCCTCAGCGAACAGGGGCATGAGGTCAAACTGTTCGAGGAGGGCACGCTTGAAGCCTGGCAGTTTTACCGTCAGCATTACGCGTTGGTAATTACCTCCACCACCGGTCAGGGCGATTTGCCGGACAGCATTGCACCGCTGTTCCATGCTATTCGCGATCGGGTCGGCTACCAGCCAGAGCTGCGTTACGGACTGATCGCGTTGGGTGACAGCAGCTACGATAACTTCTGCGGTGCAGGGCGCGCATTTGATGCATTGCTGCAGGAGCAAGGAGCAACTCGCGTAGGTGAGGTATTGGAAATCGATGCGATGGAACAGCCGGAGCCGGAAGTGGTTTCCTGCCCGTGGGTCGAGCAGTGGGCCACATTGCTGAAATAGAAATACCCGTTGCCTTTCAAGTTGCAGCGTTGTTAGCTGCAACTCGAAATTCATAGGGTAAAAATGAAGTCCAGTAGATCCAGTTCGCTGAACCCTTACTTACCGCGGGTCAGTTTTTCCAGATCGGATTCGATCTCGGCAATCTTGTGGGAAACCACGCCTTCCAGATGACGCAGGTCATCAAGAATTTTGCGTTTCAGATCCACTTCAACTTGGTCCCGCTGGCACAGCTGATCCAGCTCATCAATCACGTAACGCAGGTTCGGGTTAATTTCGTGGATTTCTTTGTAACCCTGGCCGGCATTGTCCGCGACCACGGTCTTGCGTTGGCGCGGGTATTTGAACTTCACGCTTTTGGCAAAGAACTCGCCTTTATCCTTGCGGAAATAAATCTTAAGAATGTCGTTATTGGCCTCCTGACGCAGGCTATAGCGATCGACATCTTCCGGTTGATTGATTCCTAAGCTTTTCAGGTTGTCATACATAATAGCGCCACCTTATAAATAGACTTTATTCCACGGTCTGGGATTATGGCGAATAACCACGCCAGAGACTGTGACTGCTCACGTAATGAAGACAAAAAGATAGCGGGTGATTCACCCGCTATCTTAATTTAGTCGATGGTGCGCAATAACTCATTAATGCCGACTTTACCGCGCGTCTTGGCATCGACTTTTTTGACGATCACTGCGCAGTACAGGCTGTAAGAGCCATCTTTGGACGGCAGGTTACCGGAAACCACCACCGAGCCGGCAGGCACGCGGCCGTAGTGCACTTCACCGGTTTCGCGGTCGTAAATGCGGGTGCTCTGGCCCAGGTATACGCCCATGGAAATCACGGAACCTTCTTCTACGATCACGCCTTCAACCACTTCTGAACGCGCACCGATAAAGCAGTTGTCTTCAATGATGGTCGGGTTGGCCTGCAGAGGCTCCAGTACGCCACCGATGCCGACGCCGCCGGACAGGTGAACGTTCTTGCCGATTTGCGCGCAAGAGCCGACGGTAGCCCAGGTATCCACCATGCTGCCTTCGTCAACGTAAGCGCCGATGTTCACATAGGATGGCATCAGAACCGTGTTGCGGGCGATGAATGCGCCCTGGCGAACGGTCGCCGGTGGCACTACGCGGAAGCCTTCTTTCTGGAAGCGCGCTTCGTCGTAGTCGGCGAATTTCATTGGCACTTTGTCGTAATAACGGGTTTCTGCACCGTCCATCACTTTGTTGTCATTGATGCGGAAAGAAAGCAGCACGGCCTTTTTCAGCCACTGATGCGTTACCCACTGACCGTCAATCTTCTCGGCAACGCGCAGGGCGCCGCTGTCCAGCAGGCCGATCACCTGGTTTACCGCTTCGCGCGTTACGGTGTCTACGTTCGCCGGGGTGATTTCCGCGCGGCGCTCGAAGGCGTTTTCAATAACGTTTTGTAATTGCTGCATGCTGTTCTCTGTCCTGATGTTGTCTACGAAAAGGTTACTTGTATCACAATTTATCGTTTGGATTGAGGGCCTCTGTCAACCGTTGTTCCAACTTTCTGCGCGTTTCCGGGTTAAGGGCGCGTCGATCGCTGTCGGCCAGAATAAATAAATCCTCAACCCGCTCGCCGATGGTGGAGATGCGCGCGCCATGCAGTGACAAACCGAGATCGGCGAACACTTCGCCTACCCGGGCCAGCAGGCCTGGCTGATCGAGCGCGGTCAGTTCCAGATAGCTGCGGCGGTCGGTATGGGTTGGCAGGAAGCTGACTTCGGTCGGCACGCTGAAATGACGCAGCTTGGAGGACGGCCTGCGCACGCGCGGCGGCTGATATTCCCGCTGGGTAATGGCCTGCACCAACGCATGGCGGATCGCCGCATGGCGGTCCTGCGCCAGCGGGCTGCCATCCGGCTCCAGTACGATAAAGGTATCCATCGCCATGCCGTCGCGATTAGTGAAGATCTGTGCGTCGTGCACGCTCAGGTTGCGACGATCCATCTCGCCGGCCACGGCGGCAAACAGGTATGGGCGATCCGGACTCCAGATGAAAATCTCGGTGCCGCCGCGTGTCGCCTGGCGGCTGACCAGCACCAGAGGCTGGGTGGAGTCATGGGCCAGCAGATGGCGTGCGTGCCAGGCCAATTGGTTCGGCGAATGGCGCAGGAAGTAATCGGCACGACAGCGGCTCCAGATACGGTGCAGCGCTTCTTCGTCGATATTGTCCATGCGCAGCAGCGCCAGCGCTTGCAGGCGGTGGTGACGCACGCGTTCGCGCAAATCAGGGCTGTTCTGCATGCCGCGGCGCAGCTGCTTTTCGGTGGCGAAATAGAGCTCACGCAACAGGCTCTGTTTCCAGCTGTTCCACAGGGTCTCGTTGGTGGCGCAGATGTCCGCTACGGTCAGGCAAACCAGATAACGCAGGCGGGTTTCACTCTGCACTTCGGCGCTAAACTGCTGAATCACCGTCGGATCCTGAATGTCGCGCCGTTGGGCGGTGACCGACATCAGTAAATGGCAGCGAACCAGCCAGGCCACCAGTTGAGACTCACGGGAATTCAAACCGTGCAGCTCGGCGAACTCCAACGCGTCCTGCGCGCCGAGGATCGAGTGGTCGCCGCCGCGGCCTTTGGCGATATCGTGGAACAGCGCCGCCAGCAGCAGAAGTTCAGGGTTCGGCAGGCGCGGATACAGCTCAACGCACAGCGGGTGACGTGGCCGTGTTTCGGCATCGGCAAAGCTTTCCAGTTTTTGCAGGACGCGAACGGTGTGTTCGTCGACGGTGTAGGCATGAAACAGGTCGAACTGCATTTGCCCGACAATTTTGCCCCACTGCGGCATATAGGCCCACAGTACGCTGTGGCGGTGCATCGGCACCAGCGCCCGCGAAACGGCACCTGGGTGACGCAGGATGGCCATAAACAGATCGCGTGCTTCCGCAATGGTGCACAGCGGCTGTTTCAGATGGCGGCGCGCATGACGCAACTGGCGGACGGTGGTGGAGTAAATGCCTTTGATTTCGCGGTTGCGCACCATCAGGTAGAACATCCGCATGATCGATTCCGGCTGACGAATAAACAGCGTTTCGTCACGCAGGTCGATCAGGTCGCCACGCAGTTGAAAATCTTCGTTCAACGGCCGGGGTTTTTCCGTGGCGTCCAGCGCCAGAATCGCCTCATCGAACAGTTGCAGCAGCATGTGGTTCAGTTCGCCGACGCGGCGGGTCATGCGATAAAAATCTTTCATCATGCGCTCGACCGGCTCGTTGCCTTCCCCCTCATAACGCAGCAACTGCGCCACGTTAAGCTGGCGATCGAACAGCAGTCGGTTATCGTAGCGGGGCAACACCAGATGCAGCGCGAAGCGAATGCGCCACAGGAAGCTTTGGCATTCGTTAAGCTCGTTGCGTTCGGCCTGGGTCAGAAAACCAAAGCCGACCATTTCGTCCAGCGAAGTGGCGCCGAAGTGACGGCGCGCTACCCACAGCAGGGTGTGAATGTCCCGCAGGCCACCGGGGCTGCTCTTGATGTCCGGCTCCAGATTGTAGCTGGTGCCGTGGTAGCGTTGGTGGCGCTCTTGCTGTTCGACCAACTTGGCGTGGAAAAATTGGGGGGAGGGCCAGAAGCCGTCGCTGAAAATGTGCTTTTGCATTTGCAGGAACAAGGCCACATCGCCGCAGATCATGCGTGATTCAATCAGGTTGGTGGCGACGGTCAGATCCGCCAGACCCTCCAACAAGCACTCTTCCAGCGTACGTACGCTGTGGCCCACTTCCAGCTTAAGATCCCACAGCAGGGTGATAAACTCCCCCACGCGCTGGGATTGCTGTTCATTCAGCCGGCGCTGGCTCAGCACCAGCACGTCAATGTCCGAAAGCGGGTGCAATTCGCCACGGCCATAACCGCCGACCGCCACCAAAGCGGTTTCCGGGATATCTTCGAAACCGTAGAACACCCACAGGCGACGCAGCAGGCGATCGATAAAGTCGCTGCGGGCGGCGACCAGGCTTTCGGCGCTGGAGCCGGCATTGAACGCTTCTGCCAGCCACAGTTGGAACTGTTCGAGGCGCTGTTTCAGCGCGACGCAGTTGAGCTCCTCATCGCCATAGGCGTTGGGATATTCAGGCTGCTCCGGCACGGCCTGTCGTGGAATGACCGAGGTGTCTTGTTGGCGAAAGTTTTCAGACATAGTACGCAGCCCATAAAAAAGGCCGGCAAAAGCCGGCCTGTGACATCATGCATCGCGGCAATACGCCGCGGCGCTTACATCTCGTGCGTAATGATGTTGGGGATGGTGTCATCCTTGCGCAACGTCATTATCTCGCAGCCGTTATCTGTGACCACAATAGTATGCTCATACTGCGCCGACAAGCTGCGATCCTTAGTTTTTACCGTCCAGCCGTCTTTCATGGTGCGGATGCGGTAATCACCGGCATTGACCATTGGCTCGATGGTGAAGGCCATGCCAGGTTGCAGTACCACACCGCCGTCGTCGGCATCATAGTGCAGCACCTGCGGTTCTTCGTGGAACACTTCGCCAATGCCGTGGCCACAGTATTCGCGCACCACGGAAAAGTTTTCGGCTTCAACGAATTTCTGGATCTCTTTACCCAGCGTGCGCAGGCGGATGCCAGGCTTCACCATTTTCAGCGACAGATAAAGGCTTTCCTGCGTGATGCGGCACAGACGCTCGCCCAGAATGGTCGGTTTGCCGACGATGAACATCTTGGATGTGTCACCGTGGAAACCCTCTTTGATCACGGTAACGTCGATATTCACGATGTCGCCGTCCTTCAGAACCTTGTCATCGCTCGGAATGCCGTGGCAGACCACTTCATTAACCGAGATGCACACGGATTTCGGGAAACCGTGGTAGCCCAGACAGGCGGAAATCGCCTGCTGCTTGTTGGTGATGTGGTCGTGACAGATACGATCGAGTTCGCCGGTGGTCACGCCAGGCTTGACGTGCGGCTCGATGATTTCCAGCACTTCGGCAGCCAGACGGCCGGCCACGCGCATTTTTTGGATGTCATCAGGTGTTTTAATTGAGATTGCCATGAAATTCGTCCGCAGGTGTCGTGCTCGCCGACAACAGAAAGAAATAATAAGAAGCAGTCTCTTATGGTATCAGTCCGGCCTGAGGCTGCCAAATTTGATTTCTCGACGATGACGACTGTGGCAACAAAAGTTGGTGTCCGGGGTGGGTTTATGGTATAAAGCGCGCCGGCAGATCCGCGTCTTGGTCCTTGCGATAAGGACGGGAAAGGCCGAAAATACTTTAACTGCACTCACATTGTGTAAATAACACACACGTATCGGCACATCCGCCGGGGTGCCCTGAGGTGATTTATCACCGCCAGGGTCGGCGTTATGGGATACGTGGAGGCATAACCCCAACTCACTCTATAGAGGTTTAATCATGGCAACTGTTTCCATGCGCGACATGCTCCAGGCTGGTGTACACTTTGGTCACCAGACCCGTTACTGGAACCCGAAAATGAAGCCTTTCATCTTCGGCGCACGTAACAAGGTTCACATCATCAACCTGGAAAAAACTGTACCAATGGCCAACGCAGCACTGGCTGAACTGACCAAGATCTCTTCCCGTAAAGGTAAGATCCTGTTCGTTGGTACTAAGCGCGCAGCAAGCGAAGCGGTAAAAGAATATGCTAACACCTGCGATCAGTTCTTCGTGAACCATCGCTGGTTGGGCGGCATGCTGACTAACTGGAAAACCGTTCGTCAGTCAATCAAACGTTTGAAAGATCTGGAAATCCAGTCTCAAGATGGCACCTTCGACAAGCTGACCAAGAAAGAGGCGCTGATGCGTACTCGCGAACTGGCCAAGCTGGAAAACTCCCTGGGTGGTATCAAAGACATGGGTGGTCTGCCTGACGCTCTGTTCGTTATCGATGCCGATCACGAACACATCGCGATCAAAGAAGCCAACAACCTGGGTATCCCGGTATTCTCTATCGTTGATACCAACTCCGATCCAGACGGCGTTGACTTCATCATCCCTGGTAACGACGATGCAATCCGTGCAATCAAATTGTACCTGACTGCCGTTGCTGCCGCCGTCCGTGAAGGTCGTTCTCAAGATCTGGCCGTTCAAGCGGAAGAAAGCTTCGTAGAAGCTGAATAATAAGGCAAGCTCGTCACTGAGCCCTTATTAACCAGGTATTGAATATGTTGGTTAGGGGGGCCTTTATTGGCCCCCTTTGCTTATCTGAATGAGAACTGTCTCTACGTGAGATAACCGAGGAAAAAGAAATGGCTGATATTACCGCTGCTCTGGTAAAAGAACTGCGCGAGCGTACTGGCGCTGGCATGATGGATTGCAAAAAAGCTCTGGTCGAATCTAACGGCGACATCGAGCTGGCAATCGAAAACATGCGTAAATCTGGCGCGATCAAAGCGGCGAAAAAAGCAGGCAACGTAGCTGCTGACGGCGTGATCAAAACCAAGATCGAAGGCAACTACGGCGTGATCCTGGAAGTAAACTGCCAGACTGACTTCGTTGCTAAAGATGCCGGTTTCCAGGCATTCGCTGACAAAGTGCTGGACGCTGCTGTTGCAGGCAAAATCACTGACGTTGAAGTGTTGAAAGCACAGTTCGAAGAAGAACGTGTAGCGCTGGTTGCCAAAATCGGTGAAAACATCAACATCCGTCGCGTGGCTTCCCTGGAAGGCGAAGTGCTGGGCAGCTACCTGCACGGCGCACGTATCGGCGTTCTGATCGCGGCTAAAGGCGCTGACGAAGAGCTGGTTAAGCAAATCGCCATGCACGTTGCGGCGAGCAAGCCAGAATTCGTTAAGCCTGAAGATGTGTCTGCTGAAGTGGTAGAAAAAGAGTACCAGGTTCAGCTGGACATCGCCATGCAGTCTGGCAAGCCGAAAGAAATCGCTGAGAAAATGGTTGAAGGCCGCATGAAGAAATTCACCGGCGAAGTTTCTCTGACCGGTCAGCCTTTCGTTATCGAACCAAGCAAAACCGTTGGCCAGGTGCTGAAAGAGCACAACGCTGACGTCGTTAACTTCATCCGCTTCGAAGTGGGCGAAGGCATCGAAAAAGCGGCAAATGACTTTGCTGCTGAAGTTGCTGCAATGAGCAAGCAGTCTTAATGACTGTATACCCGATAGATTTCGCGGTGCGGCAAGGCGGCAACTGAGCGAACTCCCAGGAGCCTGGTTCACCAGGTGACTTGGGGTAAGTGAAGGCAGCCAACGCAGCGGCAACGTGAAAGATGAAGGGTATAATGGAGCCGCCGTCAGGCGGTTCCATTTTATCCAGCCAGAATTACACCGGTGGCAGGCCCTGTGGCAATATACTCATCACAGGCGCACTTCATCGGCTGAAATCCCCAATACTAATACTGCTTCTTAGGACAGAACACCATGGCAACCAATGCAAAACCCGTATATCAGCGTATTCTGCTCAAACTGAGTGGCGAAGCCCTGCAAGGCGCAGAAGGTTTTGGTATCGACGCTAGCGTTTTGGATCGCATGGCTCAGGAAGTTAAAGAGCTGGTCGAACTGGGAATTCAGGTCGGTGTAGTTATTGGCGGCGGTAACCTGTTCCGCGGCGCGGGCCTGGCGCAGGCCGGCATGAACCGCGTAGTGGGCGACCACATGGGAATGCTGGCTACCGTGATGAACGGCCTGGCTATGCGTGATGCACTGCACCGTGCCTATGTGAACGCCCGCCTGATGTCAGCCATTCCGTTGAACGGCGTGTGCGACAACTACAGCTGGGCCGAGGCGATCAGCCTGCTGCGTAATAACCGCGTGGTGATCTTCTCCGCCGGTACCGGCAACCCGTTCTTCACCACCGATTCTGCTGCGTGTCTGCGCGGGATCGAGATCGAAGCGGACGTGGTATTGAAAGCGACTAAAGTGGATGGTGTATACTCCGCTGATCCGGTTAAAAATCCGGATGCAACGCTGTACGAACATATCACCTATCAAGATGTACTGGAGCGCGAGCTGAAAGTGATGGATCTGGCGGCGTTTACGCTGGCCCGCGATCACGGTCTGCCGATTCGCGTATTCAACATGAACAAGCCAGGTGCGTTGCGCCGGGTGGTGATGGGTGAGAACGAAGGCACGCTGATCAGCAAATAAGGCTGTTCTGCCCAATTTAGCGGGAGCGGGTAACGTGGTGCGTTATGCGCTCTCCTTGAGTAAAATTCACGGGCTATACTGTGGTATGGCCTGCCAAGTCTCCAGCTTCCAAGGGTTTGCAACGTGATTAATGAAATCAGAAAAGATGCTGATTCACGCATGGAAAAAAGCGTAGAAGCATTCAAAAACCAAATCAGCAAAATCCGTACCGGCCGTGCTTCTCCAAGCATCCTGGACGGCATCATGGTGGAATACTATGGTTCTGCAACGCCGCTGCGTCAGTTGGCTAACGTGACCGTAGAAGACTCCCGTACCCTGGCAATCAACCTGTTTGATCGCTCCCTGGGTTCAGCGGTAGAAAAGGCCATCATGGCGTCTGATCTGGGCCTGAACCCAAGCTCAGCCGGCAGCGTGATCCGTGTTCCGCTGCCTCCGTTGACCGAAGAGCGCCGTAAAGACCTGATCAAAGTGGTGCGCGGTGAAGCCGAGCAGGGTCGTGTTGCCGTACGTAACGTGCGCCGTGACGCCAACGACAAAGTGAAGGCGTTGCTGAAAGACAAAGAAATCAGCGAAGACGAAGATCGTCGTTCTCAGGACGACATTCAGAAAATGACCGACGCCTACATCAAGCTGCTCGATGCCGCGCTGGCGGACAAAGAAAAAGAGCTGATGGAATTCTAATCAGCATCGCGCAGAAAAAAAGCGTCGCCTGGGCGGCGCTTTGTTTTTTGTGGCGCAGATCCCGTTTCATCGTGCTGATTGATCATGGACAAGCGGTGGCGAAGGTTACACACTGGAGCACCTCCGATCTCATCAGACAGTTATTCAGAGTGAGCTCATGAAGCAACTGACTATTCTTGGCTCCACCGGCTCAGTGGGGACCAGTACCCTGGCCGTGGTCAGGGAAAACCCCGACCGTTTTGCGATTAAAGCGCTGGTTGCCGGCCACAACGTAGCGGTTATGGCGCAGCAGTGCATGGAATTTCGTCCGACCTATGCCGCGATGGCAGACGAAGGCGCAGCGCGTGAACTGCGCATCCTGCTGGCGGAAAATGGCGTTGCCACCGAGGTGATGGCGGGCGAGCAGGCCGCTTGTGAACTGGCGGCGTTGGATGACGTTGATCAGGTCACCGCCGCCATCGTCGGCGCTGCCGGGTTGCTACCAACGCTGGCGGCAATTCGCGCAGGCAAGCAGGTGCTGCTGGCGAACAAAGAGTCGCTGGTGACCTGTGGGCGCCTGTTTATGGACGCGGTGCAAAAAAGTCAGACGCAGTTGCTGCCGCTGGACAGCGAGCATAACGCGATTTTTCAGAGTTTGCCTGAGAGCATTCAGCGTCAGTTGGGATACTCTTCATTAGACAGTCATGGTGTGTCGCGCATCGTGCTCACCGGTTCCGGCGGCCCGTTCCGCACCACGCCACTGGAACAATTTGCCACGATGACGCCGGATCAGGCCTGTGCCCATCCCAATTGGTCGATGGGGCGCAAGATCTCGGTGGATTCCGCCACCATGATGAACAAAGGACTGGAATATATTGAGGCCCGCTGGCTGTTTAACGCCTCTGCTGAACAAATGGAAGTGATTCTGCATCCGCAGTCGGTGATCCACTCGATGGTGCGCTACACCGATGGCAGCGTACTGGCCCAGTTGGGCACGCCGGATATGCGCACGCCGATCGCCCATGCTATGGCTTACCCGCAGCGGGTCAGTTCTGGCGTGGAAGCGTTGGATTTTTGTCGCATCGGCTCGCTGACCTTTGCCGAACCTGAACGGGAACGTTATCCCTGCCTGTATCTGGCCATCGAGGCCTTTGACGCCGGGCAGGCGGCAACCACCGCACTGAATGCGGCTAACGAAGTGGCCGTGGCGGCGTTCCTGCAGGAGCAGATTCGCTTTACCGATATTGCGGCGGTGAACCAAAAAGTGGTCGAACGGCTATCCCTGCAGGAACCGTCCTGCATTGATGCGGTCTTAGAAATAGATCGCCAGGCACGTGAGGTTGCAGTTGGGTTGGTTAAATCACTGCGTAACTGATAACGGCATTTATCTTATTTTGTTCGCAAATTACGCGTGCCGCAGTGGGGCCGTTTGTTCAGGCCCGGCTGAGGTGATATAGTCTGCGCCACTTGTCAGCGGTTATACCGTTGAATTCTGGCCCGATTGATATCTCGAACGCCAACGGAGCAGCGGAAATTACCGACTGTCTCCAGGCAGACTGAAAAGCCGTGTCGGGCACACGGCTTTTTTTGCGCGTAAGGGCCTGATGTTCCGGAAGGGCAGTTGTATTTCTATTGAGGAAATAAGTACGAGTTATGTCGTCCGCAAATCAACAAGAGGCTAATCCGTCCACTCTGGGGCCACGGCATGTTGCCATTATCATGGACGGTAACGGGCGCTGGGCTAAACGTCAGGGTAAGTTACGTGTCTTCGGTCATAAAGCAGGGGTGAAATCGGTTCGTCGCGCGGTCAGTTTTGCCGCCAACAACCATTTAGATGCGCTCACGCTTTATGCCTTCAGCAGCGAGAACTGGAACCGTCCGGTGCAGGAAGTCTCCGCCCTCATGGAGCTTTTCGTCCGAGCCTTGGACAGCGAAGTAAAAAGCCTGCATAAACATAACGTCAGACTGCGGGTGATCGGCGATATCAGCCGTTTCAGCGCGCGTTTGCAAGAGCGGATCCGTCGCTCTGAGCAACTGACTGAAAATAACGATGGCCTGACGCTCAACATTGCTGCCAACTATGGCGGCCGTTGGGATATTATTCAGGGAGTAAGGGAACTGGCTGAGCAGGTGAAGGACGGTTCGCTGCGTCCGGATCAAATTAGCGAAGAATTACTGGGTGAGCGGGTCTGCATGAGCGATCTGTCACCGGTGGATCTGGTGATCCGTACGGGCGGTGAACACCGCATCAGTAACTTCTTACTGTGGCAAATTGCTTATGCCGAACTTTACTTTACTGATGTACTCTGGCCTGATTTTGATGAACTTGTCTTTGAAGGTGCGCTGAATGCATTTGCACAACGCGAGCGTCGCTTCGGGGGAACAACACCTATCGGCGCCAATGCGTCCTAGGGGGAACTTTTGCTGAAGTATCGCCTCATAACGGCTCTGATTTTAATCCCGATGGTTATCGCGGCGTTGTTCTTGCTGCCGCCGGTGGGCTTTGCCCTGGTAACGCTGGTTGTGTGCATGCTGGCAGCCTGGGAGTGGGGCCAACTGGCCGGTTTTACCTCCCGCTCGCAGCGCATCTGGCTGGCGATATTGTGCGGCTTCCTGCTGGCGCTGATGATGCTCAGCATTCCGGCCTACCACCAGTCGGTTCACCTGCCTCAGGTAGGCGGGCCACTGTGGCTGTCATTGGCCTGGTGGTTGGCGGCGCTGCTGCTGGTGCTGTTTTATCCGGGGTCTGCCGCGCTGTGGCGTAATTCGCGTCCAATACGTCTGATTTTTGGTTTGCTGACCATAGTTCCGTTCTTCTGGGGCATGCTGTCGTTGCGTCAGTTCGGCTATGAACAAAACCACTTCACCGGCGCCTGGTGGCTGCTGTATGTGATGTTGCTGGTTTGGGGCGCGGATTCCGGCGCCTACATGTTCGGCAAGCTGTTCGGCAAGCATAAGCTGGCGCCAAAAGTTTCTCCGGGGAAAACCTGGGAAGGGCTCATCGGTGGTTTGATTACCTCGGCCCTGATATCCTGGTTGTTTGGCCGTTACGCCCCGTTGAATATCGTGCCGACCACCTTACTGATTTGTTCGGTGATTGCCGCACTGGCTTCCGTGCTGGGCGATCTTACCGAGAGCATGTTCAAACGCGAAGCGGGTATCAAAGACAGTGGTCATTTGATACCGGGTCATGGCGGTATACTGGATCGTATCGACAGCCTGACCGCAGCAGTGCCTGTATTTGCCTGCCTGATGCTGTTAGTGTTTTAATCCGTCAACGACGGGGAGTGAAGGGATTATGGGTAGCGTGCTCTGGAACTTAGTCGCATTTCTTATTGCACTCGGTGTTTTGATCACCGTGCACGAGTTCGGGCACTTTTGGGTAGCCCGTCGCTGCGGCGTCCGTGTAGAACGCTTTTCCATCGGCTTTGGCCGCGCCTTATGGCGCCGTACTGACCGTCAGGGGACGGAGTACGTGATTGCCCTGATCCCTCTGGGCGGTTACGTGAAGATGCTCGATGAGCGGGTTGATTCGGTTGCACCGGAATTCCGCCATCAGGCATTTAACAACAAAACCGTGTGGCAACGCGCCGCTATCGTCAGTGCCGGCCCTATCGCCAACTTCCTGTTTGCTATTCTTGCTTACTGGCTGGTATTTATTATCGGCGTTCCCAGCTTCCGTCCTGTGATTGGTGAAATATCGCCACAGTCGATTGCTGCCCACGCTGAAATTTCGCCTGGAATGGAACTTAAGTCCGTTGACGGTATCGAAACGCCTGATTGGGAATCAGTTCGTCTGGCGCTGGTGGCGAAGATCGGCGACGCGGAAACCGAAGTGGGTATCGCGCCGTTTGGCTCTTCTCAGGTGGTGACTAAAACCCTGGATTTGCGCCAGTGGAATTTCGAGCCGGACAAACAGGATCCCGTGGTGGCGTTGGGTATTATTCCGCGCGGCCCACAGATAGAATCTGTCCTTGCCGAAGTGCAGCCGGGGTCGGCGGCACAAAAGGCGGGTTTACAAGCGGGGGACAGGATCGTTAAAGTCGACGGTCAGCTATTGGGTCGTTGGCAAACGTTGGTTAAACGGATCCACAACGGCCCTGGGCAACCGCTGGTTTTAGAGATTGAAAGAAACGGCGCCCCCTTGTCTTTGACGCTGATACCGGATACAAAGCCGGTGGGAAAAGACAAATCGGTGGGTTTCGCCGGCATCATTCCGAAAGTGCTGCCGCTGCCGGACGAGTATAAAACGATTCGCCAGTATGGACCTTTCCCAGCGCTGTATCAGGCTGGGGACAAGACCTGGCAGCTAATGAGCCTCACGGTCAAAATGCTGGGTAAATTAATAACCGGTGATGTAAAGCTGAACAACCTGAGTGGCCCGATTTCGATTGCACAGGGAGCAGGGGCGTCAGCCGGGGTCGGGTTAGTGTATTATCTGATGTTCCTGGCGTTGATCAGTGTCAACCTGGGTATCATCAACCTGTTCCCATTACCGGTGTTAGATGGTGGGCATCTCCTCTTCCTGGCGATAGAAAAGCTGAAGGGTGGGCCGGTTTCCGAGCGAGTACAGGACTACAGTTACCGCATAGGTTCGATCGTGTTGGTGCTTTTAATGGGTCTTGCACTTTTCAATGATTTTTCTCGCCTTTAGGGGCGGGGATAGGTTAGGAAGAACGCATAACAACGATGGCGATGAAAAAGTTGCTCATAGCGTCGCTGCTGTTTGGCAGCGCCACCGTATACGGTGCAGACGGGTTCGTAGTGAAAGATATTCATTTCGAAGGCCTGCAGCGAGTCGCCGTCGGTGCGGCGTTACTCAACATGCCGGTTCGCGTAGGCGATACCGTCTCTGACGATGATATCAGTAATACCATCCGTGCCTTGTTTGCCACTGGCAACTTCGAGGACGTTCGCGTGCTGCGCGATGGTAATACGCTGATTGTTCAGGTTAAGGAACGCCCTACCATTGCCAGCATCACTTTCTCCGGCAACAAGTCGGTGAAGGATGACATGCTCAAGCAAAACCTGGAGGCCTCTGGCGTTCGGGTTGGCGAAGCGCTCGACCGCACCACGATATCCAGCATTGAAAAAGGGCTGGAAGACTTCTATTACAGCGTCGGTAAATACAGCGCCTCGGTGAAAGCCGTTGTCACGCCGTTGCCGCGTAACCGTGTTGACCTGAAACTGGTGTTCACGGAAGGGGTTTCCGCCAAGATTCAACAAATCAACATTGTCGGCAACCATGCCTTCACTAACGATGAGCTGATTTCACGCTTCCAACTGCGTGATGAAGTGCCGTGGTGGAACCTGGTTGGCGATCGCAAATACCAGAAACAAAAGCTGGCGGGTGACCTTGAAACCCTGCGCAGTTTCTATCTGGACCGCGGCTACGCGCGCTTTAATATCGATTCGACTCAGGTCAGCCTGACGCCGGACAAAAAAGGCATCTACATCACCATCAATATCACTGAAGGCGAGCAGTACAAGCTCACCGGCGTGATGGTTAACGGCAATCTGGCCGGTCATTCGGCGGAAGTCGCCCAGTTGACCAAGATTGAACCGGGTGAGTTGTATAACGGCAGCAAAGTGACCAAAATGGAAGACAACATCAAAACGATGTTGGGCCGTTACGGTTATGCCTACCCGCGTGTTGCTACGCAACCTGAAATCAACGACGCGGATAAAACCGTGAAGCTGCACGTAAACATTGATGCGGGTAACCGTTTCTACGTGCGTCGCATCAAGTTCGAAGGCAACGACACCAGTAAAGACTCCGTACTGCGCCGTGAAATGCGTCAGATGGAAGGTGCGTGGCTGGGCAACGCTCAGGTCGAGCAGGGTAAAGAACGTCTGAACCGTTTGGGTTATTTTGAAACGGTAGATGTGGAAACCCAGCGCGTGCCTGGCACTGCGGATCAGGTAGACGTCACTTACAAAGTGAAAGAGCGTAACACCGGTACCTTCAACTTCGGCGTCGGCTACGGCACCGAGAGCGGCGTGAGCTTCCAGGCGGGGGTCCAGCAGGACAACTGGCTGGGTACCGGTTATTCCGTCGGTATCAGCGGCACCAAGAACGACTACCAGACCTATACCGAACTGTCGGTAACCAACCCGTACTTCACCGTTGACGGTGTGAGTTTGGGTGGGCGTATCTTCTACAACGACTTTAAAGCGGATGACGCGGACCTGTCCGACTATACCAACAAGAGTTACGGCATAGACGGTACCTTGGGCTTCCCGATCAACGAAAACAACTCGTTGCGTACCGGTTTGGGTTACGTGCATAACGGCCTGTCCAACATGCAGCCGCAGGTTGCCATGTGGCGTTATCTGGACTCCATGGGTCTGGATCCGAACAAGACTGACCGTGCCAGCTACTCTGCGGATGACTTCACGCTGAACCTGGGTTGGACCTACAACAACCTGGACCGTGGTTATTTCCCAACGTCGGGTAACCGTACCACCCTGAATGGTAAAGTGACCATTCCAGGATCGGATAACGAATACTACAAACTGACGCTGGACAGCGTGCAATACGTCCCAATCAACGACGATCGCACCTGGGTGCTGTTAGGTCGTGGTCGTCTGGGTTATGCGGATGGTCTGGGCGGCAAAGAGATGCCGTTCTACGAGAACTTCTACGCCGGCGGCTCCAGCACCGTGCGTGGTTTCGGTTCGAACACCATCGGTCCAAAAGCGGCGTACTACAATTCCAACTCGTATAGCTGCAGCAATGGCGCGACGATTTGTAATTCGGACGATGCGGTCGGTGGTAACGCCATGGCCGTCGCCAGTATGGAGCTGATTACGCCAACGCCATTCATCAGCGAGAAATACGCAAACTCAGTGCGTACTTCCCTGTTCATGGATGCGGGTACCGTATGGGATACCAACTGGCAGAATTCTCAGACCAGCATGTACGATATTCCGGACTACAGTAAAGCGAGCAATATCCGCGTTTCTGCCGGTATCGCCTTGCAGTGGATGTCACCTTTGGGGCCATTGGTGTTCTCTTATGCCAACCCGATCAAGAAATACGAAGGCGACAAGTCCGAACAGTTCCAATTTAACATTGGTAAGACCTGGTAACAGGTCGAGCTTCTGGGCATAAGCAGTTATTAAGAATCGCAAATGCCAGGCGCCTGCCAAAACACAGAGATGATTCTCATTGTTTTGCGGGATAAGTCTGGCAGATTGTGTACTTCAAGTGTCATATGGCACAAATGGGTGATGGTAAGGAGTTTATAGTGAAAAAGTGGTTGTGTGCCGCAGGCCTCGGTTTAGCAATGGCTGCTTCAGCTGGCGTTCAGGCAGCAGATAAGATCGCTGTAGTTAACGTCTCCAGCATTTTCCAACAGTTGCCGGCTCGTGAAACCGTAGCTAAACAGCTGGAAAACGAGTTTAAAGGCCGTGCGGGTGAGCTTCAGAACATGGAGCGTAGCCTTCAGACCAAAATGCAACGTCTGCAGCGTGATGGCGCTACCATGAAAGCCAGCGATCGCAGCAAGCTTGAAAAAGACGTGATGGCACAGCGCGAGCAGTTCTCTCAGAAAGCCCAGGCTTTTGAGCAGGACAACCGTCGTCGCCAGATGGAAGAGCGTAACAAAATCCTGAGCCGTATTCAGGACGCTGTGAAATCTGTTGCCAGCAAAGAAGGCTATGACGTAGTGATCGATGCTAACGCCGTTGCCTACGCAGGTTCTTCTAAAGACATTACTGCTGACGTGCTGAAACAGGTTAAATAACAACATGCCTTCTATTCGACTGGCTGATTTAGCACAGCAGTTGGATGCACAATTGCACGGTGATGGCGATCTCGTCATCACCGGCATTGCTTCTATGCATTCGGCACAGGCTGGCCAAATCACGTTTTTGTCAAACAGCCGCTATCAAGAGCAGCTGGCTTCCTGCCAGGCAAGCGCAGTCGTGCTTACCGCGGCGGATTTACCACACTGCCGTTCTGCGGCGCTGGTGGTTAAAAACCCTTACCTGACCTACGCGCGCATGGCGCAACTGATGGACACCACTCCCTCTCCGGCCCAGGATATCGCCCCTAGCGCGGTTATTTCCCCTGAAGCCACCTTGGGGCAGAACGTGGCTATCGGAGCAAATGCGGTGATCGAGTCGGGCGCAGTCCTTGGCGATAACGTGGTTATCGGCCCGGGCTGTTTTATCGGCAAACGTGCACGCATTGGCGCAGGAACGCGTCTGTGGGCTAACGTAACAATTTATCATGAAGTTGAGATCGGTCAGCAATGTCTGATCCAATCGGGCACCGTGATTGGTGCTGACGGTTTCGGCTATGCCAACGAACGCGGCAACTGGATTAAAATTCCTCAGTTGGGCACGGTGATTATCGGCGATCGCGTCGAAATCGGCGCTTGCACCACCATTGACCGCGGCGCGTTGGATAACACCCAGATCGGGAATGGTGTTATCATCGACAACCAATGCCAGATTGCACATAACGTTGTGATTGGCGACAATACTGCCGTTGCCGGCGGTGTTATCATGGCGGGCAGCCTGAAAATCGGCCGCTACTGCCAGATCGGTGGAGCCAGCGTGATCAATGGTCACATGGAGATCGCCGACAAGGTTGTTGTCACCGGAATGGGAATGGTTATGCGACCAATCACCGAACCTGGGGTATACTCTTCGGGCATTCCGTTACAACCCAACAAAGTTTGGCGTAAAACCGCTGCGTTGGTGATGAATATCGATGAGATTAGCAAGCGCTTAAAAGCTGTCGAACGAAAAGTCGGAAAAGACTAATCACTACCGCCCGCCTGACTGGGTACAAAACGAAACGCGTTGGTCATGAGACCAAAAGCGCAAAGAGTTGTTAATTTGCGGCCTGCATGATGATCTCCTTTTGGGGTCAGCGCAGGCCGTGTTGTTGATGCCATCAGTTTTTAGAGACAGGAAGAGTATTTTGACTACTGACACTCATACTCTGGATATTGCAGAAATTTTAGAGTTGCTTCCTCACCGTTACCCGTTCTTGCTGGTTGATCGCGTCCTCGAGTTTGAGGAGCACAAATTCCTGCGTGCGGTGAAGAACGTATCTGTAAATGAGCCGTTTTTCCAGGGACACTTCCCTGGTAAGCCGATTTTTCCAGGCGTATTGATTCTGGAAGCCATGGCGCAGGCCACCGGTATTTTGGCGTTTAAAAGCGTCGGCAAACTGGAACCGGGCGAGCTGTATTACTTCGCCGGTATCGATGAAGCCCGCTTCAAACGCCCGGTCGTGCCTGGTGATCAGATGATCATGGAAGTCACCTTTGAGAAAACACGTCGTGGTCTGACGCGCTTTAAAGGCGTGGCAACCGTCGACGGCAAAATTGTCTGCGAAGCAACCATGATGTGTGCGCGCAGCCGGGAGGCTTAATCCGTGATCGACAAAACCGCCTTTATCCATCCTAGCGCGATTATTGAAGAAGGTGCCGTTATCGGCGCTGGCGCGCACATCGGTCCCTTCTGTTACGTCGGCTCCCAGGTGGAAATCGGCGAAGGCACGGTGCTGAAGTCCCACATTGTGGTGAATGGCCTGACCAAAATCGGTCGCGACAACCAGATCTATCAATTTGCCTCTATCGGTGAAGTGAATCAGGATCTGAAATACGCGGGCGAACCTACGCGTGTCGAGATTGGCGATCGCAATCGCATTCGCGAAAGCGTGACCATTCATCGCGGCACAGCGCAGGGCACAGGGTTGACCAAGGTAGGTAATGACAACCTGCTGATGGTTAACGTGCACGTTGCGCACGACTGTGTGGTGGGTAATTCCTGTATCTTGGCGAACAATGCTACGCTTGCCGGGCATGTGGAAATTGACGACCATGCCATTATTGGCGGCATGACGGCTATCCACCAGTTCTGCATCATCGGCACCCACGTGATGGTGGGCGGTTGTTCCGGTGTTGCCCAAGACGTGCCTCCTTTTGTCATCGCGCAGGGTAACCACGCCACGCCATTCGGCGTTAACGCCGTGGGCCTGAAGCGTCGTGGTTTCGATAAAGATCAAATGCAGGCAATCCGTAACGCCTACAAGATCCTTTATCGCAGCGAGAAAACGCTGGATGAAGCGAAAACAGAAATCGAAACCCTGGCAAAAGAGCAGCCGGTGGTGCAGCAGTTCCTGGATTTCTTTGGCCGCTCAACCCGCGGTATCATTCGCTGACCTATGCAAAATCGCCCATTGACTATCGGATTGGTCGCCGGAGAAACCTCCGGTGATATTCTTGGCGCCGGTTTGATCCGTGCGCTTAAGGCCCAAGTCCCCGACGCGCGTTTTGTTGGCGTCGCCGGCCCGCTGATGCAGGCTGAAGGCTGTGAAACCTGGTACGAAATGGAAGAGCTGGCGGTAATGGGCGTGGTCGAGGTGCTTGAGCGCCTGCCACGCCTGTTAAAGATCCGTAAGGATCTTACCCGCCGGTTCAGCGATCTGAAGCCGGACGTGTTTGTGGGTATCGACGCGCCGGACTTCAATATCACCCTGGAAGGTCGTCTGAAACAACGCGGCATTCGCACCATTCACTATGTCAGCCCGTCCGTCTGGGCCTGGCGTCAAAAGCGCGTTTTCAAAATTGGCAAAGCCACCGATCTGGTGCTGGCGTTTCTCCCTTTCGAAAAAGCGTTTTACGATCGTTTTAACGTTCCCTGCCGGTTTATCGGCCACACCATGGCTGATGCCATGCCGCTGCAGGCGGACAAATTGGCTGCGCGCGCTACGTTGGGCATCGCACCCGATGCGCGTTGTCTGGCCCTGTTGCCGGGCAGCCGAAGCGCTGAAGTTGAGATGCTGAGCGCCGATTTCCTGAAAACGGCGCAGTTGCTGCGTACCCGTTATCCCGACCTTGAGCTGGTGGTGCCGCTGGTTAACGCCAAACGACGCGAACAGTTCGAGCGGATCAAAGCTGAAGTAGCGCCAGAGCTGCGGGTTCATCTGCTGAACGGCCAAGGGCGTGAGGCGATGGTTGCCAGCGACGCGGCATTACTGGCTTCAGGTACCGCCGCACTGGAGTGCATGCTGGCCAAATGTCCGATGGTGGTGGGTTACCGCATGAAACCGTTCACCTTCTGGCTGGCGCAGCGGCTAGTGAAGACGCCGTATGTTTCGCTGCCTAACCTGTTGGCAGGCCGTGAAATCGTCACCGAACTGCTGCAGCATGACTGCGTGCCGGACAAGCTGGCGGCGGCGGTAATGCCGCTGCTGGAAGACGGCCCGCAAACTGACGAACTGAAACAGACTTTCCTGACCTTGCACCAAAGCATCCGTTGCGGTGCCGATGAACAGGCCGCTCAGGCTGTGTTGGAGCTGGCAAAAGCATGATTGAACCCTTCATCTATCCTGTCGCCACGCTAATTGCAGGCGTGGACGAAGTGGGCCGTGGCCCTTTGGTTGGCGCAGTGGTTACCGCTGCGGTGATCCTCGATCCCTCTCGGCCGATCGTTGGCCTGGCGGACTCGAAGAAGCTCAGTGAGAAGCGCCGCCTGGCGCTGTATAACGAGATCGTCGAGAAAGCGCTGTCCTGGAGCCTGGGCCGCGCTGAGCCAGAAGAAATCGACCAACTGAACATTCTGCATGCCACTATGCTGGCGATGCAGCGTGCTGTGGCCGGTTTGCATATCGCGCCGGACATGGTATTGATCGACGGTAATCGCTGCCCGAAATTGCCGATGCGTTCGCAGGCGGTCGTGAAGGGAGACAGTCGCGTGGCGGAAATTAGCGCGGCATCCATTCTGGCTAAGGTAACGCGTGACCGCGAAATGGCCGAGTTGGATCTTGTGTTCCCCGATTACGGTTTTGCGCAGCATAAGGGCTACCCGACCGCCTTCCATCTGGAGCGGCTGGCCGCTCTGGGTGCGACCGAGCATCACCGCCGCAGTTTTGCCCCGGTAAGAAGGGCGCTGGGGCTGTAATCTGCAGGCCCGGTTATCCGGGCCAGACAAGCGATAGCGTTAACCCGGGTTCAGTCCGCTGAGCCCCTAGATTCAGGTATCTGGATATGGCCGAACCTCGTTTTATTCACCTGCGCGTTCATAGCGACTACTCCATGATAGATGGATTGGCCAAGATTGGGCCGTTGGTGAAGAGAGCCGCCGCGTTAGCCATGCCTGCTTTGGCAATTACCGACTTTACCAACCTGTGTGGTCTGGTGAAGTTTTATGGCAGCGCGCACGGCGCCGGGATCAAACCGATCATCGGCGCGGATTTTCATGTGCAAAGCGAAGTGCTGGGCGATGAGCTGGCGCAGCTCACCGTGCTGGCCGCCAATAATGAAGGTTACCAAAACCTGACGTTGCTGATTTCCCGCGCTTATCAGCGTGGTTACGGTGCCGCCGGTCCGACTATTGATCGGGACTGGTTGATTGAGCACCGTGAAGGGCTGATTTTGCTCTCTGGCGCGCGCCAGGGGGACGTCGGCAAGTTTCTGCTGCGCGGCAACCAGCCGCAGGTGGAGCAGTGCCTGGAGTTCTATCAGCAATACTTCCCTGACAGCTATTACCTCGAACTGATCCGTACCGGTCGGCCGGACGAAGAAAACTATCTGCACGCCGCAGTGGCGCTGGCCACTGAACGCGGATTGCCGGTGGTGGCCACTAACGACGTGCGCTTTCTGGTCGAGGATGACTTTGACGCCCACGAAATCCGCGTCGCCATTCATGACGGCTTCACGCTGGACGATCCCAAGCGCCCACGTAACTATACGGCGCAGCAATACATGCGTAACGAAGACGAGATGTGCGAGCTGTTTGCCGACATCCCGGAAGCGTTGCTCAACAGCGTAGAGATCGCCAAGCGTTGTAACGTGACTATTCGCCTCGGCGAGTACTTCCTGCCGCAGTTCCCGACCGGTGATATGAGCACCGAGGACTTCCTGATCCTCAAGTCGAAGGAAGGGCTGGAAGACCGACTGGAGTTCCTGTTCCCAGACCCAGAGGTGCGCGCTCAACGCCGCCCTGAATACGATGAACGTCTGGATATTGAACTGAACGTGATCAACCAGATGGGCTTCCCGGGCTACTTCCTGATCGTGATGGAGTTCATCCAGTGGTCGAAGGATAACAATGTGCCGGTTGGCCCGGGGCGTGGTTCCGGTGCCGGTTCTTTAGTAGCCTATGCACTGAAAATCACAGATCTTGACCCGCTGGAATTTGACCTGCTATTCGAACGCTTCCTTAACCCTGAACGTGTTTCGATGCCCGACTTCGACGTCGATTTCTGCATGGAAAAACGCGATCTGGTGATTGAGCACGTGGCGGATATGTACGGCCGTGAGGCGGTATCGCAAATCATCACCTTCGGTACCATGGCGGCTAAAGCGGTTATCCGCGACGTGGGTCGCGTGCTGGGTCACCCCTATGGCTTCGTCGATCGCATCTCCAAACTGGTGCCGCCCGATCCGGGCATGACGCTGGAAAAAGCCTTTGCCGCCGAACCTCAACTGCCGGAAATTTACGAGGCCGATGAGGAAGTCAAAGCGCTGATCGACATGGCGCGCAAGCTGGAAGGGGTAACGCGTAACGCCGGTAAACACGCCGGGGGCGTGGTGATCGCGCCGACTAAAATCACCGACTTCGCGCCGTTGTATTGTGACGCCGAGGGGCAGCATCCTGTTACCCAGTTCGACAAGAACGACGTGGAATACGCCGGGCTGGTGAAGTTCGACTTCCTCGGCTTGCGTACCCTGACTATCATCGACTGGGCGTTGGAGATGATTAACGCCCGGCGCGCCAAAACCGGGCTGGAGCCGATTGATATCGCCGCCATCCCGCTCGAAGACAAAAAAAGCTTCGACATGCTGCAGCGTTCGGAGACCACCGCGGTCTTCCAGCTTGAATCGCGCGGCATGAAGGATTTGATCAAACGTCTGAAGCCCGACTGTTTCGAAGACATGATCGCACTGGTGGCGCTGTTCCGCCCTGGTCCTCTGCAGTCAGGCATGGTAGATAACTTTATCGACCGTAAGCACGGCCGCGAAGAAATTTCCTACCCGGATATCCAGTGGCAGCATGAGTCGCTCAAGCCGGTGCTGGAGCCGACCTACGGCATTATCCTGTATCAAGAACAGGTTATGCAGATTGCCCAGGTGCTGGCCGGGTATTCGCTGGGCGGCGCGGACATGCTGCGCCGTGCGATGGGTAAAAAGAACCCGGTTGAAATGGCCAAGCAGCGTGGCGGTTTCGAGGATGGGGCAAAAGCACGCGGCATCGACGGCGAACTGTCGGTAAAAATCTTCGATCTGGTGGAGAAATTCGCCGGTTATGGCTTCAACAAGTCGCACTCCGCCGCCTATGCACTGGTGTCCTACCAGACGCTGTGGCTGAAGGCACACTACCCGGCCGAGTTTATGGCGGCGGTAATGACCGCCGATATGGACAACACCGATAAGGTGGTGGGGCTGGTGGATGAGTGCTGGCGTATGGGGCTGAAAATCCTGCCGCCGGACATCAACAGCGGCCAGTACCATTTCCACGTTAACGATGAAGGCGAGATCGTTTACGGTATCGGCGCCATCAAAGGTGTCGGTGAAGGGCCGATTGAAGCCATTCTGGAGGCGCGTAACAGCGGTGAACAGGGCTACTTTAAAGACCTGTTCGATCTGTGCGCGCGCTCTGACATCAAAAAAATTAACCGCCGCATTCTGGAAAAGCTGATCATGTCCGGGGCGTTCGACCGCCTTGGGCCACACCGCGCCGCATTGATGAACTCTTTGCCCGATGCGTTAAAAGCGGCAGATCAGCATGCCAAAGCCGAAGCGATCGGCCAGGTGGACATGTTTGGCGTACTGGCGGAAGCGCCGGAGCAAGTGGAGCAATCCTACGCCAACGTGCCCCGCTGGCAGGAGCAGGTGGTGCTGGACGGTGAACGGGAAACGTTGGGGTTGTACCTCACCGGCCACCCAATCACCCAGTACCTGAAGGAGATCGAACGCTACGCCGGTGGCCAGCGTTTGAAAGATATGCACCCGACGGATCGGGGCAAAATGACCACCGCCGTTGGGCTGGTGATCGCCTCGCGGGTTATGGTCACCAAGCGCGGTAACCGCATCGGGATCTGTACTCTGGATGACCGCTCTGGCCGTCTGGAGGTGATGTTATTCACCGATGCGTTAGAAAAATACCAGCATTTATTGGAAAAAGACCGTATCCTGATCGCCAGTGGACAGGTCAGCTTTGATGACTTTAGCGGCGGGCTTAAAATGACCGCCCGCGAGCTAATGGATATCAGTGAAGCCCGTGAAAAATACGCTCGCGGACTTGCTATCTCGCTGACGGACAGGCAAATTGATGACCAGCTTTTGAACCGTCTCCGTCAGTCTTTGGAACCCCATCGCTCGGGGACGATTCCAGTGCATCTTTACTATCAACGGGAAGATGCGCGGGCCAAGCTGCGTTTTGGCGCAACCTGGCGCGTGACGCCCACCGACCGCTTATTGATAGATTTGCGGACTTTGGTAGGTAATGAGCAGGTGGAACTGGAATTTGACTAAAATAGGAATGCTATGAGTCTGAATTTTCTTGATTTTGAACAGCCGATTGCAGAGCTGGAAGCGAAAATTGACTCGCTGACTGCAGTCAGCCGTCAAGACGAAAAATTAGATATTAATCTGGACGAAGAGGTTCAGCGCCTTCGTGAAAAGAGCGTTGAGCTGACGCGCAAGATTTTTTCCGATCTTGGGGCCTGGCAAGTTGCCCAATTGGCACGCCACCCGCGCCGTCCTTATACCCTGGATTATATCAAACACATCTTTACCGACTTCGAAGAGCTGGCGGGTGATCGCACCTATGCCGATGACAAAGCGATTGTCGGTGGTATTGCGCGCCTGGATGGCCGTCCGGTGATGATCATCGGGCATCAGAAAGGCCGCGAGACCAAAGAGAAAATCCGCCGTAACTTCGGCATGCCGGCACCAGAAGGCTATCGCAAAGCGCTGCGCCTGATGGAAATGGCTTCTCGCTTCAAGATGCCGCTGATTACTTTCATCGACACCCCAGGCGCCTACCCGGGCGTGGGCGCGGAAGAGCGTGGCCAGTCAGAAGCGATTGCCCATAACCTGCGTGAAATGTCTCGCCTGAAAATTCCGGTGATCTGTACGGTGATCGGCGAAGGCGGTTCCGGTGGCGCATTGGCCATTGGCGTGGGCGACAAAGTGAACATGCTGCAGTACAGCACCTATTCGGTGATCTCACCGGAAGGTTGTGCTTCCATTCTGTGGAAAAGCGCCGACAAAGCGCCGATTGCCGCAGAAGCCATGGGCATTACCGCACCGCGTCTGAAAGAGCTGAAGCTGATCGACTCGGTGATCCCGGAACCGCTGGGCTCTGCTCACCGCGACGTGCCGGCGATGGCGGAAGCGCTGAAAGCGCAGCTGCTGGCCGATCTGAAAGATCTCGACGGCCTGAACACCGAAGAGCTGCTTAACCGCCGCTACCAGCGCCTGATGAACTACGGCTATTGCTGAGTGTTGTCACGCGTTGCAAGAAACCGCCTTCGGGCGGTTTTTTTTGTCTACACACCGCAGTATTTTCATGTTGTTATAGAGGTTTGGTGGTTAACTGACAGGAGCAGCCGATGAACATCATCGCGATCATGAGCCCAGCGGGCGTTTACTATAAAGACGAGCCGATCCGCGAGCTTCATACCGCACTGGCTGCGATGAACTTCCAACTGGTGTATCCCAAAAACAGCGGCGATTTGTTGAAGCTGATCGAAGCTAACGCACGCATTTGCGGCGTGATTTTCGACTGGGACGACTACAGCCTGGAGTTGTGCAGCGAGATCAACGAGCTCAACGAGTATCTGCCGCTGTATGCGTTTATCAACACGCATTCCACCTTCGACGTTAGCCTGCATGAAATGCGTATGGTGCTGTATTTCTTCGAGTACGGCCTGAATGCAGCAGATGATATTGCGCAGCGCATCCAGCAATATACCGCCGAATACATCGATACTATTACGCCGCCGCTGACCAAGGCACTGTTCAACTACGTGCATGAAGGGAAATACACCTTCTGTACCCCCGGCCATATGGCCGGTACCGCCTTTCAGAAGAGCCCGGTCGGTTGCCTGTTTTACGATTTTTTCGGTGCCAATACCCTGAAAGCCGACGTGTCGATTTCGGTCACCGAGCTGGGCTCGCTGCTGGATCACACTGGCCCTCACCTGGAGGCCGAAGAGTATATTGCGCGTACCTTTAACGCCGAGCAAAGTTATCTGGTGACCAACGGCACCTCTACCGCCAATAAAATTGTCGGCATGTATTCGGCACCGACCGGCAGCACGGTATTGATCGACCGCAACTGCCATAAGTCCCTGTGCCATCTGCTGATGATGAGCGATATCGTGCCGATTTATTTGCGCCCGCTGCGCAATGCCTACGGGATTCTTGGCGGGATCCCACAGCGTGAATTCACCCATGACAGCATTGCCGCTCGGGTGGCTGACACGGCCAACGCCAGTTGGCCAGTCCATGCGGTGATCACTAACTCGACCTACGATGGCCTGCTGTACAACACCGATTACATCAAGCAGACGCTGGACGTCCCATCAATTCATTTTGATTCCGCCTGGGTGCCCTATACCAATTTCCATCCGATTTATGACGGCAAGAGCGGCATGAGCGGTGAACGTATACCCGGTAAAGTGATCTACGAAACTCAGTCGACTCACAAACTGCTGGCGGCGTTTTCGCAGGCCTCGATGATCCACATTAAGGGTGACTATGACGAAAGTACCTTTAACGAGGCCTATATGATGCACACCACCACTTCGCCGAATTACGGCATCGTGGCGTCGATGGAGACCGCGGCGGCGATGCTGCGTGGCAATCCGGGGCGCAGGTTGATTAACCGCTCGGTGGAGCGTGCGCTGCATTTCCGTCGCGAGGTGCAGCGTTTGCGGGAAGAAAGCGATAGCTGGTTCTTCGATATCTGGCAGCCGGAAGAGATTGACGAGGCGCAGTGCTGGCCGCT
Source organism: Serratia sp. BIGb0234 (assembly GCF_024809915.1). NCBI lineage: Bacteria > Pseudomonadati > Pseudomonadota > Gammaproteobacteria > Enterobacterales > Yersiniaceae > Serratia > Serratia sp. BIGb0234. The sequence goes on from NZ_JANUEI010000003.1 coordinate 729,119, forward strand.
AAACCCGGACGACAACTGGCACGGCTTTGGCAATACCGACCGCGATCACATGTATCTCGATCCTATCAAGGTCACCATCCTGACGCCGGGGATGAATGAGCTTGGCGCGCTGGAAGATAGCGGCATACCGGCAGCGCTGGTGGCGAAATACCTGGACGAACGCGGTATCGTGGTGGAGAAAACCGGCCCTTATAATCTGCTGTTCCTGTTCAGTATCGGCATTGATAAAACCAAGGCGATGAGCCTGCTGCGTGGCCTGACCGACTTTAAACGCGCTTACGATCTCAATCTGCGAGTGAAGAACATGCTACCGGACCTGTATGCCGAGGATCCGGATTTCTACCGTAATATGCGTATTCAGGATCTGGCCGCCGGGATCCATAGCTTGATCTGTCGGCACGATCTGCCGGGTTTGATGCAGCGGGCTTTTGATGTGTTGCCAGAAATGAAGCTGACGCCACACCAAATGTTCCAGCAGCAGGTGCGTGGCAACGTGGAAACCTGCGAGTTGGATCAACTGGTCGGCAAAGTCGCGGCGAACATGATCCTGCCTTATCCGCCAGGGGTTCCGCTGGTGATGCCGGGGGAGATGATCACCGAAGAGAGCCGAGCAGTGCTCGATTTCTTGCTGATGTTGTGTTCTATCGGCGAGCGCTATCCGGGGTTTGAAACCGATATCCACGGCGCGAAGCTGACCGAAGATGGGCGTTATCTGGTGAAAGTACTCAAAGCACCGCAGCCTTAAGCAAACTCACGGCAGATCAGGTTCACGCTGCTTGTCGGCAGCGGTTCCTGCGTCAGGCCGCAAAATGGCTGCCCGTCATGCCGCTGGTGATAGCGGCATTGATGACATTCGCCGAACAGTGCCACATTATCATCCTGTTTTTGCAACTGACGCAGCAACTGCGTCAGTAATTCCAGCAACTGTCCGCCGTCCTGCTGCATGGCATCCTGCGCCTGCTGTAAATAGGCCGGCGGGAATAGGGCATCCATCAACGAGCGCGATTTGTCGGTCAGCTTTAACCTGACGCTGCGACGGTCCTTCTCGTCTGCCGTACGGGCGATCATCCCGTTACTTTCCAACTTTTTCAACGATTGCGACACCGTACCCTTGGTCAGGCCGAGATATTCCGCCACCGCCATCGGCGTATTGGAGTAATGGTTGCAGCGTGCCAGGTAATACAAGGCGCTCAGCTGCACTGGCGGCAGGCTTTCCAGCTCTTCATGACTCCGCAGCCAGCTGCGTTGCAGGCTATTCAGTCGTTCCAGTAAATCAAACAGTGTCAACATGGGATCCTCGCTAGTGTGGCAAAATAGTATCGATTAAAAACTATATTGACAAGGCATGGTGGAGGATTTATTGTGCTATTGGTTTCGAATCGAAACTAAATGGGTGCGCAGTTCACCCACAACAGTCAGAACCAAGGAGAATTATCATGACTAAGGCCGTTTTCTATCATGCCGGTTGCCCGGTTTGCGTGAGCGCAGAGCAGCAGTTGTTAGGCCTGTTGAGCCAGGATGTGCAGGTGGACGTGGTTCATCTGGGCGAAACGCCGGCGCGTATCGCCGAAGCCGAAAAAGCCGGGGTGCAGAGCGTCCCTGCGTTAGTGGTGGATGGGCAGGTGCTGCACATTAACTACGGTGCGGCATTGGCGGATCTTAAAGCCTGATCGACCTATTGCATTGCCGATAGCTCAATAACAGCCCCGTCTTATCCAGCGGGGCTTTTTGCCGTTGACGATACCGCCGCTGCCGGATACCTTGCCTCATCAGACAGACAATGAGGCATCACAATGTTGGCATTACGTCAGGTACACCACATCGCAGTTATAGGCTCAGATTATGCAGCCAGTAAGCATTTTTACTGCGATATTCTGGGGTTCACCCTATTAGGCGAGTTTTACCGTGCGGAGCGCGATTCATGGAAAGCGGATTTGGCGCTCAACGGTCAATACACCATCGAACTGTTTTCCTTCCCGTCACCGCCGGCCCGCGTCAGTCGTCCGGAAGCCTGCGGCTTGCGTCATTTAGCTTTCAGCGTCGACGACATCGAGCAGGCCATCCAGCATTTGCAGAATGCTGGGGTGGATTGCGAACCGGTGCGTATCGATCCTTACACCCAGTCACGTTTCACTTTTTTCAGCGATCCGGATGGGTTACCTCTAGAATTATATGAGCTATGAATGCTTAATCGGGACCAGGCGGCGCAGGCGGCACCCGCATATGCTATCATCCCGCGCTTGCCGCACGCCCCTTTTGAGTTATGTTCACTATGCAAGAGCCTGTTTTTCGCGTTGGAGAATGGTTAGTTACTCCCGCAGACAACAAAATAAGCCGTGACGGGCGCCAACAGACGTTGGAGCCTCGCCTGATCGATATGCTGCAATATTTCGCCCGGCATCCGGATGTGGTGCTGAGCCGAGATGAGCTGATCGATAATGTATGGAAACGCAACATCGTCACCAATCATGTGGTGACCCAGAGTATTTCCGAGCTGCGCAAATACCTGAAAGACGGCGATACCAATAGCCCGGAATACATTATCACCGTACCCAAACGCGGCTATAAGCTGGCTGCACCGGTCATGTGGTGTGAAGGGGACGATGTGGCAACGCCTGCGGTGCCGCAGGTTGCGGTGATCATGCATGAGCCGGAAGATGGCAGCGACGGCAGCGAAGAAGACGAGGTAGCCTATGAGCCGCCCAAACCAACCAAGACAAAAACGCCGTCGGTCACCTCAACCCCCCCTTTTTATCGCCAATCAACATTCTGGGTATGGCTGGCATTTCTTGCTGCGTTGAGCGCCTGTGTGGTGTTTGTTGCCATCGCGACCTTGTCGCAGCGCATACCGGAATCCACCATGCCGGTGCTGATGAACCCCCGTGATATCGACATCCGTATTCAGGGCGGTAACAGTTGCAGCAACTGGACGCCGCAGCTCTCTTATGTAGTTGGCCTGAGTGAAGTGGTGACGGACTCGCTGAATACTTACTCGACCTTCCTGGTACATGATCAGACCAATTACAACTACACCGGACCCAGCAGTTCAGGTAAGTCTCTGACCATTGAGTTCGTCAATCAGCGCCATTATCGCGCTCAGCAGTGTTTCCTGTCGGTGCGTCTGGTGAACAACGCGGACAGCTCTATCATGTTGGATAAGCGTTACTTTGTGACCGATGACAACCAGCTGAAAATTCAGGAAGATTTCCTCAGCAGTCTGTCTACTGCTCTTAAGCAGCCCTGGCCGCCGCAGTTGCAGCAGCGCCTGACCCAGCTTTTGCCGAATTCCGGCCCGGCCTTGCAACAGTATTATCAGGCGCACCAACTCTTGATTCAGGGGGATAACGACTCATTGACCCATGCGAGTAATATGCTGGCGGATATGATAAAAATCACGCCGAATTTTATTTATCTCTCTGCAGAAAAAGCGCTGGCCGATTTATTGCGTAACTCTTATCAACCCTTTGACGGCGTACAATTGGCGCAATTGCAGGCAGAAATCACCCGTCTGAATACGCTGCCGGCGTTAAAAGAGAGCCCGATTATTCAGCAAATCCATACAATACAGGCGCTGGGGCAGGGGAATACCGATGAGGCCCACCAGGCAATCAATATAGGCATCGAATTGCAGATGTCCTGGATGAATTATGTTTTGCTGGGTAAGGTTTATGAAATGCAAGGCAATAATCACCTGGCGGCAGATTCCTATATCACCGCCTTTAATCTTCGTCCTGGAGAAAATACGCTGCATTGGATCAGTAATGCCGTTTTTCACACCTCAATTAACGCCGTCGTTCCCTATCTCAATAACTATACTCAAAGCGAATAACCTTCGATAACACCGCTGACTCAATATCTTGAGTGGCGGTGTTATTTATTGTGCCGATTTTGTTAAATTAAATAAATACATGGGTTGGTGATTTATTCTCTGTTGTTCACGTTTGTAGATGAAAAATAACACATCTATCTTGCTGTTTTTTATTGATATTTATCTTTTCTTGATGCCGTGTTTAGTTCTTTATTTGTTAATGGAAAACCTCAAGTTATCATTTGTATGATCATGACCGTAATATCACTTTATCTTTAGGACTTTACTGACGCCATTCTTTAGCATCCTGACCATCAAGTCCGGTCATTAGCAAAACTGCATAACGACCTGGACTTATAAGAAATCAAAATCAGGAGAAACTGACCATGGCTTCATCCAAGAAAATCGGGCTTATTGCCTGCACCGGTGTTGTTGCCGGTAATATGATGGGGAGCGGCATTGCATTATTACCCGCGAACCTGGCAAGTCTCGGATCTATCGCTATTTGGGGATGGGTAATATCCATTATTGGTGCGATGTCGCTGGCCTATGTATATGCTCGCCTGGCCACCAAAAATCCTCAACAGGGCGGTCCCATTGCCTACGCGGGTGAAATTTCCCCGGCGTTTGGTTTCCAAACCGGTGTGCTTTATTACCATGCGAACTGGATCGGTAATTTGGCCATCGGCATCACCGCGGTTTCTTATCTTTCTACCTTCTTCCCTGCACTGAATAATCCGGTACCGGCGGGTATTGCCTGTATTGCTATTGTTTGGGTGTTTACCTTTATTAACCTGCTGGGCGGTTCATGGGTCAGTCGTTTGACGACTATGGGCCTGGTATTGGTGCTGATCCCGGTGATTGTGACTGCGACTGCAGGCTGGCATTGGTTCGACGCGGCAACCTATCAGGCTAACTGGAATACCTCCGGTACCACTGATTTCCATGCCGTAATCAAAAGTATCCTGCTGTGCCTGTGGGCGTTTATCGGCGTGGAATCTGCCGCAGTAAGCACCGGCATGGTGAAAAACCCGAAACGTACCGTACCGCTGGCAACCATGCTGGGGACTGCGCTGGCTGGGATCATCTATGTTGCAGCAACTCAGGTTATCAGCGGTATGTATCCTGCGTCTGAGATGGCTGCTTCCGGTGCACCGTTCGCTATCAGCGCCTCTACCATCATGGGTGGCTGGGCTGCGCCAATGGTTTCTGCCTTCACCGCCTTCGCCTGCCTCACTTCACTTGGTTCCTGGATGATGCTGGTTGGTCAAGCCGGGGTACGTGCCGCCAACGACGGTAACTTCCCGAAAGTTTATGGTGAAGTCGATAAAAACGGCGTGCCGAAAAAAGGCCTGCTGCTGGCAAGCTGCAAAATGACTGCGCTGATGGTGCTGATTACGGCCATGAGCTCCGGCGGCGGTAAAGCTTCCGACCTGTTCGGCATGTTGACCGGTATCGCGGTACTGCTGACCATGCTGCCTTACTTCTACTCCTGCGTAGATCTGATCCGCTTCGAAGGTGTCAATATCCGTAACCTGCTGAGCCTGATTGCCTCGGTGCTGGGTTGTGGCTTCTGCTTCATCGCACTGATGGGTGCCGACTCGTTCGAACTGTCCGGTACCTTCATCATCAGCCTGATCATCCTGATGTTCTACGCCCGCAAAATGAATACCCGTCAGACCGCCAAAGCCAACGGTGTAGCCCTCGACGGCAACACGACGGCCAAAGCGCACTAAGCACGTACTGACCCACTTCTTAATTTAGCCCCTTGCAGTAATTGTCACTCGTGATGGCAAGGGGCTCGCTTTACCTGGAGAAATGATTATGAACGTTATAGCTATCATGAACCACATGGGTGTCTACTTTAAAGAAGAGCCTATCCGCGAACTGCACAAAGCATTGGAAAGCCTGGACTTCCGCGTTGTCTATCCTAACGATCGCGAAGACCTGTTAAAGCTGATCGAGAATAATGCACGCTTGTGCGGGGTGATTTTCGACTGGGATAAATACAACCTCGAGTTGTGTGAAGAAATCAGCCAGTTGAATGAATATATGCCGTTGTATGCATTTGCCAATACGCATTCAACCCTGGATGTCAGCCTGAACGATCTGCGCATGCAGGTGCGTTTCTTTGAATATGCGCTGGGTGCGGCTACCGATATCGCTGCCAAGATCAAACAAAACACCGATGAGTACATTGATACCATCCTGCCACCGCTGACCAAAGCGCTGTTCAAATATGTGCGTGAAGGCAAATACACCTTCTGTACTCCAGGCCACATGGGGGGCACCGCCTTCCAGAAAAGCCCGGTCGGTAGCCTGTTCTACGATTTCTTTGGCGCCAACGCCATGAAGTCTGACATTTCTATTTCGGTTTCCGAACTGGGCTCACTGCTGGACCACACCGGTCCGCACAAAGAAGCTGAAGAGTATATTGCTCGCGTATTCAACGCTGAACGCAGCTATATGGTGACTAACGGCACTTCTACCGCCAACAAAATTGTCGGCATGTACTCCGCACCGGCCGGCAGCACCGTATTGATTGACCGTAACTGCCACAAATCGCTGACCCATCTGATGATGATGAGCGACATTACGCCAATCTACTTCCGCCCAACCCGTAATGCTTACGGCATTCTCGGTGGTATCCCGCAGAGTGAGTTTGCCCGTGACACCATCGCCAAACGTGTTAAAGAAACACCAAACGCGACCTGGCCAGTGCATGCGGTAATCACCAACTCTACCTATGACGGTCTGCTGTACAACACCGATCATATTAAGAACGCGCTGGATGTGAAATCTATTCACTTTGACTCCGCCTGGGTGCCTTACACCAATTTCCACCCGATCTACAAAGGCAAATGCGGCATGAGCGGCGGCCGTGTGGAAGGGAAGGTGATTTATGAAACCCAATCCACCCATAAACTGCTGGCGGCGTTCTCGCAGGCTTCGATGATCCACGTGAAAGGCGATATCAACGAAGAAACCTTCAACGAAGCCTACATGATGCAAACCACCACTTCACCGCACTACGGTATCGTGGCGTCTACCGAAACTGCCGCGGCGATGATGAAAGGCAATGCCGGTAAGCGTTTGATTAACGACTCTATTGAACGTGCTATCAAGTTCCGTAAAGAAATCAAACAGCTGAACGTTGAGTCCGAAGGTTGGTTCTTTGACGTCTGGCAGCCAGAACACATCGATCAGGCTGAATGCTGGCCGCTGAAGTCTGACAACGCCTGGCACGGCTTCAAAAATATCGACGATGAACATATGTATCTCGACCCGATCAAAGTCACTCTCCTGACCCCAGGGATGAGTAAAGAGGGTGAAATGCAGGAGTTTGGTATCCCGGCCAGCCTGGTTGCTAAATACCTGGACGAGCACGGTATCATCGTTGAGAAAACCGGCCCATATAATCTGCTGTTCCTGTTCAGCATCGGTATCGACAAAACCAAAGCCCTCAGCCTGCTGCGCGGCCTGACTGATTTCAAACGTTCGTTCGACCTGAACCTGCGGGTGAAAAACATGCTGCCGTCACTGTACAAAGAGGCGCCTGAGTTTTATGAAAACATGCGCATTCAGGATCTGGCGCAGAACATTCACAACCTGGTGGTTGAGCACAACCTGCCGGATCTGATGTACCGCGCATTTGAAGTGCTGCCAACCCTGGTCATGAACCCGTTCAATGCGTTCCAGAAAGAGCTGCACGGTGAAGTGGAAGAGGTTTATTTGGAAGACATGGTCGGCAAGGTGAATGCCAACATGATCCTGCCATATCCTCCAGGTGTTCCACTGGTGATGCCAGGTGAAATGCTCACCGAAGAAAGCCGTCCGGTACTGGAGTTCCTGCAAATGCTGTGCGAAATCGGCGCACATTATCCGGGCTTCGAAACTGATATCCACGGCGCTTACCGTCAGGCGGATGGACGTTACACCGTGAAGGTGTTGAAAAACGATAAATAACTGAAATAACGGGGAGGCGTTTACGCCTCCCTTTTGTCGTTCACCGACTGATGGGAGAAAACCATGAAAACACCCTCACAGCCGCGCGCAATCTACTATGTCGTAGCCATACAAATTTGGGAATATTTCAGCTTTTACGGCATGCGTGCATTACTTATTCTCTATCTTACTCATCAACTTGGTTATTCCGATAGCCGCGCTATCAGCCTTTATAGCGCCTATGCCTCTCTGGTTTACGTCACGCCGATCCTTGGCGGCCTGCTTGCCGATCGCCTGCTGGGCAACCGCGTTGCGGTAATCGCCGGGGCGGTACTGATGACGCTGGGCCACATTGTCCTCGGTCTGAGCGCCGTCTCGACACATTCACTCTATCTGGCCCTGGCGATCATCATCTGCGGCTACGGCCTGTTCAAATCCAATATCAGCTGCCTGCTGGGCGAGTTATACCAACCGCAAGACTCGCGCCGTGAAGGGGGCTTTTCACTGCTGTATGCCGCCGGCAACGTGGGGTCGATTCTGGCACCCATCGCTTGTGGGCTGGCGGCAGAGCGTTATGGCTGGCACGTCGGTTTTGCGCTGGCGGGGATCGGCATGCTGGCAGGGCTGGCCATCTTCCTGTTTGGCAGCCGTCATTTCACCCACACACGCGGGGTGGATCGTGCGCAGATGTGCGCCAACACCCTGAAGGTACCGAACTGGGTGTGGCTAAGCGCCATGCTGTTGTTGGCCCCGTTGTTCTTTACCTCGCTGTTTATTTACGGTCTGGCGGGGCAATTACTGATGCTGGTGTGTGCCGCTGCGGTGGTAATGGTGGCGCGGATTATGATCCGGGCTACGAGAGAGCAACGCCGTGGACTGTGGCAGATCGTTATGCTGATGCTGCTGGGTACTTTGTTTTGGGCTTTCGCTCAGCAGGGCGGTAGCTCCATCAGCCTGTTTATCGATCACTATGTCGATCGCCAATGGTTTTCCTGGACGGTGCCGACGGCTTTATTCCAGTCAGTGAATGCCTTTGCCGTGATGTTTGGCGGTGTGATGCTGGCCTGGCTTGTACGAGGCAACGGCAGCGGTAGCCGTACGCTGCGCATTTGGGGGAAATTCGCCTTCGGCTTGCTGCTGATAGGCGTCGGTTTCACCCTGATGGCGCTGAATGCCCGCTACGGTCAGGGATCGATGTTCCTGATGATCGCCGGGCTTTCCGTGATGGGGCTGGCCGAATTGTTCATCGACCCGGTCGCCATGGCGCAAATCACCCGGTTGAATATCCCAGGCGCTACCGGGGTACTGACGGGGATCTACATGCTGACCACCGGCTCGATAGCAAATTATCTGGCGGGCATTATCGCGGGGCAAACAGCGGAAGATCCGGCAACCGGAGCGACCGCACAGGCCTACGCGCACCTGTTCTCACAAATCGGCTGGTGGGCATTGGGTTGTACTGCCGCAGTGATTGCGGTGTTGGCCATGTGGTGGTTGCTGACCGGCCGCCACCTGCGTGCGGTTAATGCTTGATTGATGGTATTGCGGGGGGTAACGTGCAGCTATCTGGACGTTATTAAGCCTAATCAATGAATAGCAATCAATTATCTGGACAGCTTGCCCGTCAGCTGGGAGCGCGCCGGCACTTGCTGGTGGCATTCAGCGGCGGGCTGGATTCCAGCGTACTGCTGCACTTGCTGGTGCAGTTGCGTCAACAACTGCCGGAGTTGCAGCTACGCGCGGTGCACGTGCACCACGGCCTGAGTTCTTTTGCCGATCGGTGGGTGGAACACTGTCGCCAACAATGTGCCGCCTGGCAACTGCCATTGGTGGTGCAATATGTGCAGGTCGACGGCCGTCAGGACGGCATTGAAGCCGCGGCCCGGGCGGCGCGCTATTCCGCTTTTGCTGCCACGTTGGCCGTGGATGAAACCTTGCTCACCGCGCAACACCTTGACGATCAATGTGAAACCTTTCTTTTGGCGTTAAAGCGCGGCAGCGGCCCGGCGGGCCTGTCGGCAATGGCTGCGCAAACCTCATTGGGAAATAACGGCTTGTTACGTCCATTGCTGGGCAGTTCCCGGCAGCAGTTGGAAGCCTATGCCCAGCAGCATCAGCTCAGTTGGATTGAAGACGACAGTAACCAGGACTCGCGCTTCGATCGCAATTTTCTGCGCCTGCAGGTATTGCCACTGTTGAATCAGCGCTGGCCGCATTTTGCCGCCGCGACGGCGCGTAGTGCCAGCCTGTGTGCTGAGCAAGAGCAACTGGTGGATGAGCTACTGGCAGAGCAGTTGCACTCGTTGCTCGATGAAGAAAATGCGCTGGCGATTGACGGTTTGTTGGGATGCTCGCCGGCCCGTCGTTTTGCTTTGTTACGCCGTTGGATCGCAGCACGTGGCGCAAGCATGCCCTCACGCGAACAGTTGCAGCGTCTGTGGGACGAAGTGGCGCTCAGCCGTGAAGATGCCGAACCTCAGCTACAGCTGGGACAATATCAGATCCGTCGTTTCCGTCGGCGCCTATACCTGTTGCCATTGATGGCCGAACTACGCCAAACCTGCTTGCCGTGGCCGTTATCAGAGCCGCTGATGTTGCCGGATGGCCTGGGTGAGCTGGTGAGTGGGGAAGGCGATATTGTCCTGCGCGCTCCGCAGCCACTGCAAAAAGTGAGCGTTCGCTTTAGCGCTCAGGGCAAGCTCCGCATCCTGGGGCGCACGCATTCCCGGCCGATCAAAAAACTGTGGCAAGAGTTGGGTATTCCACCGTGGCAGCGTGAGCGTACTCCTTTGATCTATTATGATGACCAACTTATCGCTGCGCTGGGCGTTTTTGTCAGCGAGGCCGGACAACCCGCCGAGGGGCAGCAACCCCTGCGGCTGCAGTGGCGTAAAAAATAATAAGAGCGTAAGGAGCAATGATGAAATTTGTGAGCGCAATAGCGGTGTTGGTTGGTTTGTGCAGTTTGCCGGCTATGGCGGCGGGGGATGCGGCGGCAGGCAAAGACAAATCTGCCAGTTGCATGGCATGCCACGGCGCTGAAGGGAAGGTCTCGGTGCCAATGTATCCTAATCTGGCTGGGCAAAACGCCATGTACCTGGAGCATGCGCTGCAGGCTTATAAGAAAGGCGAACGTAACGGTGGCCAGGCAGAGGTGATGAAAGCCTATGTTTCAGCGCTGTCCGATGACGATATTGCCGATCTGGCTGCTTACTATGCCAGCCTTAAACCCTAACCAGCCTGAAGCTCTAAATGACGAGGGCAGCCGTTGGGCTGCCCTGTTGGGATGGCGTTACCGAAAAATCAGTCAGACAGGCTGACGACCACGGTACCGATTTCCGGATGACTGAAACTGAGGATGTGATCCAGACGCAAGCTGAGAGCATTGCCGGCCTGATCGATAATCAGGTACTCAACGCCCTTGGTAAATTTCAGCTCGGTGGCTTTGCCTTCGAGTTTATCTCCGTCGCGTAACTCCAGCTTCAGTATGTAGTTATGCTGACAGGCGAGTTCCAGGCTTTCATAGTCATCGCAATTGATGGATTGGTACTCATCATTCATCAACATAGTCGCTCACCAATAAGTTAGCGGCAGCAAAAGCCGCCTGTTCCCTAACGGAGGACGGTAGCGCGTTATCCGCAGCAACTTCGTCCAATGCCTTTAATACACATGCTAACGCATCAGGCACGTAGCCGCGATCACCACTGCCGATCTCGGCGTAAAAACGGCGTACTAACTCACAGTATTGTTGCACAGTTTCCTCCCTTAAGAACCTCTGCGTCATCGAAACCCTTTAGCGATGAGGCGCAGGCTCTCGGAGCTTGACTCTATCCTAGACGACTATAGCACAGCTATTCTGGAGTTATTAGCACCTGCGCGCGGCTTTCGCACTGCGCTTTGCCTGGCAGCGGTTGGGCCAAATCAAGTACACTGTCGCCTGATAATTATGAGGTCACCCATGGCGCTGAAAGCTACCATTTATAAAGCCACGGTCAATATCGCTGATATGGATCGTCATTTCTACCACGACGCCACGCTTACCCTGGCCCAACACCCTTCCGAAACCGAACAGCGCATGATGCTGCGCCTGCTGGCCTGGATTTGCCACGCCGACGAGCGCCTGGTATTCACCAAAGGCCTGAGTGCTGAAGATGAACCGGAAATCTGGCAGCGTAATGACCATAACGGGCTGGAAATGTGGATCGAAATGGGTCTGCCTGATGAGAAGCGCATCAAGAAAGCCTGTAATCAGTCTCCGCGAGTGGTGCTTTACGCCTACGGGGAACGTGCCGGCCACGTATGGTGGCAATCGATGCAGAGCAAAGTGGCAAACCACAAAAACCTAAGCATCCGTTTCCTGGATGATGAACAATTAAGCAAGCTGGCGGCCTTGGCCAGCCGTAATATGACGTTGCAGGCCACACTCCAAGAGGGAACTATCTGGCTTTCTGACGCTCAGAATAGTCTGGAAATCCAATTTGCCGAATGGCAACAGGCGCAGGTGTGATCGGTGCTGGAACTGTCGAGAAGCGTTGCCATACCGGATAACGAGCTGGAATTGACGGCGATCCGCGCGCAGGGTGCGGGTGGCCAGCACGTGAACAAAGCCTCAACGGCCATCCATTTGCGCTTTGACATCCGGGCATCCAGCCTGCCAGAGTATTATAAGGAAAGGCTGCTGGCCCTGAATAATCATTTAATTACCGCCGATGGGGTGGTGATTATTAAAGCGCAGGAATATCGCAGCCAGGAATTAAACCGTGAGGCGGCGTTGGCCAGATTGGTGGCGCTGATTCAGCAGGCGATGGTGGTGGAAAAAGCGCGCAGAGCGACCAAGCCCACGAAAGGGGCTAAATTACGTCGGCTGGAAGGCAAAGTACGTAAAGGCGCAACGAAAGCGCTGCGCGGCAAAATCCGCACTTAAGGATACATGGACACAGTAGGAGAATAGCTGTGAAGAAAATAACAATAGCCCTGTTTTTAGCGGCAGGGGCACTCTCATTATTGGGATGTAATAATCAGTATCAGCCAAAGGAACAGCCTCTTCAGGCAATGCAGCAAAGTTATCAGGGCGTGTTGCCTTGTGCAGACTGCGGCGGCCTGGATACTTCGCTGTTCCTGGATGAAGACGGCACTTTCGTGCTGCAGGAAACCTATCGTGATACCAAAGACGGCGACCAGACTTTCGCCGACTACGGTAAGTGGGCACGAACCGCCGATAAGCTGGTGCTGACGGACAGCCGTGGCGACAAACGCTATTTCCGGCCCGCAGGCAAGAGCCTGGAAATGCTGGACCAAAGCGGTGCGATTATCGAGTCCAAATTGAATTATCGTCTGGATCCGGTAGAGAAAGCCTTGCCTAAAACGCCGATGGCGCTGAAAGGCAGCTACACCTACATGGCGGATGCGGCGGTGTTTAAAGACTGCGCCACGGGCAAGACGTTCCCGGTAGACAATACCATTGCGTTGGAACAAGGGTATGCCAAAGCCTACAAAACGCCGGGTGAACCGGTCTTCCTGACGTTGAATGGCCACTTCAGTGTTCAGCCGTCAATGGAAGAAGGGCAGACTGAAAAGGCGCTGGTGCCGGACGGTAAACTCGTTTTCGACCGCAGCAAAAATTGCGACAGCAAATAACGACCATAAAAAAACCCGCCTAGGCGGGTTTTTGCTTTCTGTCTCTGCGGATCAGCGTTTGATCTGCCCCAGCAGGAAATCAACGATTTCGCCGGTTTTGATCATTTGCTTCTCGCCGACACGGCGGTTTTTGTACTCAATCTCTTCGCTGTCGAGGTTACGGTCGCCGATAACGATAGAGTGCGGCACGCCAATCAGTTCCATATCCGCGAACATCACGCCTGGACGTTCTTTACGGTCATCGAGGATCACGTCGATGCCATGGGAACGCAGGGTGTTGTACAGCTCTTCCGCCAGCGCCTGCACGCGGAAGGACTTGTGCATATTCATTGGCAGAATGGCGACCTGGAATGGGGCGATAGCATCTGGCCAGATGATGCCGCGATCGTCATGATTCTGTTCGATAGCTGCAGCCACCACGCGAGTGACCCCAATACCGTAGCAGCCCATGGTCAGGACCTGATTACGGCCGTCTTCGCCCTGAACCGTCGCCTTCATTGCTTCAGAGTACTTGGTGCCGAGTTGGAAGATATGGCCCACTTCGATACCGCGTTTGATCAGCAATGTCCCTTTACCGTCCGGGCTGGTATCGCCATCGACCACGTTACGGATATCAGCAACCTGCTGTGGCAGCGGCAAATCACGCTCCCAGTTGATACCGAAGTAGTGTTTACCGTCAATGTTGGCACCGGCGCCAAAATCGCTCATCGCTGCGACGCTGCGGTCGGCTACGACCGGAACCTGCAGATTGACCGGGCCGAGTGAACCCGGGCCTGCACCAACGATGGCGCGGATCTCTTCTTCGGTGGCGAAGGTCAGTGGAACGGCAACCTGTGGCAGCTTCTCGGCTTTCACTTCATTAAGTTCGTGATCGCCACGTACCAGCAGAGCAACCAGCTTGTGGCCGCTTTCTTCTTTAGCGCGAACCAGCAGCGTTTTGACCGTTTTCTCGATAGGCAGTTGGAATTGCTCTACCAGCTCGGCGATGGTCTTGGCATTCGGTGTATCTACTATGCGCAGTTCTTCGCTGGCTGCGGCACGTGGCTGAGCCGGGGCAACCGCTTCTGCCAGTTCGATATTGGCAGCAAAGTCGGAACCGGTGGAAAACACGATATCGTCTTCACCGCTGTCGGCCAGTACCTGGAACTCGTGTGAGGCGCTACCGCCGATAGAGCCGGTATCGGCATCCACCGCACGGAAGTCCAGGCCCATGCGGCTGAAGATTTTGCTGTAGGCTTCGTACATCGCATCGTAAGTCGCCTGCAGAGATTCCTGCGAGGTATGGAACGAGTACGCGTCCTTCATCAGGAATTCACGCGAACGCATCACGCCGAAACGAGGGCGGACTTCATCGCGGAACTTGGTCTGAATCTGGAAGAAGTTCAGCGGAAGTTGCTTGTAAGAGCTGATCTCGTTGCGGATCAGATCGGTGATCACTTCTTCGTGCGTTGGACCCAGTACGAATGGGCGATCGCCGCGATCGACAAAGCGCAGCAGTTCAGGACCGTACTGCTCCCAACGGCCGCTTTCCTGCCACAGATCGGCAGGCTGTACTACCGGCATGCAAACTTCGATCGCGTTAGCATTGTTCATTTCTTCGCGAACGATGTTTTCAACCTTTTTCAGAACGCGCAGGCCGGTAGGCAACCAGGTATAAAGACCGGAGGCAAGCTTGCGAATCATCCCGGCGCGCAGCATCAGCTGGTGGCTGATCACTTCGGCATCGGCAGGTGTCTCCTTCAGAGTGGAGAGCAGATATTGGCTAGTACGCATGGTGTTTTGGTTCCGTTAGAACTGCAAATTGCAACCGGCTGCCAGTAGTAGGGCAGCCAAAATTTTCGAAAGTGATTTAGTTTACCAGTGCGAGCAGGTTGTCAAAAGAGAGACGGTGGAATTTTAACGCAGGTCGAGTGACAACACCTCGGTTTGCTGATCCACCACCCGCCAGCGCACGTTGAAATCCAGCAGCCAGACGGCATAATCCCGTTCCGCCTGTTGCCCCTTGCGGTAAGCCGGACGCGGATCCTGAGCCAGCACCTGAGTGATAAACCGACGTAGCTGCGGATAACGCTGCTGATGTTGCAGCAACTGCTGTTCCGCCTCGGCAGTAAAGCTCACCGGCATATCGCCGTCCGGTGCGGCTTGGGCAAATCCGGCGCGTGCCTGCGGCTGGCTTTCGGCAAACGGCAGGTAAGGTTTGATATCCACCACCGGCGTACCGTCAACCAGATCCAGGCTGCCTAATTCCAGTACTACCTCAGCGCCTTGAATGCGCACGCCTTTTAATTCGATCAGCGACATGCCGAGCGGGTTGGGGCGAAAGGTCGAGCGGGTTGCGAAGACACCCATCCGGGCATTACCGCCCAGACGAGGAGGGCGAACGGTTGGCCGCCAGCCACCTTCCAGGGTTTGATGGAAAATGAACATTACCCAAAGATGGCTGAAGTCGCTAAGGCCGCGTATTGCTTCCGGCTGGTTATAAGGAGGCAGCAGCACCAATTCGCCGCCACCGTCTTCGACTAACCCCGGCTGGCGGGGTACGGCGAATTTTTCTTTATACGGTGAACGAATAGTGCCGATCTGATTGAAAACAAACTCGGTCATTTGGACGAAACGTTAAGCGCAGAGCCCTGGCAAATGGCCTGTTGGTAACAGCCGGCAACGCCGCTGACAATCTGGCAGTCATGCAGCAGCACGGCATTGGCCTTCATGTAGGACGCGCGAATTTGCATACGCTTACGGGCGGTGGCCAGATTGGGTGGGGAATCCTGTACTGTCGTCTGGCAAGATTCGCCGGAGACTTCACCCAGATCGCGGAATGGCTTACCTACTAATTCTTCTGCACTTTTGTACAGTTTAACCGGTGCCGGACGTGCTGCTGGCGTGGTTTTTACTGGTGTGGTCGAGACCGGTTTGCTGGTGCTGCTTGTTGAAGGTGGCGCGAAACGCTGCGACGAACACCCTGCAAGCGCGAGCGCTAACAAACAGAGAGGTAAAGCACGCATTGAGATTCCTCTGCCTTGATGGAATATGTGAGTGGCGCTATTGAAGCAATCTATGGTGGAAATAACAAGACGGGCCGGAGCCCGTCTAGATTTCTGACAAACACCCGAAAAACGTGGTTTTCGGGTGTTTGGGGTAATGCAGAGAATATAATCCTTTGTTTTTATTAGGACTAAATGGTTGCATTAGTCGCAAAGGATTTTATTAACAGTGTCTGACGGGCCGGAGCCCGTCTTGCAATTATAGGAATAAATTCGGTAATTAATGATTACCAGCCTTTAACTGCACCACCGTTAAAGATTTTGTTGGCTGCTTCGTTCACTTCGTCAGACTGATAGGCCTGAACGAATTTCTTCACGTTTTCCGCGTCTTTATTGTCTTCGCGGGCAACCAGCAGGTTCACGTAAGGTGAATCTTTATCTTCAACAAACAGGCCGTCTTTTGCCGGTGTCAGGCCAATCTGGCTGGCGTAAGTGGTGTTGATCACCGCCAGCGCGATTTGCTGATCGTCCAGCGAGCGTGGCAGTTGCGGCGCTTCCAGCTCGACCAGCTTCAGGTTTTTCGGGTTTTCAGTCACGTCCAGCACGGTTGGCAGCAGGCCAACACCGTCTTTCAGTTTGATCAGGTTAACCTTCTGCAGCAGCAGCAGGGAGCGGCCCAGATTGGTTGGATCGTTTGGCAGCGCAACCTGAGAACCGTCTTTCAGTTCGTCCAGAGATTTGATCTTCTTGGAGTAACCGGCAATCGGGTAAACGAAGGTGTTGCCGACCGGTACCAACTTATAGCCGCGATCTTTGATCTGCTGATCCAGATACGGTTTGTGCTGGAAGGCGTTCAAATCGATGTCGCCTTTACTCAGTGCTTCGTTCGGCAGCACGTAATCGTTGAAGGTCACCAGTTCGACGTCCAGACCGTATTTTTCTTTCGCCACTTTTTGCGCGATTTCAGCAACCTGCTGCTCAGCACCGACAATGACGCCGATTTTGATATGGTTCGGATCTTTTTCTTCCTGACCGCAGCCTGCCAGAGCCAGAGTACCGATCAGTGCGCCGATTGCCGCGATGGATTTAAATTTTAACGACATATCCCTTCCTCTTTAGACTCGCATTTGAAATACGCTGTATGAGCGCAGTTGCTGTAAAAACTATTTATGGGTGACGGCTTTGACGATCCGATCACCGCAGAACTGAATCAGATAGACCAGCACCACCAGTAATACTAATACGGTATTCATTACTGTGGCGTTATAACCTATATAACCGTACTGATAACCGATCTGCCCCAGCCCGCCGGCACCTACCGCACCGCCCATGGCGGAATAGCCCACCAACGTGATCAAGGTAATGGTGGCAGCGTTGACCAGGCCCGGCAGGGCTTCCGGCAGCAGTACCTTTTTGATGATTTGCATCGGGGTTGCGCCCATTGCGCGGGCAGCTTCCACCAGGCCAGAAGGGATCTCCAGCAGGGCGTTTTCTACCATACGGGCGATAAAGGGCGCTGCGCCGACCGTCAGCGGCACGATAGCCGCCTGCAGGCCGATAGAGGTACCGACGATCATCCGCGTAAAGGGAATCATCCACACCAGCAGGATAATGAACGGAATGGAACGGAACACGTTCACTAACCCGGACAGCGTCCTGTATAGCGTATTGTTGGCGGCGATTTGCCCCGGGCGAGTCACATACAACAGCACACCAACCGGCAAGCCAAGTACGAAACCGAAGAAGCCGGAGACAAAGGTCATCATGACGGTTTCCCACACGCCGCGCGCCATTAGCCAAATCATTGCCTCAGACATAACCCAGAACCTCTACTTTTACCTGATTTTCCTGCAGGAACTTAATCGTTGCCAGCGCATCTTCATCGCTGCCGTGCAGCTCTGCCAGCATCACGCCGAATTTAACGCCGCCGGCGTAATCCATCTGGGCGCTGATGATATTGTTGTTGACGTTGAAACGGCGAGCCGCTTCTGACAGCAGCGGCGCATCAACGGACTGGCCGGTGAATTCCAAACGCAACAGCGGCTGACGGCCACCGCTGCGTTCCGGAGCCAGACGCTTGGCATAATCATCGGGGATATCCAGATGCAATGTGGATTGAATGAACTGCTGGGCCAACGGCGTTTTCGGATGAGAGAACACTTCGCTGACGCTGTCTTTTTCAATCAACTGCCCCTGGCTGATGACCGCAACCTGATCGCAGATGCGTTTCACCACGTCCATTTCATGGGTGATCAACAGGATGGTCAGGCCGAGACGACGATTAATGTCTTTCAGCAGTTCCAGAATGGAACGGGTAGTGGCTGGATCCAATGCGCTGGTGGCTTCGTCACACAGCAGGACTTTCGGTTGGCTTGCCAGCGCACGGGCAATCGCCACGCGTTGCTTCTGGCCGCCGGACAGATTGGCCGGGTAGGCGTCGTGTTTGTCCGACAACCCGACCAGTTCCAGCAATTCGGTTACGCGCTTTTTGATTTCAGCCCGTGGGGTGTTGTCCAGCTCCAGCGGCAGCGCAACGTTGCCAAATACCGTGCGGGAAGAAAGCAGGTTGAAGTGTTGGAAGATCATGCCGATTTGGCGGCGTGCGCGTGTCAGTTCGCTTTCAGACAGCGAGGTCAGATCCTGTCCGTCAACCAACACCTGGCCGGAAGTCGGGCGCTCAAGCATGTTGGCGCAGCGGATCAGCGTACTTTTACCGGCGCCTGATGCACCGATAACGCCATAAATTTGCCCGGCAGGGACGTGAAGAGTCACGTCAGAGAGCGCGCTAATGGTGCGCGAACCCTGCTGGAACACTTTGGTGATGTTAGAAAGTTTAATCATATTCTTCTTATTTTAGCGTGGTTGCCCGTGGCTAGATAAAAGTAAACCTTGGCGTGGACCAAGGTATAAATCAGATGTTAAGGCGTCTAGACGTCTAAGTCAACGATCAACGCTGTTCTCTGCCGTTCTCAGTACCGGGTAAAACATGCGATACTGTCCGGGTTTTCAGGCCCTCAGGAGCAAACCGGTGACACAAAGCGTTCCAGCAATTTTCCTCGATCGTGACGGCACGATTAATGTCGATCATGGCTACGTCCATGAAATCGATAATTTCCACTTTATAGATGGCGTGATCGACGCCTGTCGCGAACTTAAAAAGATGGGCTTTGCTTTAGTATTGGTGACCAACCAGTCTGGCATTGCGCGTGGCAAGTTCAGCGAAGACCAATTCATGTACCTGACGGAGTGGATGGATTGGTCGCTGGCCGATCGCGATGTTGACCTGGACGGTATCTATTTCTGTCCGCATCATCCTGAAGCAGTAATAGAAGAGTACCGCCAGACATGCGACTGCCGTAAACCTGAGCCGGGCATGCTGTTGCAAGCGCAGCAAGAATTGAACATTGATATGGCCGCTTCTTATATGGTGGGTGACAAACCGGAAGATATGCAGGCGGCAATAGCGGCAGGTGTCGGTACTAAAGTTCTGGTGCGCACCGGTAAGCCGGTCACTGAACAAGGTGAGAAACTGGCGGATTGGGTGCTAAATAGCCTGGCAGACCTGCCAGAAGCCATCAAAAAGCGGGTTTAATAGACGTTGTGCATGAATAGTGAGCTGTCAGATAAAAAGTGAATATTAATCCTTGTCATTCTGAACCGGCTCCCTATAATGCGCCTCCATCGACACGGAACATGTGAACAACTTCACAGAGTCTCCGGGGTTCGAAGAGAAAAAATCCTGAAATTTAGGGGTTGACTCTGAAAGAGGAAAGCGTATTATACGCCACCTCGAGATAGCAAGCTACGGCGGCTAACTCACTGCTCTTTAACAATTTATCAGACAATCTGTGTGGGCACTCCACAAGACGATATCCAGAACCTTCGGGTTCAAAAAAATATCAAGTC